>JASFYY010000028.1:0-16729 GCA_045046875.1 Verrucomicrobiota bacterium | reverse complement strand
GAATCCGCATTCCAGCAACCCTCTCCGGTGGTTTCCGGAACCATAGATGTAGGTTCGATTCCTACTGGGTGTATTGTTTGTTTATGTTCGAACAAACCTTCAAAAAGCTCAGAAGGTAGAGCTGGTGGGGGAGTCCTATGACTTTTATTCTTGATGAAACGTATCGCTGGTCGGTGTGGGCGGCGCCGAAGGATTATGAGGGGAAGCTGGACTACGATGCCGCTCTCACTGGGCCGGATCTGATTGATTTTGTGAATGGAGACTTGTTTCTTTATTTGAGGGGCGTCAAAACGCGGGAGGCTTCGCTGGATTCGATTGAATACAAAATTGAAGAAGGGGGCAGTCTCAGAATCAGAGAACTCCACCTTCACCAATTTTCCTCCCCGTATAGTAAGCTCTTTGTTTTCAAGGGCTGACCCTTCTCCCGACCATTCACCGATTCAATACAGTCGAAAACTCGCCGCGCTGACCAGTCGTGAATCAAATTTCAATGTGCGTGCCCATGATGAGCCCCTCTCGCCCCCCAGTTGAATCCGATCTGCAACCAGATCGAATGCTCTGCACCACTCCCACTTAAATAATCCAAGTTATATTGCAACCTCGTCTGCAACGTTTTCTTTTCATTCAGGTACCATGTGATTACTGGAGACATGCGAAATCTCTGCTCCAATACCATCTGATCAATGCCCGCAACCCAGCCACCACGCACGCCAGTTTCAATATGCTCGTTAAAACCATAAAGCAACATCGAGTAGATTCCAAATTCCCCAAAATCAGCTAAACTCTTCTTTTGACCCCCAGCCTGAGGGGCCTCGCCTGGCAAATGACCCGACACAGCTTTGATATTTCGATACATTGCCTCATTGCGCCATCGTAAATACTTACCTCCGTGAACATCTTGTTTCCATAGATATTCGAACCCCACCCCATAAACTTGATTAGTGCGACCAAACTTATTACGCCCCCATACCCCAGATACCGTAGCGATCACTGTCCTCTCTTCATCCATCTTAAAACGACTCACCCAATTCGCTCCGCTCAAGGTATCGGTGAAATCAGCACCTTCCGATTCAAACTCGCCACCTTCATCATGAGCATCCTCTCCGTGAGAATGAGCCGGCATTCCACCAACCGAAACAATCATCTGTGAATCCTCCAATACTGGAAGCTTCCATCTGATTTCGCCCCCTTGAGTGAACAATTCTCCTTCATTCAAAAAGCGACCATTAACCAAAGTTTGATCGACAAACTTCCAATCATGGTTATGCCTAGCATTTTGGAAACCCATAGAATTCAAAAACTGACCTCCGCGCAACTCAAAGCCATAAGGCAGATCCACCAACTTCAGAAAACCCTCTTCAATACCGTAGAAAAAATCACCTGAACCATCAGTGACACCAGACACATTGATATACCCCTGCAACCATCCTGCCTGTAAAGTCAGACTTGGCTCGATCGCCTGCACACCTACCTGATTATTAGGATCATGATCGCCAAGTGCCAAATCAGCAGGATTCGCCGTTGAATCCCCAAAAACCGTGTAGGCATGTATATGTCCAAATAGATACCGACCAAGGCCGGTGCGCTCGGACAACGAATCATCAACATAAAAATCTGAATCCTGAATGGATTCCAAAACCCCCTCTACATGCGCATGCTTTTCATGATCGTGTTCATGCTCGCTCTGATGTGCATGTGCACTCTCGTGCTCAACCTCTTCTGCACACAACGGTAATACAAGCAAGCTCATCGCTACCAGCAGAACACACACAGCATTAATTAAGGCCTTCATTGTCTTGTGAAAAAAATTCATAGTTATTATTAAAGTTATTTTAAAAGAGGGCACACCTTATGCTCTTCGTTATATGGCTTTTTCTTCCAGATGTGGAAACCAGCACCATGACTAGCGCAGCCATTTCAACACGACTCCAAAAGTGGAGCACATGATTCAACTCCCAGAACTGCAGGGAGGGATCAAAAGTGATCAACTGTGTCAGGACACAGTTGGAGGAGGGCGAGCTGCCATCACCGACCAGAACATCTGGCTTGGAAGTGAAAGCGCGACTGGGCAAAACTCAATTTCTCCTACTTTGCCCAGTGCGGTCACCTGACCAAAAGGAAAATCAGGCATTTCGACTGAACCTGCTAAGATCAGGCAAATCACACAATCCTTGTGAGAATCTCCTTGTTCGGCGTGCGCCTGATCATGCAATTGCGACAATGAAGTCGCCAACACGACATACAGCAAGACCACCACAGCCAAGTATCTACCGGCAGTTCGAAAAATATTTCGCCCGCTATGGAATCTTGCTTCCTTCATTACTTATATCATCTTACACAGATAGATAAACGATTATTGAAACCCATGTCAATCACCAATCATTACAATTGCACACTAGGGGTGTAAAACAGAAAAATTAAATATTGGTTAATGCCCGCTTTTTACTTAGTCTTGACAATGTCATAGACCGCTATGAAACAAAATTCATCCAAAGATATCAAACGCCTTCTCGATAAACTAAGTGAAATTAATTTCATGGAGCGAGGCAAACTCACAGCTGAATACCGCACCCGCCCCGCTTCCGCAGAAGGGGGCACAGAAGGGGGCGCAGAAGGGGGCAGTCCTTGAATTAGAGGATTATCAGAATTAGAGAACTCCACCTTTACCAATTTTCCTCCCCGTATAGTAAGCTCTTTGTTTTCAAGGACCCCTCTCTCTTAGCATGTGGTCAATATTGCCATTCGGTGATCCGAACCTAACGTCACCTTGAGCGCGACCGCTTTTAACTAACTCGGTTTTCAACTCATTATGGTTAAGAAAAACGCAACCTGTCGCCTACAATTATCACAGACGACCATGACGCCTTTACGCCCGCATAAGTGTTTCCAAGTGAATGCAGGGCTGCGGAAGTAGAACCACTGCAATTCATCTGAGACTTTCCCGCACTCGAGGCATGTTGCTTCAGCATCAGCTTTGAAGGTGGCAACCGTCTCCACTGCGATGCGACCTGTTTGGATGCGCTTGTCTTTGCGACAGCGGTCAACATCTTCCCACGGCATAAAATTTTCACCTTTTTTGTTCATGGCTCATGATTCTCAAAACGGAATATCATCTTCTGGGTGTATTTCTCTCCCCATTATCACCCCACCCAAATTGGGCTGGACCAGGCCATGTGGCCGTTGTGTTGTTGCACTCGGACGTAATAATATTCCGCTTGTTTGGGATCTTGGCGTTGATCTTGCCAGCGGATGGTGGCGCTGCGTTCCGAGGGGGCGACCAAACGTTGCAGGGAAAAACTTTCGGCGGTGAAGGTGCCGGTGAAATGGATTTGATTGTCCTGTTGTAGATCCTTTAAGGGGGTGGTGAGTTTTTCTGCGGTGGGGCTGTGCAGGTCAATGGTCAGGGAGGCGTCGGGGCGTTTGGCGTCGATTTCCAGCACAATCGCCTTGGTGGGGTCTTCGGCAAAAGCTTTGACCCGGGTGGTGTGAGATTCCAGTTTGAGGTGGGAGGGGGTCACCACTCTTAATCGATCCCGTCGTTTGCTATCGAAAGGGGCGGATTGGAAACAGGGGATGGCATTGACAAAATGTCCGCCGTCCAGGTGGATGTCCATATCCCAATCGCAGATGCGGCCGAGACTGAGATCGCCCCACGGCCCCCAGCCGTAACGCAGGCGGCATTGCACCTGACCGGGCAGGGCTGCGGGCAGACTGGCACTGTCTTCCGGGAAGTGACGTTTGATAATCCGGCCGTTGCGGATCAGTTCGATCATCTTGATGCTGTCCGGAGCGCTGACCTTGATGTCGATCTGGCGGTCATTGGTGGCTTTCAGCTCGGAGCCCATGGCTTGATCGTTAAGAGTAAAATCCACTTCAATGCGGTCGCCGGTGATGGCGTAAGTGCGGCGTTTGCGCACCGCATCGACGATGGCTGCGGGGGAGGGGTCACTGGCCCACACCGCAACCAGGCCTTCACCGTAAGCTCCTGGGTAACCCCGATGATCATCGGTTGAGGCGACAAAACCAAAACGCAAACCTTGAGCCAGTTGGCGTTCAACGGTGTTGTGGGTGGAGCGGCCGCCCATCGAGTGGCGGATGAAATCACCGGGGGCGTTGACCGATTCACTGCAGCCGTGTTCGGAGAAAATCTCTACCACCGGCGAAGCCGAGGCTTTGAAGTGGTCAAAGTTGGCGCCGCGCCAGCCACGGGCGTAGGCCAGGTGGTGAGGAATGGCCAGAGCGTTTTTTTCACCGGAAAACTTCAGCAATTTTTCCACATGATCGGGCAAATAGAGGTCGGGCTGATCATCTGGAAAGATCATGCAGTAGTCGCCAAACTGACTGGAGTGCCATTCGTATCCCAACAAGGCGGCAAACGTATCGTTGTTGGCTTCTTGAATGAGGCCACGGGTTTTTTTCCAGTGATCACTGTGGACTTTAAAACCGTTGACCCACTTCATGTGGCGGTCACCGGGCATCTTGGGCAAGTCGTGCCATGAAGCATGCCCGGTGAAAGCGAAAAAATCCAGGTGTTCCTGGGCGATTTCTATCGATCTCTCTAACGAGCCTTTGCCATAACCGATGGCGTTGTGGTTGTGCAAATCTCCCCAGTAAAGTTGGTAAGACGAGCTTTGCTTCTCATTCTGTGCTTGGGCGCGGGACAGCGGCCGGATGGCACCGAGCAGTCCGGCGGCCAGAGAGGTTTCGACAAATTTTCTGCGAGTGAGCGGGGAGGAATCCATGTTGATAAGGTTGAAAGGAAAATGCTGAAGGGCAGTGTTTACTGCAAGCGCTCCAGCAGTTGGCGGATCATGTCGATGTTCACACCTGCGGGTTCATTATCAACCATCCATTGCAGGTCGGCAATGGCGCCATCGCGGTCGTCGGCTTGGAAGCGCACCCGGCTACGTTCGAAACGTTCCGGAGCGCGGTCGGGTTCGATGGCGAGTAGCAAATCGAAGTAAGGCAGGGATTTGGTCGGGTCATCGCTATTGATTTCAACATTGATCAGGTTACTGAGCATGCGCAGCACGATGTTATGTTTGCTTGCGGGTTCGAGCGAACGCGGGTCGAGGGTTTGGCCGGTGGTTCCCATTACCAAGTCGGCGGCCTCAACTTGACTGATGGCCTTGCCCGCTTCGAAGGTGTCGAACATCTGTAGTTGTTTTTTTGTCGGCCGATAGCCCACCACAAAATGTCCGGGCAGGGGGATGCCGTAAACGTGGGGGATGTCGAGCATGCGGGCGAGTTCGATATATACCACGGAGAGGGTGATGGGAATGCCCTCGCGGTCATCGAGCACTTCATTGAGGAAGCTGTTGGAGCGGTGGTAATATTCTCCGCGACTGCCGTGAAAACCACTTTCTTGAAATAGGAAACGTCCTAACCGCTCGACTTTTTCCTGATCCGAAAATTCTTCGGACAGGGTTTGCCGAGCCGCTGCCGCAAGCCGTTTGAATTCCAATAGGTAACCGTCGATGTCGAGTTCAACATTAGCGAGTTTGGCAATCAATAGACCCGCTTCGAGCAGATTGATCTGGTTTTCTTCAAGCGCGAGAATCTTGAGTAATCTTTGCTGGATGTCGGTTTCATTCATCATATCGGTGAGCTTGCGCAGTTCGAGTGCCCGGCTTTCGAGCTCGGCGGCTTTCTGGCTTAATAGCTTCCGACTGGGCACGACGTGGGAGGCTAGTGCGGCAGCGACTTTACGGCGGTCACCGCCATTGCGGGAAAAGGTATTGATCTGTTTGGAAAGCTCGCTCATCAATTCCTTGGCGACGGGTTTTTCTGCCAGGTCCGAGCCCACTTGGAAGGCTTTGAAATGGGCAGTCGGCTTACGGAAACGACACAAACCGACCTTGCCGCCGCGCAGGCGATCGTCGTTGACTTCGAAAACTAACTGATCGTTGACAAAGCAGCTGATCTTGTCTTTGTCGATGCGGGCACGGATTTGATTCCATTCGCCGGGTTGATAGGCATCGGATTCAACTTGTTTGAGGATCTTCCAGGAATAGATGTCGGGACCTTCGAAGCGAGTGAGACGCAGTTGGCCGTTGCT
The DNA here is from genome assembly GCA_045046875.1 of Verrucomicrobiota bacterium. Lineage (GTDB taxonomy): Bacteria > Verrucomicrobiota > Verrucomicrobiia > Verrucomicrobiales > DEV007 > JAADHD01. The sequence goes on along the minus strand of JASFYY010000028.1, from coordinate 10,671 downwards.
GGGATAAAAGCCGTAATGCACTTCGTCACCATCGGAGGCAAAGGCCAGGCCTGCGGCACCGCTTTCGTCATCAAGTTTGACTTTGACCGTCACATCGTAGGGCAGCTTGGGCACGGTGCGCTCAGACAGGCACAGGGTGCGTCCGCCAAATCCGCTGCCGTAGGCGTCGATGGTGATGATGCCTGCGTGCTGTTTCCATTCGCCGCCCATGATGGGCTGCCATTGGTTGGGATCGAGGTTGCCGATCGTTAGCCAGCTTTTCATCGGAACCGGGTTAGGTTTGTCGATCATTGACTTGAGAATGTTGACAGGGGTGGCAAAACCCAGATTAGGCGTTACCAGGGATTTGATCGTCACGATGCCCAGCACCTTGCCATCGAGGTCGACGATGGGGCCTCCGCTGTTGCCCATCTCAATGGGGATGGCTACCTGGATCATAGGGAAGTCGGGCGCACCACCTTCGATGGTGAAATCGTCTTCTAGTTTGCGGATGGCTGAAACCACTCCGTTGACGACACTGAATTGCAAACCCCGGGGATTGCCAAAAGCAACGATGGCTTGCCCCTGTTTGATTTTATCCGAGTCGCCGATTTCCAGAGCTTGCAGTTTTTGTTTGGCTTCTATTTTGAGAATGGCGATATCGGCGCGGCGATCCCAGGCGTGCACTGCTACGGCATCGTAAGTGCTACCGTCGTGAAGCTCTACTTGGATCGGACGGCTATCGCCGATGACGTGCAGATTGGTAGCGATCAGGCCATCAGCTGAAATGATGAATCCGGTGCCGGTGCCGCGCACTTTGCCTTCACGGCTGGAATGGGTGATGGTTACTAGAGAGGGTAGTGATTTTTCGGTGAGTTTTTCAATCCGCCCTTCTTCAAAGAGGGCGCCGTTGGATTTAATCACGACCGGAGGGGTGTCGATGACAGTGAAAGGGTCGACATCGTCAGGATCATCCTGGGCGATCAAGCAAGGGGAGAAGCCGATCAAAGTGAAGGAGGCTGCTAACAATGTTGGAAATTCAAAAAAAGGGGGGCGGATCTTCATGGGCTTTGAGAAGGGGATTTGCGGCGGAGTAGAAACTACGGAAGTGAATGTAAAGAGCTCTTGCCAAGATCGAAAGCAAAAAACGCAGGGCCTATAAACAAAAAAATTGCCAGCCGCCTGATGTCAAGCAGTTGTCAATATGAGAGAGGGGCTATTTTTGTCGAAATAATTTCACACATCGCCGAACCGGGAACTCGGCATGTATCTGTGAATCTTATTTTAAGATCCCTTTTTGGGTATATGTGGGCGCCTTAGTTCGTTCTTCCAGGAAGCACGTAGAAACGGTGTTTGACCAAAAGGTCATTCAGAGCCTGGGCATCGTCTGTTTGGACGGCTGTCTGGATCTGATACACGGTTTCAGGTGAAGGAACCCGATTGGGGAATCTGACTGCTCCATTATTTCCAATAATGATGGGTGCTATTTGCGCAATGCGATTAGCTCCTCCATGTAGAGATGCATTATTTTTCACATAAATGCCTCCCATCGCGATGGAAACGAGAACCAGTAAGAAAAATGCGGTTTTGATGATACTCATTAATTGTGGTTAGTTGAGTTTTTCCTTCTTCCAGAAATCAATGTTCGCAAGCCGAGCTGAACCTGATCTTTTGGAAAATGTGTAATTACATTGTGTTCTATTAAAATATGCTACCTTTTTTGCAATAAATGGGTCAAGGTTTTTTTGTAAAAAAGTTAATAAAAGTGAAAAAATGCTGTTTTGCGTGCTTTTTGGGCAAAAAATTGTCACAGTCGATGATATGCAAACAAGAGGGTATGAACGGGGCGATCAAGAAAAACCCTGATAACTGATGGCTGGCGAATTTTCATCTGAAAAATTTATAGAATACGTGCGTGAAAACCATGCGGGTTTACGCGGGTTTGTGAGGAGTCTGGGGGTAGCGCCGATGTGGGTGGATGATTTGGCGCAGGAGGCATTTGTGATTGCCTATCAGAGAATGGCTGATTTTGACGAAAGTCGTGATTTTGGTGCCTGGGTGCGCGGCATTGCCCGCAATTTGGTGATCAACGAGCGGCGTAAGGATGCGCGCCGCAAACGTATTTTATCTGACCACCTCACCGAGGTGCTGGTGGCTTCTTCTTCACTACCGGAAAACGAAGTGGAAGAAAAGGGGGATCGCGCGCAGGCAAAGGCATTGGCGCTGAAGGAATGTTTGGAAAAAGTGCCGGATAAAAGCAGGGCTATGCTCCAGGCCCGTTATGAAAACGAACAGTCGGCTCCGGATATTGCCTTGCAAATGAATATGTCTGCAGCGGCAATCCGCAAAAGTTTGGAACGGGTGCGCAAGGCTTTGCGTAAGTGTGTGCAACAGCGAATCGGGGAGGTGAACGCGGGATGAATAACTCAAAGGAAAGATTTGAAGAATTACTGGCCCGTTTGCTTGATGGGGAAAGTGATGGGGATGAACGTTCTGAGCTGGCTCGTTTGTGTTCAGCTGATCAGAAGCGTGGGGCGGAAGTCCGCGAGGCTTTGTTTTTTGCTGAATCTTTGCGTCAGGCTTTTATTAGTGGCGGAAAAGATGTGTTTGAAGCAGGTTTGACAGAGCAGTTGAATGTCGCCGCATTGGGAAATAATGACTTCAAACGCTTGCGTCAGCAAGTGGTGGATGGGAGCAGCTTAGAACAGGGTGCCCTGTCTTCTGATTTGCGTTTTTTACAAGAACAACCTGCTGAAGTCAGAAAACTGCGTGATGAGCTTGAGTTCGATGAGCTGCTGACCCAGGCGCTGTCTGCATCAAAAAGTGAGGAGGCTTTTGTGCAATCGCTATCGACCCGGATGTGGGCGGAAGTTGAAGAAGACCATTTTGTTGATGATCTGGCTTCGAAGATCATCGAGTGGGACGCGCATTTGCCGGTGGCTGATGCGGAGCCGGTGAGTTCAAATCGTGAGGTATCCATCTCGTTGTCCGATACGGGCTCATTGCCACAGCAAGCAGCAAGGCCGGGTAAAGTTTGGCCGGCTTTATTCAAGCCTGCTTTGGCAGCTGCGGCTGCAGTGGTTTTGACTGGCTTGGTGTTGTGGAATGTGCAACCGGAGTCCCGGCCGGCGTCTTTGTTCAGTCCGCAATGGGCACAAGTGGTCGCTGAAGGGGGTGATGTAGTTTGGAGTGCGCAAGAGGGCCAGATTCCAGATTCAAAAGGCGGACTGGTGAAGGGGCTCTATCATTTGGAAAGTGGCACGGTGCATCTGCGTTTCCGTGAAGGTGCGGAGATGGCGGTGGAGGGACCGGCGGAATTTGAAATCAAAGGCAAGCGGACGGTAAATGTTTTGTCTGGTCTGGCAGTGACCCGGGGTAATGCCGGGAACAAGCGTAATTTTATTTTTGAAACCAAGGGTTTGAATCTGGATGGCTCGGGATCGACGCTTGGTATTGATGTCAGGGATGACAAAGAAGCTGAGCTGGTAGTTTTGAGTGGCGATGCTGAAATACAATTGCAAGATTCCGCCGAAGGAGAAAAACGCCGCTTGTACCATTTTGAAGCCGTTCGCGCTGATCTTGACCGTGATAAACTGGTGGATATCCCTTTTAATTCACGCCCTTTTTCCAAGGCGTGGGAGTTGATGTCTGGAGTCGCGGCCAATACAGGGACGGTCGAAGTGGCTGTGCCGGGGCATCAAAGCAAACGGGTGGCAGAAAATAACCGGGTGCGAGTCACGGTGGAGCGTGACCAGTTCAAGCTGGCTGACAACGAACAACTGGAGGTGGATACCTTGTCAAAGGGGCATTTTGTTTCGATGAATGGGAACAAAAATGGTGAGGTGCTTACTGAGAAGGGGCATTTGCGTTCTTATTTGCTGGAGTTCAAGCCGGGAAAGGATGGTAAACTTGAGTCTACGCTCGAAGCGTCGATGACTTTTGACCACCCGGTTGTCGGAGTGATTTTTTCCGAAGACCGGCTGGTGAACTCGGCTGACCTGCTTGGCCGCAGTGGAGAGCCCAACAACGAATCGATGGCCAGTGGGCAGTTGTTACTGAGTGACGACGGCCGCACGGTCAATCTGTTGCTTACCAGTGAAGGCAATCGTCCGGTTTCGGGGACGGTGAGGGTTTTGGTGGCTTTGAATTGACGGTCTTGGGTGCGGTGCGGGATCACTGAACTTGGTTGCACTTGCTTTGATAGCCTGCTTTGCTAGGAAACCCTATGTCGAAACTTCGTTTGTGCGCCTGTTTATCCCGATTTGTGCTGGCGGCTGACCTGTTGCTATTGGCGGTTTCTTGTGCTTCGCGCAAAGACTTGCCAGAGCACGCTCCTATGCTGTCCTTGGCTCCCGCGCCTGAGGGCACATTGGTCGATAGCAGTCGCGCCATTCTTGCGGGAAAGGATAAAGATCAATCGGCCTTTTTGTTATTGCATCATAATAGAGACGCTTTGAATTGGCGTCTGGCTTTGCTTGATCATGCAACCACATCGATTGATATCCAGTATTTCATTTGGGACTCGGATGAAAGTTCGCTGTTATTGTTTGAGCGTTTGTTACAGGCGGCTGACCGTGGGGTTCGGGTTCGGATTTTGGTGGATGATCTTTTTTTGACCGCCCAGAATCACTCCATCGCGGCTTTGTCGCGTTACCCTAACATTGAGCTTAAAATTTATAATCCGGATTTTCGCCATAGCCGGATTGGAGCGATGATGGAGTTTGTGCTGTATTTTAAAGAATTGAATCGCCGGATGCACAATAAGTTGTTTGTGGTTGATAATCGCTTCGCGATTGTCGGAGGGAGGAATATAGGAGATGCTTATTTTGGCTTGTCGCAGGAATTTAATAACTGTGATATGGATGTGATGGCTACCGGAAAAGTGGTGCCCAGAGTATCGGCTGCTTTTGATCAATACTGGAATCAAAAACTCGCTGTGCCCGGTCATATGTTCAGCGAAAAGGGGACAGCCGGCGATATTGTAAAGTTTCGCAAAACGGTTAATTTGGCCTTGCAGTCTTCCGCGGCTAAAATGTCGTCTCATCCGCTTGAGCGCAAAAATTGGACAAAAGAGCTGCAATCCCTTCCCGCACTTATGCATTATGGTAGCGCGAGTTTTTTGCAGGATAGTCCGGTAGTAACTACGGGCGATGCGCCTCGTCTACTGGATATGCTTTCCGAAGTGGGGTTGCCTAGCAAACACGAGGTTTTGATTGTATCGCCCTATTTCATTCCTACGGAAGAGCTTTTGCAGAAGGTGAAAGCTGCCACTGATCGAGGAGTGAGTATAAAGCTCCTTACGGGTTCCTTAGCTTCGAACAATCATACTCTCACCCACAGCCATTATAAAAAATACCGCCGTCGGATTTTACAGGCGGGAGCACAACTGTATGAATTTCGCCATGATCCTTCTGCTAAGATTCGCCATTCGAGTGATAATTCTCCGGTGAAGGCTGACTTCATTTCACTGCACGCAAAAATGATCGTGAGAGACCGTGACCTCTGTTACATCGGCTCATTGAATCTCGATCCCCGCTCTGTGGAGATCAATACGGAAAACGGGATGTTGATTGATTCACCGGGTCTGGCCAATCAATTGGCGGAAAAAATAGAGCAGTTGATGTCTCCTGAAAATGCCTGGCAGGTGTATTTGGATGAGCACCAGCGTTTGCGTTGGAAGTCGAGCGAAGGGGTGGTAAGCCGGCAACCGGCACGAAAGTTTTCGCAAAGAATCTCTGATTTCTTTTTTCGTTTGATACCGGTCGAGGGGCAGTTGTAGGGGGACTTCAGTGGACGGTGGTATTTTTTATGAATACAGTTGCAGATAGATCACACCCTGCACTGCAATGATTGCTCCAACGAGGGTTTTGATTGGAGGCCGTTCGCCATCCAGATACCAGGTCATTGGAATTAATAGGATGGGAGCAGTGGATACCACGGACAGCACCAATGCGCTTTCCATCGATTGCAACGCCCACTGGAAACAACTCACGCCGATGACCGGACCAAACAGGGCGGATCCGACTAGCCATAAGGACAGTTTGCGGGGTGTCAGCACAGGTTGGTCGCTGATGATTTTTGCCGCAGGCCGGGAGGGGCGGCGCAGTGCGAAGAGGATGGCCACAATGATGAAGCCGGCCAGCACCCGTTGAAAAGCTTCGCTGAGACCATTGACATCCATGCCGATGAGTTCTTCGGCTTGCTGTGCGCGGCGACTGATGACCGCACCGCAGCCCTGGCCAAAACCCGCGATGATGCCGGCGATGATGCCGGGGGCAAAACGTCCACGGCGCAAGGTGTTGCGACCGGTTTTTGCCGGGTTGATTGAGAGCCCCACTCCAAAGAGGATGACTGCGACGGCGACCCATTGGTGGGACAGCAGGCCGTTTCCCAGCCAGAGGAATTCGACGACGGCGGCAAAAATCGGTGCGAGGCAGAGATTCATCAAAATAGTCAAGCGGGTGCCGATGCGTTCGAAGGCATAGAACAGGGCGATATCACCGAGGCCAAAACCCACCGCGCCGCTGAGAAAAAGCCAGCCAAAGGTAGTGAGGTGGAGGGAGTCGCGCCAGAACAACAGCACTAGCAGCCCCAGAACACTGGTAGCGATCAGCAGCCGCCAGAAGTTGGCGCGCAGGCTACCCATCTCCATGGCGATGCGCTGACCACAAATAGCGGACAGGGCAAACAGGATGGTGGTGAGAACAGCAGCGGTCATGCAAATTACAGTGGCAATCTGCTCTCTTTTGCGTCAGGTTACCAAAGCCCAAAAAAACAGATCCACTCATGCAGTTTACGGAAAAAGAATCAAAAACCAAGTCCTCAAGTGAAGCCGGTGGGGTGGATACCCCGCAAGTGTGGCGCAATGGGAAATTGATGAGTGCCGATGAGGCGCGAGTATCGCCTTTTGATCATGGGATTCTGGTCGGGGACGGTATTTTTGAAACGCTTAACGCTTACAAAGGGGAGCCTTTTGCCGCTGCGCGTCATTTTGTGAGAATGAAACATTCTGCCAGCAAACTAGGATTGCACCTGCCCGATGAGCAAGAGTTGCTCGAAGCGATGCGAGCGGTGATGGAGGCGAACGGATTTGATGATCGCGCTAGAATCCGAGTGACGATCACAGGGGGGCTTTCCCCGCTAGGTTCGGATCGTGGTACAGCGGAGCACACGATGTTAGTCGCCGCCTCGGCAGTTCCAAGTTACAAAGAAGTGGGCAGAGTCATCACTGTGCCGTTCACACGTAACGAGAACAGCGCTTTGGCCGGAGTGAAATCGATATCGTATGGCGAGAATGTGATCGCTTTGAAGATGGCTAAAAAGCAGGGCGCTGATGAGGCGATATTTGCCAACAACGCGGGCATGTTGTGCGAAGGCACCGGTTCGAATATTTTTGTGGTGATCGACGGACAATTGATCACGCCAACGCTCGCTAGCGGATGCCTGGCAGGCGTGACTCGCTCGGTGGTATTGGATGTGTGCGGTGAGCTGGGCATTGAGGTGTTGCAAAAAGACTTGCCCTTGGGGGATTTGAAAAAAGCACAAGAAGCGTTTCTATCGGGTAGCTTGCGCGAGGTGCAAGGGATAGCGAGCGTGGACGGGGTGGACTTGCCTGCCGCGCCAGGACCTATCACTAGCAAAATCAGGCAGGGTTTTAAGGATTTTGTGGAGCGGCATGCCGACCCTTCTGCCGAGGGTTTTCGTTTTGATTGAGGGGAAGTTCACTCGGGCAGCTCTTCGCCCTTGGTTTCCGGGGCAAATAACAGCACGACGGCTCCGAGTAAAAAGAGGCAGCTCAAGGTGGCGCTGGTTTTACTCAACGACCAACCGAGGTCGTCACGCATGAAACCACGCAGCAGTAGAACCGGGACGGCGAGTAAACGCCCGCCGTTAAAACAAAACGCGGCTCCGGTGGCGCGTAGCCGGGCAGGGAACAGCTCGGGGAAATAAACGGCGTATCCGGCATGCATGCCACTGACCAGAAAACCAAATACAGGTAGCGCCAGCCAGTAGAAAGCAATCGATTGTCGATCAAAGAAGGTGAACAGTAGCACTCCGGAGAGAAAACCGCCAAGGTGGTAAAAGAGGAAAGCTCCGCGCCGTCCGATGCGTTCGCTGAGCGGGGCAAAACAGAGCATGCCGATCATGCCGCCGGTCATGATGAGAAACAGCCCGGTCATCTCCCAGCGTTTGAGCGTTTGGTAGTGGTGGTCGAGAGTGGAATCATCATCATGATTCGAAGGTGTTTCAGGAATCACTGCGGAGGCAATGATTTGGCGTTCTGCTGCCTGGCGCATTAGTTCCTGGCTGCGGACTTTGACTCCCCAGAAGGTGGCCAGGCCGATTGCGGCGAGGCATACGCCGGTAGCGGTTCGTCGCCGCAGTTGTGGACTGAACAAATCCCATAAACGTCCGGTGCTTTGGGTGGGGTCTGTTTTAGCACGCTGTTGCGCTTTGACCCAGGATTCGGGTTCTTTGAGTTTCATTCTAATCCAGATGGTGAGAAGAGCTGGTAGGGCGCCGATCAGAAAACATAGGCGCCAGTTCAGTCCGTCGATCGGGTGGTTGCGCAGGGCTTCATTGGAGACGATAAAGAAACCTGCGGCAATTGCCAGATAGGAGCCGAGTGCCGAGGTGGCGTGAAAGATGCCGAGTGATTTGACCCGGGCAAAACCGGGGAAAACTTCAGCTACCATGGCGGCGGCAACCGCCCATTCTCCACCAACCCCCAAAGCAACCAGAAAACGCAGGGCAATGACTTGCCAGGGAGCGGTGACAAAGGCGGTCAGAGTGGTGAAAATGGAATAGACCAGAATGGTGATCAGCAAGGTTTTGGCCCGTCCGATACGGTCGCTGAGCATGCCAAAAAAGACCCCGCCAACAGCGCCTCCGGCAAGAAAAAGGGCGAATGCCGTGTCATTGTAACGGGCAACGGTTCCTTCCGGGGTGCCTTCCGGCAACAAGGAGGGCATGGCTTCTTTCATCGTGGTGACAAAAATTTGTCCTTCGAAAATGTCAAACATCCAGCCGAGCGAGGCGATGAAAAGAACCAGCCACTGGTAGCGTGTGACGTTTTTATACCAAGGGGAGTCGGGAGTAAGAGGGGGATTGGAGGGCATTTTATTTGGGCGCGAAGGGGGGACACGGTTCAAACAAAGCTGCCTGAACCGCAAAAGGGAGAGCTGTTTAGGCAGAGCTGTCTGCTAAGTCGCTCATGCGAATGGTTTGTCCGCCTTGGTCGATGGATTCGATAGCCGCGATGGCCATGCGGGTGGCTTCCATGCCAAACCAGCCGTTGACCACAGATTGGCTGCCGCGGGCAAAAGCGGCGATGTCCTGCACCAGTTGGCGGTCAGCGCCGAAGTGCGAGGTTTCGAAAGCTTCGGCTTTGCAGTGAATGACTTGATGGCTTTTTTCGCCATAGTCGGTGATCACATCGATTTCGCCTTTGAGACGGGTCAGAATGATGCGTCCTTTGGTGCCGACCAGTTCGAGCGTTTCTTCATCTTCTGCCTGGGGGCCGTAGATGCTGTAGAAAATCGAAGCGACGATGCCGTTTTCATATTGATAGTGAATCGATGCGTGATCCAAAATGTCCGCTCCCTTTTTATAAACACAATTGTCTTTTCGTTGCGAAGCATCGGCGTTAGCTGCGATGGCATCGTCGACGGCTCCACGGTGTTGATCCTGGGTATCGGGGCGAACGTGTTCTGCGCGGTAGGCACATTCCCGGTCGTCACATTCGGAGCAGAATTCAGGGGCATCATCGCGTTCTTTGAACACATTACGGCCGCCAAAAGCGTTGGTCTGCAGGCAGCGACTTTCACCGGCGAACCAGTTGAAGACGTCGGTGTAGTGGGACCCCTTGTCGTTGAGAGCTCCACCGCTCAGAGCACGGGTGCGGTGCCAGGTTTGGAAATAAAAACTGTAGGGCAGCACCGCACGGATCAGCATCATTTTGAGATCTCCGATGATGCCATTGCTTACCAAGTCGTGCAGATCGGTCCAGGGTTTTTCGTAACGTCGGGTGAATCCCATGATGATAGGGTTGTTCGCCCGGGCTTCCGCTTTACGAATGGCGACTGAATCTTCGATGGTGTGCGCGATGGGTTTGTCGAGATAGACTTTTTTGCCAGACAGGATCGCGGGAATGGCTGCTTCGAGGTGGGACGCGGTGGCGGTGGTGATGACGATGAGATCGACTTGGTCGTCATTGATCAGCGCTTTGGGATCACTGTAAAAGGTGGGGGTGAAGGGAGGGTTGCCCGCAGCTTTGGCGGCTTCGTTGAGGTCGCTGAGGGCGACTGCCATCCGCTTTTGGGTGCGGTTGCAGAGAGCGGTGATGGTGATGTTGAGTTCGTCGGCTTGTGCCGCGATCTGGCGACCGATGCAAGTGATGCCACGGTTGCCGGTTCCGATGATGCCTACGCGGATGGTATTGGGTTTCATGGTGTGGGATGTTGGAATGAGGAGCGATTAATGGTTGGTTTTAGAATGCGGGACATTTTTTGGGGGGGATGTTGTGGTGGATGTGGGACGTAATGGTATTGCGTGGGGTTGGGGTGGTTTGGGGGAACACGGATTGCCAATCCGTGCCACGTGGTGGAAGTGAGACGTAATGGTATTGCGTGGGGTTGGGATGGTTTGGGGGGAACACGGATTGCCAATCCATGCCACGTGGTGGAAGTGAGA
>JASFYY010000027.1:0-45249 GCA_045046875.1 Verrucomicrobiota bacterium | reverse complement strand
TGATGGAGTGCATGCGGCTGCGGGTTAAGGATGTGGATTTTGCCAATGGACTGGTGATGGTGCGTGATGGTAAAGGGGGGAAGGATCGACGCACGCCCTTGCCAGCGAGTTTGGAAAAGGATTTGCGTGAACAACTGGAAATGGGCAAGCTCTTGTATGATAACGACCGGGAGGCCGGGGTGGAGGGAGTGTGGATGCCGGGAGCCTTGGAGCGCAAGTATCCAGGGGCGAGCAAGGAGTGGGCGTGGTTTTGGGTATTTCCTTCGCGGGTTTTGGCACTGGATCCACGGGCAAAGGTGGTGCGCCGCCATCATACCGGGGAAAGTGCGGTGCAGAAGGCGGTGAAGACTTTGGCGGTCAAAGCGAGCATTCACAAGCGGGTGTCTTGTCATGTGTTGCGGCACAGTTTTGCGACGCATTTGCTGGATCAGGGCAGGGATATCCGCACAGTGCAGGAGTTGCTAGGGCATGCCAATGTGAAAACGACGGAGATTTACACTCATGTGATGAATCGGCGCGGTGGTGGTGTGATCAGTCCGTTGGATGAGTTGTGAGAGAGGAATTTGAAATTTGAGATTATTTCGTTCTCTCCTGCACAGTTGATTTTATCTGTTGAGGGATAAAAAACAAATACGGAAATTTGTGTTACGGAGGAAGGCGGCGGCAATCGGTGCGATCGCCCTACAATTTGGCTTATACCATTTTCACAGTTATATCATCGTAATGAACATCTATGGGAGTAAGGAACACGCGCTGCGCGCCAAAAGGGAAGAAGCCGAGATCTTTGCCGTCAACTCAGCGTTCTCGCTCAGTCGTGTGGCCCGCCACACTCCCTCGCGACGCCTTGATTGGACGGTAAATCTCTCCGGCATTCCGACAATCTAACTGTTCAAATGGTATTAAAAGCCTAAACAGCTTCTTTCCCATCCAGTCCATCCAGGTAAATTCCCTCTCCCCTCTTTATCAGTGTTTATCAGTGAACATCAGTGGTTTGATATAGAAATTATTTTTTAGCGATTTTCCTCACCGCTTTAATCAGGCCGTCGATATTGTGTTCTTTTGCTTCGATATCGACGTCGAGACCGGCGGCTTTCAAGGTGCGTGAGGTGGCGGGGCCGATGCTGACGATTTTCAGTTGCTCGGGCAGTTTGAGTTTGAGCTTCAAAAACCCTTCGACGGAGGAAGAACTGGTGAAAGTAATGATGTCGGCGCCTTCATGATTGAAGCGCTCAAGAGCGCCGGTGATGTCGTCGGTATCGGAGACGGTTCGGTAGGCGATGGCTTCATCGAGTATCACGCCGGCCGCATTGAGTCGTTGGGATAAAACCGGGCGGGCTTTTTCCGGGCGCACCCACAGCATGGAAAGATTCTCAATGCTGGAACCCATTTTTTCGAAGGCATCAGCTAAAGATTCGGCTACGGATTTTTTCGGCAACAGATCTACGCCGAGATGATATTCTTTGATTTTCTCAGCGGTGCCAGGTCCGATGGCGGCGATTTTGGCTCCGCCGATTTCACGGGCGTCTTTGTAGATTTTGTAGAAAATCTTAAAAAAGCGATCCACTCCATTGGGACTGGAAAAAATCAGCCAGTCATAACGATGACAATCCATCACCAACTCGCCAAAGGCCATCTCGTCAGTGGGCTTTTCAATGCGGGTGGTAGGGATCTCTATGATATCGGCGCCGAGTTTGCGCAGTTGACTGCTCAAAGTGCCGGCGGTGCGACGGGTGCGGGTGACGATCACTCGTTTGCCGAACAGCGGTTGGTCTTCGAACCAACTGAGGTCGTTTCTTAAATTGACGACCTCTCCGATTACCAGCACTGCGGGCGCGCGAAACTGGCGTTTCTCGGCGAGTAGGGCAATCGCATCCAGGGAAGCGGTCAGTGTTTCCTGACTGCCGGTGGTCGCCCAGCGAATCAGAGCGCAGGGTGTGTTGGCGGTGGCTCCGTGTTCGATCAGTTGATCACAAATGCGTGCCAGATTTTCGACTCCCATCAGCACCACTTTGGTGCCATCGGCCGCAGCGATTTTTTTGTAATCTATGGCAGGTGCCTTTTTATCAGGATCCTCATGGCCAGTAAATATAGTTAGACTGGAATTGTAGAGCCGGTGTGTGACAGGAATGCCTGCGAAAGCGGGAGCAGCAAAAACAGAACTGATGCCGGGTACTATTTCGAAGCGCACCCCGGCGGCTTTTAATTCAGCGGCTTCTTCGCCGCCACGACCGAAAACCAGCGGGTCGCCGCCTTTGAGTCGGGTCACCGTTTTGCCTTGTTTGGCCTTTTCGATCATCATTTGATTGATCGAGCCCTGCTGCTGTTTCGGTGCAGGTGCTTTTTTTCCGGCATAAATCAATTCAGCTTCATTTTTTGCCCAGGTGAGCAATTCCGGGCTGGAGAGGTAATCATAGATCACCACATCGGCACTCTCAATGCACTCACGTCCACGCACCGTGATCAGACCCGGATCACCGGGGCCGGCTCCTACCAGATAACATACTCCCGCTAGAGCCTCTTGCCGTTTTCCCTTTTTAGTTGCCATAAATTTTTTGCATCAATTGATCTGCCAGATCTTCAGGGGTACCAGAGGCAGCTGCACTCACTTCGCCTTCACGAGGCGGGGCGTCCAGATTTTCTTCATCAAAAATTCGAGTTTTCATGTTCAACACGGAATCATCGGCGCTCCACCAGGTGTAGAGCCCCACAGGGGTTTGGCAACCGGCTTGCAGCCGCGCCAGAAAAGCTCGTTCGGCATTGACTCGGGCAAAAGTGGGTTGGTGATTGATCAATGCCAAAGCCTCATTGGTGCTGGCATCCGCATGACGCGACTCGATGCCAATGGCCCCTTGTCCCGCAGCCGGCAAAAATTCGCCGGCATCCAATACGCAGAATCCCACCGGGGTATCCGAGTCAAAATTCAACTGACCGCATGGTTCATCGTTATCCAAAAAACCGAGTCGTTTGAGCCCGGCCCGCGCCAACATGATGGCGTCCCATTGCGGATCGGCTATAAGTTTGTGAATACGGGTCGGCACATTGCCACGGATGTCGACCAGCTTGAGATCCGGTCGCAGCCAACTCAATTGACGCGCGCGCCTAACACTACTAGTGGCTACCGTTCCACTCTGCGGCAGAGTTTCGACACTGTAAGGTTCATTTGCGTTTCTCGATAACAGCACATCCTCGATCTGCTCTCTTTCCAGCGATGCTGTGATGATAAAATCCTGGTGCAATTCGGTTGGCACATCCTTGAGGCTGTGAACAGCGGCGTGGATTTCTCCAGCGAGCAAGGCTTCTTCCAATTCTTTGGTGAAAATGCCTTTGTCGACAATAGCTTCGCCGCCGAAAGCCGCAGGGTCACTGAACTCGGACAATTTGAGGTCGGGGCGTTTGTCCCCAACGGTTTGGATGATACGGACTGCTACCTGGGCCTGACCGGCTTCGAGCAGGCGGGCTTCGGTTTGTCGCACCTGGGTGACGGCCAGGTCACTGCCTCGGCTGCCCAGAATTAAAGCTGGTCCTTTGTCAATATTTTCGCTCATGATTCTGGTAAAGCTTGAGAGGATGCTGAATCCTGAGAATGGGTCTGATCTGATTTGAGCGTTTTTTGAGGAGGACCACCGGGTGAAGGGACGAGGGCCTCGATGCCGTGCTCTTCGATGAATTGATCCAATACCTGATCGCAAAAAGCGACTTGTTTTTTTCGTTCGTTGCGGGTTTGGGAAGCGATGCCCTCCAGCGCATCGATGTCGTAGAGGTAGACGTTTTCGATATCACTGACGGCAGGATCCACGTCACGAGGCACGGCAATATCGATCACAAACAAAGGTTGATGACCACGCTGCGGCATGGCGGCGCTGATCATTTCCGCATGAATCACCTGATGAGGGGCTGCGGTAGAGCTGACGATGATGTCCACCTCGTTTAGGGAGTCGCTCCAATGATCAAAATGAATCGCCTTGCCATCCATTTCCTCAGCTAACTTCACCGCGTTGTCATAAGAGCGGTTGGAAACGATGATGCTCTTGGCTCCTCGTGAGTGCAAGCTTTTGGCGGTACGGCGACTCATGTCACCTGCGCCAATCAACATGACCCGGCAAGTATTGAGATTGCCAAAAATTTTCTCTGCCAGATCAACGGCGACCGATCCTACCGAGGTGGCTCCACGGGTCAACTGGGTACTGGTGCGAACCAATTTGCCTGCGCGGAAGGTTTGCTGAAACAATTTGTTCAAGGTTCGCGATGTGGAACCGGCTTGCTGGGCATCGGCGTAAGCTTTTTTGACCTGGCCAAAAATCTCGGTTTCACCTAGCACCATCGAATCCAGTCCTCCGGCGACAGCAAACAGATGACGGGCGGCGCCTTCATTGTGCAGTTTATAAAAATCGACGGTTTCACCCACCTGCATTTCAAAATGATTGTCCAGGTAGCTTCTCAACTGATCAAATCCCGGTTCCATGTTTTGTGAGGTGACATAGATTTCTACCCGGTTGCAAGTCGATAACACCACCACCTCTTCAATCGAATCGAGCGCCTGGATTTCGTGCAGGGATTCGGCTAGATGTTTGTGCGCAAAAGCCATACGCTCCCGTATTTCTACAGCAGCGGATTCATGATTCACACCTAGGCAAAGAATGTTCATTTAAAAAGAATCACAGGATCAGCAGGATCAGGATAGGCAGGGAAAAAAGCACCATGGCACCCTGGGCAAATTTGGTATTGCCTATTCGTTTGCTCAAATACAGGGCGAGTAAAATCACGTAGGCCAACCAAGTCAGTATCGATAAACCCTGATGCAGAGGAATCGGCACATTGCGCATAAAAAAAGCGGAAATGGTGCCTATGGTGAGCAGAACGACTCCGATCACGATCAATCGCACCACCGCGGTGAGCAGATAGCGGATCGGAGGCAGGTTATAAAACAGCGCTTTTAACTGCTTGCGCTTTAGTTGTCTGTTTTGCACCAGATACATCAGGCCCGCGACGCCAGCCAGGGCGAGCGCGCCAAAGGAGACCAATGAAACCGAAGCGTGCAGCTCCAGCCAGCCATCGATTTTATCCGTATCCTTGCCAATAGCCGCAGGTTCGCCTTCGAGGAAAAATCCCACCAGGGCGGCTAATTGGAAAAGCAGTACCAAGGGCGCTGTGAAAACGCCGAGCAACGATAGGCGAAAGGTCTTGCCCAGAATAAAATAGAGCAAAACCATGCTCCAACTGAGAAAGATGAGCACTTCATGCAAGGAGGTGATCGGGCAGCGGTGGTGAATCTCGCCCCTTAGATAGAGCGTAGCGCAGAGAAACAGAAAACCTACGCCCATCACCAGTAGGTTGGCGCGGTTGTCGTGGTGCCTGCCCGCACGCAATCCATTGACGGCATAAGCAAAACTACCAAAAAAGCATACAGTTGAAATTATCAGGAAAATTTTATCCATCGGGGTCTGCATCATAAGAGAACGCCCTGCCCATTGCAAATAGTTGCATCAGAGGTGTTGCGGAGGGCAAAAATGGAAAAAGGCTCTGAATCTTCCGAAAATAGAAACGAAATTTGACGCTATCCGCATTTTCCATCAAACTGCAGACCAACCTGAAGGGCGGTGTGGTCTATTTGTGATTTTATGTCGAGTGAGGAAAAACAGAAAAAAAAGAGCATTTTTGCTGATATGGGCCAGAAAAAATGCCTCGCGTTGATGAAACGCTTGGATGACGGCGAGGCGCAAAAGGATTTGGCCGTGGAGCTAGGGGTCACACCTCAATATATTTCTCTCGAATACCAGAGCTACCTAAACAACGGGGATCAGTATCGACTGAGGAGGCATAAAGGCCCTACCGCGCGGCTGAACGAAGAGCAAATTGCGATTTTCCGTGAACTGGTCAGCACTGGCAAAACTCCCAGTGGCGAACTTTGGGATCCCGTATTGGCGAGAGAGGCGATGCACGAGAAAATTGGATTTCGCCCGCTAAAAAGTGAAATCCGTAACTGCCTGAGAGATTGGCGGGTGTGGTCCGAGCATGGAGAGGACGGAGATGTTTTCCCTCAGGATTATTACGCATATATCCAGTCCCCCGTTTATAAAAAAATCCAGCAACGGGAAGAAGCCATGGCCGCCAAGTGGAAACGCGAGCAGGAAGAGCAAGAAGAGCAGCAGCGCAAAAAAAGCGGTCAAACAAGCGCAGCTGCACCCGCTGGCAAAATTGCAAAAAAAACGCCCGTAGCCGAGCTCGAACCCGAATGGGAATTTGATGAAAACTTGAGCCACGAGGATTACCTCAAGGCAATAGCAACGGTGAACCGTTTGCCCCTGCCAAAACGGGCTCATGGTGTGCGGGTCGGCAAACACCGCAAAGGAAGCAATCGACAGAAAGCCAAAAAACGGCGTAAAAAATAATTCTGCACTTTGCCTTCAGGTTTTTTCAAGCCTCGTTTGACCTGCACAGTGAAGCCCTCTTAGTTGCCCGTCATGAACCCAGAGACTTTAGAGCAATTGAATGCAGCGATTCGTGATATCCCCGATTTCCCGAAAGAAGGCATCGTTTTCAAAGACATCACCCCCCTTCTACTGCAACCCGAAGTGTTTAAATTGGCCATCCGCGAACTGATACAAACCGTGGACGGGCAGCAGGTGGACAAAATCATCGGCATCGATGCGCGCGGGTTTATCTTTGGTGCGGTGGTGGCGCATGAAATGGGAGCGGGGTTTATTCCGGTTAGGAAGATTGGTAAATTACCTCACCTGACAGAGTCCATTTCCTATTCGCTGGAATACGGCGAAGCGGAGATAGAGGTTCACCGTGATGCGATCTCCCCGGGAGACCGGGTATTGATCGTTGACGACCTTCTGGCCACCGGAGGAACCGCTGCGGCTACGATCCAGCTGGTCAAACGACTCGGCGGCCATTTGGTAGCTGCTTCATTTTTGATCGAACTGACTTTTCTCAATGGCCGCGACGTACTTGCAGAAGACGTTCCAGTGCACTCGCTGTTGAGCTATTAACAAAAGCCCAATTGTAGAGCGAGCGCTGCGCTTGCCCTGTTTCCCCAAACGTGAGAAACACAGACCAAATCTCACCGCCCCTTCCGCTTCTGATCAGCGATTCGCACTTGCGCAATGAGTTCATGCCCTGCGTAATACAGGGGTGACAATTTATCCTGCTGCCTGCCCAGATCGTCCCGCTGCGCTTCATAGGAGAAGACTGCTTTTGGCGTCACCAGGTAGAAAAAAGTCTGCCCGGTTTTTGGTAAGGGAAAAACATCGACTCTCTTCATGAACTTCAGGAATGACGCTGATTTTTTCACAAAAGCTAAAGTTGCCGAGCGAACACCCGGATTTTTCCCCAGACCGATCATCCCGCCACCAGTGGAATAATACAGGCTTGCTGTTCCATCTGCCACCGCAACGACACTAATCACCGTGTCTTCACTTCCTGTTTCCATCAACACCGCCCACACCGGCTTGCCCTTAAACCCGGGGATTTGTTTTCCGTCAAGCTCTAGCACCTGCTTGCGCATGCTGGTATATAGCTCAGTCGCCTCGTTGGCAGATGCGCCCGCTGCTTGGAGGAATGCCAGACAAGTGAACAACGCAAACGTGCTAATTAATCTTTTCATGGCAATGTCGAACGCAGGAAATGCCCTCTTATGATTAACACCATTTCTTGACTGCGAGACGGCCCATGCGCAGCCCCTACTGCTTTTGTTTTGCCCGTTTTTTTGCCCGTTTCTTTTTCGGATTGGCATGACGCCCGGGGAAAGTCAGTTCAGCAATACCCGATTTGTCCAGTTCCCCCAGTCCCTCTTTTTTCATCCGCTCATACTGCGCCTGGGTCGCTGCGTTCACCGGAAGGTTCAGCTTTTTCTGCCGTGCGATTTTTGCCGCTATGCCGGAATCCTTGGCCGCATGATCGGCAGAAAACCAACACTCGTGATCGCGGTCGATCATATCATCCGCATCCGTCACCAACACCCATGAATTGGCTCCCGTCTGGGCAAAAACTTCACACACCATTTTCAGATCGTGACCCAGCGCCTTAGCCAGACCCAATCCCTCGGCCAGAGCCGCCGTATTGATGTTCATCACCATGTTGACCAGGGCCTTCACTTCCGCCGCTTTGCCCGCAGTTCCCACGTATTGTAAATTGGCGCTCAGATCATCGAGCAACTTGCGGTTCTTTTTGAACACCTGCTCTTTACCTCCCATCATCAGATACAACTTACCCTCACGGGCATGACTGATGCTCGACGCCATGCAGGCCTCCAGCACATCCGCCTTGCGACGCGCTGCCACCTTGGTCACTTCACGGTGCATATCCGGCGATACCGTGGCGCAATTAATAAACAACTTGCCCGCTGCCTCGATCAACAGATTGTCCTTTTTGCCAAAGAAAATTTTCTTCATCGCTGCGTCATTAGTCACCACAGTGAAAATAATATCCGCGTTGGCCGTCACCTCCGATAACTTGCGGTAGGCGGTTGTGCCCTTGCCCAATTCCCCGGCCAAAGCTTCCGCACTGGCCCGATGCACATCATAAACTGCAGTGACCTGGTATTTCAAATCCTTCAGGTGACGGGCCATATTTGCCCCCATTCTTCCTACTCCAACAAAAGCGATCCTTTTTTTAGCCATGATTTTGATTTTTAAACTCGCACTCAACCGCTATCTCTTTATCCTAATATCTGCCTTTCCAAAAGAAATTATTCTCAGTTCATCCTAACTTTCTGAACCTCCTCCGTGCATCCGCTGGCCAAACAACTTTTTATGGAAATGGCACTGGCTCGCAACCCGGCCAAAGCCGCACCGATGCAGGCCTACATGAAAACGGATCAGCCTTTTTATGGAATTCAAGCCAAACAGCGCAAAAGCATTTTCAAACAATGCATCGCCGAACATCCGCTGCTGGATCTAAACGAATATCAGGAAGTGATCCGCACCCTATGGGACGGCGAGCACCGCGAAGATCGTTACCAGGCATTGGAAGTCGCCGAACATTTCAAAAAATTCCGCAAGGTGGAATCCTGGCCCTTGTATGAAAATCTCATTCTCACTGCCAGTCACTGGGACACCCTCGACTGGATCGCCGGCAAATTGATCAGTAGTTTGGTATTAATTGATCCCCCGCGTTTCGAGCCAAAACTGATCGCCTGGAGTCACCACGACCGCATGTGGGTACGCCGCGCTTCACTGCTGGCGCACCTGCACCATGGCGATGATACCAATCGCGATCTGCTCGGTGATACCATCCGCCTGTTAATGCCTGAAAAAGAATTTTTCATCCGCAAAGCCATCGGTTGGGTGCTGCGTGATTTTGCCAATACGGATCCTCTTTGGGTGATCCAATACGCGCGCAAGTATGAAGAAGACCTCTCCCGCTTCAGCCGCAGCGAAGCCCTCAAGCACTTGGACAACGATGACGAGCTGTGAAACAGCAAACTTGACAACTATCAGCCTGATACTAGTCTAGTTAATGACCACTTTGAAATTAAGTGAAGCGAAAGCCCATCTCGGTAGCTACGCACGCAAAGCAGCGGAAGGGGAACACTTCATCATTGCTGATCGCAATCGACCCATAGCCATGCTCAGCCCCTGCGATGATGATAACAAAGGCGTCCAACCCATTCTTGGTTTGATGAAAGAACAAGCATCAATCCCCGACGATTTTGACGCGCCCATGGAACCATTTGAAAATGACTTCTATGCCGGATAAATTTCCATTCAAGAGCATACCGCAAAACGAACATCTTGAGCGCTTAGCTTCGGCGAAAGAGCTTTCTGTCCGGCGAGGCTCAAGGTGATATAGTAGTCATAGGTTAACAGTTAATTCGATGAGAGATATCCTCCTAGACACACACGTTTTTTTGTGGATGCAATTTGAGCCCTCAAAACTCTCTCCGGAATTAACGGCCCTGCTGCAATCTCAATCCGCGCGCTGGCACTTGAGCCAAATTTCGATCTTAGAGATTCAAATAAAACACCAAATTGGTAAACTTCATTTACCCAGCCCTCCGGCTCAATGCCTACCGGATTTAATAAAAAACTCCAAGCTTGCCTTTCATTCGATCAGTAACGAAGCCATTTTCATGCTTGGCAAACTTCCATTCATCCACCGGGATCCATTTGATCGATTACTTATCTCGACTGCTCTTGTGGAAGGATGGGAAATCGCAACGGTCGATGAACAATTTGAAAGCTATCCCGTGCGCACTATCCGGTAATTGACAGCTGTCATTATCCTATTGCGCAATTTTGCGCAACCAG
Source organism: Verrucomicrobiota bacterium (assembly GCA_045046875.1). Classification (GTDB taxonomy): domain Bacteria; phylum Verrucomicrobiota; class Verrucomicrobiia; order Verrucomicrobiales; family DEV007; genus JAADHD01. The sequence goes on along the minus strand of JASFYY010000027.1, from coordinate 34,996 downwards.
CGCTTCGTTGGGTTGCACTGATTCGCTGTCAGCGACGCTGCTTATCATCTGGATTTCTCATGCCCAAACATAATCTGCAAATAAGCCAGATACCAAATCAAGAAATCTACCTAGCTATGAAACATCATTTTAAATGATGTATAGACATAAATAATCGATTGTCCCACCAGGCAAGCCCTGCCGTAGTATGCTCGCCATGAAGACACTTCCTTCTCCACCAACATCATCTCCCACCCTGTTTTTTAAAGATCATAACACCAGGCAGGCTTCCACAGTTTCAAATGACCGTTTTGAGATCGCTTTGGCTTCCGCCGAAGATAGAGAGGAAATCTACCGCATCCGTCACGACGTATATGCCAGCGAACTGGGACAGCATGCAGAAAACCCTACGGGTAAACTGCAAGACGATTTGGACAGCTTCAACCACTACCTACTGGCTAAAATTAACGGAAAAATATTCGGTTTTGTCAGCATCACGCCTCCTGATAAAAACAGCTATTCAATCGATAAATATTTTGAGCGAAACCAACTGCCGATAGAATTCCACCCGGCGCTTTATGAAATCCGACTGCTCACCGTTCTGAAATCCCGCCGTAATCGGGAACTGCCCCTACTCCTGATCCACGCAGCTTATCGCTGGGTCGAAGCCCATGGAGGCACTCATGTGATAGCAATCGGACGCCGTGAAGTGATTGATTTGTATCAACGCTTCGGACTGCAGGTATTGGATCATAGCGTGAAAGCCGGAGCCGTGAATTATGATTTGATGCACGCCTCCATTGAGCAACTCGCCCAGCGGGCACAAGCTTATTCACAAATTTTAAGCCGCATTAAAATGCGAACGGACTGGTCACTGGATTTCCCCTTGGTCAAACCTGCAGCCTGTTTTCACGGAGGTGCCTTTTTTAGCGCGGTGGGCGATACCTTCGAAACACTGGAGCAGCGAAAAATGATCATCAATGCTGACGTGCTCGACGCCTGGTTTCCACCCGCCCCCCGTGTGGTGCAGACCATCAATGATCATTTGCCCTGGTTATTAAGAACCTCTCCGCCTACCAACTGCGAAGGTCTGATTCGCACGATCGCCAGATACCGCCAGGTTGATCCGAAAAATATTTTGCCGGGAGCAGGATCATCCGATCTCATATTCCGCGCCCTGCGCCATTGGCTCGATCCGGAATCCAGGGTATTGATCCTGGACCCGACTTATGGCGAATACCATCATGTGCTCGAAAATGTGATCGGATGCCAGGTCGAACGATTCCAATTGCACTGGGACGATCAATTCCAGGTAAATCTAAAGCAGCTCGAATCCGAACTCAGTGCCAACTATGACCTCGTGATACTGGTCAACCCCAACAGTCCGACCGGCCAGCATGTACCCCGGGAAAAACTGGAACCCGTGCTGCGCCGGATAGGCATCCACACCCGTATCTGGATCGATGAAACTTATGTGGACTATGCCGGCAGCGATCAATCCCTGGAGGCATTCGCCGCTCAAAGCGAGAACGTAGTGGTATGCAAATCGATGTCCAAAGTTTATGCCCTGAGCGGCGCCCGGGTGGCCTACCTGTGCGGCGGAGCACATCAACTGGAGGACTTGCGGGCTGTGACCCCCCCCTGGGTAATTGGCCTTCCGTCACAAGTAGCAGCAGTCAAAGCTTTGGAGAATCCCGACTATTATGCCAAGCGCTACGCCGAAACCCATAATTTACGACAAAAACTAGCGCAATCCTTGACCGCTCTTGGTTGGAACGTTTTGCCCGCTACGGCCAATTTTCTTTTATGCCAATTGCCCACCGGGCACCTCAGCTCCAGTGAACTGGTTAGCAAATGCCGACAACAAGGATTGTTTCTCCGAGACCCCGGCAGCATGGGAAACCTGGCGGACGGACGATTGATCCGAATCGCGGTAAAGGACTCAACCACCAATCAAAAAATGATAAAAATCATCAAAAACGTGATCGGGTTATGAAATTAACCGCCTGGCAAAACACACAAGCGTTTGAATAATCACATCCGCGGCGACCAGCAGTTTTCTCCCCCGCCTGACCCGCCCTTACCTCCATTTGCCCATCATCTTTCCTTCGGCTATGATTACCCGTCCTCATCTCCCTCAACACCCATTCAAGATGAAACTGTTCCTGCCTAAATTATGAGACGATCCTTTTTCTATGCCATTTTTGTAAGCCTTGCCCTGCAAGCCACCCACGCCGCAGACCAACCCAACGTGCTGTTGGTGATGACCGACGATCAAGGTTATGGTGATTTTTCCTTGCACGGCAATCCTCTTCTTGAAACGCCTAACCTCGACCGCTTTGCCCGCGGAGGGATTCAATTTGAGCGCTTTTTTGTCAGCCCCTTCTGCGCCCCCACCCGAGCGAGCTTGCTCACCGGGCGGTATTCACACCGCACCGGCACTTGGAGCGTCACCCACAACAAGGAGGCGATGCGCAGCTCCGAGGTGACCATAGCGGAAGCCTTACAGGCAAACGGTTACCGCACCGCTTGTTTCGGAAAATGGCACAACGGAGGGCAGTACCCGCGCACCCCCACCGGACAGGGTTTTGAGGAATTCCTGGGATTCAATCATGGCCATATCAACCATTATTTTGATTCCGTGTTGCTGCGCGGAACCACCCCGGAACAAAGCAAAGGGTATCTCACCAATGTCCTAACTGACGAAGCCATCCGCTTCATCACTAAAAAGGACGATGAAAACCGCCCTTTCTTTTGTTATTTGTCTTACAACGCACCGCATACTCCCACCCAGGTGCCTGACAAATGGTTTGACCTCTTCAAAGCCAAGGGGCTCGATGACAAACTTGCCGCGATCTACGGGATGTGCGCCAACCTGGATGAAAATTTCGGCCGCTTGATCGCTACCTTGAAAAAATCAGAACTACGCGACAATACCATCGTCATCTTCCTGACCGACAACGGAGCGAACACCGAACGCTTCAATGCCGGGATGAGAGGACACAAGGTCAGTGTGCACGAAGGCGGATCGCGTGTGCCTTTATTCATTCAATGGCCCGCCCGCTTTCAACAAAAACACATAGTTCAACAACTCGCCGCACACATCGACCTCTACCCGACGATCCTGGAATTATGCGCTGCTACCCCACCAAAAGGTCCACCCATCGATGGCCGTAGCCTCGTGCCTTTGCTACAGGATCCTGACGCCAAATGGGCTCCCCGCCTGCTATTCACCAATACCAACATGGGCAATGAAGCACGTCCATTCCCAAGCGCTGCAAGAAGCGATCGCTACCGCCTGGTTCATGCCCGTAAAAGCAAAGCCTGGCAGCTTTTTGACATGAAAACCGATCCCGGGGAAAACCATGATCTCGCCAAAAAAATGCCGGAAAAGACCAACGAACTGATCGCAGCCTACACTCAATGGTGGGATGATGTGAGTGCCAATTCCTTTCAAAGAATGCCACTACCGGTGGGTTATGCTGAACAAAACCCTGTAGAACTGCATGCTGTGGATAGTTATCCGCAAGGATTAAAATTCGATCACGGCCCGGGTTTTTCCCATGACTGGTTGACTGACTGGAAAGACACCCAAGCAAAAACCGAATGGGATCTCGATGTGGTGCAATCCGGAGAATACGAAGTCGAGCTCCAGTATCTCAGCCCCCAGTCCGATGCCGGAGCGAAGATAGGCATTCGTGGTGGTGACTCCGTGGTTTACGGCATCACCACTGGCGGTGACATCTCCCACATCCCTCTACCCAATCGCGACAAGGAAGAAAATAAAAAAATCATCAACCGCCGCTGGAGCGTGCTCTCGATGGGAAGCCTTCATCTGGAAAAAGGCCGGCAGCGCCTGAGTATTTTTGCCCTGAGCAAACCTGGCCAGGAAGTGATGGAATTAAAATCGGTCTTTCTCAAACGAAAGTGATCCCCCCTCACAGCCATCAAACCGCATAAAAACCCAAGGTTTGTGAGTTTTTTGCGTATTTTTTCATCTCCATGGCGTTCTATTTGAGAGATTACTTTTATTCCCTGATTTATTTGTTAATTTCCCTTTATGAAGTCAAGTCCCACCAAACCCGATTCCGATTCTACCCCCCAGCCCAAAGAATCCCCTCAAGCCCTGACCGCTGCAGCCCAAATACCCATAGTAGCGAAAGTAGTAAAACCTGCGATCGCTGCCCCCACCATTAAAATCCTGAGCACCAAAAAAGCTGACTCAGCGGCGAATGACCCCGCTGTAAAAAATGGCAGCCCTTCGAGCAAGGAGCTCGCGCTTAAAGCCGGAGTGAAAAACAACTCAACAGCGGAACCTTCGACAGTCAAAGCGACTGACCCTGATTCTAAATCTGAACCCGAAAAAACGGATCAAAAAAAGAAAGATGAAACGGGAACCGTGGTGCCGATGCGTAGTTTGTTGAGTCATTTTGCCATAGAGTTTTGCAATAAAATTGATCCCCTTTGCTCACCTCTCGACAATCTGGACAAACTTATTTCTGATCTGCCCAAGGAGTCGAGCCTGCACCAGGTTTTGCCGGACTTGCGGGATTCCCGTCACCACATTCAAGCCTTGCTGGAAAAAGTAAAAGAGCACCAGGCCTACGTTCTCATCTTTGGCCCGCTAAAAAGCGGCAAGTCCACTTTGATGAACGCCATTTGTGCCTCTTATGTCAGTGAGGTCACCTCGCTGCCAGCCTATCCCTGTCTGGTGAATATCTCCTACGGTGAAAAACCAGATTACCGCGCCGTTCAATACGATGGCAAAACCAAAAATTTTTCCGGACAAGACGATTTGCACCGCACGATTGAAAGTGCCCATGCCGACTTAACTTACAAACTTCGGGATATCGAAGGCAAGGGAGAAGACTTTGATCCGGTGGTTCACATGCCGACCGCCTTCCGCAAAATCGACATCAAGCTCACCACACCCGAGTTGGCTACCTCCAGCGCCGTTCTGGTGGACACCCCGGGATTGTATAGCCGGATGAAATTCGGCTACGACCAGATGACACGGGATTTCCGCAATACCGCTGCGTGTGCTATTTTTGTGGTCAAAAGTGACAACCTCTTCCTAGAGCAAGTCTTTGAAGAGTTCACCGAGCTGCTCGAGCTCTTTAGCCGCATCTTCCTGATCGTGAACCTTGATTCACGAAAAATGGATCTCAATTCCGAAGGCGAATTGGTTCCCAGTTTGGAAAAGAAGAATCCCGATAAAATTATCGAAGCCTTCCGTAACCTGGCCATGAGCGCCCCGCTGAAAGAAGCCGTTGATGACGGACGTTTGTGCATCTACCCCGTGGACTTGCTCAGTGCAGCCAGCGGCAGAATCCAAGCAGATAAGGACGGGGAAAATAAACCTAATAAGGAAAACGCAAGTGATCAGAAAGAAGCTAACAAAAAGGACAACAAGGATGCCGGCTCAGTCGAGCAGTTTGATAAACTGAGAGGCGACCTGATTAATTTCCTCAATAGCAACGACTACCTCAAATCATTCTTGGTCGATAGTGTCCGGCGCGGTTCCTCCCTGATGACCTCCGTTCAAGGGTTGGTGAAAAATCCCTCTTTTGCCAAAATCAAAGTGGAAGTGGAAAAACTGGAATCAGAGAAAAAAGTGCTGCTCGATGAAAGCAAGGCGCTTGCCAACTTAAGCTCCGAAGACTGGCATGCCCGATCCTCCGGGCTGGTTGAAGAATTAGAAAAGAAAATCAAGGATTGCGCGGAAAGCACCAAAAAATCCGCGGGGAGCAAAATCGAAAAATCACTCGAACTCTGGTGGAAAGAAGATGCCAGCCTACACGATCTGGAAAAAACCGAGCTGAAACCCTGTTTTGAGGAAAAAGCCCAAGCTTATGTGGATGAAGTCACCGAACTGATAGCTCTCAAGACCACCAATCAGAGCGCCGGCTTGGAAATCAGTGACTCCGTCGCCGGTGATCTGAAAACTTTAAAAATTGAACTGCGTTCGATTGTAGAAAAGTCATTGCAACCAGCCAAACCTGCCGCTCTCACCGCAGACATCAACCTCAAGGTTGGCGAGATTCCGGTGAAAAAGCGCTTTTTCGACTGGCTGCTCTTCCGTGGAGCCCGCAGGGTGAGAAAAGATGTCTTTGGTGACGAACAAGAACCCACCCAGGCCGTTCCCGCCAACGTCAAAGAAAAACGATTAGGCGAAGCCGCACGCGAAGTGATCCTGGCTCAATGCACCGAGGACTTTGCTAAAATTCTAGATGCTTCAGCGGCCTCCCTGGCAAAAGAAAGCGTAACAAAATATGTTGATGCGATCGCAAAAAACATGGTGGAGATCTGTGCTAATAAAGATAAAGAGAACAAGCAGGCGCTTGAACAGAAAGAAAAACTGATCGCCGCCAATGCCTCCGTTCTCAAGGAAAGCACCGCGATCGATAAAGAGGTCTCTGACATCGAACAATTCATCAACAAGTCTTACCCCCTGCCAGCCTGGCCTGACAACCAATCAACCACAGACAGCAAACCTCAAAGCTGATTTGGATTACCGGCATTTTTCTCTTAAGGCAGCAAGACCGCCTTACGGACTATCCAAAGGCGCAATATCCACTCGAATCAAACCTCTGAAATCACCGGCTTGATATCCTGTCGCCTGATCGTCAGGGTAAAGCTTCTGGATAAGTGACAACACTTCAGGTTTTATTTGATCCTTCGCGCCATGACAGTTCAAGCAAAGCTCTTTGATCATTAGAGGCTGATAATAACGGGCAACAGGGGCTTTTGAATCTTTCGATTTAGGCAGCCACTCCACATGCTCAGTGGGCAACTCAGCTTTATTACCTTTGGCTGATTGAAAAATTTCCAGCACCTTGCGATCAAGAGCATCCGGCGCATTATCCGGATTACGCACCCGGTCAGATGTGCGCCGGATAGTAATACCCGGCATGCTATCGCTGGCCGCCGTGGTGAGGGCAGGGGCGGCGGCTTTACACATCGGCAGCGCTGCCACAGGGCCTCCAGCCTTCATCGCCGGTTGCAATTGACCCAGCAGTCCGACCTTCAAAGCCGTGGCAGCTTTTTGCCCGCGTTGTTTGATTTCGCTTTCATCAAGTTTTGTATCTTGAGCAGGTTGGCAAGCACTCAAAATCACACTCAGTGCAAACAGGGGTATAACAGATCGATAGTTCATATTGGTGAATTAGTGGGTTGAAGGTAAACATACACCAATCAATCTGTTTCAAAACAGGATGTCGGAAAATTTTCTTTGTTAAACAAATTTCCCAATGCGTGATTTGCCCATGAATAACGAACAAATTTAGGCGCCTGAACTTTGTCGCTATGAACAAGCACGTGGTTTCCATCCACCACTTCTGCTCCTGCCAGATAAAATTTTCGATTCTCACCCGCCAATTCAAAACCCTTCAGCGCTTCCCCCTGCACCTTCAAGCCTGTGCCCGTATGCGTGAAACTCACCTTAGCTTTGCCATTTTCAAACTGCACAGCTTTTAGCAGCGGCCCTGTATAGATCTTCTTTTTTCCGTAGGCAATCACCTCAGCCGCTCCTGCCAGCCGCTCACCGACAGCTATTTTTTCCGGAGGATGAAGCGCAGAGCTACATATATCTGTTATGACAACCATTGCCGTGTGATCAAGCTTGAGCGTTCGTCGTTGACCATCACGAACCTCGGCCCAATGGCTTTCTTCTGGAACACCTTTTGATTTCCCCGCATTCGCAGCAAGTTGCACATAGAGAAATGGCAAATCCTCTCTTCCCCATAATCCTCGCCAATCTTCAATCAGAGCTGGGAAAAAATATTTATACGAATCCGTACGTTTATAAATAGCTTCGTTCTCTCCTTGGTACCAAATAACTCCCTTAATCGAAAAAGGCGCAAGCGGAGCGATCCGGGCATTATACATCCACCCGGGAGATTCAAAAAAATAGCCTTCAAAATGTCCCGGAAACTTAGGCGCAGGAGTACCCTCTGCTTTTGATTTTTTTAACCCTTCATCATAAGCTTTACGCTTGATCCGATAGGCGGCACTCCTAGCTGGATAGGTTTCATAAAGCTCAAGAATAGGCTTGAAGTGTGGATTCGATTGCTGCGATTGTGCACTGATCCATGGCATCAGCGGCGTTGAACCTTCGGCGGTCATGATCAGACCTATTGGCACGTTTAATTTCTTGTGCAAATCCAAGCCAAAATAATACCCCACCGCTGAAAATAACTTCACCGTAGCCGGACTGCATAGTTGCCAATCCGTCTGTGTGCCCTTCCATTTTATATCGGCTGCAGGGGTCTGGGCGTGCCCGGTCAAAGTGACCAAGCGTATTTTAGGATGAGTCGCCGCCGGTATATCCCTCTTTGCCCGGGCGGTTTTCTCCAGCCCCCACTGCATATTGGATTGCCCACCACACAGCCACACGTCTCCCAATAAAATATCGCTGATCTCCACCGTATTTTTTTTGCCCGCAATGCTCATAACAAAAGGACCTCCCGCAGCAGAGGCCGCAAGCTTCACTTGCCACTTTCCCTTGGAGTCAGCTACCGCCGTTTTACTAGCCCCCCGAAACACAATCGTCACCTTCTCACCAACCTCTGCCCATCCCCAAACTGGAATCATACTGTCGCGCTGCAACACCATGTGATCACTAAATATTTTAGCTGGGCGCATCTTTGCAAATGCAGAACCTCCCGATAACAATAGGATGAGGCACCAAATGAATTTATAATATTTTTTACCTGTATCGCTGTATTTCATAATATTGTCCTCTTCCTATATCAATCCGCAGAATAATAAGTGGTCATCAGTTCCTAACCCTTATATTCATCATCTTTATCTGGAGGCGCTTAAGGGATCTTGCAAAAACCTTGAGGCGCCACATCCAAAGCGCTGTTGAATTTGCTGGATAAATTTTGAAAAGCAATCAGTCCGGTCAATTCCACCACCCCGTCATCATCAAAAAACTCCTTCAACCGATCCACCAACTCATCGGTCACTTGCTGGTCTGAATAAGTGACCGCTTCGGTGTATTCAAGAACAACCCTTTCTTTATCATCAAACAGATCACTGCCTTTCCATTGCTCAAGATTCTCCACCTTATCCGTGGAACCCGATCTCGTGGCCAAAGTGGCCGAGTTGATATCCACACAAAAATGACACCAATTGATCTGCGACACCCGCACCGTAACCAGGGAGCGCAGTACAGGGCTCAAAGGTGAACTTTTTCTATCCAGCGCACCATAAAGCATCGCTACAGTCGCGAATAGCTTCGGCACTCGAGCCCACAGCAAACCCGGCTGGAGAACCTCTCCATACTTTTTTTTCTGACTCCAAAAAAAGGGCCTCAATAACCACGGGTACTCATTTAATGGTTTGGTTGTGACACGCATAATTTTTATAGACTATATCAGCCCCTTACGACTATTCCTCCTTCAAACTAATAATACTGGCACCAGAACTCTGAGAAACCCTGATTTGAGAAGGGTTCATTTCTGAATGCAACGACATCAATTTCCTACCATTTATAACCATCTCAAACACCCCCGGCTTATCCCAGTGATATTCAATTTCGATCGCTTTATCCGCAGGTAAAGTGAATGACTTTAATTTCTTCGAGTCTGAACTCCTCGGAGAAATAGTTAACTCTCCACCTATTTCACGCAATAAAATATTCACCCCAAATGACTTGTGCCGCTCTTCATCATAAAGATACAAGTTTGCAACTGTATTCCACTCTCCAGCCTTGTGTGCCACCACAAATTCATAGCTTGAGCGTAAATGGCGCGTCGAAGATGCTAAATTAAAAGAAGGATCCCAATACTCTCCATATTTTGCATAAACGGGAAAAGGGAAAACCGGCACTAGCAGATGACTTTTCCTTGCTTCCAGTGTTTTGATTCTATCAGCATAAGCTGAAGCATCCTTGTTTTTCAAATAATAAATAAAGCGATGCAATGCTGCAGCATCCCCCGGATCATGTTGAAGTATCTGCTCGTAGTGGTGCTCTACCCTACTCCAATCTGGAAAACGGTATGCAAATAGTATAAAGCGTTTCCGATAGGGATTATTACCAGGATCCAATACCAGCCCCTTCTCAATCAACTCCATCGCATCGCGAATCCAATAACACTCAAAATAGAGCAAATCAGCCAAGGCAAAATAATTGGCCGCTTTTTTTGGCTCATTTTTAATCGCCTTTTCCAAACGTGCAATCTCCACACTCAAAGTTTTCTCCTTAGGCAGTGGTGCAGGTGTAGCGATCTCCTCCGGTTTGTGCAGCTCATTTTCCCAAGCGAACATCCAGGCGTGATCACCAAATGCCGGGTTCATTTTTTTAAGATCCCGAGACGCCTGACTGTAGGCCCACGATTTGGTAATATCAGCCAACCAATCGCCTTTGCTGTCCTTGCGAAACAAAATAGGCATCACATCAGCACGCTCAAAACGAATCGCAGCAAAATCCCCCTTCTGATGAATTTTATATTTGCCGCTAAAATCGCTAAAAGCACGCCTCTGGAATCCGGCATTTTTCGGATACTCAAGTCGCATCATCTGGCTACCCTCGGTTAAAAGTGGAAGGTAGGGATCGTTAACTCCCGCTTGCAGCGATTTGATATAGCGCTGCAGTACTATTTCCAGATCAACCCCTTTGTCATACTGTGCCCGCTCTTCATCGCTGAGCTGTTGAACATTTTTCAGTTTTTTCTCTTTGTTTGTTATGAAGTTGCTTTCAGTCACCCCTGCGCCACCAGAGCGATAGCGCATTGATTTCTCAACAATAACATCTTGTTGCCTCGGCAAGCCATCAACAAAGCTGTCCATCAAAACCTTTGCCTCTTCACCCTGGGCTCGACGCATCATGGTAATAACCATTTTGCTAACAACATCCCCAAAATATTCACCTCGGTAATAATCCTTGAGAGTCTCTTGGAACGAACCCACAAATGCATCTGGAAAGGTGTCCTCAAGCTCATAACCCACTTCAATTTTCAATGCCCCGGTTTTTTCGACAAACAAAAATAGCACCCCTTTACCCTGATTTTCAGCCCCGACCTGCCATTCATCAAACAGTTGTGCCGCTGCCATTTCTATAGAAATCTGGTCGGGCAACTCATCCACCAGCAGCATGGCAAAATCGATACCAGTATATTCGCCGGCTCGTCGAAGATCGCCAATCGCTACCTCATTGATCGATTGAATCGACGAAGTATTGAAAAATTTTGGTTGTTTGCTAGGTCTTGCGGGAAGTTTTACCTGCAAACCCGGCGCAATGACTTTTGACGGATCCTTTTTATCCGAACAAGCAGTAACTGAAAAGAGCAATGCGCAGACTATAATAAAATTCAATATTTTCATCTTTGATCAAAACTTAACCTTAGGGGCCACCTTCGCTTCCGCCTGTGCTTTGAACAATTCCTCCCGCGCTGCAAAAGCCCACAAACTGGCAGGAAACTTTCTTACCAGCGTATTGTGATAACGCACCACATCATTGTATCGAACCCGCTGCACGGCGATGCGATTCTCTGTTCCCTCCAACTGGTATTGCAACGCGGTGAAATTCTCATTAGCCCGCAATTGCGGATAGGCCTCCCGCATCGCCACGATTTTAACAATTTGCACATCCAGTTTCGCTGCTGCCGCCTGTTTTTCCTCCTGGTTTTTTGCATCGCCCCATTGGCTCCGCAAACGCGTCACTTCTTTCAACACCTCCGCTTCATGTTCAGCAACACCCTTCACCGTCTCCACCAAATTGGGAATCAAATCAAAACGTCGTTGCATCATCGTTTCCACCTGTGCCCATGCCCCATCCACTGACTCATCGGCAGCAATAATGTCATTGCGCAAGCTGACCATGTACAAGGGCAAACCCACGATTGCCGCCAGAATCGCCAGAGACACAACCACCTTGGTAGGAAACGGCTTGGATTCATATTCTGCCTGATTTTGCATCCGGGTCCCCGCTTCATTTCGATACGATTCCGGCGGATCCAATTGCGCCACGTAAGCTTGCTCTCCCTCAAATTGACCAGAACCCTCGAACTGTTCGATAATGCTCTGTCGAATCTGCTCTCTTTCAACAACATCCACATCCGAGTTGCGAAGAATAGTTTCAACCGCATTGAGGTAAGTCGAAAAAACAGGGTGATGCTCTGGAGAATAAGTAGCCATGATTAAATTTTATTTTGTAAAAAATTTTCAAGCGACAGGTTCATTGATTTGATAAAATGCTCCATGCTTATTAAACGGGTTTTTCCCAATGCTGTCAGATAATAAACCCGGCGAGGAGGCCCCTGAAGCGAAACCTCACTGGTGGTCGTCAGGACTTGTTCTTTTAAAAACTTGCTAAGCACCGGATAAATCGCGCTTTCCGTAACAGTAAAACTTGGGTAATCACGGATTTTCTGCACGATACCATAACCGTGCAAAGGTTGCACAGAGAGGATCTTCAGAGTGATGTAGTCGAGCAGACCCTTTCTCACCTGAACTTCCCACGCTTCCTGATTATGACCTGATGACGACATTACATTAGTTTCTGGTATAGCAGATACTTGCATACTGAACGCTACGATGTAATCTGTCAATTTAAATCCGCTTTTTTAACCCAAGTGTTGTTTTTTGCACAGCCAATCCCTCACGGGCCCACATCCCCACCGCCGCTCAGCATCACCGCCACGCTAACGGTATTAAATCCCGCGTGGATGCCGATCGGCACCCACAGACTGCCACTGAGCTCATAAGCCAGGGTCAGGATAATAGCAAAAACCCACAACGGCATCAGCGCAGGCAGGTTCAAATGCACCGCGGCGAACAACGCGCCGGCACTAACGATGGCAAACAGCGGATTGGTGAACTGTTTGAGCACTCCGTAAATGTATCCCCTGAAAACCAATTCCTCCACCAAGGGCGCAATCACACAAGCGCTGATAATCATGCCGACTTTCATCGCCAGACTAGAACTGTTTTTCATCGAGTCCACCACCTCCTGCTCTTTCATTTCTCCAAACACCGGCTCCAACCATTCGCTCCGGATCCATTCGCTGAAATACAAAACCAGGGGAGTTGCTATCAAAATACCCAATACCACCCATAACAGCCACTTGGAAAAACTCACTTGATCCAAACCAAATAATTCGATCGGGTTGCGCCCACCCACCCACTGCACCGTCACTAATACAATAGTGACCAAAAACAAACTCATCACCAGATTCACCACGATCAACTCCGGAGTCATCACCATTCCCTCCCTGTCCTGTGCCCCGGCCAAAAACGAGAGATAATAAAAAGCCAGCAACAAACTAACAGCCACCAGATCCACCCCACCAAAACGGTTGCAGTGAATTTTGCCAAAACCATTGTTAGACAATAAAGCCCTGCCGCGGGTGGTACGCACCGCCGCACTGATCAACAAACCCACGGTCACCGTCAGCAGGGTCAGGTGCTCAAATTCGAGCAAGACGGAATGCAGCGCTTGTTCCATCCTTATCTGACTGGCTTGACCTTGACCTCCCACTTGATTAATTTTCTCCTCAACACGGCGGCGGCGGCTTTTCCTGTTGCCCGATCCAGTAAGTTCTCTTTTTCTCCACCATCTTCGGCAAGGTCAAACAACCACTCTTCGCTCTTACCAGCTTCGGTTTTTTTGACATACTTGAGATCTCCGTCACGCACCGCCCACCACGTGCGGTCGCCGCGACGGGAACGCCAGAACAAGGTGCGCATTTCGTCTTTTTTGCCTTGCCGCACATGATCGATGATGTCGATCCCGTCCGACTCCATCGCTGGTGCCAACTTTCCCTCCGCAAGAGACATGAAAGAACGCGTCAGCCCCATGATCGTGGCCACCTGATTAGAAACCTGCCCCGCTTTGATCTCCCCCGGCCAGCGGGCGATGCACGGCACCCGGATTCCACCTTCAAACAAAGTGCCCTTGTAATCACGCCAGGGCGTATTAAGTCCGGGTTTCATCGCTCCGTGATCCGATGCAAAAACGACCAACGTGTTCTCAGCTTGCTGATTGTCTTCCAACGCTTTCAGCAGACGCCCGACCTGCTCATCGAGATCCACCAACATCTTCACATAAGTCGCACGACTTCCCAGAGTCCACTGCTCCTTGCTCGGCAACTGCGTCGGGCCATCCGGAGCCTGGAAGGGGAAATGTGGCGCGGCATGCGGCACATAGAGAAAAAACGGCTCGTCTGTTTTGGCTTTCTGGCGATTGAGAAAATCAATCGCATCATCGGTGATCAAGTGAGTGGTGAACCCTTCACGTTTGATTGCTTTGCGGCCACTGTAATAAACCGGCAAATCGGAAAGCTCGACGTGGTGAAAATAATCCACGTTGCCACCGAGGAAACCCACAAACTCGTCAAAACCCTGGTCGAGTGGGTTAAACTTGCTCTCATAACCCATGTGCCATTTGCCAAAAATAGCATTACGGTAACCCGCTTTTTTGAGCGTAGGTGCCAATACCGCCAGATCAACCGGCAAACCCAGATCACTCTTTCCCGCCAGACGAATCGCATCATCGTAGCGGCCCACATTGCCAGTGCCGATCGCACACTCCAAACCGCCCACCCGCTGCGGATAACGCCCAGTCAAAAAAGCGGTTCGCGAAGGAGAACACTCCGGCCCATTGGCATAAAAATTAGTGAATCGGACTCCCTCCGCTGCCAGCCGGTCAATGTTCTGCGTTTTCACATCCGGCGCTCCATAAGAAGACAAGTCAGCATAACCCATGTCATCAGCCAATATAAAAACAATGTTTGGCTTGGCCTGCACGCTTGAAAAACAAACGCCGGAAATCAGCAACAGCGCCACTATTTTTTTTAGATGTGTCATATTTTTATATCGAGATTCAGGGTCTAGCTGCAGCTACCGGTCACTCATCCGGCCAAGGCCGCTTGTTCACAAGATTTGATATCCAACTTGCCCGAAGCCAAATGGGGGATCTCATCGATGCGAACCATTTTTTTAGGGATCCACAAAGCGGGCACATCATTAGCAAGCAAACGCTTGCGTAAATCCGTCTGCTCAAGATCCGCTTCAGTCGTGAGTATAATCAAAGCCTCACCCTTGGCTTCATCCGGAACCCCGACAATGATGACCTTTCTTTCATCCTCGGGATCATAACCCATCGCGGTATTGATCAATTCCTCGACCTTTTCATGCGGCACCATTTCGCCACCAATTTTAGAAAACCTCGACAGCCGGCCTTCTATGTATAAAAAGCCGTCTTCATCCATACGCCCCAGATCCCCGGTGCGAAACCAACCATCAATCAATACCTCCGCGGTTTTTTCAGGCTGATTGAGATAACCCTCGAACACATTGGCACCCTTCAACCAAATCATACCGCTGGACTGAATCGGCAAGGGTTCGTCCGTATCAGGGTCGGTGATACGCACCGCAATACCGGGGATCAAATGACCCACTGATCCCGGACGGTGATTGGCCACTACCGGACGGCAATCTTCGGAACCACATGACTCAGGATCCGGTAGATTCACATTGGTCGCCGGCGATGTTTCGGTGAGTCCATACCCTTCCAATACCGGTTTGCCAAAACGCTTTTCGAACGCCTCGGCTACTTTGGAAGGTAACTTTTCCGCCCCCGTCACCACCAGCGTGGTCGACCGCAATTGCTCCGGTTTGGCCTTGCGCAGGTAACCACGCAGGAAAGTTGGTGTGGAAAGCAACAAGCTGATCTTATACTGCTCGATCAATTGTGCCAGCTTGGCTATTTCCAGCGGACTCGGGTAGGTCACCAGAGTCACCCCCTGGATAATAGGATACCACATCGTAACGGTAGCGCCAAAACTGTGGAACAGGGGCAAACACCCCAACACCTTGTCGTCTTGAGTCAGGTTAATGCGCGAGCCGAACTGATTGACGTTGGCCAGCAAATTGCGATGAGACAGCACCACCCCTTTGGGACTGCCCGAACTGCCACTGGTGAAAAGTAACATTGCCTCTTCGCGGTCACCACTTTGCTTGACCTTCAGCATCCTGGCCAGGCGTTCGGCGGAAAACAATTTGCCCAGAATATACCACAACTTGATTCGCCCTTTGATGCTAGGCAAGACCCGCTCGATGAAAACCAGTTTTTCTTCTTCCGGCCAAGGGAATTTTGGCAACTTGTCGATAAAAGCCTGAGCGGTGATGAAACGATCCAGTTCGGCTTCTTTGATTGCGTAGCGCACCGATTCCGCCCCAGCAGTGAAATTCAAATTCACCGGGACTTTTCCCGCAAACAATACGGCCAAATTGGCGATCAACCCGCCTTTACCCGGTGGCAGCAAAATCCCCACCCGTTTTTTTGAGGTACACTGGCGAATCTTTTTGCTCAAAGCGGCCGAAGCGGCAAAAAGCTTGTCGAAACCCAACTCCTGACCGTCCACCCCGTCGATCACCCGGGCCGTAGACGCGTGCATTTTCAGTCCACGCAACAGCGAATAAGCCAGACTGGATTTTAAAATAGGCCGTTGACTGAATACCCGTTCCGCGGCACCCAACAAACTCTCAAAATAATTAGCCGCATTCACCGCGTCGCCTTCAAGCGGTTTGCCAAAAGAAAACGCAAGCTTCCCAGCTTCCTCTACCGACTCAATCGCCAGACGGGTTTCTTCGGGGTGCTCGACAAACAACGGCAGCACCGGCACTGGCGTAGACACCAGAAATTTCACCACCACAGAAGGCACACAAGTCGTCTGGGCACAGCGCGAATTCACCGCCCCCGGCACAAACACCGCCAGACCACCCTTGTCGATACACTGCAGCAACTCCTTTTGAAAAGCCGGCAAACTCTCATCGTCACAGGCGAATTCCAAACCCTGCACGCCTTCTTTCTCCACATGCTGCCTGAATCTCTCTCCGTGCTCCGAACCACGTTCGACCAGATAAGTGATGTCACGCCCCTCGAACAACAACTCCAGTCCCAACAAATCGTCAAAAGGCAGTCGATTGGGAATGATCAAAGCTCCGTTTTCCGGAAGAAATTCCTGACCTAATATTTGCGGTATGGTTGGGTTTGGCACGGTTTTGAGGTGAATTGCTAAATTTGTTCTTCCCATCAGGCGCTAGATGGCATTAAGTCATTGCTGCGTGAATCCTGATAGCCTGATTTTCAGCCCCACAAGGCTTGTATTCAAGCTCATTATCCCTTTCTACTGAGAAAAATCCTAGTAAAATAAAACCAAGCCCTTCCCCAGCAAAGTCCTAGCTCTCAGATTACCACTACTCAACTCATATTTATTACACCATGAAAACTGATCCTTCCGATACCCATCCGGCAGCCCACCGCAAGGCTTGTCTGAAAATTGTGTTCAGCCTGTTGGCCGTTTGGTTCTCCGTCAGCTTTGGCTGCGGCATCCTATTCCGCGATCAACTCGATGCCCACGCCCCCCACATCGGTACCGCGCCTTTTGGATTCTGGATGGCGCAACAGGGCTCGATCATTTGTTTTGTTCTTTTGCTCGTCATTTATGCCGTGCTGATGAACCGGCTCGATGCCAAACACGGCTACACCGAGGACAAAAACGAAGATAAATAATTATGAGCCAGGATACCTACAATTTCATCTTCATCGGCATCTCCTTTGCCCTCTACATCGGCATCGCGATCAAGTCGCGAGCGGTGTCCACCAAGGAATACTACACCGCTGGCGGCGGTGTTTCCCCGCTGGCCAACGGCATGGCCACCGCTGCAGACTGGATGTCGGCTGCAACTTTCATCTCCATGGCAGGCGTGATTGCCTCCAATGGTTACGATGCGTCCCGTTATCTGATGGGTTGGACCGGTGGTTTTGTGCTGCTGACCATCCTGATGGTTCCCTATCTGCGCAAATTTGGCAAAGCGACCGTGCCCGACTTCATCGGTGACCGTTATTACTCACGCCTGGCACGTGGGGTTGCGGTGCTCTGCGCGATTTTCATCTGCATGACCTACATCATGGGGCAAATGCGTGGAGTTGGCGTGGTGTTTTCCCAGCTTTTTGGCATCGGCATCCCTGCCGGTGTTTTGATCGGAGCAAGCATCGTCTTTTTCTACGCCGGACTCGGTGGCATGAAGGGCATCACCTACACCCAGG
Organism: Verrucomicrobiota bacterium; assembly: GCA_045046875.1. GTDB lineage: Bacteria > Verrucomicrobiota > Verrucomicrobiia > Verrucomicrobiales > DEV007 > JAADHD01. Next base: position 16,959 of record JASFYY010000027.1, on the reverse strand, counting down.
TAGCGCAATACACCGTGATGGCCTTCGCTTACACCATTCCGGCGATTTTTATCTCCATCGCGATGACCGAACATTTCCTGCCGCAACTCGGCCTGATCGGAAACTACACCGCCGGTGGAGAACACATACCTTTTTTAGAGAAGCTCAATAATATCAATACCGAGATAGGTTTCAGCGAATACACCTCGGGCAAACTCAAATCGATCGATATGTTCTGTATCACCGCCGCGCTGATGTGCGGCACGGCAGGTTTGCCGCACGTGATTGTACGCTTTTTCACCGTGAAAAACGTCAAGGCGGTCAGAAAATCTGCCTGCTGGACACTGCTCTTCATTGCCGTCATCTACCTCACCGCGCCAACCGTCGGCGCTTTTTCCCGGGTCAACCTGATCCAGAATCTGCACGATACGAGTTACCAGAAAGCCCCTTCATGGCTCAAGGAATTCGAAGCCACCGGCCAAATGGCCTGGGTGGACAAAAACGGTGATGGCAAAATTCAATATTTTGGGCCCGCTAAATCCGAAAGCGGTAGCAATACCGTTTTCCAGGGAAAAAAGCCCAGCTACCCTGAATACGATGCCCCGAAAGATCAACTTACAGGCAAATTCGGCGAACGTTTATTGGCTAATAAAGCTGACTTATCCAACCCCAATGAACTTTGGTTTGGCACGGACATCATGGTAATGGCCAATCCATCCATGGCCGGATTGCCCAAATGGGTGATCGCCCTGCTGATGGCGGGTTGCATCGCGGCGGCTCTTTCGACCGCGGCGGGGCTGCTGTTGGTTTTATCCACTTCGATCTCCCACGACCTGATGAAAAAAATCGTCAAACCAGATCTGAGCGATAAAGAAGAAGTTCGTTACGCCCGCATCGCCTCCTTTGCCGCACTGGCGATTGCCGCTTATTTTGGCATCAATCCGCCTTCGGCTTTCATCGCAAAAACCGTGGCTTTTGCATTTGGTCTGGCAGCATCTTCATTTTTTCCTACTCTGTTAATCGGCATTTTCTCCAAACGCATGAACAAAGAAGGCGCGATCAGCGGCATGCTCTGCGGCATCTCGTTTACCATCGGCTACATTGTTTATTTCCAGTTCCTCGGTGGCACCAAAGAACAATACTTCCTTGATATCTCCCCCGAAGGCATCGGCTTCGTCGGCATGCTGATCAACTTCTCCGTTGCTTTTGTGGTCAGCTCCTTCACCCCTGCTCCTCCGCAAGAAGTGCAGGACATGGTGGAGAGCATCCACATCCCCAAGGGATCCAGCCAAGCCTCAGACCATTGAAAAATCAATCTTGCTGCCCGGGTTTCTCCCGGGTGAGCATTTTTTCAAAATCCCCGTCCTCACAGCAGCGCACAAATCCCTCGGTGTAACGTTTTAAGTCTTCCCACACCTTGCGGATACGTTCGCTCTCGTCTTCACTGATCGACTGATCAAAAGCCGCCTGGGTGATCACTTGCAACAAGTCGGCAAACTGCTGGACAATCTCATTAGTGGCCGGCACCACCTCGTAGCCTTCTTCGCTTTCAGCCGAATGATTGTGCACATAATAACCGCCGGTACGCACACACAGCCATTGGATCAACGAATGGTCGTCGGTGATTTCAACCAACTGCAGCACCCGGTCCAAGGGATTGCGGCTACCCGAGCCATCCTCTTCCGCCGCCTGCGCCCATTTGTAGATCAGCGATAGCGACAAACCCAATTCCGCAGCCACTTCTTTCGGCCCGGTTTTGTCCACCGCATCCTTAATGATTTCGTGAGATTCCATAACGAGGGAACTCTGACTGAAAATCAGTAAAGATTCAAGGAAAGAGCGCAGCGAAACTCATTGCCCCCACTTCCCACCTCCTTCACTCAATATTCCTTGTTCAATATTTGACGTTCAATCCTGCACCACCGGACGCGGTGCCGGAATCGCCTCACACTCCTTCCTCCAGCCGGGAAAATTCCACTCATTAGGGAAACCTTTGCATTGGCGGGGTTTGACCGGCTGGATCATGCAGACGTTGTCTTCGAGGAAAATGCACTCGTCATTCGGTTTTTCAATCAAGGACAAACCCTGTCGATCCGTGCGCAATCGCATGTATTGTTGGATGAAGTCCTCCTCCGAAAGTCCCACAAACCGCGCCACTGGAGAAATCTCATCCGGATCAAAACACACATCCCCCGGCCAGCGACAGCAATTACCACAGCGCTGGCACTGGTAATAAACATCCTTTTCGGCTGGATCTGACGGTTTTTGTTCCATTTTAGCCCTATTTGCAGCGCCCCCATACAGCTGACTTGCCCCTAATTCAAACCGCAGGGAGCAAAAGGAACACTTTTACTTAATATTTTCCCCTAAGTAACAAATTTAATCCTCGACGACGCTTTACCTTGACTTAGTATGGGCATGATTGGTTTTAGACCATCCACTGCCGACTAACAGTGGCAGATTTATAAATTTTGAAAATATTAGGAGTTTAAATGTTCGGAAAGCTATTTGGATTATTTTCCAGCGATATAGGTATTGACTTGGGCACCGCGAATACGCTGGTGTATGTGAAAGATCATGGCATCGTGCTACGCGAACCTTCAGTGGTGGCGGTGAAAGCCGGCACCAACCAGGTTCTCGCCGTAGGCGACGACGCCAAACGCATGCTGGGACGCACACCCGGCAACATCGTCGCCATCCGGCCGCTCAGGGACGGGGTGATCGCTGATTTTGAAGTGACCGAAGCGATGCTGCGCCATTTCATCCGCAAAGTGCACAATCGCCGTGGCATGGTACATCCCCGGGTGGTGATCGCGGTGCCATCAGGCATCACCGAAGTGGAGAAACGCGCGGTGAAGGAATCCGCCGTTCATGCCGGAGCACGGGAAGTTTATTTGATCGAAGAGCCGATGGCAGCCGCTATCGGGGTTGGACTGCCAGTGCAGGAAGCTGCTGCCAACATGGTGGTCGACATTGGTGGAGGCACCACCGAGGTGGCGATCATTTCCCTTTCGGGCATTGTTTACAGTCGTAGTGTCCGGGTAGCCGGCGACGAACTCGATGAAGCGGTGGTTCAATACATGAAACGCGCTTACAACCTGATGATCGGTGAGCGCACCGCAGAAGAGATCAAAATTCGAATGGGGTCAGCTTATCCCCAGGGAAAAGAAACCACGGTTGAAGTGAAAGGGCGCGATCTGGTCGCCGGACTGCCCAAAACGATCACCGTGACTTCTTCGGAAATTAGAGAAGCGATGATGGACCCCCTCAATACCATCGTCGATTCAGTCAGAGTAACTTTAGAAAGGTGTCCACCGGAACTATCGGCGGACCTTGTAGACAGAGGATTTGTATTGGCAGGTGGCGGAGCTTTGCTGCGCGGGCTGGACAAGCTTTTATCGGAAGAAACTGGATTACCCGTGCATGTGGCAGAAGACCCTCTAAGTGCGGTCGCAGAAGGTGCGGGCAAGGTTTTAAATGAGCTTTCCTTCCTGCAACGGGTAACGAGCAACGAGAATTGATACACTTGCCGCTTTTCCTATAGGATTGCGGTAAAATGAGTAGGATTAACATCATAACCCTGATTGTATTCGGGGTGGTTCTGATCTGGATATTTATGTTCAGCCCGGAAACGATACAGGTAGTGCAACGCGGTGCGCTGGCGGTGTTCTCCCCGTCTATGTCCGGGAGCGAAAAGCTCGAACGCAGTGTGGATGAATTCGGCGACGACGGCCGCTCTCCGCGCGAACTGCGTAAAAGGCTCGATGTGCTCGAACGGGAAAGCGCCTTGCTGCGTTTGGAAAACGAACGGCTGCACGAACTGACCGAAGAAAACCGCGTATTACGCCAAGCGCTGAATTATGTTGAGAACTCACCGCTGAAACTGGTATCCGCGCGGGTGATCAATCGCAAAGGTCCCACTTGGTACCACACCCTGATCATCGACCAGGGCAGCCGCGCCAACATCACCGTGGACAGCCCGGTGATTGTGCCGGTCGAAAACGAAGCCGCACTGGTGGGGAAAGTCGCCCAGGTGGGCGAAGACAGCTCGGTGATCATCCTTTTGTCTGACGAAGTCTGCCAGGTATCCGCACGAGTGATGGGCACCTCCGAACAAGGCATCCTCTCCGGTCAACGCGGAGCGCTCAACTCCGCCCCCGAACTCAAACTGCGTTATATTTCCAAAGATGCCGCCATCGCCCCGGGGGATACCGTCATTTCATCTGGAGTCGGCGGAGTTTTCCCCGGCAACTTGTTACTCGGCGAGGTGAAAGAGTTTTCCCGTGGAGCCATCGCCGGTGAGGCCGTGGTCATCTCCAAGGTGAATTTTGCTTTATTAAAAAATGTCTTTGTCGTATCAGGATTAAAAGAATGATCTACTACCTCATAGTTTTTTCATCGATTTGCCTGTCCTTCGTGCTGCAGGAGTTCGTTCCCGTTTTCGAATGGGCCTACGGCGCCCGCCTGATGCTGGTCTTCACCGTATTCCTCTGCGCCGCCGTGACCCTGCCCTTCCCCGTCATGTTAGCACTGGCGGTTTTCACCGGTTTCATCTGGGACGCCCGCTACCATGTACCTCTTGGTAATTCAGCGGAGCTTTCTTTTGGTCTCAGCATTTTTATCCTCGGTTTGTTGGGTCTATTCATCCAAGGGGTACGCCCGCTGTTCAGCCGTGGACGCTGGGAAGTGCCGGTCTTCATGGTGGGCTTGATGATCATGCTCGGTCTGCTGATCGAATTCCTAATGATCAGCTTCCATCGCGGGGGCATCGAATTCCCTGCCGAAATCTGGTTCAAGATGTTGATGACATCCTTGTTCTCGATGTTGATTGCCCCGTTTGTTTTGTTGTTGCTGAGCCGTGCTGCCAAACGCACCGGCTTCCGCATTCGCCTCGAAGGTATCACCCGTAATCTGGACCAATATGGCGACTCATTTTCGGCTTAGACTCTATTTTTTAGCTACCGTTGTTTTGTTAGGCTTTGGCCTGCTGACCGTCCGCCTGTACGAGATCCAAATTGTACAGGGCAAAAAATACGAAAACAAACTACCCGGCGGCTCCGAGGTTTCAGTGCGCATCCCCGGTGTACGAGGCGAGATCAAAGATCGCAACGGCATCACTCTGGTTCAAAACGTAGCTAACTACGAAGTCAATCTTGACTTGAAAGAGATCGTTTCAAACTACAAAAAAAGTCACGACACGGTGCCTTCACACACTTTTTTCCCCATCGTCAGGGGTCAGCCTCAAGAGAGAAAAGAGGTCGATGTGGTAGAAATCGTCAAACAATCGGTATTGCCCGGCCTGGCCGCATTAGGTCTGGCTGCCGACTTCAACTCCAACCAACTACGCCGCCATTTTCGCACCACCTCGGGCCTCGTTCCCTACACCTACCGGCGCGATTTGAAATTTGAAGAATTTGCTGTTTTTGCCGAACACAACCTCGACATTCCAGGGGTCACCGTCTCGGCCAAAGCCAGTCGCGACTACCGTTTTGACTCGCTCGCCGGACATATCCTGGGTTATGTGAACCTCCCCGACATCAAACTTGTGCCGCAGCAAGAGCAAAAAAAATACAACCACTACGTCGGTGATGACTACGGAGTTTATGGGATAGAAAAAACCATGAACCATTATTTGCAGGGCAAACCGGGCAAGCGGGTTCTTGAACGCGATGAAAAACGCAAAATTGTCGGTGAAGCCAGCTACACCCCACCACAACCCGGAGCCGATGTTTATTTGACCCTCGATGCCCGCATCCAGATGATCGCGGAAAAATCTCTCAGGAAAATCGGACGTGGTGCCGCCGTGGTCATCGACCCCCAAAGCGGAGATATCCTTGCCATGGCCTCGGTGCCCTCGTTCAACCCCAACGCCTTCATCCCTACCATCGCCCTCAGTGATTGGAAACGCTACACCGAAGATCCCAGCAGCCCGATGTTCAACCGCGCGATCAACCCCTACTCACCGGGTTCCACTTTCAAGGTTCCGATTTCCCTTTCCGGCATGCTCTCGGGCACCCATCACCGCAACTTCAACTGTTACGGCGGAGTGCAATACGGCGCCAAATACATGAAATGCTGGTGCCTGTCAAAAGGCTTCACTCATGGTTCGATCAATCTCAGCGAAGCGCTCAAATATTCCTGCAACGCCTTCTTTTATCAATACGCCAACGTCTGTGGCATCAAGGATATACTTAAAATGACAGAGATCCTCGGTCTGGGACACAAAACCGGCATCGAGGTCACGGGAGAAAGCCCCGGCAGTGTACCCGGCCCCGAGTGGTTGCGCATGCAAGGTCTGATGTGGAGTGACGCCTTCACCGCCCTCGCCGCTATCGGCCAGGGCGCCAACGAAGCCACTCCACTGCAAATGGCCAGCGTAACAGCCACCGTCAGCAACGGCGGGCGGGTGTTCCAACCACGCCTGATCGAACGAGTGGCCGAAAGAGACGGCAGTCTGGTTTTCCGCGAAGCTTCCAAAGTGAAACACGACCTGATCAAGGAGGGGTTGACTCGCGAAGATGTCGAAATGGTCAAACACGGCATGTGGCGGGTGGTTAATGAATCAAGAGGCACCGCCCCGCGAGCCAAATCTGAAATCACCGTTATCTCCGGCAAAACCGGAACTACCCAGACCGGTAACCCCAAAGAGCCCACCAATGCCTGGTTCATTTCTTTTGCTCCTTACGATAAACCCGAACTCGCCGTATGCGTTTTTGTTCACAACGGCTTCTCTGGTGGCCGTGCGGCCGGACCTATCGCTAAAAACATCATTGATGAAACCATGGCGATGCGTAAAGGAAAACAAATCAAACTCGAAAGACTACCCGAAGCCGAAGGCAACTTTGACCGTATCCTGATGGTCTCTTTCGACGGTGAAGGACTGAAAGAATACGCCAGTGATGACGACGAAGAAGCGGTCGACGTGTCTGACATCATGCCGGTCCAGTTGACCGCCAAAAAAATTACCAAAAGGAAGGCCCCTGCTCCATCTATCAAACGCAAAGCGGACGCCGAAGGCTCCGTGGAAAAACAAAATAGCAAACGCAAACTACGCTGGAAAAATCTACGCCGCTTCATCGGCGGACATTGAAGAAATTTTTGTCAAAAACAGAACAACTAAAACTTATCAACCGGGGAAACCCAAATTTATAAAATGCTAAAAAAACTAACTAAAGTATTTCGCGCAAAAGCACTCGAAGGAGGCACTAAAATTGCGATCAACTGTGAAAAACTAGAAACCCGTGTCGCGGTCATGGAAGACGGCGAACTCGAGGAATACACCGTCGAACGAACCGATGACGTCAACATTGTCGGCTCGATCTACAAAGGTGTCGTGCGTAATGTCGAAACCGGGCTGAAGGCCATGTTCGTCGATATCGGCATGGAAAAAAACGCCTTCCTTCACTTCTGGGATGCCATTCCCGAGGCCCTCGATAGCGGCATGGAGGAAATCCGCCGCGAGGGCGGTGGCAAAGGTGGCAAAAAACGCCAACCCCGAATCACCTCCCAGGACATCCCCAAACTTTACCCCGCCGGATCCGAAGTGCTGCTGCAGGTTTCCAAAGGCCCGATCGGCAACAAAGGCCCGCGTGTGACCACCAACATCTCGCTCGCCGGGCGTTACATGGTATTGATGCCCCGCAACGACCAGTTTGGTATTTCCCGCAAAATCGAGGATCCCAAAGAGCGCGCCCGCTTGCGCAAGGTGATGGAAAAACTCCAGGTGCCCGAAGGCATGGGCATCATTCTGCGCACCGTCGCCACCGGCCAACGCCTGCGTTATTTCATCCGTGACTTGAGCATTCTGCTGGAACAATGGGCGGAAATCGAAGACAACGCCGCCAGCAACAAAGCCCCCACTTGCGTCTTCCGCGAGCCGGACCTGATTGAACGAACCGTACGCGACTTTCTCACCGACGAAATTCAGGAAGTCCTCTGTGACAATGCCGAGGCCGTGCAACGCATGAAGGAACTGGTGGGAACCATTTCCCGCCGCTCCAAAAAACGCATTCACCTGTTTGAAAACAGCGAGCCTATTTTTGAAAACCTGAAAATTCAGAAACAAATTGATGACGCCTTTTTCCGCCAGGTGTGGCTGCCCTCCGGCGGTTATCTGGTGATCGACGAAACCGAGGCCATGATCGCCGTGGACGTCAATACCGGACGCGCCAAGAAGCAGGACAAAATGATCCTGCAAACCAACGTCGAAGCCGCCCGTGAAGTCGCCCGCCAACTCAAGCTGCGGAACATCGGCGGACTGGTAGTGGTCGACTTTATCGACATGCGCGGACGCCGTGATCAGCAAGCCGTTTACCGGGCGATGAAAGAACGCCTCAAAATGGACAAGGCCAAAACCCAAGCCCTGCAGATCTCCCAGCTCGGCCTGATGGAAATGACCCGTCAACGTCTGCACGAGAGTCTTAATATGACCGTTACCGAACCTTGCCATTATTGCCAGGGACGTGGGCGAGTCAAAACTCCCGAGTCAATGAGTGTCGAATTGCAACGCGCGGTATCAGCCGTGCTGGCCAAACACCGTGACTGCGACGATCTGGTCGTCATTGTTCATCCCGATGTAATGGAACGCCTGAAAACCAAAGATTCCGAACTGCTCGTCGACCTCGAACGACGCCACCAGGCTCGCTTGACCTTCCGCAGCGACCCCGCCTTCCACCGTGAGAAAATTTCCATCCTCGACGGATCCACTCAAAAGGAAATGGTTTTTTAACGGCTCAGTCGAAAGCTTTACTCAGAATAAAAAAGCTAAGCGCTCGCCCCATCGCTTCCGGATCTTCGTATCCAAACCACAAGGCAACCTCTTTTTCATTCATATAAACACGGTTTTGACGTTGTTGAAGAATAAAATCACCCAATTGAGCTTGTTTTTCCGGGGTCGAAAGCAACAATTCCGCCAAAGCCCACAGGAAACCATAATCTTCAGCCTGACGATCCCCTCCCCAAATCATACGTTTGATATTAGGCTTGCTTCCTCCTCTTACAAGGTTCCTAACCGCATCATGCCAATCAGTATATCTCCTTAATCCTGCCTGATTAAAATTCATGTTACTGTAGTGAACCGATGCTACTCCGGTTAGCTGGTGCTCAAAATGGTAACCAATACCTGAGCTCAACCAATGCGGTTCGTTCTTTGTTCGCAAGGTCAACTTGAGCAAAGCCGACGGCACATTGTGTATCAAGCGATTAAAAGTAAAGTTATCATTTGGATCCGTATAGGATTTAGGGTCACTCACTTTGGCCACTAAAAAACGGTTCTTCACATCCTCGACGAAACCATTATAAGCAGCCAAATCAGTCGCCGCTTTGCGTTCTCTTGCATCGGTTAAAGTCTCTAAATAACTACCAGTGATCGGATCCAGTGTTTTTTTGTCTGCCAACACCAATAGGAATTTAAACTGGCCATCTTCATTATACTGATCCAATGAGCCTTTTTGCCCATTAGGGGTTCTAAAATAGCCTTTTTCAAAATCGCTGACTAAAGAAGGAATCACCTTGGCCAATTCTTCCCAAGTCTTTTCTGCCGTTCGAGTATAATCCCCAATGCTCGAATACGGAGAGGCTAAAATAAAATGAGCTGTTGTCCGTTTTTTCAAACGCCCCAAATCCATAGGCATCTTTTCTTTAGCTGCCACCTGTGCTTGAAAGCTCTCATTAACCTGCTTCCAACGCTTACTTTCCTCAGTGCTTTTTGCTTCGAAGTAGCGGAATACTCTTTCCGTAGACTCACTCATCATCAATGTGACCCCCTTCGGATTTTTCAATTTTTTTTGAGTTTGTAACATCCCTTCCAAACCCTCCACCAACAGTTTTTCCCCATCTTCATCTGCTTGCTTCAACAGCATGGCAAAACCCAACAAATGAGCAGCTTGATGCGCCCCCCAATCTGACGATCTGGTTTTTGCCCACAAGTCTGCCGTCTCCAATAAATACTTGATCGACTCGCTAATACGGTTGTTGTCTATCAGCGCCTTACCTGCCGAGTTACGAAAATACAGTGCCGTTAAATTATTTGCCCCGTGCACTGTTGATCTAATTTCAACCGCTTTAAGGGTGGCACCTAAGGTGCGAGCCAGAACATCCCGTTCATTCCAATTCCTCAGCATATGTTGGGTTCTGAGGTCAAACTTATCTACCCCAAGAGTGAAGGTTCGACCATCACCGCGCTTGATAGTGACTTCCCCATCGCTAACACTCCTAATCCGGGCTTCGATCTGACGACCTTGCGCATCTACCAGCATGCTTGTTTCCTGCCCTCCTGCGTGATGTTGCGTAAAACCCAAACACATCGCCAAAACCACTAATTTAACTTTCATATTTCAAGCTAAACGCCGAGACAAGTCTCCGTCAAGCTTTAGCAGGTAATGAGGTAGGCTGTAGCTTTCTACTTTGACGCGAATTTTACATCTCTTTCCCACGTCTGCCACCCCAAGCTTTCAATAGAGCTGAAAAAAGCGCAAAAGCTCCCATACTGATCGAGAACCACTCGCCAAAACGCGCGTAAATTGTCATCGGGGGATTTTTCTGCATCCTAACCGTTCCTGGCAATGTGCCGGTGACAAAAGTGCTGCCGCTCACATCATCGACAATTTTACGCTCGAAGGCCTGCTTGGATTCACGATCATACAAACTTCCCACCTCATCAATAAAACAGCTCACCCCAGTGTTCGCCGCACGGATCATCGGACGGCGCAGCTCGATGCAGCGGAAACGGGCATTGGCAAGATGTTGGGCAGATTCCGAGCTCTCCCAAAACCAGCCGTCATTGGTCACATTGACAATCAACTGAGGCACGTTAGGCCGCACAAACTTCCGCGCCAAACTGCCAATGGTATCCTCAAAACAAATCAGAGGAATGATCTGCCACTCTTCTCCATCCTCCCCTCCACCCAGCTTTAAAGGTTCGAAGCTTTTACCTGCCTGAAAATCCGCCGGTATCAAATCCCCGGCGATCCATTCAAAGGGCGGAAACACTCCACGCAAGGGCAGGTATTCACCAAAAGGAACCAGGTGCGACTTGCGATACATCTGATAATTCCTGGTCGATCCTTTCATCAGCGTCGCCACATTATACAACTCCCCCGGTTGAACCTCCTCTTCGAGTCCCGCCAATAGATAAAAATCCCCGCTTACCAAAACCTGATTCAAAAAGGTCTGCACCCAGGGATAAAAGTACCGTCCGGGCAAAGAAGTCTCCGGCCAAACCACCAGATCGTAATCGGACGACTCTACATAAGCCGTGGTTAAGTTATAATACTCATCCAAATTTTTAGCGAGAGCTTGATCATCCCACACTTTGTCGATCGGCACATTCAACTGAACCAACAACGCGCGTATGTCTTTGGTCTCACCCGGTTTCTGGTTGATACGATTCAGGCCATAAAGAAAAATCCCCATGATCATCGCCACCGCCACAGTGAAATCCAGATGTGGTCGCAAGCCGCGTTTGCCAAATTCCTGCACCAGACGAAAACTGGTCGCCAAAGCCACACAGGAACAAAACATCATCACAAAGGACAAACCCGTCGCCCCGATGATATCAGCGATCTGGATCAGGTAGAGATTATTATGCAGCGCCACCCCAAGACCATTCCAAGGCAAACCCGTGAAAGCCACCCCTCTCAGCCACTCCATCCCACACCACATCGCCCCATTCAGAAAAGCCACCCGCAGAACCGCCCACGAAGGCGCAAAAACCTTCTGCCATTTGCTCAACCCCTCACCACCCATAGATGAATGAGACGCATCCCACCGCCCAACCGTAGCCGCAAAAGCCCCCCAAAAGCCAAAATACGCCGCGAGATAAGCCGGAAGCGCCACCGCCCCCACTCCACTAACCTCGACCAGCCAACTCAGATTGATCAGGAAAAAAGCCAGGCCGCTGAGATAACCCAGCCACCAACCCCGCCAAACCCGGCTGCGAGCTCGTCCGTCTTTTTTCGTGCCCGGTTCAGAAAACCACAATGCTGCCAACAAAGGCAAAGCCCAAAACCAGATCAAAGCGCTGATATCCCAGGTGGGGTAACACAAAGCAAGCAATACCCCGCTCGACAAAGCTGCCAACCAAGGCCAAAACCATAATTTGTTCAAATTCATATCCATCATCCCAACACCTGCGGAACATAGACTGACGTAAAACAAATTTCCATATTTGTTAATCGATGCCAGTCAAAACTAGAACCAGGTTTGAATCAAAAAAGCTGCCTGCTCACCACTTTCATCCCCCCCTTGGCAAAGGTAAGTAAGCTAGCGATGGTCAATATATCTCCGCTTTCAAACTAAAGGCGTTGATCTAACAAACCTTTCAGCCGTCGTAACGTTTGATCAAAAGTGAGGCGTTGTGACCTCCGAAACCAAACGAATTGCTCAAGGCCGTATCGATTTTGACTTCCCTTGCGACATTCGGCACGTAGTCGAGGTCACATTGTGGGTCGGGGTTCTCAAGGTTGATCGTTGGCGGGATGATGCCTTCGTTGATCGCTTTGATACATGCGGCCAGTTCCACTCCACCTGCGGCACCCAATAAGTGACCGGTCATGGATTTGGTCGAGCTCACCATCAAACCATTGTTGGCATGATCACCAAAAGTTTTTTTGATCGCTTTGGTTTCACACACATCACCCATGCTGGTGGAGGTCCCGTGGGCGTTGACATAATCAACTTGTTCGGGGTTCAAGCGTGAGTGTTTCAAGGCCATCTGCATGCAGCGCTTGGCGCCGTCTCCTTCTGGGTGCGGAGAGGTCAAATGGTAAGCGTCAGCTGAGACGCCGTAGCCAGTCAGTTCACAATAAATACGAGCGCCACGTTTTTTGGCGTGTTCCAGTTCTTCGATCACCACGGTGCCAGCGCCTTCACCCATGACAAAACCGTCACGGCCGGTATCAAATGGCCGCGAAGCTCTCTCGGGTTCATCGTTGCGGGTGCTCAGCGCTTTCATGTTGCCAAAACCCGCCAGCCCCATCGGGGTGATCGAGGCTTCGGAGCCGCCGGCGACAAAGATGTCGGCGTCATCAAATTTGATCATGCGCCAAGCTTCGCCGATGTTGTGGTTGGCCGTGGCGCAAGCGGTGACGATGCACATGTTGGGTCCGCGCAAGTTAAAATCGATGGAAATGATGCCGCTGGCAATATTGGCAATCATCATCGGAATGGTGAAGGGAGATACTTTCGAGGCACCCCGGCTGAGCAAGGTGGCGTGTTGTTTTTCCAAAGTTCCCAAACCACCGATACCGCTGCCGACCATGACTCCAAAACGATCGCGATCAACTTGATCAAAATCCACTCCGCAATCCTCCAAAGCCATTTTGGCACCGGCCACTCCCAGCTGAGTGAAACGGTCAGCGCGACGTGCGTCCTTATGCGAAGCAAAAAACGGGGCGGGATCAAAATCTTTTACCTGCCCTCCGATTTTACAGCCATATGCCTCGGTATCGAGCGCATCGAGTAGTTGAATACCGCTTTTTCCGGCGATCAGGTTTTCCCAGAAAGTATCCAATTGATTTCCTATCGGTGACAAAACACCAATACCTGTGATGACGACTCTTCGTTCCATAATAATCCTATCGTTTGTGGGCGGGGGGAGTGGCTAATATTCACCACGCTTTCACCCTCATTGCAAGGGCAATTTGTGCTTGCTGGGCTCAGTTGGGCTAAATTTCCCTCACTTTGCCACGTTCGTTTAGGCGTCCACAGCTGGGGCAGGTCAAAAGTTCGCGTTCGGAGGGGTCTTCAAAACTGTGTCCACATATATCACATACCACCATCGAACGCCTTTTACGGTTATCCTGACGGAACCTGATCACTTCTCCAATCAACCAGGCAAAACACAGGATGCCCAGCAGCACAGCCATGTAAATGAGGATCAGGTGACTAAGGGTGACGCGAAACATAGTGATCTGGCGCTGTTATTTTGCGGACTTTTTGACTGCCGCCCCGGTTGCATTCGTAGCCGTTTTTTTAACGGGGGGGAAAAGAGAGTGTTGCAGATTAAACGGAGGAAAAATCGTTGATTGCGCTGGCAAGCCCATGGCTGCAGCTTTGATTTTGTTAGATTTCCCTGTCGTGGGTTTTTTAAAAGGAGGGTTTCGGTTGAGAAAGGAGGGGCGGAATGAAACTGAAAAGTCACCCAATTTTTTGCGACCGGAAGATCCGTTGGAAGCAGGTTGGAGAAAAGCCAGACGATCATTCAATTCTTGTAACAAAATGGCATTAGCCGGATTTTTTTCGTCGAGGATCAATACCCGGGAGGGGAAGGGTTCGACCCGTCCCGAGGAGGGATAAACCACTTGGAAAAGATAAAAACCCGTAGCGTGCAATAACAAAGAGAGGATCAGGAATCCCCAAAGCCAAAAAGTACCAGGGTGTTTGCGGGACCAGGAAAAAAGAAATCCATCAGCGTCCTCTGCCCTAGCCGCCAGTTTTCTATTTGCTTTGCCTGGCATGGCTATTAATCCCCGCTTTCTGAACTGGTGGCATAAACCAGGTCGTAGCCGTGACGCAGGACAAGGTTGGAGATTTCGATGACGGATCCAAAAGTCGCTGATTGATCAGCTCGTATGATCACTTGGTGAACTTTGTCAGTGGCGGCGTTTTTCTCGAGACGTTCGTTCAGTTCGTCCAGAGTAACGCGGTCTTCGTTGAAAAAAATGCGCGAACTTTCACCAGGTGCCAAAGTGATGATGTGGGAACGGTCGATGGAGGGCAGGCTGGAATTAGAAAAGGGAACCTCTACGGAAATGCCTGATTTGAGAATAAAATTGGAACCGAGCAGGAAAAAGATCAGCAGCAGCAATACCACGTCCAATACAGGAGCCGAGTAGAGAAAGTTCGCCCGGGTGGGTAAAGTGGATTCGAGTTTCATCAGTGGCCCTCGTTTTCACGCCGCTCACTGTCATCAGCGTGGTTGGCGTGATGGCTATCATCGTCACCCGTTTTTGCAGCGGGTTCGTCTTGATGCTCAAATTTGATGATCTCGGAGTGATGATCGCGGTTTTCGACGATGATATTGACGATCTCGATGCCACCGCGCTCCATGTCATGCATCAGCGTTTTGGCGTAGGCGACGAGAAAAGAATAAATCACAAAAGTAGGCACGGCCACCATCAGTCCGGCGGCGGAACTGATCAGGCTTTCGTAAACGCCTTTGGAGATCTCTGTAGCGGTGGCATATCCGCCGGTGGCGTTGACTTGGACAAACGTATTGACCAGTCCCAGAATAGTTCCCAATAAACCGATCAGAGGAGCGACGTAGGCGATGGAAAGCAGCACCGCGAGATGTTTTTCCAATTTGGGCATCTCCAATTGCCCGGTTTCCTGCACGATTTCTTTCAACTCTGCACGCGGAGCACCGTGGTGGAGGATGGCGGAGTGGATCACCCGGGCGACCGGGCCGGGGGTGCCGGCACATTCGTGGATGGCTTCGGCGAAGTTTTTTTTGCGGATCAGGTTCCTCAATCCGTAAAGCAAGTCGCCCACATCGATGCGCGAGCGGTGAAAATGAAAATAACGTTCCAGAGCAATGGCGATGGCCAAAATACTGCACCCGAGCAGTAACCACATCAGCGGCCCGCCTTTGAAAATCAGATCCATCATAATTCGAATAAATACGCCTCACGCGTGTTCGCGAGCATCTTACTCGCAAATTTGAGAGGATTTTACCACAAATTCGGCCAAATTGAAAGAATCAAATGACTGCCGTCAATTTGGAAGGTGCAGGACAAAATAGTTAGCCATTGTTTATTGAAAGCTACCTTATCGCATCTCAACATCATGTCGCCCTTATAGGGCTGGCAATAAAAACGATTTAACCCCAGCGCTTCGCGCTGGGTAAAAAACCCAACTCTCCCAGCCCTGCAAAGGGCGAAACGTATTGCGGTCAGCAGTTTAACTATTTTATCTTACATCCCAATTTGGATCCCGCCTGGGTGATGAGAAATAATTTTTCCCATAAACCAGCGGGAGGGTTTTCTGCCTCATGACGTGCCATGAGAGAGAAACCTGCATTTGAAAAACAAGAGACTGATCCGCTTGTCGAGCGTAATAAAATACCGTCCACTGTGGCCTGGCCAAGCAATTCGAGCGCTGCAGCAAAAGCCTCGGGCTGGGGGGGATTTTGATGATCTTCGATAGTTTCAACACTCTCTGACTCAGTCGTAGCCAGGACTGAACGCTCGCAACTCTTTAATAGGCAGTTACTTACTCCAGGAAGCTGTGCGGTTAACGTAGCAATGTTATCCAAAGTGAAAGCAGCGTTGGTCGAAAAAATCGCCCGCAGTTGGATTTGAGCGGCGCAGTGGTCTTTTGCAACTGCGCTAGAATTGTCTGGATAAGTTGAGGGTTCCACTAGGGTGACCGTTTCTGGGACGCATGCCGGCACTTCCTTTTGCTGTGATCCCTGAAGGGGCGGGGCTACAGTTGATTCAGCTTGTAAACTGTCCAGAGAATAGAAAACACTGTCCTCGTCGCCGTGCTCAGGAATTTTTACCCGGGCTGCAGTTGGGGCATCAGCCGGTTTTGCTGGGATTTGGCTTATTGGGCCGGACTTGAGTGGTCCGGGAATGCCAGTAGGCATGGATTGGCGGCGAGCTTCAGCTGTAGGATCGAGTGATCGGCGAGCAAGGGATGGGGAAAGCCGCTCACCGGTTCTGATCGAATCCGGAACACGACGGACTGGTGCGTCTTGGTCATCAGCGTAGAGACTGCGAAAAGAAAAGCCCATGTTAATTGTGTTTTCTACAAGGAAGGTTTTGTTGGAGCAACTAAAGGCAAAACTTTAGTTAGATCTGAATATCTGCGACTACCCAGATTCACTTAGAGGAATTATGTCTTAAGTTTGTTAAATAGTCAACTTGTACGAATTAAGTCCGATCAGCTCTTCTCAGCAACAGCTTCCAACAAGCGTTCGATCACTTGATCGACATTGATGTTTTCTGCTTCGGCGCGGTAGTTGATCAAAATGCGATGTCG
>JASFYY010000026.1:0-25477 GCA_045046875.1 Verrucomicrobiota bacterium | reverse complement strand
TTGGAGAAATCGATAGCGAATTGGTGAATCACTTCGGAAAGCCGGATGCGGGAGAACCGCACGTCCGGTTTGATGAGGGGGATGGCTCCAAGTCGGAGCAGTCCCTACTCTACAAACCTAAATGAAACTTTTAACCCTCAACTTGCACACGAATGCGCGCTGCCAGTAGGTGACTTGCTCACTCGAAACGTTACCAAGAAAATGCATCTACTGAGACTTCTAGCCCTTTGTTTGGTTCTGGTCATATCACTGGGCGCGTGCACGAAAAAGCGCTATCATGTGCCCACATCCTCGATGGATCCGACGATACCCGCCGGAACTGATGTTATTGTGGATCGCAGCGCCTATTGGAACACCGATCCGGAACGCTGGGATATAGTGACTTTCGAACCGCCCAAAGCCGTTTATCCAGGTGGAGGTATCACGCCAGCGAAAGAAATTTGGATTATGCGGGTAGTTGGGATGCCGGGAGAAATTGTGGATTACGCTGGATCCGAAATCCTGATCGGGGGAACGCCGTTGAAACTGCCCCCCACGCTTAAAGGTGTTCGTTATTTTGGGTTAGCGGCGATGAAGAATTCGCCCTCGGTTTCGATTAGGAAGATAACCCTGGCTAAGGACGAATATTTTGTTCTTGGCGATAACACAAACAATGCAAACGATAGTCGCTTCTGGGGCCCCGTGCCTCGTAGTCACATCTTTGGAAAATTTGAAGTTGCTATAATCAAACCGGGCATAACAAAACGCAGCCGAACAGCTAAGCCGTAGTTACGTATTCAGTGTATAGAAAATTTATAGCAATCCAATTGTCGCGAAATGTTGTGCCGTTTTAATAAGTTACGGTTTGTCATCAGCCTTGTTCTCCTTCGTCTTATTTGCCTAGGCAACCGGAGCGGTCGCCCTACAATTCATCGGCTCTGTATTTGATACTTTGTTTAAGGATCAAAGCAGCTTGACGGCATCTTTGTAAGTTGGTCGACGAGGGGTTGGAATTCCATTTGGTCGAGGATCTGCTCTTGCAGGTCGATGCCGGGAGCGGTTTCGATGAGGGCGAGGCCGTCTGCGGTGAGTCGGAAGACGGCGCGCTCGGTGACGTAGAGGACCTCTTGTCCGCGTTCGATGGCGGAGGGCCCGTGAAAGGCAACTTGCTGCACGCGTTTAACAAATTTGGGGATTTGTCCTTCGCTGGTGATGGTCAGGTTGCCATCACTTACTTTTGCCGTGAGTCCCTTGACCCGGAACGGGGCGCAAAAGATGACGCGGCGGGCGTTTTGAGTGATGTTGACAAAACCGCCAACGCCGGCAAAACGATTGCCGAATTGGGTGATGTTGACGTTGCCCAGTTGGTCAATTTCGATCGCGCCCAGTGCTGCGAGATCAATGCCGCCGCCGTCGTAAAAGTCAAACTGTGAGGGCTGGTCTATGATGGCGTCGGGATAGCTGCTGCAGCCAAAGCTGAGTCCACTGGCGGGTTCGCCGCCGATCGGGCCGGATTCCAAGGTGAGGGTGAATTCCTCCAAGCGGCCTGCTTCGGCAGCCACTGCGGAGATGGCTTCCGGCATGCCGATGCCGAGGTTAACGATGTCGCCACTGCGGATTTCCTCAAGCGCTCGTCGGCCGATGATTTTGCGGCAGGAGAAAGGCAGGGTTTGGGGTGTGGTGGAGATTTTGTTGTCACGGGTGGTGACATAAGCAGGATTGAAAGACTCCGCGAAGGTTTGTTGGTGAGCTTGTTTGTCCTGCGGTGATTCGACTAAAAAATCGACCAGGATGCCGGGCACACGAACAGCTTTGGGGTCGCTGATCCGTTCCACGATTCGTTCGACCTGGGCGATAACGATGCCACCGTGATTGCGGGCGGCTTGGGCGATAGGCAGGATGTCACCGATGAGGCCTTCGTGTTCGACGGAAAGATTGCCTTGGGGGTCTGCGCTGGTCGCCCGGATGAGGGCGACAGTGATGGGAAAACTGCGGTAACGCAGCCAGGTCTCGCCGTCCAGTTCGAGCCGTTCGATCAGTTCTTGTTTAGTTCGCTGGTTGAGGCGACCGCCTTCGTTGTTGGGATCGATGAAAGTATTGAGACCAACTTTGGTGATCACTCCGGGACGTTTCCCGGCGATTTCCCGGAACAGTTGGCACACTACGCCTTGGGGAAAATTGTAAGCTTCGATTTTGTTTTCCAGCGCAAGGGTTCCCAACTTGGGCGCCAGGTTCCAGTGACCGCCAATCACTCGTTTGAGCAAGCCCTCATGGGCGAGATGGTTTAGGCCTCGGTCTTTGCCATCGCCTTGTCCGGCGGCGTAAACCAGGGTGAGGTCACGGGGTTGGGCGCTTGCCAGGAAACGTTCTTCAAGTGCGGTGGTGAGCAATTCCGGATGGCCGGCTCCAACAAAACCACTGACCGCGACGGTTGCGCCGCTGGGAATCGCGGCGATGGCTTCGGTGGCGGTGGAGATTGCGGGGGGCATGGGGGAAGTATGAAATGAGAAATGAAGAATGGGATCAGCCGCGCCAGCCGCCGTTGACTTCGATGGTTTGGCCGGTGATGTAGGAGGCAAGCGGGGAGCAGAGAAAGGCGGCGACTTCGGCGATTTCGCGCGGTTCGCCGAGGCGGCGCAGGGGCACGTTTTTTAACATCAGGTCGCGCACATTGTCGGGAATGGTTTCGACCATTTGGGTGGCGATGACTCCCGGGGCGATGGCGTTGACACGGATGTTACGACTGGCGCACTCGCGGCTTAATACCCGGGTCATGGCATGCACGCCGCCTTTGGCGGCGGCGTAATTGCTTTGGCCATAAAATCCCTGCAAAGCGGCGATACTGCCCAGGCTGACGATGGCCCCTCCATCACGCATGATTTCCAGGCCGTACTTGGCGACGTAAAAGGTGCCGCTGAGATTGACGTTGATGACAGCATTCCAATCTTCGAGTGACATTTTGCTGATCGTTCGATCGCGGAGGATGCCGGCGTTGTTGATCAAAAAATCGATGCCGCCGAGGGCATCCGTGTTTTTGATATCCTGCATCATTTTCTGCACCGCTTCGGCATCGGAGATGTCGGCGGCAAAAACGAAGGCGGAATTTTCCCGTTGTTGACTGAGTTCGTTGGCCAGTGCTGTCGCGTCGGCGGCACTCTGCTCAAAACCCGGATGGTTGAGAATGACCTTAGCTCCCGCTGCGTGCAAGGTGCGGGCGATTTGGGCGCCGATGCCTTGCGAAGCACCGGTGATGAGGGCGGTTTGATTGGTGAGGTCGATGGCAAGCATGGTGGCGGTCTAATACAAGGGTGAGGTGTTTTTTTTGTTCCAGCGGATTTTGCCGAGCACGACATTGCCCTTGGCGGATTTTCTGGGCATCCATTCTCCGGCGGTGACCCATGATTCGTCTGGGCTGACATTGGTGACGTTGAAGTTGCCCATCAGGGCGACGTTGTCGGGGTCGTTGACGCCGTCACCGACCAGTGGCAATACTACTTGTTCGGTGGAGCGAATGAGGCAGCGTTTTTTGGTGTCAACCTGGGCAACAAACAGGGGAGCCCGCCAGCGGATCACTTTACTGTTGGACGAGTCTTTACGGGTGTAAACCAAAAACAAACCTTCGCTATGAGTCAGCCAGTGCTGTTGGGTGGTGGACATGGTGAGGGCTTCACCGTCATCCCAGCTCCAGGCAATTTTGTCGGAGTAGTTCAAACCGTCGTCGCTGACCGCGAGATAACCGTGATTGTCTTCGGCGCGGATGGTCATGTAGAATTTCCCTTTGTATTGGGTCACCGAGGGCTCGAGCAGGCCGCGGCCTTTGTCACTGGTGATAGCGGGGCCGACTTTTTTGATCTTGAGGGTCTCGCCGTCGAAGGAGCAAATGACACCGGCGACGGAGCGCGCGGTGGATTTGGCTCCGAAGGTGAAAGACATGGCGATGTCGCCATTGGGCAGCACCACTCGTTGACCGCAGTTGTTGGTGTAGATGAATGCGCCGCGCGGGTCGTCCCACTCGAGTTTTTTCAAGGAGGTCCAGGTGCCGTCAGGTTGCCGTACGGTGTAGGCGGGGAAACGAGCGAGTTGATCCTTTTTGGCGAAGTGTTTGCCGCGGTAAAAAACATTGTGGCCGAGCGCGAGGATGCTGTTGCTGGCCGGATGGTATTGTGGCACCACGTCGCAGACACCTTGCTCGAGACCTTCGTGATCGGGCACCGGGTAGCGGGCGAGTGGGGTGATGCCTGTGGGATTCGTCCAGCTTTGACCGAGATCGCTTGATTGACTAAAATGGACCGGGCCGAAAAAATCCGAACCGGCGATCTCCTGCAGGGTCATGAAGGCGATGGGATTTTTGGAATCACCCTCCGCCGGGATCATGCAGGCGCGGGGATGGAACCAGGTGGTGCCTTTGCCGTCGCGGTTTTTGCGCAGGGTGATTTTTTCGATTGAGCGGATGAGGGGGGAGTCGTCGGCCTGTGACTGTTGGGGTGTCAAGGTGGCGGTGGCGAGTGCGGCTGAGCTTTTTAGGAAGGTTCTTCGTTTCATGGGGAAGGCGGTAGGGGGCTGGACTGTAGGCTGTAGGGTATTAGGCTATAGGAGGTAGGAGAGTTAGAGGTTTTTTTTGTTCAGGGTGATGACACATTCCAGGTGGCGGGTGTGAGGGAAGAGGTCGAAGGGTTGGATCTTGCTGAGTTCATATTCTTCGTTAGCCAGGAGCAACTCGAGGTCGCGGATCTGGGTGGCGGGGTTGCAGGAAATGTAAACGATGGTGGCGGGGGCGAAAGTCAATAATTGCTCGATGAATCCCGGATTGGATCCCTTGCGCGGCGGGTCGATGATGACCGCGCTCTGATCAGCGGGGAAATCGATGTCGGCAAAGATTGCCAGCGCGTCGCCTTGTTGGAACCGGCAGTTGTCGAGTTGGTTGAGTTTGGTGTTGCGCTTGGCCCATTCGATGGCGGCTTCGCTGATTTCGATGCCGGAGACTTGTTCGAAATGTGACGCGCAGGAGACGGCAAAAAGTCCGCTGCCGCAGTAGGTGTCGATGAGGTAACGGTTGGCGGGGCGGCCGCTGCCCGCATTGAGCGCTTCGTCGCGAGCGTGTTGGGTGAAGGCGGGCAGGATCGAGGGATTGTTTTGAAAAAACTCACCGGCGGCAAATTGAAATTTCAGGTCACCGATGTGTTCTTCGCAGACTTCGTTGTTACGGGTGATGACGACATCGCCTTCTTCGGCCGAGTCCCGCAATAGCAGGGTGGCGCCTTTGCGATAAGTGAGGGCTTCGGCGTGGGCTAGTTTGCGCAACTTGGGCAGGGCCCGGTTGATGGCATCGGAGGCGATCGGGCATTGTTTGACATCGATCAGCTGCGAGCGCACTCCGGCTCTGAGAAATCCGATGTTCTCGATTTTGCCATCTTTGGGTTTTTGAAAGTGTGGGGTGATTTTTGAGCGGTAGCCCCACTCGCGTGGTGAGGGGATGACAGGCAAAACCTCGGCTTCGATTTTGGCCATGTGGCTGAGCAGTTCGCTGACCTGGGTTTGTTTCCAAAGCAATTGCTGCTGGTAGGCGTAGTTTTGGTACTGACAGCCTCCGCAGGTGCCGAAAAGTTCACAGCGGGCTTCCACCCGGTGCGGCGAGGCTTTGATCACATCGATCAAATCGGCTTCGCTGTGGCCTTTGTGATTGCGGAAAATGCGCGCCAGAACCCGTTCGCCGGGCAGTGAGAAGGGCACAAATACGACCCAGCCGTCGATCCGGCCGAGGCCCTGGCCGAGATTGGTGAGGGACTCGATGTCGATTTCGAGTTCGGTGTGGTAGGCAAAGGGTTCGGGATTGAATTTGGCAGGTGGGCGACTCATAATAAAGTTTGGAAAGGGTGAAAAAGTTTGCAGGGTTCTGTTTTACGCAGGGCGTGAATGGGATAGAGTGTAAGAACGATGAATACAGTAGAAGAGTTGCTTGTTTCAGTGGCCAATGACGCAGAACCGCCCGAGGGCCTGGGTTTGGAGTTGTCGGCTTTGTGGTGGACTAAAAAAGATCGTTGGGATGAAGCTCATGATGTGGTGCAGGATATAGATACGCCATTGGGCTCATGGATTCACGCTCTTTTACATACCATTGAGGGAGATCTGGGCAATGCGGCTTATTGGTATAATCGAGCCGGGCGTCAGGAGATCGATCCAGAGCAGATTGAGGTGGAATGGGATAGCATTGTAGAATTTATTTTGCAAGGAAAGTGAACGCAAAATCAATCGAGTGTCGCTGTGATTTAACAGAGCGGGGATAGAGAGTGAAAAATTTAGCATTAAAAATGAGCAGAGCAGCGCGTAAGGCTAGTTGATTGGGCTCATAGAGGAATGAATCTTCCAGAGATAGAGGGTTATCAGTTTGAAGAACTGATTGGGGAAGGCGGTTGCGGATTTGTTTATCGCGCCAGCTCCGAGACGGGTGAGGACCGGGTGGTCAATATTCTCAAGGCCTTGGCGATCAAGCCCGGGCTGGTGCAGGAAAATCTGCAGCGCCTCGCACGTGCTCCGGCGCATCCGGGGCTGGTGGATCTGTATGGCTACAATCTGGTGGATAATCCTTATTATCAGATCACTTCGTTGCATGGCCATCGGGAAGCGGAGTCGGGAAAATGGCGCGGCGATAATATTACCACTCTGATTGGACGCCTGGATGAAGATCAGGCGTTTGGTTTGGTGGATCAGATTGCGGACGCGCTGGCATTTGAACACCGTTATGGGGTGATTCATGTGGGTTTGAAACCGAGCAATGTTTTTCTCAGCGGCAGCCTCAATACGGGTCATCAGATTCGTTTGAGTGACTGGGGGCAGGGATATGTGGATGGTTTGCATTATCTGGAAATGGGTGACATGGGCTTTTATGCCAGCCCGGAACAGTTGAATACGGGGGATTATTCCAATGGTCGCGGGCAGCAGTGGGATGTGTATTCATTCGGGGTGGTGGCTTACCAGTTGATTACGGGTCATTTGCCTAGGCTGGACGCCTTGTTTCAAGAGTTTCTCAATGATCACGACTTACGTAAAGGCAGTCAGATGTCGTCGTTTGCGACGATTCTGCAGCAGCCGGGGCAATACGTCGAGTGGATGGAGAAACAGCCGGGAATCACCTGGCCGCAAGAGCCAGCGACCGAGGCACTGGAAGAGCGTCGTGGTATTATCGAACGCTGTCTGAGTTTGGATCCGGTCGACCGTTATACGGACATGCGCGAAGTGTTGACGGATTTCCAGACCTTGGAGAATTCTGCGGCGGTGCGTCAGATGCAGGGCAGTTACGTGGTGGCGGAGCAGGCGATGAAGAGGCGGATGGGGAAGTCGAGCACGGTGGCGGCGATGGCGGCGGTGGTAGCGATTATGGGGGTGGTGGGCAGTGTGGTGTTCTATGGGAAATACACCGAGGTTCAGAATAAGTGGCAAGAGGCTTTGTCACAAGGCAATGAAGGGGTGAAAGCGAGTCAAAGTGAGATTGAGAAAGTGCAGAGTGAGCTGGGGGCGGCGTTGAAAAACAAGGATTCGGAGGTTGCCAACGCAAAAGACGAGGCGCGCAAGATTCGGCAAGGGGCGAGAGAGGTGGAGGATTTTTTGCTATCGATGCAGACTTATGGCGATCATTTTTTTGAAATGATTCTCGAGCATCGTGATACTGATGTGCCGGGTTTTCAGTTGCAGCGCAGTCTGCGATTGGCGGAGGCCAAATCGTATTACGAACAGAAGGTGAAGCGTTATGGAGAAAAGCCGGAGTTGATGCTGCCGACGGCGGATGCTTACCGCTTTCTCGGTGAGATCTATCGTGAAGCAGGGGATTTGGATCAGGCAGGCACTGCTTTTGCTGAAGCGGAAAAACGTTTGCGCATTCTGATAAAAAAACAACCGGATGAAGCGGTATTAGTGAAAAACCTGGCGGCCGTTCGGCAGCGCCAAGGAGAAGTGGTTTACAAAAAAGGAGCTGCAGCGGACAAGGCGATCGAGGTATTGAAAGAGTCTTCGGCTTTGTGGCAGCAATGGGCGCAGAAGGTGCCGCAAAAAGCGGTGGAGGGAGCTTTGCAAGTGGCGAACAATCTGTTGGTGGAAGCGGGCTGGCGACGGCGCAACCGTGAGAACAAACTGGCGGGTGAAGGTTTTGAAGCGGCTGCGGACGCCTTGGTGAACCTGCAGGAAAAGAGCCCTCAGAATGCCGAGGTGCTGGCATCGCTGGCACTGGCTTTCACTGGCATAGGTGAGATTTTATTGGAATCGGGGCAGCAGGAGTCTGCATTGGAGATGTATCAAAAAAGTGTGGAATTGTTGAGCGAGGCGATTTCCTTGAACGGAGCGGTGGATGAGTATCAATACCGCCTGGCCTCTGGTCTGGTGGTATTGGGAGGTTTGAAACGGGAAGCGGAATCGTTGCAGGATGCGATGAAATTATTGTCACGCCTGATGCCCTCCCATAGTGATGATCCTCGTTATGCGACTACTCTGGCGGAGTGCCTGGGGGCTTTGGCCGAATTGCAACGTGATGCCGGACAGTCGGTGGCGGGGATCAAGTTGGAAAAGGATGCCACCAAGCTTTTGGAAGCGGTGATTGACCGGGCGGGTGAGGGCGAGAAGGTGGATGCGGGTCTTCGAATGTCGCTGGCCAAACGCAATTGCCACATGGCGGAACTGTATGGGGATGTGGGTCAGTTTGCTGAGTCCAAGCCGGCCTTGACTCGTGCGATTCAGTTGATCGGAAAGCTATTGGAAGAGGATAAGGCCAATGTGACTTATCAGCGCCTTTACGCCTATGCAGGTGGGTTGGCGGCTTTTGCCCGGGAGAAAACCGGAGATAAAAAAGGGGCGATCGAACTGTATGCCGCTGCGTTGGCGCAGTGGCAACAGGTAGCGAAGGCGCACCCCAAGGATGCCCAGGCAGCAGAGGGGGTCAGTTGGACTCAGCGTCAGTTGAGTGGGTTGAAAAAATAGGACTCAACCTGCAGTGACATTTTTGCAGGCATCAAAGCCGTATTGTTCCAGCAGGTTGCGGGTGAGTTTGGTTAGGTTGGGGGGTAGCAGGGTGGCTGTCAGGGTGAGGGTGCAGCAGTGGATGTAGCTGATCATTTGTTCCACTGGCCGTGCTGCAATGTGCTTGTTTTCGAGCCAGCGATCAAATTCCAGCAGAGCGGCGACCCAGTCGGATAGAGAAAAATCACTCTGATCTACTTGTTCAAATAGGGACTCAATGACTGCGGCAAGATTTTTGTTATCTCCCACGTTGCTTGGCGCAATCAGAATTTGCAGACGATCACGATCCTCGTCTGAGGAACATGATGCAAGTAGGGTGGCGAGTTGATCCACGGTATTCGAGTAGTAGGGTATTCGAGTGGTTCTGCGTGCAGGATGATCAGTTCCAGACAATTTCTGTTTTCACCGAATTGGCGAGAAAACATTCCTGATGGGCTTTTTTGTGGAGCTGTTCCAGTTGTGCATCATCGGGAATTTTATCTCCAGAAAATTTAATCACCGGGTTAAGGGTAACTTTAGTGATCACCATTTTTTTATTCTCATCTGGTGAGAGGCGGCCAACAGCTTCGTCCTGATAGGAGTCGATCACAAAACCTGACATCGAAGCGACCGCCAGGAAGGTCAGCATGTGGCAACTGGACAGCGCCGCGACGTAGGCTTCCTCGGGATCGACGCAGTCCTCGCCACCCATGTATTTGGGGGCTGCCGATGCTTTCAGCGATTGTCCGTTGGAGGGGAAATCCCAGCGGTGATCGCGTGAATATTCTTTGTAGCCGAAACCGCTGTCGCCGCGATTCCATGTAAGAGTAGCTCGATGTTCTGACATAGTGGACGGAGTATAGGGCAGCGCATCCATTCCGCTCGCCTTTTGTTGCGATTCTTTCATTTATAGCAACGAAGATCGGTTGATTTTTTTGCAAGTAGAGGCATTCTCTGTTTGGAGTCGAGTTGTAGGCAAACTTGCGTATATTTCTCGCCAGCTAGATTTATTTTTTGTTCAAAATGCCACGCCAATCACGCCACCAAATTGCCTCTTCAAACCCGAACGACTTTGCTCCCGGTCAGCGTTGGATCAGTGAAATGCAACCGGAGCTCGGCTTGGGGCTGATTATCGCCGCCGGCACCCAGCGGGTACAGGTGATTTTTCCCGCCAGTGAGCAGACTTTGACCTACGCGGCACGCAGCGCGCCTTTGCGACGGGTGGAATTTTCGGTTGGCGATACGGTCCGCAATCAGCAGGACGAGCCGTCGGTGGTGGTAGATATTCGCAAGGACGAGGGGCGTCTCATTTATATCGATGCGGATGGCAAGGAGTTGCCGGAGAGCGAGCTTTCCGACAAAATCAGTTTTCAGAAACCGGAAGCACGTTTACTGGCCGGTCATGTGGATGATCCGCGCACGTGGAAGTTGCGCCAGGCGGCGAGGCGTTTCAAACACGAGGCCCGTTCGCGCAAGGTGCGGGGTTTGGTGGGTGGGCGCATCGCTTTGATCCCGCATCAGCTGTATATCGCCAATGAGGTGGCTTCTCGTTTCGCGCCGCGTGTGTTGCTGGCGGACGAGGTGGGTCTGGGAAAAACCATCGAAGCGTGTTTGATCTTGCACCGCTTGAATCAGAGTGGGCGTGCCAGTCGTATTCTCATTCTGGTGCCGGACGCTTTGATCAACCAGTGGTTTGTTGAGTTGTATCGCCGTTTTCAGATGTCATTTTCGATTTATGACGAAGAGCGGGCGCTGTCGATCGAGGCCGGCGAGGACTCCGATAATCCGTTTTTTGATGATCAGTTGGTGATTTGCGGCACTTCGTGGTTGGCGGATAATCCCGGGCGGGCGATGCAGGCGGCGGAGGGCAACTGGGATCTATTGATTGTGGATGAGGCGCATCATTTGGAGTGGACGCCCGAAGAGGCGAGTCCGGCTTATGAAGCGGTGGCGGCGATTGCGGTGGAGACGCCGGGTTTGCTGTTGTTGACGGCGACTCCCGAGCAATTGGGGCGCGAGGGGCATTTTGCCCGCTTGCGTTTGCTGGATCCGGATCGTTTTTCCGATTTGGCTGAGTTCATTGAAGAGTCGGATCACTATCAGGAAGTGTCGAGTTTGGCGGACAGCTTGCGCTCAGGCGCTAAGTTGAAAAAAACAGAAGAGAAGCTGTTGAAAAAAATGCTCGGCGCGGAGGCCTTGGAGAAACTCGCTGCGGCTGACAGTGCTGCGGATGACGATGCGGACGGGGAGGATGTGCGTGAAGAACTGACGACGTCCCTGGTTGATTTGTATGGCACGGGGCGGGTGATGTTCCGCAACCGGCGTCAGGTGCTGGAGGGTTTCCCGCAGCGTCAGGCGCACTTGTGGCCGTTGGTTCTGAGAGAGGGCAGTGAGGAAGTCGCGGACAAAATCCACTGGTTATCCACATTGTTAAGCGATAATCCGGACGAGAAATTTTTATTGATCTGCCACAGTCAGCAGATGGCGGAAAAAATCGAAGAAGAGCTGCGCGAGCACATCAGTGCGATGGCTGCGGTGTTCCACGAGGGGCTGACTTTGTTGCAACGGGATCGCAACGCTGCCTATTTTGCGGATGAAGGTGGCGCACGGATTTTGATCTGTTCGGAGATCGGCAGTGAGGGGCGTAATTTCCAGTTTGCCCATCATCTGGTGTTGTTTGATCTGCCAGCTGATCCGGCTTTGCTGGAGCAGCGCATTGGGCGTTTGGATCGTATTGGGCAAGAAGAGGATATCCATATCCACGTGCCGTATATTTCGGATTCGAGCGGGGAAATGTTGGCTCGTTGGTATCACGAAGGTTTGGGTGCTTTTGAGCACACATTACATGGGTCGAGTGCGATCCAGCAGGAGTATCAAGCGGAGTTGAAGACTTTATCGGCGGATAAGGCTTGGAAAAAGCAGCTGCCGGATCTGTTGCAGCGCGGCAAGGTCTTCAAGGAGAAAGTGGATCATGAGCTGGAAGTGGGGCGCGATCATTTGTTGGAGATCAGCTCCTTTGATCAAGCACGCGGAGAACAGTTGGCAAAAGACATCAAGGAGTTGGACGAGGATCGTGGTTTGCAGCGGTTTATCTTGCGCCTGTTCGATCATTTTGGAGTGACGGTGGAGGATCTGGATGAGCGTTGTTACATGATCACGCCGGAGCATTTGTTCTCGCCGGAAGCTTTCCCCGGATTGCCGGAAGAGGGCATTTCCCTGACCTTTGACCGTGAAGTGGCACAGGCCCGTGAAGACATCGTGTTGTTCAGCTGGGATCATCCGATGGTGTCCAGTGCGATTGATGTGTTGCTGAGTTCCGAGCGCGGCAACGCGTCCTTTGGTCGCATTGAAGCGGCTCCCGAGCAGGCGCTGTTATTGGATATCGTTTGTGTGCTGGAGTGTGTGGCTCCGGAAAAATTTCATGTGGATCGCTTTTTGCCATCCCAACCGGTGCGGGCTCTGGTGGATCATCAGTTGAGGGATCGTTCGAAGGTGTTTGTGCCGGAGATGATTCGTCGCTCGAAAGAGGGACCGGCCGATTGGCTGCAGAAAAAATCCAAGGCGCTGAGAGGAACCCTGCCTAAAATGATCGAAGCGGCCAAGGCTTTGGCGGAAAAGAACGCTGCGGATGTCCGCAGCGAAGCGGTTGCGGCGATGGAAAAACAACTCGACAGCGAAATCGAACGTTTGAAAAAATTGCAGCAGATGGGTCATCCGGTGAGGGAATCGGAGATCAGTATGGCGGTTGAGGAGCGGGAAGCTTTGAAAACCCATTTGCAAGGAGCGACCTTGAGAATGGATTCGGTGAGGATGATTTTGGCCACCCCCGGCACATGAGCGCGGACGGGGATGACGAGCGGGACACCGGGCCAGCTTGTGGTGATTTGAGCTCACGGCAGGCCGCGCTCGAAATGAGCGCTGAGGAATTTCGTGCCACGGGTCGTCAACTGGTTGACCAGATTGCCGATTTTTTGCAATCGCTGCCTTCGCGTCCGGTTAATCCCAACGAATCGGTGGCCGAGCTGGCTGCGCTTTTGCCGGATACTTCGCTGCCACAGGACGGTGCGCCTGCGGGTGAGATTCTCGAACAGACGGCAAGTATGCTTTTTGATCATTCTCTTTTTAACGGCCATCCCGACTTCATGGCTTATGTCACTTCGTCAGCTGCGCCGATCGGGGCGCTGGGCGATTTGTTGGCCTCGGCGGTCAATCCCAATGTTGGAGCCTGGTCCTTGTCGCCGATGGCTACTGAGATCGAAAAACAGACGGTTGAGTGGATTCGCGAGGCCGTGGGCTGTTCACAGGGGTATGGGGGGTTGCTGGTTAGTGGTGGGACTATGGCGAATTTTGTCGGCTTTCTTGCCGCTAGAAAAGCGAAAGCTAACTGGGATATCCGCAGCAAGGGAGCGCGTGGCGGAGCGCGGGCGATGCGGCTCTATGCGTCGAAAGAAACCCATACCTGGGTGCAAAAGGCGGCCGACCTGTTTGGTTTGGGAACGGATGCGATCACTTGGGTTGCCGTAGATGATCAGCAGAAAATGGATTTGGTTGATTTGGAAGAAAAAATCGCCGGGGATCGTGAAGCCGGGCATCAGCCTTTTCTGATCGTGGCTTCCGCTGGCACGGTCAGCACTGGTGCGGTCGACCCCTTGCAGGCGATCGCCAAGATCTGTAAGGCTGACGATTTATGGTTCCATGTGGATGGGGCCTACGGGGCATTTGCCGCGATGTTGCCCGAGGCTTCGGCGGATTTACAGGCTTTGGCCCAGGCGGATTCGATTGCCTTGGATCCGCACAAGTGGCTCTACACTCCGTTGGAAGCGGGCTGTGTTTTGGTACGCGATGCGCAATTTTTGGTGGATGCCTTCAGTTTCCATCCGGACTATTATTTGTTTGAAGATGAGGACGAAGCGGTCGGTGATGAAGTGAGTGAGCCGAGTGGGC
Organism: Verrucomicrobiota bacterium; assembly: GCA_045046875.1. Taxonomy (GTDB): domain Bacteria; phylum Verrucomicrobiota; class Verrucomicrobiia; order Verrucomicrobiales; family DEV007; genus JAADHD01. The sequence goes on along the minus strand of JASFYY010000026.1, from coordinate 11,572 downwards.
AGGGGGCGATCAACTATTACGAATACGGTCTGCAGAACTCGCGCGGATTCCGCGCTTTGAAGGTGTGGCTGGCTTGGCGGCAAGCGGGGCGCAAGGGTTACATTCGCATGATCCGTGATGACATCGCCCTGGCAAGAGCCTTGGCGGATAAGCTTGCGCAGCAAGCTGAAATAGAGTTGTTCACCCAGAACCTCAGCATCACGACTTTTCGTTATTTGCCGAGCCGACTGCCGGCGGGGCTCAGTGCGGAGGATCGTGATGAATGGTTGAATGAATTGAACCGTGACTTGCTCAAAGAATTACAAGCGGGAGGCGGAGCTTATTTGTCGAATGCCGTGATCGACGGGACTTTTGTCCTGCGGGCTTGCATTGTGAATTTCCGTACCACCCTGCGGGAAATCGAAAAATTGCCGCAGCGGGTGGTTGAGATTGGAAGGGGAATGTTATGAAAAAATAGCTTCCCCTTTTTTGCGTATCCTTTAATATAAGGGATTGGAAATCTATGAAGAGGGTAAGAGAAAAATTTCAAAAGCAGGCAAGGGTGAAGGCTTTTGTTTGGCTGGGCGCTTTAGGGCTGGCGGTCTGTTTGCTGTTTCCATCGATGGCGCGGGCTCAGTTCCACCAACCTAGCGGCAAAGGGGGAGCTCAGCGGGTGCAGCCACCTTCCCATGTGGACATGCGCAACTGGAAGTATGGGGAGATGGACATGCGCGAAGCGAAAGTGTGGGGCCGGACGATTTTTCATCCCAATGGCAACTACACCGAGTCCAAGCTGGACGAAGCACAGCGAACGTTGCAGCAACACACCTTCCGGGCGAAAAAACAAGACAGTGACAAATCGATTCTGATGCAAAAGCGTTTGGTCCGTTTGAACGCGGCCGGGCGACCGGTGGAAGTCTTGATTTATGATGCCAATGGCCAACTGACCAACCGTGGCACCTTGTTTTATGACCCCTTGGGGCGACTGACCGAAGAGCGTCTTTTTGATACGAATAACCAGATCGCGCGGCGAAAAATCCAAACTTATATGGCGGATGGTACTAAGTTGCCATTGCGCACTTTTAACTATGGCAAGGGTTTGGCGGATGATGTGGATTTATTGATCACCAATGCGTCGGTGAAGGCCGCCGCTGCCGCTGCCGCAAAACCTAAAAAGGAGAGTTTTCTTAAAAAGCTCCGTTTTTGGAAAAAGAAAGACGCGAAGTGAAGTTAGTAAATGGAAGCTAAACAGATTTTTTATACCGGACGGGTGCAGGGGGTGGGTTTTCGTTTTTCGGTCAAGCAGCTGGCCAAGGGTTTTGAATTGCAGGGCTGGGCCAAAAACCTGGCCGATGGCAGGGTGGAGCTGCAGATTATGGGAGAAGGGGAGGAGCTGGATGAGTTCATCGAGGAAATCCAGGATTCTCACTTGGGGGGATTTATCAAGGAAAGTGAGGTGCACGACATTTCCTTGCTTGAAAATTGCAGGGGTTTTTCTATAAGATAGCTTCATTACATCCCTTGCCGCTTTCAGAGCTACAAGGATCATCACTATGAGTTCGCCTGCCGTTGAAGTTGACAACCTGACCAAGATTTTTAGCCTTTCATTACGAAGGGACTACTTGGTCGCGGTGCAAAATCTTTCGTTCACGGTGGCGGCGGGTGAAGTTTATGGTTTGATCGGTCCCAACGGCTCAGGCAAGTCGACGACGATGAAGGTGATCCTTGGTCTGATGAAGGCCACACGGGGGTCGACTCGTATTTTTGGTCTTGATAGTCGCGATGTGCGCAGTAGGCACCAGGTGGGTTTCCTGCCGGAAAACCCTTATTTTTACAAACACCTTACGGGTAAAGAGACCCTGCATTTTTACGGCAAGTTGTGCGGGCTTAAAAAACGCGATCGTAATGAACGCTGTGCGGAGCTGCTGGCTTTGGTGGATCTGGAAGACGCGGCGGATAGGCGTTTGGGGGGGTATTCAAAAGGGATGTTGCAGCGCATCGGCCTGGCGCAGGCGATCATCCAGCGTCCGCAACTGGTGATTCTCGACGAACCCACGGCGGGGGTGGATCCGTCGGGTTCACGGAAAATCCGCGATTTGATTTTTCAGCTCAAGGAGGACGGGGTGGCGGTGATTCTTTGCTCGCACCTGCTCGAGCAGGTGCAGGAAGTGTGTGACCGTGTGGCCATCATGCAAAAGGGCAAAATGCTCAGGGAAGGAGCGCTGAATGAACTGATTGCGATTGAGGATGAAGTGGAACTGGTGATGAAAAATCTGCCGCCTGATTTGCAGGCACAAATAGAAAAACTGGTGGATGATGATGCGCAGGCCCAGATGGTCAGGGCGGGACATCCGCGCACCACCTTAGAGCGCTTGTTTTTGTCGGAAACCGAAGGGGAGGAGGGCACCGCGCCATGAGTGATACAGCTAATTACCGCCCACCGATCTTTTCACTACAGCGGGTGTGGACTCTGGCGAGCAGTACCTTCACCCAATTGGTGAGGATGAAGACGTTCTATTTTTTAGCGGTGTTTGCGGTTTTAGTGATTGCGGCCAGTAACCTGAACTTGCTCTACACTCCGGTGCAGCAGTTGAAGGTGATCCGTGAAACGTCGCTGGGCGCGATGTCGATTTTTTCCTGGTTGTTTGCGATCAGCGCCACGGCGGTTTTGATCCCACGCGATCTGGAGGATCGCACGCTCTACACGATTCTCTCCAAGCCGGTGCCGCGGTTGGAGTATTTGGTGGGTAAGTTGATGGGGGTGTTGTTGGTGATCGGGGTGGCTCTGGCTTTGATGTATGCCTTTTTCTCGGTGATTTTATACTTCCAGGAATACAGCATCATCTCCAGTGAGATGGCCCACATGGCCCAAAATCCACGTTATACGGATCAAGACCGGGCCAGTGAAGCGGCAATGATCGCGGCATACGGGCCGGATCTGAATTTGTTGATAGCGGTGCTGGCAGTGTTTCTCAAATCGGCGGTGCTGGCGGCGGTGGCGATGTTGGTTTCCACTTTTGCTTCCAGTTCGCTGTTCACCATCATTATCAGCTTCGTGATTTTCTTGATCGGGCATTTTCACAAAATGGCTACGGATTTCTGGGTGGTGGAGCAGCAGGGAGGAATGATCACCAGGATTTTAGGCAAAATCCTGGTGCTGGTGATTCCGGACTTTCAGATTTTTAATATTGCTGACAGCGTTTCCGGCGGGCAAACGGTGTCATTGAACCTGGTCACCCAGATGAGCGCTCTGGCGCTGATGTATGTGGCTATATTCACCATCGCTTCGTGGTTTTTGTTTTCAGATAAAGAGTTTTGAGGCTGCTGGGTTCCGTCCTTTTCAATAATGAAAAAATATTCCATGGTCTTCGTATTACTGCTGGTCAGCGGAATGTTGCGGGTGCCTTGGGAGAAACAATTAACCAGTCAATTGACTGAGGACGGGTTGCTCTTAGCGCCGCCGGGTGAGACCCTGCGTGAACAGTTGGGGCAATCGGCCACGCTGGCAGCATTGGGAGGTTTGAGATCACTGGTATCGATCTACATGGTGCTGCACGCGCATGAGGCGTGGCAGATGACCGATTGGGAGACGGTGGAGCGGGATTACCGGATGATCACCACGCTGGAGCCGCGTGATGTGGATAACTGGATCAAGGGGGGGTGGCATATGTGGGCCAATGCCAGTGCCAGTGTGGAGGTCGATGAGTCGATTCCACTAGGGTTAAGGGAAAAATTGCGCCAGCAGTATATAGATAAAGGCATCGAATTCCTCCAGCAGGGGATAAAAAACAATCCCGCTACGGCCAAACCCTGGTTGGATCTGGGTTTTGTGCTGCGGGAGAAAAAAAAGGACTTCTGTGCGGCGGCCGAAGTTTATCGTGAAGCTAATAAACGTCCCGATGCGCCAGCTTACACCATTCGATTTGTGGGATATTTGCTGGCCCTTTGTCCAGGCAAAGAGCGCGAGGCTTACGATTACCTGCGGGAGCTGTATGACCAAGGCGAAAAACACCGCCGGTTACCCTCTGTGATTGCTTCTCTGAAAGAGCTGGAGGAGAAGTTGAATATCCCCCTGATTCAGAGAATTCCAGAAATTCATCCGGACGTTCTGCGCCGGGAGCGAGCTGAAAAGCAGAAGAAAAGACTTCCTGGTGGCATCCATATCAAATAAATTTTCGACGCATGCCCCTTTTAACTGTAATAAGGTTGCCAACACGCGCTTATTTTTTTGGTCAAGCCATTGCGGTTCGGTCAGGTTGTGCTTCAGTTCTCAACTCGCTTGCTGAGAAAGATGTTGTCTTGAAAAGAACGCATGTGGTAAAATAGTTGGTAGAGAAAATATACAGGCAATGAAATTCGCCATCTTTGGAGACATACACGCCAATTTAGAGGCACTGGAAACCGTTTTAACCGACGCGGCAGATAACGACTGTACAGATTTTGTCTGTATCGGCGATGTGGTTGGCTATAATGCCAACCCCCATGAATGCCTGCAGATCATTCGCGATCTTGATTGCCCCATGGTCAAGGGCAACCATGACGAAGAGGCTTCGACCACCGCTCCCTTGGGAGGGATGAATCCGCTGGCCAAACAAGCGCTTGAGTGGACGCGTGATAATTTATCGCGTGACGACAAGGAGTATCTGATGAACGTCAAGCTGGTGCGTCAGGTGCGTCATTTTACTATCGTGCACGCCACCCTCGATACGCCAGGCAGCTGGGGGTATGTGACCAACAAGTTCGACGCCATGGCGAGCTTCAGTTACCAGTTCACCCCGGTGTGTTTTTATGGCCACACTCATACACCGAAAGTTTATGCCAAGGGGGATAGTGTGGAAGTGATGGACGGCGAGGAAGCACACATTGACCCGGCGAAAAAATATTTCATCAACGTGGGAAGTGTTGGCCAACCTCGTGACGGGGACTGGAGGTCTTCTTATGCGATTTACGATGTAGGAAATCAAAAGGTCACTTTTCGTCGTCTGGATTATGATTTGAAAACCGCGCAGTCAAAGATCATCGATGCCGGACTGCCTGAAATGCTGGCTAACCGACTGGCGGTTGGCAAATAAACGCGGTGAAAACCGCAAGTTGATCACAATCCAAACTCCCGCCTGATGATTGAAGAACCCGCCGGAAAAGAGCGCGTTCTGGTGATCAAACCCAGCTCGTTTGGCGATGTGATCCACACCTTGCCAGCGGTAGCAGCGATCAAAGCCGCTTTTCCTGCGTGGCAATTGCATTGGTTGGTCAATGAGGAGTGGTCTCCTCTATTGCAGGGTAATCCGGATCTGGAGCAGGTGATTGCCTTTCCGCGAAAGAGCTTCCGTGGCATGGGTGCTTTGCTGCAGGCTCGGCAGTGGGCCAAAAATAATCTAGCGCCGTTGCAATTTGACCGGGTGCTGGACTTTCAAGGTTTGTTGCGCTCGGCTCTGCTTGCCAAGGCCAGTGGGGCTGCGTCGATTACCGGATTTAGCCAGGCACGGGAGGGCGCGCCTTTTTTTTACGATGAAAAAATAGAGCTTCCCCAGGGTGCGCGGTTGCACGCCATTGACCGTTATCTGCATCTGGCCAAGGCATTGGGGGCAGATGCTAATAAGGCTGGCATTGGGGATTTTAAACTACCGGAGGGTGAGGTGATCGATTCTCTGCCAATGGATCGTCCGCTGATAGCTTTGCATCCATTTTCCCGAGGTCAGGGCAAATCGCTGACAGCTTTGGAGGTGATGGAATTTTGTCAAACACTACAGGCGGAGGCGCCGCAATCAGGGGTGTTATTACTTGGCGCCGAATCCTGGCAGGGGGAAACCTTGCCTGCGAATGTGATTGATCAAATGGGCAAGACCAGTATGGCTCAATTGATTTGGGTAATGCGTCAGGTGGACACGGTGGTCAGCGTTGACAGTGGGCCGATGCATTTGGCTGCCGCCATCACAGAGCGTCTGATATCGATTCACACCTGGACTGACCCGGCGGTGGTGGGGCCGTGGCAAAAAGAAGCCTGGATCTGGCGTGATGGTTTGCTGTTGAAAGCCGGAGACTTGCAAGCGGGACAGCTGCCTGAGCAGAGAAGGCGCAGAGCCTTGATCGAGCAATTGCGTCAGCGTACCGGCCGTTTGTTGCCGCCAGGTAGCATGCAACGAATCGCACAGGCGGCGGGACCCGGTGGGGTCTTTAGTGGCTGAATTTTTAAGTTTGCATTGCCGCAATGCAACGCACGGGCTCAGTGAACCAGCTGTGGCAGCAATTTGGCAACACGCTCTTTCAATTCCTTGCCAGGTTTGAATTTCACCACCGCACGCTCTGGAATGACCACTTCGTCCTCTGGGCGATTGGGGTTGCGCCCCACTTTGGCGCGGGTTTTTTTAACGCTGAAGGCGCCAAAGTTGCGAATCACCACGTCGTCGCCCTGGGCCAGGTTGCGGGTGATATTTTCAACCGTGTGTTGGATCACATCAAAAACCTGTTGTTGGGTGAGCCCTGTTTCGTTACTGATTTGCACGACAAGGTCGCGCTTGGTTATAGTAGCCATGTGGTATAGAAAAGTAGTTAGTAAGGATAGGGAGAAAGTTTACCAAACTTGATTGTTCGGTATTCTAATTTGCTTGATTTTGAGCTTCCCGCAACTGCTACTTTATCCAATTGTGTAAATATTGCGGTAAAAGATGGAAAATCCCGATGACTTGTGACGCGCTTGATGACAGGCTAGCGGCAGTGAGTCATTTGAATCAACAGAAAGCAAAACAAAGCAGGGATAGTCTGGCGGACGGTGGTCGCGCTTTCCGTAAAAGTTTGCTCAATTGGTTTGCCATCAACGCAAAAAAATACCCCTGGCGAGCGACCAGGGATCCCTATGCGATTTTGGTCAGTGAATTGATGCTGCAACAGACGCAGGTTGCAACCGTATTGGATCGTGGGTTTTACGATCGTTGGATGAAGCGTTTTCCGGACACTCAAACCCTGGCCTGTGCGCCGCCGCAGGAGGTATTAAAACTGTGGGAGGGATTGGGTTATTATTCACGTGCACGGAATTTGCAAGCGGCAGCGCGCCTGATTGAAACAGAGCTCAAGGGTGAGTTCCCGGACAGTGTGTCAGAAATCAAAAAGTTACCCGGAGTGGGGCCATACACCGCAGGAGCGGTGGCGAGTTTTGCCTTTGATCATCCGGCGGCCATCGTTGATGGCAATGTCGCCCGGGTTCTGGCGAGAATCTTTGATTTTGATCAAGCGGTGGACAGCAGTGGAGGATCAAAAACTATTTGGGATCTGGCAGGCCAACTGATGCCACGGCGTAAAAACGCCAAATCTCGGGAGTATAATTCGGCACTGATGGAACTCGGACAGACTCTATGCAAACGTGCCGCGCCGCTTTGTGACCGCTGTCCTGTCGCGCGCTTTTGCGTCACCCGCGATCCCGAGTCCTTGCCGGTGAAAAAACCACGGCAGAAAACGGTTTTGCTTGAGGAGGATGTGCTGTTTGCCAGGCGCAAGGATGCAATTTTATTAGAACTAGAATCGGGATCGCGTAGAAAAGGTATGTGGAAGCTGCCGGCTTTGAGCCGAGCGGAGACAAATGAACGCCCCCCGGACCAGGAGCGGATTTTGCTCATCTTGAAATATTCGATCACTAAATACCGGGTGACCCTTTATGTGCATCAAGTGAAGGGAAGCTTGGCTGACGTTTCTGAGCAAGGCAGGCAATGGGTTGACCTGACAGAGTTAGAAACGCTCACGTTGGGTGCGCCCTATCGACGGGTTTTGGAGAAATTGTTGTAGGAGTGGCGGCTATGGGGTATCTCTTTTTGAGGAAGTGAGAACTATTAATGGGCTTACGGTGATACAGATCGGTATGTGTTGGGTTTATTATTGGAGATAAAATGAAAAAAATAAGTTTTTTCTATATGCTGTTTGCAGTGCAGGTCGTATTTTTTGTATCCTGTGCCAGTCCTGGCGTTAAAAAACGGAGTGGTCGGGTGGGGAGCGCATCTTCATTGGCGGCCTTGCTTGATCAAAAAAGACTTAGTGCAGAAGCTGATGCTTACCTGAAGAGGGAGAACCTGCCCGGCGATTACAAAAAAAATCCACAGGGGCTGGTGGTGGCACTGCGTCAACATCTTAAGGGCAAACCTTCCGCCATCGGTCGTTTGTCCTTGATAGAGGTCTGCACTATCACAGCCCGTCGAGTGGAGAAAAAAGATCCCAAAAAAGCAGTGGGCTATTATTTGGCGGCAGCGGAGGTAGCTGTTGCTAAAGGTTTTGAAGTGTCCCAAATTTCATCTGGTACTGATAAATGGGTTAAAGCGTATAATACCAGCACCGAGGAAGTGGTGCGCATCCTGTTCGATCCCGAGGAGCCGTGGGATGCGTCAGCGGTGTATCCGGGGCCGGATAAATCATATCGTATTAATCTGCGCAAGAGCGGTGCGGGCATTATTGACCCAACTTTTTACGATGACATCTACCCTGCGGATTACATGGAGTTCAAGGATGTGGAGTTCAAACGCAATATCAGTAAAGGGGTAGGCGCTGCTTTGGTGGGGCATCGGGAAGGCAAACCTGAACGGCGCAAGGAAAACCCTTTCCTGTCACCCCTGGGAATGGCTCTGCCAGTCAATGCTACGCTTGATTTTTCATCAGCTGGAGACGAGGTGGATTTGGCTTTTCACGATCTGATGCTCAGGGACTCGATTCGTATCGCAGGGCGGCAACTTCCTCTGTCCGCTGATCGTTCGGCGCCATTGGCGATTTTTTATAATTATCTACCCAAGCAGAATGTGGGCATGGGTGGTTTGATGCATCCTGAAAAATACGCCGACAAAATGGGATTGTTCGAATTAGAGCCCTTTCGTGATGATCAGATCCCGGTGATTTTTGTCCATGGTTTGATGTCGAGTCCGAAGACCTGGCTTGTGGCACTAAATCACCTCAGCTCGGATCCGAAATTGCGCGAACGTTACCAGTTTTTAGTTTTTTCTTACCCCACTGGTTATCCGATCCCCTACAGTTCAGCCAATTTGCGAAGAACGTTGAAAGAATTTCAGCAGAAATATGACCCCGGTCATAATAATCCCGCGATGCGAAACATGGTCGTAGTAGGTCACAGCATGGGTGGGCTTCTTACCAATGCTCAGATTCGAGACAGTGGGGATACATTCACTTCTAAATTTTTTACTAAACCCATCGAGCAAATTGACGGGTTCAGTGAAAAGCAGAAATCTGCGCTTAAAAGTTTGTTCATTTATAAGGCTAATCCCGATCTGTCCCGTGCAGTTTTTGTGGCTGCGCCTCATCGGGGAAGCGGTATCGCCACGAGTTCGATTGGAGAACTGGGCATTGCCTTGATCAAATTTCCGCTCAAGGCGTTAACGGCCACTTCGATCCCGATTGTTGAGGGAATGAGCGATGTAGCTAGGAAGCTGATCAGCGCAAGGCCGGACGGCATTAAGGATTTGGATCCGTATGCGCCTGAGTTGATGACGGTGCTGGAGCAAAAGGTGAGAAAGGGGATCGTTATGCACTCCATAGTTGGACGGGATAACCCTGAGGATAAGCTAGAAGATAGCACGGATACGGTGGTTCCTTATTGGAGTGCTCATTTGGATGATGCGGTGTCGGAGAAAGTCGTTCATGCCAAGCACACCACGATCACCCGCAACCGGGATTCGAATGAGGAAATTCGGCGTATTCTTTACCTGCATGCAGGAATGCCGTATTCGAAGGGAAATTAACGGTGCGGCAGTTTTAAAAGGGTGAAAAATGAGTGATAGCGTCTTCCCTTCTTTTATGTGGTCGATTTTGTATATCCTTATTATTTTTGCTTTTATCGTGCGGGCCGTTGTGCGTCCGCATCGGGAGCCGGCTTCGCGGGTGGCTTGGGTGGTGGTTATCGTGGTGGTGCCTGGTCTGGGCATACTGGCTTATATTTTGTTGGGGGAAACAAACATCGGGCATCGGAGGGTGGACCGCATGAATAAGGTGATTGAAGCGATGCCGCAGATGGCAGAGATCGTGGGTATGGATGCGCAGAATCTCCAAGCGGAAGTTCCTGCGCGTTATGAGCATTTGTTCAAGGTCGGACATTCGGTCAACGGATTTAAAGCGGTGGGGGGTAATCGGGCGCATTTAACTAAGGATTCCAATACTGCGATCGACTTGATGGTTGAGGATATCGATGCGGCGAAAGATCATGTGAACCTGACATTTTACATCTGGTTGGATGACAATAACGGACTCAAGGTAGTGGAAGCATTAAAACGAGCCGCGGGACGTAAAGTTACCTGTCGGGCGATGGCGGATGGTCTGGGCTCGCGGGCGATGATAGCCTCCGAACATTGGACGGCGATGCGGGATGCGGGAGTTCATGTCGCTACAGCGCTGCCGATTGGCAATCCTTTATTGCGACCTCTGAGAGGGCGGATTGATTTGCGCAATCACCGCAAGATCGTGGTGATTGATAATCACATCACCTATTGTGGCAGTCAAAATTGTGCGGACCCGGAGTTTCGAGTCAAAGCGAAATTTGCTCCTTGGGTGGATGCCTTGATGCGCTTAGAAGGGCCGATTGTACGGCAGAATCAGTATTTATTCGCCAGTGACTGGATGGCGCAGGTGGATGAGGATCTTGATGAACTTCTGAAACAACCGATAACAGATAATAAGTTAGGATTCACTGCGCAAGTGATCGGAACCGGCCCCACGGTGCGACATTCGGCCATGCCTGAAGTGTTCGAAACTTTGATGTATGCAGCACGCCGGGAGTTGGTCATCACTACGCCCTATTATGTGCCGGATGAATCGATGCAGAATGCCCTGTGTTCAAGTGCCTATCGCGGAGTGAAGACGACTATTATTTTTCCAGCGCGAAATGATTCATGGATTGTGGGGGCAGCCAGTCGCAGTTATTATGCTGACTTGCTCGATGCAGGGGTTCAGATTTTCGAATACGAAGGGGGCCTGCTGCACACCAAATCTTTGACCTTGGATGGTGAGGTGACCTTGATTGGATCTGCTAATATGGACCGTCGTAGTTTTGATTTGAATTATGAGAACAATATATTGTTTTTCGACTCGGGTTTAACTGCTGAAATGCGTCAACGTCAGGACACGTATTTGGCACAAGCGCATCCAGTGACCAGGGAAATGGTGGCGCAGTGGCCACTGCGAGAACGCTTGTGGAATAATGCAATCGCGATGCTGGGGCCGGTATTGTGAAAGCAGATAAATAAGAAATAGGCTGTAGTTATGCAACTTGTTCACGCGTAGCGAAGGGAAGCAGGACAAAAAAGTTAACCATTGGCTATTGGGAGCTACCTTATCACCCGTCAAGATCATTCCGCCCCTTTAGGGCGGGTAATAAAACCGATTTAACCCCAGCGCTTCGCCCCGGGCTATCACATTTTGTCCTTTCAGGACAGTTTGCTTTCATCTCTTTCGCACCAACGGTGCTCAATGATATAGCCCAGTGCGAAGCGCTGGGTAAACAATCCAATTTTTTCAGCCCTGCAAGGCATACGCGTCAACTTAAGGCAAGAGCGTAGAAAGATTCATGATAATTTTTTCGCCGCCTCTTATCGTAGCAGCAATATTTCCTCAA
>JASFYY010000025.1:0-55014 GCA_045046875.1 Verrucomicrobiota bacterium | reverse complement strand
AGGTGGAGGCAGCCGTGGCGATCGCTAACCTTGACTCTGCGAACCTTTTGGTCGTATGGTCGATCCGAGGCACGTTGCCTCACCACTTTAACGTTCTGCTATGAAAAAAGCCGCAACAATTTTACTGCTCAGTCTGGTTTTCATTCCGGCATCTTTATTTATTCACAGAAACTTTATAGCTAAGCCGAATTTTGATTTTTCTGTAAAAGAAAATACAGGAAATAGATTAGAAATTAAAGTTCTTCCAACGAGTATTACAAATAGTATTTATGGCGTAAAATTCTATGATTCCAATGGTCTTGAAATTGCACACAAAACAATAAATCAGAAAGAGAATGTTTATTCGATAGATGGTATCAGCAAGTATACATATCCAATATCCATCGAATGCCAGTTACAGTTCGATCAGATCACACCAAATACTGGCACATTCACGGAAACTATTAATAAATCGGGTGACTAACCCCTGGAATAAGATTAAATGCAGAAGCGAGTCGAGCGAATCACCTACCCATCCTGAGTTGAAATCAAAATGAACACTTTAAGCCTCAACTTGAACACGAAAGCTCGCTGTCAGTAGCGGGGTGCCTGTGCTCTACGTTCGATGAAAAAAGAATGATCCGCTTTTTCAAGGCCCCCGTCCTTAGACTTGCAATTCCGTATGCGATAATTGTCACCATACTCTGTCTATACGTTTTCAGCGATACCGTGGTTCCAGTGTTCGAGTTGGTGCCGTTGGTGGTCTTGGGCATTCTCTTGGTTGGCGTGCCGATTTGGATTTTAGTGTGGGCGATTCGTTTGACATGGTGGCTACGGAAACGCCGCAGAGGTAAGGCTACGAAGATTAACCGCCCAACTTTAGCTTGGAGTATCGAACCACTGGTTACCATTATCCTCATAGGGCTCGTTGCCTCTGACGCTTTATTTCATCTCCGATTTTCAATCAGTCGACCGTTTTTGGAAGACGCGGCGACGAAATATCTTGATCAGTATCCAAGAAATGCAGATTCTAAGATATTCTACCCAGAAGCACCCAAATATATTGGGCTGTTCAGAGCTCACAATGTTAAGTTGCTAGGTGAGGAATGCGTAATTTTCGTTACTGCCTACGGAGGGCGAGACGGCGGTGAACTCGTTTACTACTTGGGCGAAGGTGAGCCGCCGGTGCCGCATGTACCCTACTACCGGCGCATAGATGGCCGGTGGTGGCGTGGGGATATGGACTATTGAGCCCATAAAACGGTCAAACACATCGACAAAACGGCGCAGCTAATCCTCTGCCCGTTTTCAGTTGTCAGCCCATTTTAACTTTGATACATTATCCACCAAGCTACGCTAGCTCCCGCAGAGGATCAGCTAGCCTCTCACGTTAGCTTAAAAGTATACTATGCGCCTCATTCATATATCGTGGGACGGCCCACATACACTGTCCGACCTGAAAACATTGCGCAATGAGGACAAAGACTACGGGCTATACGCGATATACGGAAGCCATCCGATGTATGGGCCTGATGTACTGTTATATCTGGGCAAAGCATCAGAGCAGACTCTCGGGGTTCGTATTGGACAGGAATCTTGGCTTGATCACGAAGATCACAGCAATATCAAGATTTACGTTGGTCGCTTATGTGGGCCGCGGAAGTGCTCAGATGATGAATGGTCAGGTTTGATTCTGGATGCTGAAAGGTTGATGATTTATGCGCATACCCCTGCGTATAATTCACAGAATGTTGCAAGTATTCCGTATAAAAACCTCAGAGATATTCATGTGCTGAACTGGGGTAGTTATCGACGTTTGATACCTGAGGTATCCGGTGCAAGGTGGAGTGATATTCATGATGAATTAGACGCAAAAAATGTTTTCACATCAGAAAATAGCTAACAATAGTCAGCGCCGAATCCCTGAGCCGCCCCGTAGTTATGATTCACTCTAATATTAACCATCAACTGCTTCGTCAAAGCCCGCCGCCAGCTCAGTGCTGGGTGAGCCCGCGCGTTTTCCTAAGAATCATGATCCGTTCTGCAATTCTTATCATCACTCTGCTGACCATAAATGTTTTGGCAGACGACAAAATCCCTGACGGGTTCGTAATGCAAGTAATGGAGCCTACTGGCGGGAAAATTCTCCGTCCCAAGGGTTGGTTCTATTTTGAAGGGCATCGAGAAAATTCTTGGATGTGGACGATCTCCAAGGAGGACACTCACGGTGGAAGGGATTCATACGATACAGGAGTCCGGATACAGGTATTTGCAGGTGTACAGGAAGGCACAGGGAAATCCCCAGAAGTTTTTGTGAAGAATTTTATTGCCCAGAAAAAGAAATCTTCTGACAAAGTCCACAAGAACTGTGATGCAGTTGATCAGGGGTTATTTACTCGAACTTGCATTGAAGTCACTGAGGGTGATTATCGGATATTATATTCTGCATTCTGGAGTAACAATACGGATATAGCGATCATTAGTATCGCTGGCGCCAAGAGTGTTGACTGGGACGCAAATTCAAAGTTTTTCGATACCATGAGTACATTTGAGCTGATCGATATGGAGCGTTTTTCCGATGACACTAAGAATAAAAAAGGAGAACAAAACGCAGCAGAGCAACCCGCTGCTCGCCTTTCGTCGAAACCTAAATGAAAATTCCAACCCTAAACATGAACACGAAAGCTCACTGCCAGTAGCGGGTTGCTTGTGCTCGACCGTTAGAGGAAAATAAATCACTATGAAACTAATCGAAAACTCTCCTGATTATTATGATGGAGTAAAAAACGGAACCCTTGAAATTATAAAAATCGTGGACAATGCTCTGAAAGGCAAAGTCAAAGATCGCGCCGACAGAGAAGAGGTCTGCGAGGAGATTGTAACGCTCTTAGGAGGGTTATTAGATTCGTCAGGTGCTGCCATTGACGAAGACGGGAAAGAGCACATTATGGCGGTGTGCTTTGTTTCCGATGACGGAGATACATTTCAGTATCATGACTCTGAAGTAGGCTTTCATGATATGGCAATCCAGTTAATCGAAGAGTTTTACGACGAATAAACCTATAACAAAACGCGGCACACCAAGCACCGATCCGCTTCCATGTTAAAAACCAACATGACTTCTCAAACACCACCCCCTTCGTTCACACTTGCTTCCTACTCAGTGATGGGTGTGCTCGACGTTGTGCGAAGAAAATGATAATAAAACGGCAGAATGGTTTGCTAGCCACTATATTAGTTATTATTGTGATGGGTTTCCTGAGTTGTGCAGCGAATGCTGCCATCGTTCTTACACGTGATTGGGCTATGCATGTGCCTAGTGAGTATAGGTGGCTCGGTCCTTTTAGAGGATCAGTTTGGGGTATTCAGGAATGGAGCAATTTATCCGCAGGCCCCGACACAGAGGTAGGATCATCCATATGCTTTGGCCCTTTCGGATCAATCGGCGCCCCATTCAACGCACCATTAACTGTAATTTGCATTGTCGCCCTATATGGCTTTCTGATCATCTATATTCTAAAACAAAGGAAAAAGCTCCCTGACTCAGCGCATGGTGACAATTAAAATTAAAGAACACTTAACAAATCAGAGCGGGTAATTTCTTCATCATTAGCTCTCTTGCCTTCTGGCCTAGATTACGGCACAGTTTATTCAAAAGCGACAGGGTTCCGTTGCAAAAATCACCTGTCTAGAAACGTTAGCCAAAAACCCAAATGAAAGCACTCTTTCTTGTTATACTCGCTTCCGCTTCCTTAGCTCAGGCTGCTGATCAAGTGTCCTCGATACTGTCCGGAGACGGAAATACTATCGACAAATCCAAAGTTAAAGAATTCATTGAGTGGTCGGAACCGCATATTCGAGAGTATCCGCCGCGATTCATCGACGAAGATCAGCAAAAGCGCATAACGTTATCAACCATACTGGTGACTGGGGAGATTAAAAAATTCGATACCAAGAACATTAAAGATGTCGATTTACTCACAGACCTTGGCCAATTAATGGCAATGGGTCACAACATTGACTTGCCAACGGCAGAATCAGGCAAGCTACTTTTTGAGCAAGCTCTAGCGGAAGATCCATCGTCCAAACGAGCCAACTACCTCTTTGGCATGTTTCTCGTTTCCACCAGTAAGTATCAGAAGGAAGCCCTCAAATACCTGGAGAAGTCCTATGAGCTTGGCGAGAAAGATGCACAGTATTCGATTGGCCTTACACTGTGCAGGCAAGGCAAAATGGAGGAAGGAATTAAAGAGCTGAAGGAGTATTTAAAATCCTATCCTGACAACGAGCATGTGAAGAAGGTGATTCAGGCCATCGAAGACGGGACACTGAAATTCAAAGATACAAACAAGAGTTAAGGTCAAATGAATCCTAAAAATTGCGCGAGTAAGACGTTTAATCTGATCACCAATATAGGATATTTTATTGCTCTTTCGCTATTTGTTGCCTACTTCGTTTCGGATATTGATATCGAATCAAAAAATGGCAACCTGGTTTTGGGCGGAATTATTCTCACTGTCTTTTTTTGGGGAATTTATCGAGCTTATTTTGCTAAACCCAGTTGTCATGTCTGCAAAGGTTCTCGAATGCGTTTTGAGGCGCGCGTTGATTCTGATTGCCAAAGTTTCAGGATTTTCAAATGCAACGAATGTGGCGCGTCCACTTCAATCAAGTCACTGAAGAATTCCGATGCTTGATTAACAGTCCTCGGCACCCTCAACCACTCAGCCTATCCCATGCCCGTTTTCAGTTGTCATTCCATATTAAATTTGATACCTTGTCAGCCAAGCCGCACTCGCCCCGCAGAGGGTGAGCGTAGCCTCCACGGCATGAAGAATTATTGACTATGTCCAAAGAGAGATTTTTTCACGAGCTGAAAACAGAGTTTTCTCCTAAATTACGCGAAGTAGGATTCAAAGGCTCTGGTCAAAATTTCTATCGGATTCTAGGGGATACGATTCAAATTATAAATATTCAAGGAAATAAATACGGCGGTTCATTTGCAGTAAATCTTGCCATCCAACCTGTAAATCTCAAGCTCCAAGGAGATACAGAATTTCCTAATCCCAAAAAAATAAAAGAGTATGAATGTTTATTCAGAAAACGACTAACGCCTCGTGGGAAAAGTGATTATTGGTGGAAATATCAGGGGTTTTTAACTAATCCGGAAAAAAGCGCAGCCAACTTGATACAATGTTATTTTAATATTGGAGAATCGCATTTCCAGCATTATTCCAAGCTCTCTGTTTTCTTAGAGGAACTTGATTTAGCGCAACTATCAGAGAGAACTTCGGTGATAGTCGCAGACGATTACCTTGTTATAGCTAGAGCGGCAATGATTGCAGCTTGGATATATGAATCACAAGGTAACATTACAGAAGCTGTAAGATATGCTCAATTCGGATTAGAGCATAACCCTCGAGCTAAAGGGCTAAATCTCGAACTTCGTAGGATCACCAAACTCGCCGGAGAGTCATCACCGAAACCTTGAGCCACCCTGTAGTTATGCTTCACTCTGATTTTAACCATCAACTATTTGTAACTATTGGATGTGTCTATATTCCCTGAGTTTCGGTACAGGTAATTTTAAAAGAGTTTAACCGCGGATTACACGGATGAACGCGGATAAGAAAAAAGAAAAAGAAAAGCACAGGCATCCCATAGGGATGCCTGTGCCCGATCGTTTCATACTATGAAATACATTTGCGTTCTATTGGCGCTCATGAGCAGCTGCGCCAGCAAGGAGACTGGCGATATCAAGGCTGCGGATTTAAACAGACGACTAAAGAATACGGTCATCCACCCGGATTCCTTTGAAGCCTCGATAGGTGGATTCCTTGGTGAATCTTATCGGGTGGAGCTTCAGTCTGAGGGAACACTTGTTTATTTACATAATTCACAGACCTTCACTTCAGGGCCGGGAACTGAAAAGAGTCAAATAAAGGTTACGGGCGAGCAGTGGCGTGAGTTTCGCAAGGCACTGGATGCCGCATCTGTGTGGAATTGGAAGGAGGAATATACTGATCATGGAGTGCATGATGGAACGCAATGGCACCTGAGAATCAAATATAGTGATGCGTCGATCTACTCGCACGGAAGTAACAATTCTCCCTCGAAACGTCAATATGAGCGCTACCTCAAAGCCGTCGTGACTCTTCTCGGCGGCAGGAAATTTCAATAAGCCGACCAACTTTAACCACTCAAGCTCTTAGTCAAACCGCGCTCCCGCCCAGTGCTAGGGGCGATTAGTCGTTGATACAAAAACGCAACAATAGCCATGCTCTCTATCGATAACTTCAGCGATCTGTTGGTAAGAAACTACTGGGCCACTATTAGGAGCAATCGATTCCCTATGCCTCCGAACGAGCCTGTAGAAGAAAGCGTCGAGGAAATTTTAGCAGATATTTCGTACCAATTCAAAGCCGACTCAAATGCGTCGTATTTCACTCTTCAAATGAATTCGAAACTTGGAGAGTGGTGGCGTTTCGGATTTAAAGCCAGCGGTGGTCATTGGGAGCTGATTGAGTTTGTTGTGCCATCAGAAAAACGAGACGAGCATCGTGATTTGTTAGCACCTCCGTATGGCGAGCATTTAAGGTCTTTTCTGGATTATATAGTTAGCGCAAGCAATGCCGAACGAAGCATTTAACAAAATGGAGTTGGCCAACTTCCCGTTGCTGCGAGGTTGAAATCCAATTAAAAAATCGTAAGCTAACGTTTCGATCAATTGCGTCTTGTGATCGGGCAAACCACCTTTTTTATGATGAAATATAAATTTCTGTTTCATGTTTTATTAATCACTTTGGTAACGAGCCATCAGGCTTGGTCTCAAAACTCTCGCGAAGCTGTACAGATACTGACTACGGACGCCCAAAAATCAAAATTGGCGACATTTGAGAATGCGAAGCAGCTGAAGTGGGCAGTATTGGAACCCGGAGTGAGCTGCTACGGAACAACGGATCGTTATGTCTGGGAAGTGGTTCCTAAATCTTTAAACGGTGTGCGATTTCTTGTTCTGCCTCATCATAGCGGGGTTTTATCCTTCGAAGTACAAACAGACGGCCTGGTTTTTATGGCGACTAGTACTCGTTGGAATGGAGGAGGAAACAGTAGCGGCGATTGGAAGGACGAAGTTATAGGAGAAAAAGATCTTAAGCGAAAGGGTTGGCGAAAACTTCGAACATTCAGAAAATTGAGCAATACGGATACCGGTAAGATGGCTGTATTTTATCGGTTTTGCAAAACCGGCGAGATTCACAGCATAAGAACTGAAAAGTATGCCGCCCCCATGTTGTTGATTCGCTAACCGGCCAATAGTAGGAATTCAATGCAACTTAATGAGGCAGAGTTGGATTTGTTCCGCACCTTACTCGAATCGAAGCCCGGACAGACAAAAAGAATTTAACAAATGAGAGCAAAAAACCATACCTGGTGCAAGACGATGACTTCGGCGGTGAGCGTCGCTGCCGCGCTACACTTAATAACGGGAGCGATAGCTGAAACGCCAAAAAGTGGACTTGAGACTAATAAGTGGGAGCTAGCTGGAGATCAGTCGGGGCTACTGCCGGAGACTGAATCGGTCTATGGAGCTGTAGGAGTCGAACATTTGGAGAAGCAGCTCGGCAGAAAGCTGACAAAAGAGGAAAGGGCGTTGCTCTTACGTGATGCGTCCGGGAAGTGGAAGACGTTCTCAGATGATCTTGTCTCGTTTGATCTGCCGGATGATCCGTTGTTGAGCGTGAAGGTGTTTACTCCAAAGCAGAACCCCAAACTGCGAATTGTTGGTGGGGCTGTGATTCTAAGTCACTGCTGGCTCATTCTGGCGATGGCTCCTGACAGATTGTTGACCTGGAGCTTTTTGTAGATGCGTTTGACGTGGGTATCGACGGTGTAATAGCTGATGCCGAGCAGATCGGCGACTTCTTTTTTGATTTTGCCATCGGCGAGCATGCAGAGGATCTCGGATTCGCGGCTGGTCAGGTTGGCTTCGGGCGGGGGTTTGGGGATCTTGCGGAAGATGTCGAGGATCATGCGTGAGACACGTGAATTGATCGCGGCGCGGCCGTCGACGATATCGCGGATGCCGGAGACGATGGCGTCGAGGTCGTCACTTTTGAGTAAATAACCGGAAGCGCCGTTGGCTATGGCGGCCAGAACCTTACTGCGTCCGTCATCGGTGGTTAGCACCAGCACCTGGCTTTTGGGTGCGTGTTTTATGATTTCGGGCAGGGCTTCGATGCCGCCCATGCCGGGCAGGCCGAGATCGAGAATGATGACCTGCGGTGGCGTCTTTTTGGGTAGTGCTTTGAGCGCAGCTTCGGCACTGCGGAAACTTTCTTTCAGTTGGATGCCGTCTTCAGTGTCGAGGATGCATTCGATGGCTTCGCTAAAATGACGGTTGTCTTCGATCAACCAAACGTCGATGTTTTTCGAACTGGGAGGGCTGGTGGTGGTTGGTGCGGTATTCATGTCAGGGGAGTGGTGAGGGTGAAGCGGGTGCCACCATCTGGATGCGCTTCGATTTCCAGTTTGGCGGGTAGTTGCTCGGCGCGGTAACGCAGGGTGCGGAAGTTTTCACTGGAGGCAGGTAGGTTGTCCATGCCGTCCCCGTTGTCGCTGAGGGTGAAGATCATATTGCGCGGGTTCCAGCGGAAGTGCAGGCTGACTTCGCTGGCGTTGGCGTGTTTTTGAATGTTGTGGATCGCTTCGCGAAAAAACATGCCGAAGTGGTGCTGCTTGCGTGCGGCAAAGGTGGGGGTGGTGGCGCTGCCGTTGCTCTGCCAATGGATCTCGCAATCGGGAAGCATGCGGTCAGTGATGGCGCGAAGGTGGTTCTCGAAGGTTTTGTTATCGACGGAGGAAGGGCTGGATGCCCAAACGGCTTCGCGCACTCCGGCCTGGGCTTCGGCGGCGGCGGCGTGAACTTTGCCGAGTAGTTTTTTTTGCGTGGCATCATCGCTGTTATTAATGAGCTTCTGGGTTAGCAGGGAGATGCTGCCGAGGGCTCCGCCGACTTCATCATGCAGATCATTGGCGATGCGCTCGCGGTCGCTCATCACTGCCCGCAATTGGCGGCGGCGGGAGAGCATCCAGTTGGAGATCACGGCGACCAGTAGCAGCAGGATCAGGGTGGCGGCGGTGATGTTAAGCAAATTATTCTGTTGTTGAATGCGTTGATTAAGTTTTTGTTTTTGTTGGGCGATGCGGGAAACGAGTATTCTGCGTTGGGATAAGTCGGTCGCCCAGCGCCGTTTGGAGAAAGTTTTGGTGTTGGGTGAATGGGTTTGTTCCAGCGGGGTGTGGCCGTCGGTTAAAAAACGCAGTCCCCAGTCGGAGTTTTCGAGCGAATCGGGGGAGGAGAGCTTGGCCTGGGCAGCGACGTTATTTTCTCCCTGGTAGATTTCGATTTCGGTGAACAGGCAGGCGTATTGGGAAGCTCCGCTCTGCGAGTCCTGGCTGATCAATCCCAATTGGGGGATCAGCAGGGTGAGGGATTGAACGGTGCGCGGAGCGAATTTGATCCATACCGGCAACGGGGAGGAGGGGGCACTATTGTTATGGACGACGTAGGCGGGCGGGTTGGAGGGATCGGTGGTGCCAGGTGGGCTGGTCGGTGACAGGCTGAAGGTGGTGCGGATGCGATCGCTTTGTTGATTGAATGCAATACGGAACTGACGGGGCATGCCAAAGGAGCGGGGGCCGCTGAGGCTGGGGCGGATGGCGGGATAAAGGGCAAGGCCATCGATGGTGACGGCTTCGGGGAAATCAAATTGAATGCGCAGCGGGGGGCTGGCTTTGGCCTGGTCGGAAGCCTGGGTTTGATAACCGCGGATGCTTCCCGTGATGGGGATCTGGGTGGGGGCGATCAATTGATCGAGTTCCCGTTGGTCTTTTTCAATCGATTCGACCAAATCGTGGGTATTGGTATCGAAGAGCCGCCACGCGCTGACTTGGTGTTGTGCTTTGGCACCTGTGCAGAAAAAGGTGCAACCAAAGACGATCCCTGTCAGCGCTAACAGGGACGGCAAGGATGAAACTGTTTTGGCAAACCGCATCGATTCATAGTATAACGATCTTCTGAAAAAGGGCATCCCGTATTCTCGGCATGTTTAGCCTCTCCAGGTATATTTAATCCCGCTTTTTGCTCATGGGGTCAATGGAGAGGGTGATGGCGGCTGCTGCGATAAGCGCCAGCGTCATGCCGATCGGTCCACCGATGAGCCGGAATAGAGCAAGCGCTACAGGAGTGAAAATGATCAGAATGATGAGCAGCCCGGTATGGGGCGGGTCGGTGGGTTTGTCGTAGATTCGCAGTGAGCTGCGCCCTAGTTGCAAACTGTAGGCCAGATAGAGCAGGACAAGCAGCAGGTGATTAAGCATGGAGCTACCGCGATCCAGCCAGTGCCAGCCAGTGATAACTCCGATATGCGTGGGGATCAGGGTGAGTAAAAAAGAGAGCAGCGATGAGAAAAAAATCAGTCCGATCAGCAACAGCCGCATGACAAGATGGCGGTAAGCTGAGCTGGCCAGTGTGGCGGCGCACATGAGGCCATTAAAAAGCCAGAGCTTGAATATTTCTTTTGCCTGGCCAATCAAATCAATTCCCCCGCTGAAGTATAGGGTGAGCATGTAGGGAAGCATCGAAATCAGGATGAGGAAGCTCAAAGAGCACAGCACCAGCCATTTGCCGCGAATGATTTGCCAGCGGCTCAGGCCGGACATCAGCAGCAGGTCGATGTTGCGCTCGTGGTTGAGTTCGGCTTGCAGCGCGTTGATGCCGGTCAGGGGCATGACGATGCCGACAAAAAACCATAACAGGGTGAGGAAGCTGCGTTCCAGCATGCCGTCGAAAAATGATTGCAGGCCATAGAGAGCCGGGCTGTTATCCAGCTCGGCAAAAAAAGTGAAAGCCAATTGGCCGACCACGGCTAAAAACGCCAACGCGTGCAGGGTGAGAAAGGGGGCGACAAAACGATGCGCACGCAGACCCTGGCGCATTTCTTTTACGAAGACCGCGCCGAACTTGTCGGAGAAGGCATCGAGGGCATCATCTGCGGGGATGGGAATGGGGGAGGGCTTCACCATTGGCTGAGTTGTTCGGGAAACGGGCAGTCCTGGCATTCGCTGGAATCCTCGAGGCAAAAGTCGCTGTAGATCTGCAGCAGGGCTTGTTGTTGATAAAAATGGTGAGTGTTCCTGCGGGCATTTTCACGCGCTGCTTCGTCGCTGCCAAAAAGCCGTAGAACAGCGCGGCGTAGCTTTTGATTGATTTGGGAACCGGGCAGGTGGGTGTAGGGCTGCCAGGCGACGTTTTGCTCGCGCATGAACCAGGGAAACAGAACATTGCCGAGGATGTCTTGCAAACGGTCGCGTCCGATCAGCGCCATACTTTTTTCACTGGGCTTGCTGCGCAGGGTGTAGTGGCGGTTCCAGTAGGGGTGTTGCAGCGAGGAAAAGTAAAGCTTGAGCTTTTTGAGGGCGGTCACGGGATCTTGTTCGCAGTGGGTGAGGATGCTGCGGAACTCTTGCCAACGGTTGACTACGGCCACCAAGGCGCCGAGGCGGCGTTGGGGGTGGTTGAGCGGGCGGATGCCGCTGAGGTGCCAGTTGAGTTGGCGTTCGGCGGGGCTTTGCAAAAGATCGCGGACCTGCCACCAATTTTGCCAGAGCTCCTTGAGGTAGCTGCGGGTTTTTTCATCGTCGCTGTTTTCAAAAGAATCGAGTTCGATGTAACCAGCGGCGCCAAAAAGGCGCGCTTCGCAATCAAGTTTGGCCAGTGGCAGCAGGGATTTCAGCGGCAGGCGTTGGGCTAGAACCCGCATGGGTAATTGGTTGTGGCTGAAACCGAGCGCGGCGGCCAAAGCTTGGAACAGCGCTTCGTCGCTGCCATGGATTTGTGCCGCAGTCACTAAGCGCTGGGTTTTTTTCTGCAAACGGTATTGGGCGGCGGCGGTGATCAGGGAAGTTAATTTGTCGTCATCCATGCCGCGCAGCGGAGCGGCGCAGCGGCCGAGCCGAGCTTCAGGCAAGTGATTCCACGGTCGTGGTCCCCAGTCGTCGAGATTGAGCCAGTCGATGCTCACTTGAGTGACTTCGTGATTCTGAGCGGTGCGGGTGAAAAAACGTTGCGGGTTCTGACTGTTGGCGAGGAAGACATGCAGCACGACATTTTCGAAGGCCGGATTGGTGGCGTGACCGTGGCGCTCCCAGCTGCTGGCTTCGAGTTCGATCTCTATTGATCCGGTTTTTTTATGCCCGTCGATGCTCACCGCTGATTCGGTGAAATCCGGACCGGCGCTGTGGTTCCAGTGGCCGAACTGAATGATCTCGATTTTTTTGCCATCGGTGGAAGTGAAGTTCCTGCCGAACTCACCGGCGAACCAGCGTGCCTGCATTTCGAGTTCGGAATCGGGGCCGGCTTCGTTATTAGCAGCTTGCGGGCTTTGTTCTGCCAGGGAGCTGGGGAAAACCTGTTGGATGAAACGGCGGTATCGTTGAGCAGCATCGGGGTAGGAAACTGGATCAAGGAGGTCAGGCATGACAAAACGATCAGGCGGTGATTTTCAAGCCATCCCAGGCGCACTTGATGTTGGGCGGGAGATCGAGTTCAACTTCGTGGTAAACGATGCGGCAGGAAAAGTGGGTGAACCAGGTTTGTTTGGCTCCGACTTGCACACTGATGCGGTAGGATTCCTCCATGCTGAGATGGGTCGCGTGGGGGCTGAGTTGCAGCGCGTCGAGGATCAGCACATCAACACCTTCGATCAGCTTTCGGGTCTCGTCGGGGATCTCCTTGGCATCGGGGATGTAGGCGACACGGCTGCCTTGGGACTCGAACAAATAACCGATGGTTTCGACTTTGCCGTGGATCACCGGCAGGGGGGTGACCAGGGTTTGACCGAGTTGGAAAGGGCCGTCCACCAGATGGGGCTTGGGTTTGAAATAACCCCGGTAGCGATTTTTTCCATTAAACGCGTAATCAAAACTGCGCTTGAGCGCGTCCATGCATTCGGGCGTGGCATAAATCGGCAGCTCGGCGTTTTCGCCAACAGTGAAGCGGCGCAGGTCGTCAAAGCCGACCACGTGATCCGAGTGTTGATGGGTGTAGATGACGGCGTCGAGGTGCTGGATTTTTTCTCGCAGGCATTGGGTGCGGAAGTCCGGGCCGGTGTCGACCACCCATTCAAAATTAGGAGTCTTAACATAAATGGAAGCTCTTAGGCGATTATTTTTCGGGTCGTCGGATTCGCAAACCGGGCAATCGCAGCCGATGACGGGAACTCCGATGGAAGTGGCGGTGCCGAGGAAGGTGATTTCAAAATTAGACATGCGGGAAACGGAGTGAGCCTTTAGTTTATGCGATGTTTGTGATTTTTATACAGGGAAAACGCAAGTATTTGATTTTCCTCGTTCACTTGCCAATCACAGGTATTGGCAGTTTAGTTCCGACTTATGAAAACAATAACCAGCCTCAAACGATTTTTTTACTTAAACGCCTTGGCGATCATCACTGCTGTCACGGTGTCTTCTGCGCCTTCCACGCTTTGGGCGGGGGAAAGCGTTGATTTGTTGAAGGGGGGTCTGGCGAATTGGAAGATGGACAAAGCGGGGGCGTGGGAACTGAAAGACGGAGTGCTTTCGCCGGTGGCCAAGATCGGTGGTTACATCTGGTCGAAAGACGCTTATGAGGATTTTGAGATCGTGTTGGAATACAAAACCTCCAAGGATTGCAACAGCGGTTTGTTTTTCCGCACTGATCCGAAAAACGCGGTGCAAGGGGGCTTTGAGATTCAGATCGCTTCGAGCAATATGTATCACGAGCGCAATGAGGGGCGCAATGTATTGGGATCACTCTACGATGCCCTGGCTCCCACCGAAATTGCGGGCAAAGCTGATGGTGAATGGAATACAATGAAGCTCACCTGCAAGGGGCCGAAGATCACCCTGGTGTTGAATGGGAAGACGGTTATCGAAGCGGATATCGATCAATGGGATACGGCTAACAAAAATCCGGACGGCTCGAAGAACAAGTTCAAAAAACCTTTGAAGGATCTGCCGCGTAAGGGGCATATTGGCTTTCAGTTTCACGGCCACCCGGTTTGGTTTCGCAATGTGAAGTTGAAAACATTGTAAGGGGCGTGGCGCTAAGTGGTTTTATCATGGGGCGGCGTTTGATCCGGTACGATGAAAAAAACGGTGATTATATTTGATCTCGACGGCACGCTGCTCGATACGCTGGATGATTTGGCTGACTCGGGCAACGCGGTGTTGCAGGCGCATGGGCATGCCGCGCATGCGGTGGAGGCTTACCGCACTTTCATCGGTGATGGCATGGGCAAGCTGGTGCAGCGGATTTTTCCTTGCGGTGAGGTGGAGGATCCGGCGGTTTTGGATCTGCGGCTTGCTGAATACAAAGAGGCTTACCAGCAGCGGTGGAAAAATAAAACCCGGGTTTATGACGGCATTACGGATTTGTTGGCGGAGCTGTCGCAGCGAGCGGTGAAGACGGGGGTTTTGACTAACAAAGCACATGTCTTTGCGCTGAAGTGTGTGGAGGAGTTTTTGGGGGAGCATGCTTGGGATGTGGTGCTGGGTCAGCGCGAAGGGGTGGCGAGGAAACCGGACGCGGCGGGGGCTTTGGATGCCTTGCAGAGCATGGGGACGAGTGCTGATAAAGCGATTTTTGTCGGTGACAGTTCGGTCGACATGCAGACCGCGGTGAATGCGGGGATTAAAGCAGTGGGAGTTTCCTGGGGCTTTAGAGGACGGGAGGAATTGATCGCGAATGGAGCGAGCGTGGTGATCGATACGCCGGGAGAGTTGCTGGAATTACTGTAGGGCGATCGCTCTGATTGCCCGCTTCGTAATGCAAATTTCCATATTTGTTTCTTTTAAACCACTGATATTCACTGATAAACACTGATAAACACTGATAAAGAGGGGATGGAATAAAGCATCAATATTAAGGGGTTTGTTCCCGTAGGATGGATTTCCAAATCCGTTTGCGCGGCGCTGATGAGGTGAGAGTAAGCAGCAGTCACTCGCTCCCTCTGGTAACAAATGCAGTTATCCACGAAGTTCACTAAGGAGCACGAAGAGGAGTGAAGAGGGATGGCGTGGTGGAATAGAATGATGAGGGGATTGGGTTTCGGCTAGGGTGTAAGACAGAATAGTTGAGTTGCTGACCACTATGCGTTTCGCCCTTTGCAGGGCTGGAAGAATTGGATTGTTTACCCAGCGCTTCGCACTGGGCTGTATCATTGAGCACCGTTGGTGCAAGAGAGGGAAGTAAACTGTCCTGTAAGGTCAGAATGTGATAGCCTGGTGCAAAGCACTGGGGTTGAACCGGGCTTAACCAGCCCTGAGTCGGAGCGTGGCGTAGACCGTCGGAGGCAACGGGTGAAATGATGTTGATGGGTGACAAGGTAGCTTCCAATAATCAATGGCTAACTTTTTTGTTCTGCACCCTTCGGGTAAAACCCTTTTCAATAGGCTTGAAGTTTGAGGGTTTAATTGTTACGCTTGTCTGGGTTCAGGCAACCATGTGGTCTAGTGAATGCGATCAATCTTGTTTTATAAGTTATGCAAATTTCAAAGGTAAAGGCGGGTGTTTGTGATGGGACTTTGCATCATCCGGCGTTGGAGGAAATTTCACCGGTTTCTTTGCGTGAAACGGTGGAAGCTCTTGCTTATCCACGTCATTATCAGGCGAATCGTGAGGCTAATGAGCGCGCGCGTGATTGGATTTTTGAGGAGCTGCGCTGTTTTGGTTATGAAGTTGAATGTGAGGGGCGTTATGACAATGTGATCGCCCGTCGACCATCAGCTTCCTCGCAGCCTGCGATTTTGATAGGGGCCCATTACGATACCGTTCCTACCACCCCAGGCGCAGATGATAACAATAGCGCTATAGCGGTATGTCTCGAAGCCGCCAAGGTATTGGCTATTCACAGTGAAGCTCCACTGATCGTGGCGGTGTTTAATTGCGAAGAGGATGGTTTGTTGGGTAGTCGGGATTTTGTGGAAAATCAGGGGCCGTGCATTCATGATGTCATTTCACAGGCTCATATTTTTGAAATGGTGGGTTATTATTCGCACGAACCCGATTCTCAGGGCAAACCGGTGGGTTTGCCAATTCCGATGCCGTCTGTGGGAGATTTCATAGGAGTTTTAAGCAACTCCCAGTCCAATAAGATTAACAAAGAGATCCTGAAAGTGACTAAAAGAATAGGCACTTCCACACCATTGTTATCACTGAAGGCTTTTTTGGGGATAGAAAAAATATTCGGAGATTTGTTACGCAGTGATCACACGCCATTCTGGTTGGCAAAAGTGCCGGCTTTGATGTGGACGGATACTTCGGAGTTTCGTAATCCGAATTACCACGCAGCTAGCGATACCCCGGATACCTTGGATTATGACGCACTCGCAGATGTGACCCGAATGATCGTCGCGCATATACTGGTGTCGGAGGGGGAAGTTGAGTGAGTGAGGGAATAAAACTTCAAGATTAAGAGTTTTGTTCCGGTAGAATGGATTTATCAAATAAACGGCAAAAAGAAATTTGAGGTTGTGCTTTCATGAAGGAAATAAGCGTTGTATTTCATTGGTAGCTTATGAAGACTCCGGCCACATCGATTGCTCATTTTGGACCTGAAGGCAGTTTTGCCAATATGGTGGCGCAGCTGCATTTTGGGGAACAGGATTTTGCGGCTTGCCGCACGGTGGGGGAGGTTTTTGATTTTGTTGCCAGCAGTGAAGATCATTGCGGCATCGTGCCGGTGGAAAATTCCACCGGGGGCATCATTCAGGAGACGATCCGGGAGATAGCCAAGGATGATTCGGCTAATGTGCGCATTTTGGAGGAGATCACGCTTGATGTGAAACTGGCTTTGCTGGGTCGGCAAGGAAATGAAATCAGCAAGGTTTATTCCTATTTTGCGCCTCTGGATCACTGTCGCTCATGGCTTAAGCAGCATTATGCGCAGGCGCAGTTGATCAGTGTGGGCAGCACGTCGCAGGCGGCGGCGCAGGCGGCCAGTGAGGACGGAGCGGCGGCGATTGGCACCAAAAAAAGTGCGGATTTGCATGGTTTGGAAATTTTACAATTCCCGATTGCCGACGAGGTGCCGAATGTGACCCAGTTTTTCCTGATTGGTCACCCGGGGCAATCTTTTCCCGGTGAAAACCTGGCTGAGGGTTTCAAAACCAGTCTGGTGGTGAAATTGGCCAATCAAGCAGGCACTTTGTGTCAACTTTTGTCGGTATTCGGCGAACAAGGGGTGAATTTGACCCGTATCGAGTCGAATCCGGTGGCTGGAGAGCCCAATACGTATCGTTTTTTCATCGAAATTGACGGTGATGAGAATGATCCGGCTGTGATGGCCGCGCTGCAGGCAGCGCAGGCTTGTTCGATCAGTATTCGCAGCGCCGGTTCCTATCCTGCGGTCTGTCGTTACCAATCCTGAGCACCTTTTTTAGGCTTATATCCCTTATAGTTACGGGATTGGCACAGATGGGAGGGTCTGCTAGGCTTGACCTTTGCCCGAAATTCGGTAAACTCCGTCCCCAGACTTGCACTCCTTCCCAACCGGAATTCAGCCGGTTTTGAGAGAACGAGACGCGAATTTGGCAAGAATTTGGAAAGAAAAAGGGGATTCCTGAAAGGGAAGAGACTTTCACCCAGTTGCTTCGCTGATTAATTAAACAGATGCGCGGCGGCAGAAGTGAACACAATCCCCATATAAGAAGCCAAGAGGCGACGATATTTAGAAATGATGAACAAATACTACCAGACTTCGATAAACTCCGAGGGCAGCCTTCACCGCCCGGAACTGGAACGCGATGCATGTGGCGTGGGCATTGTGGCTCAAATACAGGGCAAAGCGAGTAACGAAATCCTTCAATTGGGAGTCACTGCCGTGAGCAATGTGACCCATCGTGGTGCGCTCGACGCGGATAACAAAACGGGTGACGGGGCTGGGGTGACCACTCAGATTCCGGCGAAAATCTTTCTCGCCGAAGCGGAGAAGCTGGGCTGCAAGCTCAATGATATCTCCGAGTTGGCGGTGGGTGTGGTGTTTTTGTGTGAAGGCGCGGCGGGAGATCGCCTCAAGGGCAAGATTTTATTCGAAGGTGTGCTGCGCAACCGTGGCATCAGCGTGATCGGCTGGCGGAAAGTTCCGCTCAATGTCGGGGCGCTGGGTGACAAAGCCCGTAGCACTTTGCCGGATATCCATCATGTGTTGCTGAAACGTCCGCAGGGCATGGATGGCGATGCTTTTGAACGCGCTTTGTTTTTGGCGCGGCGTGAGATCGAGATCAAAGCGAACAAGGAGGATATCGAAAATATCTACATCGCTTCGCTGTCGAGCCGCTTGATGGCTTACAAGGGTTTCATGGCGGCCAATGCTTTGCCGGCTTTTTTCCTCGATTTGCAGAACCCGGATTTTGAAACGGCGATTTGCCTTTATCATCAGCGTTTCAGCACCAATACATTTCCAACCTGGGCGCTGGCGCAACCGTTCCGCATGCTCGCCCACAATGGTGAGATCAATACACTCAAAGGCAATCGCAACTGGTTTGGATCGCGGGTGGCGGATTTTGATAGCGAGGTGTGGGGAGAGGATATCAAATTGCTGAAAGGCTTGATCGATCCCGACGGTTCGGACTCGGCGAGTTTGGACAATGCTTTTGAAGCGCTGGTTTTATCCGGGCGTTCGATCCCGCACGCGATGGCGATGTTGGTTCCTGCGGCGTGGAGAATCGACCCCTCGGCGAACGAGGAAGTGACGGCTTTTTATAAATATCACCGTTGTTTTTCCGAGCCATGGGATGGCCCGGCGGCTTTGGCTTACACCGATGGTAAAAACATCGCGGCCAGTTTGGACCGTAATGGTTTGCGTCCGGCACGCTACAAAATCACTGAAGACGGAATTTTCTGTCTGGGATCGGAGTTTGGTTCCGAGCGCTTGGATGACTCGCGGGTGATCGAAAAAGGTCGCCTCGGACCGGGACAAATGATTTATGTCGATCTGGAAAAAGGCGAGGTGGTGCGGGACAAAGAACTGAAGCAGCGTTTGGCTTCGCAGCAACCCTACGGACAGTGGCTGAAGGACAACCGGATTGAGTTCGACGAGTTGGTGGATACCCAGCCCGAGGAACCTAGTGGGGATCTTGATTTGTTGACGGTGTCACAAAATCAAGTGGCTTCCGGATACAACAAGGAGGAGCTGGACATGGTGCTCTCGCCAATGCTGAAAACAGCGATGGAAGCGACCTACTCGATGGGCGACGACGCGTCGCTGTCGGTTTTGTCTTTGCGTCCTAAATTGTTATACACTTATTTCAAGCAACTGTTCGCTCAGGTGACCAATCCGCCGATTGACCCGATCCGCGAGCGTCTGGTGATGTCGATTGCGATGGATCTGGGACCAGAGCACAATTTGCTGACCGAGACTCCTGAGCATGCTCACGTGATTCATTTGGAAACACCGTTTTTGTTCACCGAGCAGTTGGAAAAACTGAAAACGCTTCACGCGGATTATCCGGTGAAAACCATCGATACCACCTGGTTGGTCTCGGAGGGGCAGGCAGGCATGGCCGTTGCACTTGAACGGGTCTGCAGCGAAGCAGAAGCGGCGATTGATGCCGGTGCCAAGGTGCTGGTGCTTTCCGATCGGGCGATCAGTCATGAGCGGGTGGCTTTGCCCACATTGATCGCTACAGGTGGGGTTCACCATTTCCTCAATCGGCAGCACAAACGCATGTTGACCAGTTTGGTGATCGATACCGCCGAGGCGCGGGACACGCACCAGATGGCGTGTTTGCTTGGATTTGGAGCTACCGCGATTTGCCCATGGTTGGCTCAGGAAACAGTGCGGGAGTTGATCGAAAATGATCGCAAAAAAACCTTCGAGGGCATTTCTGTAACCGATGCGCTGGTGAACTACCGCACCGCTTTGGAAAAAGGGGTGTTGAAAATCATGTCCAAAATGGGCATTTCGGTGCTTAACAGTTACCAGGGCGCACAAATTTTTGAAGCGATTGGTTTGGGTGATAAAGTAATGGATCGTTGTTTTTCCGGCACCCCTTCGCAGGTGGCTGGAATCGGATTTGAAGAAATCGCAGCTGAGAGTTTGCAACGCCATAAGGATGCGTTTGCTCAAGCGGTGCCTGGCGAAGAAACTGAGACGCCGATCAAACTGGGAGATCCGGGCAATTACCGCTACCGTCGTAATGGCGAGCGCCATGCGGTGAACGGGCCGGTGGTGAAGAGCTTCCATAATTTTGTAAAAACCGGAGAGCAAGAGGATTACAATGCTTACCTGGGAGATCTCAAAGAGAACAAACCGCTCGCTCTGCATGACATGTTTGGTCTGGTGCCCAAGGCCAAGGGTCCGATCCCAATTGATCAAGTGGAACCCGCCGAGGATATCCGGCGTCGATTCACCACGGCGGCGATGTCGATGGGTGCGATCAGTCCGGAAGCTCACGAGGTGTTGGCGATGGCGATGAATGCGATCGGTGGCAAGTCGGATTCCGGTGAAGGTGGCGAGGATTTTGCCCGTTTTGGAACCAATAAAAACAGCAAGATCAAACAGATCGCTTCGGGGCGTTTTGGGGTGTCGGCTGAATACTTGGCGAGCGCAGAAGAGTTGGAGATCAAAATGGCACAGGGAGCCAAACCTGGTGAAGGCGGGCAGTTGCCTGGTTTTAAAGTGAACGGTCTGATTGCCAAATTGCGCAATACCCAACCGGGGGTGACATTGATCAGTCCGCCACCGCATCACGATATTTATTCGATCGAAGATCTGGCCCAGTTGATTCACGACTTGAAAGAAGTGAATCCACGTGCGCGCATAACGGTTAAGCTCGTCTCTGTAACGGGAGTAGGCACCATCGCGGCCGGCGTTGCCAAGGCCAATGCTGATATCATTTTGATCAGTGGTTATGACGGAGGAACGGGCGCCTCGCCTTTGAGTTCGATCAAAAATGCCGGTATGCCTTGGGAAATCGGTTTGGCCGAAACTCAACAGGTGCTGATGCTCAACGGTTTGCGTGACCGGGTGACTTTGCGCACGGACGGAGGTATGCGCAATGGCATGGACATCATGCATGCGGCTATTCTGGGCGCGGAAGAGTTTAACTTCGGTACCATCGCTTTGATGGCCATGGGTTGTGTCATGGTTCGTCGTTGCCATCTGAATACCTGTCCGGTTGGCATCGCCACCCAGGATTCGAAATTGCGCGGCAAGTTCAAAGGTTCGGTTGAGAATGTGATCAATTTTTTCAACGCAGTGGCTCAGGAAGTGCGCGAGCATCTAGCTTCCATCGGAGCGCGCAGCCTGGATGAAGTGATCGGACGGCCTGAGTTCCTCGAACAACTTGAAGTGCCCGGGCATCCCAAAGCGAACTCTGTGGATTTTTCAAAATTGCTGCATGATGTGAATGCGGATACCGAAGAAGAGCTGCCACGTATTTGTCGTTTTGAACGCAATGACGGTTTGCACGAGCGCCCCTTGGATGACAAAATCATTCAAGACGCTATTCCTGCTCTGAGAAGTAAGCAGAAAATCGAGCTGAGTTATAAGATCAAAAATACCCATCGTAATGTCGGCACCAAACTTTCTGGTGACATTGCCTATCATCAGGGCAATCACGGTTTGCCGAAGGGAACGCTGGACATCACCTTGACGGGCAGTGCGGGGCAGAGCTTCGGCACCTTTTTGGTGAGCGGGGTGAGGCTGCGGCTCTTGGGCGAGGCCAACGACTATGTGGGCAAAGGCATGTGTGGTGGAGAAATCATTGTCCGTCCTGCTGATAAAGCCCATGAGGATTTTGTCGCTGAGAAAAATTCAATCATTGGTAATACCTGCCTCTATGGTGCGACTGGCGGCAACCTTTATGCCCGTGGCCGGGCCGGTGAACGTTTTTGCGTTCGTAACTCGGGTGGCATCGCAGTGGTCGAAGGCTGCGGAGATCATGGTTGTGAATACATGACCAACGGTGTTGCGGTGATCCTTGGATCGACCGGCAAGAACTTTGGTGCAGGCATGAGCGGTGGCACGGCCTATGTGCTCGATAGCAAAGATCGTTTTGCCAGCCGCCATAATACCGAAATGACTGAAGCGGTGGCATTGACTGATGAGGCGGATATCACCGCGTTGAAGGAATTGATTTACCAGCACCTCGAATACACCGACAGTGAGCGCGCCCGCGATATCCTGGCCAAGTGGGACGAATACCAGACCCAGTTTGTCAAAGTGCAGGCCAAGTCCGACGTGGGAGTGAAGATCAAGGACGATGAAGAGCAGGAAGTAGCTGCTGCTGCGAGTAAATAAGAACTGCGAAGCCATGAAGTTTCACGAATCGCCCGCCCCCAGCATTCGCAATCTTGATCGTGCATCGACCATGCTGGTGTTGCCTTTGGCGGCCTGTGAACAACACGGGCCGCACATGCCTACGGGCACCGACAGCATTATTTGTGAAGCGGTGGCGGAAGCGGTGGAGTCCAAGTTGACGGAGGAGATGTTATTGCTGCCAACACTGTGGTTGGGCGCGAGTCATCATCATTTGCCGTGGCAAGCGACGCTGACAGCGGATTTGGCGACTTACGAAACTTTGATTGGTGAGATTCTCGAACCTTTGCTTAAAAATGGTTTCCGCCGCGTATTGCTCTTGAATGGGCATGGTGGCAATATCGATCCGATGCGAGTGGCCTTGCGCCGTTTGCAGCCTGTGTATCCGGAAGTTTTGTTAACTGCCGGATCCTATTGGTCGATTGCGGAAAAAGAACTTGCCGCTTGCATGGAAGGGGAGATCAAAACCCTGGGGCACGCTTGTGAAGCGGAGACTTCCTTGATGCTGCATCTGCGTCCGGAATTGGTGCAAAGCGAACTGGCTGCGAATATGCCGAATCTGTCAGGTTATCTGCCGGATGACAGTGATGGTTTGATGATCTGCCGCGACATGGCGCAGCGCACGCAAAACGGAGCGACCGGTCGCCCCGATCTCGCCACTGCTGAGAAGGGGGCAAAGATGTTTGACGTGATCGTTAAGCGGGTGACTGAGGTGATCCAAAAATACCTCAACGAGCCCTTGCCCGAGAGAAAAAGCCTGTAGTGCGGCCGCGCCGGTTGCTTGTTTGATGAGGGGAAGGTAATCTCCAGGGGTGTAGGACAAGATAGTTAAGTTGCAGACCGCGATGCGTTTCGCCCTTTGTAGGGCTGGAAGAGTTGGACTTTTTACCCAGCGCTTCGCACTGGGCTATATCATTGAGCACCGTTGGTGCAAAAAAGAGATGAAAGCAAACTGTCCTGTAAGGACAAAATGCGATAGCCCAGTGCGAAGCGCTGGGGTTAAATCAGTTTTATTGCCAGCCCTAAAAGGGCGAAATGATGTTGAGGTGAGATAAGGTAGCTTTTAATAAGCAAAGGCTAACTTTTTTGTCCTGCATCCAATTTCCAGTAGGCAGATGTTTTTTTATTGTCAAAAATACTACCCACAGCTAACCTGCTGATATACTGTCAGCTTTAGGCTTATGTTGGTTTTGGGAGAAATAAGAAAAAATGTGATGGGGCGAGCCTTTGTGGGTGCTTGGGTGTGTATGCTGGGCATCGTTCTGTTGGGCACCCATACGCCTTTGCTGCATGCGGAGGATTCCGAGGATACGGAGCAGCGTGAATACAAAAAGCCGGAATTGGAATGGCAGGCTTTTGATGTCGATAAAATCGAATTGCCGGATGATCGCAAAGCTGAAATTGTGAATGCGTTGACGGCGGTGGCGGTATCAGAGGATAGCAGTATGGAGGTTAAGGCAAAAGCTTTGGCGATCGCTTTGCGCTTGGACTCTCTGAACAAGCGCGCTTTCATGGCGAATGAAATGTTGATTCAGAATAAACGGCCAAAACCATTTCCTGACAGTTGGGGGGATATCGACGCGATGGCAGGTCGCCTTTGGCGTCTGGCCGATGAGCTCAAACAAGCGGATGGTGCGGATAAGGATAATTTCACGGTGGCGGCTTATTTGATGTCGATCTATTTGGCGATAGAAACAGATGATTTGGATCGTAAGTACGAGCTTGCTGTGTTTTCCAAGAAAAAAGAACTGAAGACAGATTGGTCATCGATCATCGAAGGTGGGAAAAAGCAAAATGAGGGGGAGGAAGAAAGTTCGAAAATGGAGAGAATCCAACGTGAAGGGACTTCCAAAAAGTTAGCCCGTTTGCAGTCCAAAGTGAAGGGTTTGCTGGTTCAACAGCTTGAGGCCAATACTTTTGCGGGTAAAGCATCGCAGATGAATGCCACCGCTGAAAGGTCGAGTAGTTCCTACGAAATGAGCGTAGAATTTGATCAAAGTGTGGGGAATGATATGAGCACCGCTTTGGAGAAAGTGGTCAAATATCTGCGTTTGCAGCATGAAACCTTGCCGGCGGGTTATCGGGTCGAGATCAGTTTTCAAGAGCAGTATATTCCCAAGGACGGCCCTTCGGCAGCGGTGGCTTGCGCGCTTTTGCTGAATTCCCTATTGGAGGGAGGAGAGCTCGATCCGGATATCGCAGTGACCGGTGACATGAACGCGGATGGAACGGTGCAGCCGGTGGGTGGGATCACAGGTAAACTACGTGGCGCGGCGCGACGGGATTGCAATGTGATTGGTATTCCGGCATCCAATATAAGAGTGATCAGCGACTTGATGATCGTCGAAGGACCGCTGGCGATGACACGCATTCAGATTTTTGCGCTTAAGAAGTTTGAAGATGCCTGGGCATTGGCGGCGGTGCATGACAAGCGGGATGCGCAGATCAAGGAGAGCATCGAGACTTTTAGCAAAGTGCAGGAGCTTTTGAATCGACCTGGCGGAATCAAGTATTTGCGAAATTCCCATGTCCGGGGGCGGCTTAAAAAATGCCTGGAACTGACGCCCAATCATTTGTCGGCAAAATTTCTTTTGGATGCCTCGATGGGACGGACGCCGAAAAAATTGAGTTTGATGGGTTCGGTGGAAAATATAGATCGCACCGCAGAGCCTTTGTTACGTGCTATCCGGCAGAAGAAATTTGATATCAGCGATCCTCTGGCTGGCGATGAGTACGCCGATGCAGCTTCCGCTCTGAAAAGGATCCGGCCGAGATTGGATGCCCGCACGCTCAAATGTGTGGATGCGATCATTAATTATTCCTTGCTGATGCGTATATATGCGACGGATCGTCCACGATCTTATAATGGGCTCAGGAAACTGGTCGCGCAAATTCAAGGGGCGGGCAGCTTGATCAATCAGGAGTATGATACCCTTTACAGTCGGGTTGATGTGAAAGAAGAGATCATGCGCTGATCTACTGATTCACGGCCTCGGGTGAAAGTTGCGGTGGAGTTTTTTGAGTTGGCCCTGGTCAACGTGGGTGTAGATCTGGGTGGTGGCAATGTCCGCGTGACCGAGCATTTCCTGGATCACCCGCAGGTCGGCACCGTTGCCTAGCAGATGGGTGGCGAATGAATGTCTTAACATGTGGGGATAGACATTGATCTTGATGCCCGCCATTTGCGCGCGGCTTTTGAGAATTTGGCGAATGCGGTTGGTGGTGAGTTTGCTGCCACGAACAGAGATAAAAATGTGACTGTGGGTGCGACTGCTGCGTACCAGTTGAGGTCGTTCGTGGCGCAGGTAGTCGCTCAGCGCGTCTTTGGCCTGACGCCCAACAGGAACCAGTCGGGTTTTGTTACCTTTGCCAGTCACCCGGATGACAGCTTCGTCGAGGTCGAGATTTTCGATGCGCGCTTCGGTGAGCTCTGATACCCGCAGGCCACTGCTGTATAAAAGTTCGAGCATGGCTTGATCGCGCCGTCCGAGGGCTTTGTTGTTGTCGATGGATTCGATCAGTTTTTCGACATCCCGTTCATTGAGGGTTTCCGGCAGGTGTTGTTCCAGCTTTGGAGAGTCCAGTTTTTCCGAAGGATCAGTGGGGATCTGGCCACGGCTCAATAAATGGCGGAAAAATATTTTCAAGGCGATGGCTTCAAAGCGTAAACTGCCTACCGCCAGACCTGTTTTTTTACGTTGGGCCAGGTAGTCAGATAAATGGCTCAGCTCAACGGTCTGGGGACTGGATTGACTGGTTTGTTTTTCAAGCCAGTTGGCAAAAGTTTCCAGAGCCCGGCGCACCCCGAGCTGATAATTGTCCGATAGCCCACGTTCGGTGGCTAGAAAAAGAATAAACTGGTCGATGGCCTGTTCCATTTAAAAATAACGTTTGTCCTTATTATACGATAGAAATTACAAGCACTGATCACACTGATTTTCACTGATAAAGAAAAAGTAAGTCATAAAATATCGAGATCTTTGCCGGAGACCACTGGGCCGGAGTAGGTGCTGCGGATTTCTCGCAGCAGGTCGGCTTCGGTGACTCCTTGTAGCAGTTGATGGACTAAGACCAATAGACCGGGTTTGGCTTCACTGGCCAGTTCTCCTAACTCATATCCGAGGGTGTGATAACTTGAGTGGTAGTGCTGCCATTCCGGTGAGCGCATGGACAAACCCATGCCGGAGCATACTTCGTGGATCAGGACGTCACAGCCCTTGGCGTGTTTGGCGACATTTTTATTAAGGCAAGTATCGCCGGAGACCACAATGGTGCGGTCGGGGCAGATGAACTTGTAACCAAAACAAGGCCACGAGCCATGACTGACGGCAAAAGCATGCACTTCGACGTTTTCATCCTGGTAGCAGAGTCCGGGTTTGATTTCCTTCACGTCGACTTGGTATCCATTGGCATTGGCGGGTTCAAGACCGTTGAGCCTTTGGTCGATGTCCGCTGCGTAGGCAGCGACGATGTGATCGGTCATGTGGGCAAGCCCTTTGGGGCCGTAAACCTGGAGAGGCTCGTCCCGTCCGCAGACCCAGGGAGTGAAAATCAGATCGGGATAACCGGTGGTATGATCCGAATGCAGGTGAGTGAGAAAAGCCCGGGTCAGGCGATTGGCGGCGAGGCCACGTACACCGAGTTTGACCGCCGCTGCGGCGCGACGCACCACGCCGGGACCAAAATCTACGATGTAAGGCACGTCATTGACCACAATCGCCAGCGAGGGCCCACACTTGTCCGGATCCGGTCCGGGATTGCCGGTGCCGAGCAGAACGATCTGCGAGTAACCTTCACGCTTGATCTTCTTCGTGCGCTTTTTGGTTTTAGCTGTGGGATTTTTAGTGGGCTTGCGTTTTTTGGCAGGGCTTGTTTTTTTATTGGGGGTGCTCTTGCGTGTGGGCGCTTTTTTTTTACTCGCAGGTTGAGACTTGTTCGGTTTTTTGCTAGCCGCCTTGACCTTATTGGGTGCAGGAGTGGAGGTTTTGCGTGCAGTGGATGTGCGTTTTTTTGCCATGGCTTTGGTGGGGATTAGGCGACTTCTTCTGTGTAAACTCTAACATCACGCTGTGGATATTTTTCCAGTATGTGTTGAAACAGAGCACCGCATTTTTGCTCAAAAAGTTCGACCGTGTATTTCTCTGGTAAACCGGAATCCAACATCTCCTCAATAGAGACACGGACGGCGGCCCGAGTGGTGCGACGTTTACGCCAGTCGAGTACCAGTTTCTCGGTCTTGAGCTTGGCGAGCATGTCACGACAAACCCTTTTGATCAGCTCAATTTCTTTGCCGTCCAGCTCTGGACCAGGACGAGTGAGTATATCAAAGACAGCAAGCTCCTCTTCGCTGATATTCTCCCGAATATGCCGTTGCTCTTCTTCGTTCAGTTGCTTAGAAAAAATCACCAACTGCTCGAATAACTGTTCAATACTCAAGGCTCCACTGTTGTATTCCTCCACCATTTTTTGAAATTGCTCGAGATAGTCGTATCGTGAAGCATTGAGGCGGATCAGATTATCAAGCTTGCGTTCAATGAGCGCTCGCAACTTCTGAGTCTCGGTGTTTTTAGTGTTCGTTTTTGAGAACTTCTCCTCCAGCGCCTCGAAGTCGATCTTGCTCAAGTCAATCGTCTTCGCCTCTTCACCGGGTGCTATGTGTGGCTCGGCAACGATGGAGCCATCAAGCTTCTCGGAGATACTTTGAAGCACCCCAGTGATATCCACTGGGTTTTTTGTAGCTCTGATCGCTTTAGCCAACTCCTGCACAAGCTGGCAGCGAGGTGCAAGATCCGGGATAATCGGATCTGGCATCACCGCTTTATAGAGACGTGCAATGTCCTTAGCTTGACCAAGGAAATTCTCCTTCACTTCGTCCGTTCTCAGAAGGCGATTCAGGGCGGGTAGGAAATGTTTCGCGGAATCGTCCATCACCATCTCCAAGGCGATCCCTTGAACGGCACAATACTTCGTTACCTGATTCAGTGCAATCTTGAGAGCCTCCACCAGTTCGGCTTTATCTTTGACGGGCATCGTACCTCCACCAGTTCCTGAGCCATAAATGGCGAGTGCTTTTTCCAGCTCTTGAAAAACGTTAGCGTAGTCGACGATCAAACCATTCACCTTGTCACCATAAACTCGGTTGGCACGAGCAATGGTCTGCATCAGCGTATGACCTCGCATCGGTTTGTCGAGATAAAGAGTGGAGCAATTCGGGACATCAAAGCCCGTCAGCCACATCGAGCAAACAAAGACGAGGCGAAAAGGATCGTCAGGATCCTTAAACTTATCGTCCATTTTCTCTTTCACCATCCGCTCTCGGTGCACTTGCATATCCAGACCATGTTTCGCCATAGTGGCGATTTCATTCTGCTCAGGTGATACCACCACCCCCATGTCGGTTTCTTGCAAGATACGAAGTCGCTCGTTCAGCGCCGAGTAGTCCTTATAGAGAGGTGACATAACATTCAATTCTTGCCGCACGCTATTCGTCTCTACCAGCCATTCGGCAGCGACCTTGGCATGCATCTTAACCGCGGTAAGTTTATCGATGCAGACAACCATCGCTTTGCCCTGATAGCCTCGGTTCAGAAAGTGGTGCATGATGTCCTGCGCCACGGCATCTAATCGATCATCACGCGTGATCAGGTGATATTTTTTACCGAGCACTTTTTCAAGTTTCTCCTCCTGATCTTCATCCAAACCAGCCTCTTCAATGACATCGTAGATTTCGTCATTCAGGTCTGGGTTGGTGATCTCCAACTCTGGAGTGCGGTTTTCGTAGAAGAGCGGTACCGTTGCACCATCATCCACGGATGACTTAAAATCATAAATACTCACGTAGTCACCAAAGACCTCACGGGTGCGCTCCTCTCCGCTGATGAGAGGGGTGCCGGTGAATGCTACAAACTTCGCATTGGGCAGAGCCGTGCGCATATTCATCGCCAGAGTATCATATTGGCTGCGGTGAGCTTCATCGGTTAATACGATAATGTCATCGCGTTCTGAGAGAACGGGATGCGCCTCACCAGGCTCCGTGCGAAACTTATGGATCAGAGTAAAAACGTAGCGGTGGTCTTCGCGCAGTAGATCACGTAGCTTGGCTGAACTGCTGGCGTGACAATGCTGCTCGCGCGCCGCGCCACATCGGGCAAAGGTTTTGTAAATCTGAATATCCAGTTCCGTTCGATCGGTGATAATCACAAAAGTCCAGTTCCCCGCAATCTTACGAAACACCTTCTCGGCAAAAAACACCATCGAATAACTTTTCCCAGATCCTTGGGTATGCCAGAACACACCGAGCCGATGATCTGTGCTTCCATCAAGCGACTCCACCGCGCGATTCACTCCAAGCAATTGATGGTTGCGGGCAACCAACTTGCTAACCTCACCCTTGTTCTCCGAAAATAGAGTGTAGTTCTCGATCAGATCCAGTAGTCGCGCGGGCTCACATGTGCCACGCAGTAGATTCTCCAACGAGGTCTTGGGCGTTTCATCTTCACTACTGACCTTCTTCCAATCACTGTAAAACTCCCACGGTGCGCTCAAGCTGCCCAGTTTGTTTTCGGTGCCGTTGGAAATGAGAATCAGTCCGTTGTAATGAAACAACTGCGGAATCGTACCCCTGTAGTCACAGATGTTTTTATCAAAACCTTCACGAACGTGTACCCCAGGTTTTTTGAACTCCATCAACACCAGTGGCAGGCCGTTGACAAAAGCAATCACGTCAGGACGTTTAGTGTAGAGCGCCCCACTGATCCAAAACTGTGAAGCGACAAAATAGTCGTTATTCACAGGCTCCAACCAATCGATCACCTGCACCACCTTGATCTCCTGCCTGCCCGTTCCGGTATCCGTCACTTTCACCTTCACCCCGTCTTTAAGCAGGTCGTAAATCTCACGGTTCGCCTCCATCAGACTCATGGCGGATCGATCACGGGTGAGTTCGTCCACCGCCTGATCCACTCCGCTATCGTGCAGGTTTGGGTTCAGTTTTTTCAGCGCGGCACGGAGTCGCGATACCAACACTACCTCATGCTTCCCGCTACGGTCCAGCGTGCCATCATCGCCGAATGTTTCATGAAAACAATTTACATACTCCCAGCCCAGCTCATCCTGCATGATGGCGATCGCAGGCTGTTCTACGAGGTGATCTTCGGTGTAGGATGACATAAAGGTGAATGGGTTAATTGAGTATAGAGGACTCTATTTGGGCGAGAATCAAAACCCGATCAAGAAGTGATCTAAGCTTACATCGTTGATTTATAAAGGGTTGTCGTTATCATCGCCTGTTTTTCAGGTCTAGAATCAAAACCCGATCAAGAAACTGTTTTTCATGTCTTTTATGCCCAGATGGGCAGATAGCCACTCCGAGGGTGATCTGGATCAGCCGCCTTGATCATATTTGACTCCATAGCTTTTTTAATGACATTTGAGGCTTGGGCTGCATTTTTCTTTTCTATGCCAAATCTCACACAGAGACTGGCATTTTTCATACGCTCTCCATCTAGGTATTTGATGACGGCATGTTGGTAACAGGCTCTGACACGTTCAGCGACTGACATATCTGCAAAAGTTCGGGGTGAATGTAAAATAACGCGCATGCTTTCTTTCTCCGATTGAAAATCTGGAGGGGGGAGTTGGTGAAGTTCCACGCTGATAATTACCTTATCAAGTCCAGTTCCTTGCTCTTCACACATTTTCATGCGCCGCATAAGAGACGCTAAGGCCTCATTGCGGGAGCGTGGCGGAAGATCGATCATGCGATCAGTCTTAACCAATGGTTTTCCCGGATTCGTGATTTCTAAACGACCTTCAAAAATCTCAATTAGTGGGCCGGCACCTCTAATGGTCATATCCTGATGAATCAGCGCATTGGCAATCAACTCCCGAATTGCAATTTCAGGAAACACGACCAGTTCCTTACGTTGCACACTGCCGATTTGTTCATTCACTGGTAAGAGATCCTTAATGTAATCCACCACTCTTAAAAAGGCTGTTGCGTATCCCTTTTTACCATCGACACGCTGCGTCACGGTGTCTGCGCGATTCCTCCCATCGTAAGCGACTAAGCGGATACCTTTTCTGGATAATGAGGTATCAAAGTCATCCAGATTATCGGCAAAGAGAATGGCTCCAAGGTTAGTGATATTCCAATGGTTTCCCACATCTTTTTCGATCAAGTCATCGGCGGCCAAACGTTCCAAAATGCTGACTTTGTTGTCA
This sequence comes from Verrucomicrobiota bacterium, assembly GCA_045046875.1. Taxonomy (GTDB): domain Bacteria; phylum Verrucomicrobiota; class Verrucomicrobiia; order Verrucomicrobiales; family DEV007; genus JAADHD01. The sequence goes on along the minus strand of JASFYY010000025.1, from coordinate 23,452 downwards.
GGAAGATTTTGATCCGTGAGTTTAAAATAAGCGGGGTAGTCCAGCAGTTTGACGACCTCGTCTGAAGTAATAAACGGTTTGGCAATCGCCTTTTCCCACGTGTAGGGGCGTAATCGAGTAATGAGTTTTTGATAGTGTTCCGGGTAGTCCGATAGTCTCGGCGTAGCACTACCAATACGGATATAGGCCGTGCGATCAAACTCGACCGGGGTTGAGTGCGCTGCGGGGATTTCAAGAAGCACCAAATCCCCTGCTGGATGAGCTATTTTTCTAAATTGGAAGGTGATGCGTGGTGTCAGCTTCTGAGTGAGCCACATCTGAAAAACCTGATTTCCTACAGTTTGGGTATCTGGAGAAAAGGTAGTTCCTACAATGTTTTTGGTGACATCTTCGATACCCCAGACCACATAAGCAAAGTCCCTCTGCTCGATTCTTGCCGCGTTGGACAGAGCCGAACATAACGTTCCAATCATAACCTCGCTCTGGTTATTATGCTTAAACTCCACGCATGTATGCTCCGAGTGATGAGCCAACAATTCGTCGATTAAAGCTATATCACGCTCAGGCGTATTTTTGATTTCATTCATGTCGTGATATGGGATGAGAGTTATTCTTCTGGTGGCGTGAGGAGCTTTGGAAGAAGGAGGTCGCGGGTGAAACAGCTAGAGAACTCCGCAATTTTGACACCGCGCGGGTTGCCGTCGGGAAGGAAGATTTGAATGGTTTTGGCGTGGGACATGTGCTTTTTATTAGTGTGCTGGGCGCAGTTCGGGGGCTCGTAGATCCAGGCCCACCACAGAAAGGTAGGTTTCACTCCCGTCGACCGTTAGCAGCTCGTCTGCTTTTTCTTGAAGGTGTGAAAGTAGGTCCTCCCAGTTTATCCGCTGGCGGGTGGTAGGATGTTGCCAATATTTCCTTTCTAGGTCTCGATTGGAGTTATCCCGTTTGCGGTGTTTATGACCTCCGTGATTGGTAATCAGGAAAACACCCACCTTACAGTGTTCATGTCGTAAATACTGTTGCTGCAGTTGGTTCTCTATGGCTGTTTCAAGATCAGCGACCGTATATCGCTTGTCTGCCAGTTTGATCTCAATGACGGCTTTAAGGTCATGGCCTGGAGTGGTGATTCTGATGTCTGTTTTTTTGCCGTCAGCGGCTTCATCCTCACGTGCTATACCGTAAAGGCCGTTGCTGTCTTTTTCTAATAGTAGGGCCAACATGCGTTGCATTTCGTCTTCTTGAATTATTTCCCGAACGGTTTTTCTAGGGAAAAAGTCATGGTGAGTGATGTCGTGCTGAAGGTCATCAAGTCGATTTTGGATCAGTATGTCAAGTGATTCCCTGTCTACTGGAAAACGTTCGAGTTTGGACTCAAAGCTCTGTATTTCTTGGGTCGACCATGGTGCTGGTTCTAAGCTATTGATCGTGATGACATGTGCTCGGTTTTGGATAAACTGCTTAGCAGATTCGAAGACCGGGTCTTCTGCCATTCCTTCGAGTATGCTAGGCACATCTGGATGTTGGAGGCTGATCAGTGTGTTGAGGAGCGCTGAGCGAGCACCTTGCGCACCGTCACGCGGGTTGGGTGAGTAGACCACGCCACTTGGGTGTTTTTGGTCTTCGGATTCGAGGATGTTACTGTATGCGATTTTAGCCAATCTTGCTAAGATGTGAGGGTCGGTAGGGATGGGAGAGGAACCATGGAATTGGTCAAAGAGTGTTCCGAACCATCTAACCACAGAGTCTTTTCTGAGGGGAATATCAAAACCTTGCAGAGCTACCTCTATAGCTGAAGTGGCCCTTTCTGCGTTTAGGGTCATTAGGTACCGCAGCCACTCTACGGAAGTAGCTGATGCGGGGGAACTAGTAAAGTTGGCAGCGGTTGAGGCTTCAAGACTATGGGCGTCGAATTCAGCAGGCAAATCTAGGAGGATGCGAAGAATCTCGGAGACGTGATGCTGTGTAGCAGCTTCCTCTGAGTTCTCAATTTCTTGAATGTCTCTCCAGTTAGAGACATAATCCAGCAGAGTTGGTATCACGAGCTTTTTGATTTGTGTGCTCGCGTGCGTCAGATCCTGTAAAAGTGGGAGGTGCTTCTGCTTGCTTGCCATTTTTAGCTGGGCGGCCAGTTCATCGGAAAGTTCCTCGGCGACTGCCTCCGGGTGATGAGATGCAAGTTTATCGAGATAGGTGGCCAGCCCATTGATTTCGACTTGGGCTAGACGGGTAGCTTGCTTCACGTCTTCTCGGGTGAGCCTATTTGGCCAATCTGGAATCTCAGCCTCGGCTAAAACGCCATTAAGAGCAAAAATCCAACTGTATGGCGTTTTATTGTGGTCGTCCGTGCGTTCGCTATACTTTTTGACGTCCGCACTTCGCCAATATGCGCTGAACAGTTCTCTTGCGTGTTCGTAAACCTTAGGCCCAAAGGCGGCTTTTAGGGCTTTAGCATTCCATGCCTGATAGCTGCCGCTACTTTTTTCACTTTCCCACAACCAATGGAACAAGTTGCTGATGTTTCGTTCTGCATTCGCTTTTGTGAACTCTGTTTCAGGATCCCTAATGAGCGCGTCTCGCCATGACTTCCACCCTTCGATTCGTTGTTGCTCCTGTAGCTTTTGCTTCTCCTTGCACTTTTCCCATTCTTCTTCATCTGGGTGGGGTTCCTGCGGCTTTAGCCAGGCGTTGAGCTTATTTCCCAGATGTTCCTTGCCGTCGGTCAAAGCTCGAAGTTGATCAACTTCCACCTCTAATCTTCCGCGGTGGTTCCATAATGCTAGAAGCTCTCGGAAGGACATGGATGCAAGGTTGATGTTTGGAGTGTCGCGTGTGATAACCTCTAGCCATTCTTTGTCCATGTCTGTGAGAGTATCAATCAAGCTGTATTGTGGGCGCACTCTTAAACTGCCGTTCTTCTCGCCGAAGTTTTCCACGACAAAGTCAAATTCTGCGAGGTATACCTCCTCATGGGTGAATGAAGAGATGTGCATAAGCTCCTTCAGAGTTTTGACGACCGTCTGTTCTTGGTAGTTGTGATCCCGGAAATGGCTGGCGACGATGCAGCTGTGTAAGAATGGCACCTTTTTCTCTGCGTGTATGTGTGTGGCTTGTCTATGGCATAATTCGGCTAAAATGACTGAGAGCCAACCCGTGTCGCTCTGTGGGTGATAATACGCGGAGCCTGGAGACTGATTGCAGAGAATCAACTTGGCAAGTTCATCTCGGAGTGCGTGTGCGTGGGAGGATGTAGGATCTAGCTTTTCGACAATCGTATTCAGAGAGTGGCCAAAATTGAAGCTGTAATCGCCCTTTGATTCTCCCAGCTTGGAAACTAGGCTCGCAAGCTGCTCTACATCCAGATACCTCGGAAATAAATCTGCTACAACAGTGCGGACAGTTTTCCTCGGCCAGTCCTCTGGAGTGTCCATAATTGAATCTCGGATCTCGCAGATTTTAGTATGCGCATTCGTGACGAGGAGTGCGCGGATGGCTGTAACCCGAAGAAGTGGGCGGAGTGATTCGGAAACTGCTGCTTCATACAAAAGTCCCTCGCATTCCGGGATTTCAGCTTCTTTGACTAAACTGAGGAAGAATTCACTGAGCTCGCCAGATGTCTGAGCCGTCGCCCACAGTGCATTGATCGTTTCCGCAAGCTCTGACGATCCGAATCTACGTAAAGTGGCGGGATCATAGGGAAGAGATCCCCGTAGTCTAGCTTCTGGCAGTTTAGCGATTGCCTTAAGAACTCGAATTTTGTCTTCAATGACTAGCTGTTCAGAGTCTGCGTCCGATATAAGCAGAACTGGATCTACGGCGATGAGTTGGTTTCTGACTGTCTCGTTCCACTGCGCTAGCCAGACTGCGAGTTGTTTCCTAGAGGGAATGAGGATTCGCTGACCATTTGAAGTTTCTGTGAAGAGTAAATCGATCAGGGCTTTTTTGCTACCGATACCTTTGTCGAAGAGGTGCCGGATATGGTTGGCAGCTAAGTATTCTTCGACATCTCTGCGGTGAAACTTGATGCGGTTGTAGGTAGCAGGATCAAAAATCCTGAGGCGCATCAATGATTCAATGTATGGGTTATCACACTCCTGTAGAAGCTCAAGTGAATCTAGGTTAGTGACAGAATTACTGTTGGGGCTAGGTGAGCAGATAGTCCGTTTTTTAGACATGGCCAGGGCGAAGGCTATGCGCCCGGCTGTTAATCGAGCTTGGTCAGGAGAGATCTGATTTGATTCACCGGGCCTGTTTTCTCGTTCTCTTAGCGATACCCGTAGGAACGCCTCGTGCTGCTCGGTGTAGGTTCCTAGAGTTCCCTGATCTCTCCATAAAGAAATGACTTCGATCAAGTTTTGAGGTCTGCGTGCAAAACTCCAACGGTCTTTGCTCTTTAATTCCGCCAAGAGGGACGAAGCTTGATCCTCGGCAAATTCACGCACAAACACTCTGATTTGTTCGTTGTCGAGGTCATCTAGCCGGTAAATTTCTAACTCTTCAGCTGTAGCTGTATTCATGTCGGCGGCTACAGAGTCCTCATCGGCTTGGAATCCCTGGTCGGAGTTTTTCATAAGAGGCGCCAGAAAATAATCTTCAGCAGATTGAAATATAGGAGTCAGCTTTTCCTTCCCTCCATTTCGGGCGGAGTTCACAGATAACTGTGGAGATGGAAGGGTTATTTGAAAGTTGTGAATGTCGATCTCCTTCCAGTCGCTGGGTCTACAGGAAACGAAAATATGAGCCCTTGCTTCGGAATTCCCGAGAGCTAGCCTTAGCTCTTGGAGAGCTTTTTTGAATTTCCCATCTTTCAACTTTAGTTCATCGACAGCATCGAGAAACAGCCATGCAGGTTCCTGTAAGTCGTCTCGCCAGTGTTGAAAATCCTGATACAGGTTTTCCAGCCTGAGTAAATCTTCGACGCTATCTTCAGCAAGTGCTTCCAGCGGGAGGAAGTAGGCATGTTTCCCTTCTTTTGTTAAGGCTTTCTGCATCTCTTGCATTTCCCTTGTTTTTCCAGCTCCACCCTCGGCTAGGATAATCGTGCGATACCTTTGCTCTAGATCGATCCATGTGGGAGCATTGCTACGCCCATAACTATACAAGATCTCCCCAGCATTCTCAATATCGGACTCAATGTCTTGTGGATCGAGTTTGCTGAAACACCGAGTGAGTTCAATGAAGGGGTGCTCAGGCATTGGTTGGCGTGATGAGTTTAGGTAGAAGAAGGTCGCGGGTGGCGCGGAGGTTTTGGTTGCGGTGTTGCAGATTGTAGATGTTATCCAGAATTGTTTCTGCTGAGAAATTAAACTTTCGAATCAAATTTTCAGGAGGACAAATAATCTCAAATTTTTTGAGTAACGCTTGGCTTATATTTTGTTGCGCTGCACCTTGTCTCAAATTGATCAAATCAGTTCGCGCATTTAACAATGTGTAGAAAGCAAAAGCGCGCCCATACAATTCATCTTTTTGAAGTAAGGCGCAACAGGCTTGATTCGTTGCCGCAGGTTGAGATAAAATACCGAGCTGGCCAATCGTGGCTCCATAAAGCGCAATCAATACCGTATTGGCAGGAAAAAGCTTTGCGGAAGATTTCGACAAGCCAAAGCTATTTATTTTTTCTTCTGACTCCAAAACAAAACCATCTTTCAGCTCTTTAGTTTTCACCCATTCGATATCTCCCTTTTCATAATATTCAGGCTTCTTACGGCTAGGTGTTCCTCCTGAACTAGTATCATAAATCTCCCCCAACTTCTTCACCTCCCACCCCTCGGGGATGGGGCCTAGGGGGGAGTCGATCATGGGGGTGGATTCGTGGCCGGGGAAGCGGAAGTGGACGAACCATTCGCGGTAAAGCGATTGCGCCATCTCCTCCAGGATCTTGATGCGTCGCAGGTTGTTCTCAATCAAATCATCGTAGGCCGAGAGGATCCTCGCGATCCGTTTCTGCTCGGGGAGGGGGGAGAGGTTAAATGAATAGTCGAGAATTTGTCTTCCACTAATATGAGGGATGTTTACACCAGTAGTGATCGGCTTAATATAGCCCTCGAACCCAGGTCCTCCTATTAAGCAGCGTAGAAAAGTCTGATCCATTATGAGCGGGTTAGCTCTCAAGCGGCAGCACCGCTGGACCAGTAGTGCCATAGGGTCATGATCCCGAATAAAGCACCATTTCAAACCTGCTGGAACCCAAGGGCGGTCCATGGCTATAACAACATCACCTGGCTTGAGCTGAAATTTCTTAAATTGTGACCAATCTTCACGCACCCAGCGCTTTGAAATGTCCCACAGAACTCGACCTTGGCTAACATTCTCTCCCTTTACTAGAGCGATGTCTTCTAAGTTAGTTGTAAAATTTTTACTTTTGAATGCAAAACCGGAAAGGAGATCCACACATTCAGATAACTTTATTTCATGGGGTTTCATAATACCTCCAAAATCTCCCTTACGTTAGTTGCGATCGTATCCTCCAGTTCCCGGGCTTCTATATTGAGCACTTCGAGTTCTTCGTTGAGGGCTACCAGCTTTTCCTTGAAGTCCTCATCGCTGATTTCCTCACCCTTGGCGACGCCGACGTAGCGCCCCGGGTTGAGTGACCATCCTTGCTCTTCGATCTCGGCACGAGTGGTGCTCTTACAGAGGCCGGCAATGTCGGTGTAGCTCATTTCCTCACCAAAGACCTCCTTGAGCTTCTCCTCAGAGCCGCGCAGGAGTTCGGGTGCCTCGCCACGGTAGAGCCGGACGATGTTCGCGATGAACTCGATCTGCGCCGGGGTGAAGTCGCGGTGGGCGCGGTCGATCTGACGGAAGATATGGCGAGCATCAATGAAGAGCACGCTGTCCTCGCGGTCGGTGCCGAGTTTCCCTTTATCAAAAAACCACAGCGTGGCGGGTAGGGTGACGGTGTAGAAAAAGTTGGAACCGCAGGCGACCATCACATCCACCGCGCCGCTCTCGATAATTTGCTGGCGGATGTCTTGCTCGGACGACCGGGCATCGGCAGCGGAGTTTGCCATAACAAATCCGGCACGTCCCTTTTCATTCAAGGACGAGTAAAACTGCTGAATCCAGAGGTAGTTTGCATTGTCCGTGCGTGGTAGCCCGAATGGGTAACGTGGGTCGTCACCGATCCGTTCCTTATCCACCTTGCTGACGTTAAAGGGAGGATTAGCCATCACGAAGTCGAAGCGGCCCGGGCAGTCGTGAAGATCTTCATAAAAGGTGTTAGCCTGTTTGATATCGCCGGAGAGTCCGTGCACGGTGAGGTTGAGTCGGGCGAGCTTGGCAGTGGTGCTGGTTTTCTCCTGACCATAAACGGAGATTTCCGACGTCGGGTTCTTTTTGTGCTCCTGCACAAACCGGGCAGACTGAACAAACATACCACCCGAGCCACAGGCAGGATCGAGGATACGCCCATGGTAAGGTCCCAAGATCTCGACGATCACCTTCACCATTGAGGTCGGGGTGAAATACTCACCGCCCTTTTGCCCTTCACTGGAGGCGAACTTACCGAGGAAGTATTCGTAGATTTTCCCAAAGACATCCCCGCCTTGATCCATCGGGATACTCGCAATGTCCTTGAGCACGGAACTCAGTGTGCGGTTGTCGAGAATGTGGTATCCCTTCGGCAGTACATCGGCGAGGTCCGGGTTGTCTGCCTCGATGGCACGCATCGCCTCATTGACGGCTTCACCAATGGAAGCGCCCTCGGGTAGCTCAAGGATACTCTGGAAGCGCGCCTTTTCCGGCACATAGAGCACGCCCTTCGCATGGTAATCCGTAGGTCTCACTTTACGTCTTCGACGAGATCCGGCGGCAGGCTTCATCTCCTCCTCGACGGCGGAAAATTTCACATCCGCATAGCGCAGAAAAATGATGCCCAGCACCATGGGGGAATACTCGGAAGGTTTCAGATCGGCATCGGCCCACAGTGTATTCGCGGTCGCCCAAAGGCGGCGCTCAAGTTCAGCGGAGGTATCATCGGTATCGGCAGGTTCGGTCCAGTTCATAAAAAAATAATGTGTATCGCCTACGCGATCAGTTATAGGTGGAAAGAATAGAGAGGGTCAGCTGGGGTGAAAAGCAGACTTTTGCCAGGAAAGGAGTTTACCCTAGTTTACAAAATCTTTATAAACTAGGGTAAGGTTGTTATAAATCGGATATTCCTGCTGCGATTAGTAGCAGATTAGCTCAATGCCTGGCATGGCGGTTCCGAGTTTGGACAGAAACGGAGTTCTATCCTACGATTTTCACTATTCACCCTAGAATGAGGCATCAACCGTTGGACAAATTTTCATATTTGTTATTCATTTCCTGCTCAAAATCACTGCCATTTCCTCAGATTTGCGCTACCCTAGGCATCCATTTTAAAGCTCATGCCAAAAGTCTTTCTTAAAACCTACGGGTGCCAGATGAACGAACGCGACTCCGAACAGGTGGCGCAGATGTTCACGCAGCGGGGTTACACGATAACGCCGGAGGAAAAGGAGGCGGACGTGATTTTGATCAATACTTGCAGTGTGCGGGATCAGGCGGAGCAGAAGGCGCTGGGCAAGATGGGACATTTGGGCCGTTTGCAGCGTAAAAAAGCGGACATTGTTTATGGGTTCATGGGCTGCATGGCGCAGAGCCGCGGGCCGGAGTTGATCAAGACGGTGCCGCATCTGGATTTGGTGGTGGGCACGCAGAAATACCACCGGGTGGTGGATCATGTGGAGAGTATCATTCAAAAGCGTGAAGAATCGAGGATGGATGACCTGCGCATCTCGATTGTCGATACCGAGGAGGAGACGGATTCGCAAAATACGATTCGCGACCACCTCAACGAGGACAACAAGGTTAGCGAGTTTGTTTCCATCATGCAGGGCTGCAACATGAAGTGTTCATTTTGCATCGTGCCATCGACCCGTGGGGTGGAGCGGGCGCGCCCGATTGAGCAGATCGTGGAGGAAGTGCGGCGGCTGGTCGATGTGGGGGTGAAAGAGGTGACGCTGCTGGGGCAGATTGTGAACCTTTACGGACGTAAGGAGTTCCCTATTGCTGCGGGCAAAAGCCCTTTTGTGCAGCTGCTGGAGGCGGTGCATGAGGTCGAGGGTTTGCAGCGCATTCGTTTCACTTCACCGCATCCGATTGGTTACCGTGATGACTTGGTTGAGGCCTTCACTTATTTGCCGAAGCTGGTCGATCACATTCACTTTCCGATGCAGTCGGGATCGGATCGTATTCTGAAATTGATGAAACGGCCTTATTCGAATCAGAAATTTGTTGAGATTTGCAACAAAATGAAAGCGGCACGTCCCGAATTGGCGATTTCCACGGACATCATCGTTGGTTTTCCCGGCGAGACGGAGGAGGATTACGCGGAGACCAAACGCACTGTGGAGGAGCTGCAGTTCGACAACGCTTTTGTCTTTCGTTATTCCAAACGCAAAGACACGCCGGCGGCTGAGATGGACGGGCAACTGCCCGAGCGGGTGAAAGAAGAGCGCAATCAGGATTTGTTGTCGCTGGTGAATGAAATCGCGATGAAAAAGAACAACGCACTGGTCGGTCAGACGGTGGAGATTCTTTGTGAGGGACCCAGTCGCCGCAATCCGGATACTCTCAGCGGACGTACCCGGCAGAACAAAATCGTCATCATCGAGGGCAAGCCCGAGCGTTTCACTGGTCAGCTCTTCGACGTGCGCATCGACGATTGCACCGGTTACACGCTCTATGGTGACCCGGTGCTGGCTGATTGATTGACTTTGCGGCTGGATAAGCGAAGCTTGGCCTCTTTTATTGAGCCTGCAGCCCGTTTGCGGGGTCTTTGATTTTTAATCCACACCTATTTTGAAAGCTGTTTACGACGCTCTTTATTATGATCTCACCTTGAAGACGGTGGGGCTTGTTATTGCTGCTTTGCTGATCGCGGTGCATTTGTTGGCTTTGCTCAAAGGGGAGTCGGTGAGAGCCTGGCTGCGCGCCCTGCCGCGCAATGAAAAGCTGGGCATGTGGATCCTGGCGGTGGACTTTGCCTGGTGTTTTCTGGTGTGGTCGGAGATGGATCTGGGAGAGTTCCACAGTATCGAAAAAACCGTGCAGATGGTGATGGTATTTGGCTTCCTGGGTTTTGGTTATTATGTGCGCGAGCTTCTGGCGGTTCGGGCGATTGGCTTGTTTGTGATTCTACTGGCTTGTCCGGTGCTCAACGCGGCTTTTTTGCAGCCACCGGTGACTCGTCTGTTACTGGTTTTTCTGGCTTACACCTGGGTGATCAAGGGCATGTTCTATGTGGGTATGCCGTATTTGATGCGTGATGGCATCGACTGGGTGGTGGCCAAGCCGTCGCGCTGGAAAATGTCGGCGATAGCAGGTTTGGCCTACGGGGTGGCGGTGCTGCTCTGTGCGCTGATGTTTTATTAATTCATTGAGCGGGACGGGATCAGGTGGGCAAAATTTTGTTTATCCGTGGCGGTGCGATTGGGGATTTCATCCTGACGATGCCGGCGATCCAATTGGTGCGGGAGACGCTGCCTGAAGCTCGCATCGAAGTGCTGGGTTATGATTCGATCACCAGTGTCGCGAAAGCCTCATCGCTGGTCGCGGCGACCCGTTCGATCGAACACGGACCAATGGCGGGCTTTTTTGTTCCCGATGGCAAATTGGACAGCGAGCTGATGGATTATTTTGGCAGTTTTTCAGTGATCATTTCTTATCTCTACGATTCGGCAGGATTTTTTCGTGCCAATATCGAGCGCTGTAAGGGAGGCGATTTCATTCAAGGCCCTCATGTGATCGATGAGAGCAAACAAGAACAATGTGCGGCGCTGCAGTTAGCCAAACCGCTGGAAAGCCTGGCGATGTTTTTGGAAAAATCCTACATCGAATTGTCACTTGATAACCCTGAGATGACCAAGCCGGCGTTGCAATCGTTGGGTGCTTCAACCGCCAGGCCCCGTATCGCTTTGCATCCGGGCAGTGGCAGTGCGAGCAAAAACTGGTCATTGGAGGGATGGGTGAAGGTCGCTGCGGGATTGCAGGAGAAATTTCCGATTGCGGAATTTTTGATCATCAGTGGAGAGGCCGAGGAACGCAGCATTGGTGATTGCCTGACGATGTTGGATCGGGCGCAGGTGAATTACCAGCACCTTGCACACGCGAAGCTGCCGGAGGTGGCTGCAAGTCTCCAACGATGCGATTTGTTCCTAGGTCATGACAGCGGCATTTCCCATCTCGCCGCCGCTTGTGCTTTGCCGGCATTATTACTTTTCGGACCGACCGAAGCGAAGATCTGGGCACCGCAAAACCCAGCGGTGCGCACCATCGAGGCCGACGGTGGAGATTTATCAAAAATCCAAGCTGATGCGGTGGTGCATCAGGCACTGGAGATCTTATCCTGTGATGACTAGTGAGATCTCGCTTACAATTAAATATCAGTGTCTATCAGTGTTATCGGTGGTTGAAATATTTGTTAACCACTGATTACACTGATAAGCACTGATGTTAAGAAAAGAGGCTGTTGTTTTGTTTGGAAAGAGAACGTTTGGATTTGGCAGGGAAGCCCCGTTATGGAACTGATTAGTACATTTCTGGTTTTAAATAAAATTCTATATTTCACGAATTTTTTCCAGTCCTTTTCTTGTTGTCCTTTGATAGACCTGCGCAGTAGTCTGTGATACTATGAGTTAATTCGAATTTTATCAGCCTTTTGTTCGCCGTCATCCCAGTTCTAGATCATGTCACCACGTTCGCTGTCGAACATTGGCGTGATGCGGTGTCGATTTTGATTCTGTGGGTGATGCTGTATTATGCTTACCTCTTTTTTCACGCGACTCGCGGTGCGCGGATTTTCACTGGTTTGGTGGGGGTATGGATTGCTTTGACCTTGTTGTCTGAGCTGCTCAAGCTGGTGGTGATCGGTTGGATTCTAAAAAGTGTGTCGGTCTTTATTGTGGTGGCAATGGTGGTTATTTTTCAGCCGGAACTGCGACGCGCGCTGGCGGAGTTGGGCAGCAACCGGCTTTTCTCTCGTTTCAGCGCGGAGGGGGATCAGGAATTCATCGAAAACCTTTGTGAGATGGTGGGTTTGCTGTCGAAGAAGCGGGTGGGGGCGTTGATCGCGCTCGAGCAATCGATTGAGCTCAAGCCGTATTTGGAAACCGGTGTGGCAATGGATTCCCTGTTATCCAAAGAGTTGGTACAGACGATTTTCCACTCCAATACCGCGCTGCATGATGGCGGTATGATCATACGTCTGCGGGATGAACGCATCATGGGAGCGGGCTGCGTTTTTCCTCTGCACCAACGTGAACTGCAGGATCGCAGTATTGGTTTGAGGCATCGGGCGGGCTTGGGGATTTCCGAGGAATCGGATGCGATTGCGATTGTGGTGTCTGAAGAAACCGGCCATATTTCATTGGCGGTCGAGGGCAAGCTGGAACAGAATTTGAAACCCGAGGCGCTCAGTGAGCGTCTCAAGGAGCTGCTTTTTGCGGATCCGCAACCGGAGGAAAAGGATGAAAACCCTGCTGCTGAATAATTGGAAAGCCAAGGTGGCTTCACTGCTGGTGGCGATCGCCGTTTGGTGGCTGGTGAAAGGTCACGTCCAGCGACCTACAATGCCGTTTTTTCCTATTCCAGGCACGCAAAATGTTGACTGTTCGCGCACTACGGGTGATCACATCGCATGAGTGAATCGATCAGCAAAACGAGTGCCAGGTTATTTGGCACGGATGGCATCCGCGGCGAGGCCGGGGTGTTCCCGCTCGATCCTGAGAGCTTGTTTTTACTGGGGCAGGCGGCGGCGGATGTTTTGAATCAATCCGGAGCTGAGGCCTGTTGTGTGATCGGCCAGGATACGCGCAGTTCGAGTGATGGTATCCGTGACAGTATCATCGCTGGTCTGAACTCTCGGGGAATGAAAGCTCTAAATGCCGGGGTGGTGCCAACTCCAGCGGTGGCTTTTTTGACTAAAAAGAAAAAGGCGGCTTTTGGCATCGTAATATCGGCCTCGCACAATCCGTATCAAGACAACGGGGTCAAATTTTTTGCCGCGGATGCTTACAAATTGGACGAGCAGATTGAGAAGGCGGTGGAGTCGCGCCTGCGTGAACTGATCGAGGCGGGAAGAAGCGGACAAGCTGATCCGGTTCTTGCGGTGGAAAAAATTGAGGATGCGGCGGAAGCCTACGTTGACTATGTTTGTGCGGGCATCATTTCGGCAGAGGGCAATGAGTTGCCGCTGGCGGGAAGGTCGATTGCGCTCGACTGCGCCAATGGGGCGTCTTATCAGACCAGTGCGGCTATTTTGAAAAAATTAGGAGCTCAGGTGATTTCATTTTTTGATCAGCCTAGCGGTGAAAATATCAATTTGCATTGTGGTTGTACGCATCCGGGCGTGATAGAAAAACTGGTGAGCGAAAACCAGGTGGATCTGGGTATTTCTCATGACGGCGATGCTGACCGGCTGTGCCTGTGTGATGAAAATACCAGCGCTTTGGATGGGGATGAGTTGTTGACCATCGCTGGTTTGGATATGATTCAGCGGGGTTTGTTGAAAGATGATACGGTCGTCGCCACCACCATGAGTAATGGTGGGCTCGATGTGGCAATTGAAGCGGCGGGCGGTCAAGTGCTGCGCACGGGAGTGGGTGATCGTCAGGTGATCGCACAGATGAGGGCTGGGGACTACAGTTTGGGCGGTGAGCAAAGTGGGCATATTATTTTTCATCCGCCCTCGACGACCGGGGACGGGATTGTGGCGGCGGTGCAGGTGTTGGTTATTGTCGGCAGGACGGGCAAACCACTGAGCGAGTTGCGCAAGGCCTTTCAACCTTTCCCGCAGGTGCAACGCAATCTGGTGATGTCCAGCAAACCCCCGCTCAGCACTTTTGTCGAAGCCCAGGTTTTGATTAGCGAAACGGAAAGCGCTCTGGGAAAATCCGGGCGCGTCTTGCTGCGTTATTCCGGCACCGAGCTTTTGCTGCGTTTGTTGATCGAGGGGCCGGATGAAAAAGACATCACTCAACGCGCCGATGCGATTGTAACGGCTATCCGCAAGCACAGTGAATCATGAAGGCGGACTCTTTTTTCATCACCGGGACTTCGACGGAAGTTGGCAAGACCCATTTTTCGTGCCTGTTGGTATCAGCCTTGAGACAGGCCGGTTTATCAGTGGCGGGTTACAAAGCGATTGCCTGCGGTGATCGCGACGATGCACAGCGTTTGCTGGAGGTCAGCAGCCACAAACAGGATGGTAGCGCCCTCACTTTGGACGAGATCAATCCCTTGCATTTTAAAGTTCCAGCGGCTCCGCTGGCGGCAGCAAAAATCGAGAACCGGAGTTTTGAGCTGGATGGTTTGATGCTGGCTTATGAAAAACTACAGCGCGATTTTGATTGTGTGGTGAGCGAGGGTGTGGGCGGTTGGGAAGTGCCTCTGATCGCTGATCAAAAGGTCTCGGATTTGGCGTTGCTGTTGGGTGACCCTGTGATCGTGGTGGTTGATAATCGCCTCGGCGCTTTGAACCATACGATTCTGACAGTGAACGCGATTCGCGCACGGGGATTAGAATGTGCCGGTTTGATTTTGAACCAATGCCAGCCAGAACGCGATGCGGCCTCCATTTCAAACAGGGTTATCATCGAAGAAACCCTGGATGTATCGATTCTGGCCGAGATCCTTTTTGAGCAGACTGAACTTGATCCGGGGTTTACTGATCAAATTTTGTGATCTCGATGCCGGTTTTGTTTAATAAATTTTCGAGTTGATTTTGCTGGTCCTGGAAATCACTGTCGCTGAGCACAGCGTTCATTTTCAGGTTTTCGCTGGCAGGCAGTTCGAGCCATGAACGGCAGCCACCAAAAGAGGCTTGATCTTGCAGTATGAGAGGTTCTTTCAAGCGGAAGACCTTGAGCAAGGCTAGTCGGATGCCTTTGTTTTCGGTGTAGTCAAAACGCTGTTCAATGACCTCGTCATTCCAGATGTGGAAGGGGGAGAAGGCTTTTGCGCTGTCCAGTTTGTCTATATCCGCACTCCAGATAATCCGGGCGCACAAGCGGATTTCGATCTGGCCGTCATCACGTTTGGCAAAAGCAGCCTGATCGACAGGGTGATCGACTTTCAACTGATCCCGGTGATTGTGGTAGGCCGTTGGGAATAAGAAAAACTCGCGATGTTGCCAAAGGAAACCTTGTTTGCCTTCGGCAATGCCTCCTTTGCGCAGGATGATCGTTTGATCTCCCCGTTCGAGTGCATCACAGACACTTTTCCATTCTTTAAACGCCGTTATCATGCTGGGGATTTTAGTTCAGGATTTGAAAATCACTACACAAAACCCTTGGCGGCTTTCTATTTGTGCTGCATCCTGCTGCCATGATTGAATCAGCTATTTCACGTCGTTCACTATTAAGATCTGCTACGGCTTTGGCTGGCGGCGCGGTGTTGGCACCACTGATGTCCGCACCTGCGGAGGACGGCAAAGGCCCTTTGATGGCCTATGTGGGAACTTTCAGTTCACCGTTGCAGGATGTGCTGCCTAGTCAGGTGGATTTGCCGCCGGGCAATGGGCGTGGCATTCATATTTTTGAAGTGGATCGCAGCAGTGGCGATTTGACTGCGCGTGGAGTGTATGAGCTGGGCACAAGTCCGAGTTGTCTGGCGTTGAATACCGCCGGCACTCATTTGTATTCG
Organism: Verrucomicrobiota bacterium; assembly: GCA_045046875.1. Classification (GTDB taxonomy): domain Bacteria; phylum Verrucomicrobiota; class Verrucomicrobiia; order Verrucomicrobiales; family DEV007; genus JAADHD01. Next base: position 7,786 of record JASFYY010000025.1, on the reverse strand, counting down.
ACTAATGAAACGGACAAGGTGGAAGGCGGCGATGCGGGTACCATCAGCTCGTTTGCCATCAATCCTGCCGATGGTCAGTTGACCATACTTAATACGGTCAGTTCCGGCGGGGCGGGGCCGACTTATCTGAACGTGCATCCATCAGGGCGTTATCTGTTGGTGGCGAATTATTTTGGCGGTTCGGTGGCGGTTCTGCCGATTCTGCCTGATGGCCGTCTTGGTGAGGCCAGTGATGTCAAAAAAGGTGTTGGCAAGGTGGGCCCTACTCGCGCGACCAATGCCCCCGAAGGCAGTTTTGCTTTCAGCGGACATGATATCCCTCATGCGCACATGATCGAAACGGATCCTTCCGGTCGTTTTGTGATATCCACCAACCTGGGATTGGATCAGATTCTGATCTGGAAGCTTGATGAAAAAACGGGCAAACTTTCCGCCAATGATCCGGCTTCGGTGGCCTTGCCGTCGGGTGACGGGCCTAGGCATTTTTCCTTTCACCCGAATCGGCGCTGGTTTTATTCTTTGCAGGAAGAAGGTTCGAACATTGTATTGTTTGATTTTGATGCTGAAAAAGGAAGCCTGGTGGCGCGGCAAACTTTGTCCAGTTTGCCACCGGGTTTTGCTGGCAGTAACTTCACTTCGGAGATCATGGTTTCTGCCGACGGCAAGTTTGTCTATGCCGCCAACCGCTTGCATGACGGTATCGCATCTTTTGCGGTAGGCGAGGACGGCACGCTGACTTTCATCGAAGAAGTGTGGACGCGGGGTGATTATCCGCGCAGTTTTAATTTTGATCCGAACGGAAATTTCCTCTATTCGTGCAATCAGCGCGCTGACCATGTTGCTGCGTTCAGGGTTGATAAAAAAACCGGATCTCTCAAGTTTACCGGTCAATACACCCCGGTTGGAAATCCTTCGATCATCATTTTTCTGGATCTAGTCAAGTCGGGCAAATAGAGGGTTTTTAGTTTAAGTTACATGATACGATAAAATATTTTAACCACTGATCGGCACTGATAAACACTGATGTGTATTATATTAGGACTAATTACTTCTTCCTATCAGTGAAATCAGTGGTTTGATTCTTCAATTTTTAAAAGATATCGCGTGGGGTGACTTTTATTAGAAAAATTCGCCTTTTTTTCGGATCAGCGGTAAGAGCTTACGCAACGCTCAATAGTGTGAGTTTGGATACAACATAATGCCTTTTCCTTTTGATAACTCTTACGTCCGTCTGCCTGGGGATTTTTTCTCTAAAACAGACGCCACGCCAGTCAGTGCTCCGCAATGGATCATGCTCAATCGAGAACTGGCGAAGGATTTGAGACTCGATCTGGCACTGCTTGATTCATCAACGGGTTTGGCTTATTTGTCTGGGAATCAGAATCCTCCCGGTGCCGAGCCGCTCGCAATGGCTTATGCGGGTCATCAGTTTGGCGGGTTTTCGCCACAACTGGGGGATGGTCGGGCTATTCTTCTGGGTGAAGTGCTCGATAAAAATGGCCGCCGCTATGATATACAATTAAAAGGTGCGGGTCCGACGGCTTACTCCCGCCGCGGGGATGGTCGTTCGGCTTTGGGGCCGGTGTTGCGCGAATATCTGTTGTCCGAAGCGATGACGGCGCTGGGGGTTCCTAGCACCCTTGCATTGGCGGCAGTGTGGAGCGGGGATCAGGTGAGGCGCGAGGCTTATGAACCTGGTGGGGTTTTCACCCGGGTGGCGAGCTCTCATATGCGTGTCGGGACTTTTCAATATTTTGCCGCGAAGCAGGAGCATGAAAATATTCGCTTGCTCGCGGATTACGCGATAGATCGCCATTACCCCGAAGCGCGTGAAACACAGAACCCCTACCTAGGTCTGCTCGAAGGTGTGATTCGGAATCAGGCGCAACTGATTGCCAAGTGGATGCAAGTCGGGTTCATCCATGGGGTGATGAATACGGATAACATGAGTATTTCCGGTGAGACGATTGATTATGGTCCCTGTGCTTTTTTGGATGATTATGATCCGGCCAAAAAATTCAGTTATATCGATCAACAAGGGCGTTACGCTTATGAGAACCAGCCAGCGATCGCGCACTGGAACCTGACCCGTCTGGCTGAAACACTGTTGCCTTTGCTGGGTGATAAAGAAGAGGATGCGATTGAGGCAGCCAAAAGCGCATTGGGTCGTTATTCCGATATATTTCAAAGTGCTCTGGTAGCAGGTTTTTGTGCCAAAGTGGGTATCAAGGACGCGGCAGAGGCCGACTGGTTGTTGGTGCAGTCGCTTTTGGAGCTGATGAAATTCGGGCGGGTGGATTTCACCCTTGCTTTCAGATATTTGTCTCAGGTGGCCTCTGGCGATGAGGCTCGGTTCACCGGGCTCTTTAAGGATTCAGCCGCTATCGGGGACTGGCTGGGAAGATGGCGTGCTCGTTTGGCAAAAAATGAAGAGGGCACGGACACTGCCCTTGTTTTGATGCGGAAGTCCAATCCGATTTTCATTCCCCGTAATCATCGCATTGAAGAAGTCATTCAGGCGGGCATCAAACAGGATTTTGAGCCGTTTCATCGTTTGCTTAAGATTCTGCAAAACCCTTTCAGCGAACAATGTGAATTGGCCGAATATGAGAATCCGCCGCAGCCGGATGAAGTGGTGCAGGCTACTTTTTGCGGGACTTGAACGGGTAGGCAAGAGGGGAGCATGTCCCGTCGGTATTATCGGGGGAATCCGCTGGATTTTGTGTTAAAAAAGGCTATGTTCAGTGCAACGGTGGAGGGCTGTCATTCGGTTATAGTCTCACACTGACAAATTTAGAATTTTTTAATCATGGCTCGTCCTTCCAATTTAACGATGTGTTCCTTCTGCGGCAAAAGCCATGCAGAGGTGAAAAAGCTCATTGCCGGCCCGGGGGTGTATATTTGTGATGGCTGCATCAATGTGTGCCGGGGGATTTTGGACAAGGAATTGGGCGAAGATGAAGAAAAGAAAACCACTAAGGGTTTTCATGTGCCCAAACCCAAGGAGTTGTTTGCTGAGCTCAATAAATTTGTCATCGGTCAGGATCATGCTAAAAAAGTTTTGGCGGTGGCGGTGCACAATCACTACAAACGCACGGTCGCGCAGAGCAATTTGCCGGGCATGAGCAAAAAAAACGCCGCCAATCGGTTTTTGGCGGAATTTGCCGATGTTGAGATCGAAAAAAGCAATATCATGCTGATCGGTTCGACCGGGTCGGGTAAAACTCTTTTGGCTAAAACGCTGGCCCGGGTTCTGGATGTGCCTTTTTGCATCGCCGATGCCACTACCTTGACTGAAGCGGGTTACGTCGGTGACGATGTGGAGAACATTATCCTCAGGTTGCTGCAGCAGGCTGATTACGATGTGGAGCGTGCGGAAAACGGCATCATTTATATCGATGAGATCGATAAAATCGGCCGCAAAACAGAAAATGTCAGTATCACACGTGATGTATCGGGTGAAGGGGTGCAGCAGGGTTTGCTGAAAATTTTGGAAGGCTCGGTTTGCAATGTTCCGCCGCAGGGTGGGCGCAAACATCCGCAGCAAGAGTATATCCAAGTGAACACTGAAAAGATTCTGTTCATTTGTGGAGGAGCTTTTGTTGGGCTTGAGGACATCATTGCCCGCCGAGCCGGGAAAAACGTGCTTGGTTTTGGGGCTACGGTTAAAGAAGAGCAAGCGAGTGAAGCAAAGAGCAACGCCGAAGATGAAAAAGCTATCAATCCGGTGGCCGGAGTCACTCCGGAGGATCTGCTTGGATTTGGTTTGATTCCTGAGTTTGTCGGTCGTCTGCCGATCATATCCGCTTTGGATGAATTGACCGAGGAACAACTGGTGGAGGTTTTGACTCAGCCCAAGAACGCGATGGTGAAACAGTTCCGCAAGCTGTTGTCGATGGACGGGGTTGATCTGGAGATCCGCAAGGATGGTTTGGAGGCGATGGCCAAAGAAGCGATCAAACGTGGAACTGGCGCGCGTGCTTTGCGTTCTATTTTTGAAAAACTGATGCTCGACGTGATGTTCGAATGTCCCAGCCGTAAAGGTGAGAGCAAGGTGGTGATCACCAAGGCGATGGTAGAAGGCTCCACCGAGGTGAAAATGAAACGCAAGCCGGCTAAAGACGCCGCGTGAGGGTGTAAGACGGAATAGTTAAGCTACTACCGCTATGTGTTTCGCCCCTTGCAGGGCTGGAAGAATTGGATTTTTTACCCAGCGCTTCGCCCTGGGTTGTCTCATTAAGCACCGTTGGTGCAAAGAGATGAAAGCAAACTGTCCTGTAAGGACAAAATGTGATAGCCCGGTGCGAAGCGCTGGGGTTAGATCGATTTTATTGCCAGCCCTAAAAGGGCGAAATGATGTTGATGTGCGATAAGCTAGTTTTCAATAAGCAATGGCTAATTTTTCTTCCTGCATCCACCGCGTGAGATTCCTGCATTTAAGGCTTCAAAAGCCAGCTGAGCTGTGGTAATTGTCCTTAGAGCTATGCCAACGAGAGACTTAGCGACCCGTAATATTGGATTATCAAACTATGAGTGACAACGCCACACCCCAACTTCCAACACTTGGATTTGCTGCAGATTTAGATGAAGCCGCGCGCACCGCCTTAGGTGCGTTTGGTCAATTTGTGACCGTGAATGAGGGCGAACATCTGATCGAAGAAGGTCAGCCACAGGATTCTTTGTTCTTGGTGATATCGGGAAATTTTCATGTTTCTACCCAGGCCACTGGCCGTGAAGTATTGTTAGGGCAGCTCAAAGCCGGCAACATGATGGGCGAAGTGAATATTTTTGATCCCGGCCTAGCCAGTGCGAATATCACTGCGCATAGCTTGTCACAAGCGTGGAAGATCGACCGTTCTTCGCTAGAGCAGTTTTTGGAAGAGAATCCCAATGCGGCAGCACGGGTATTAGTCGGTATTGCTACCCAGTTGAGCAAACGCTTGCGCAAAACCAACGAAAAGGTGGCGATGGCGCGCGAAGCCATGATGGACTCGTTCTAAGAGGCTGCTTTAAAATTCCCACGACAGGCCGAGCGTAGGCCCTAGTGAGTTGAGCCCGGGGTTGCGATCGGACTGGCCCTGGTTGGAAATATGCTGGAATAACAGCCCCCCCGTGATCAGCAAATTTTCGCTCAGGCGGAAACGGGCACCGGTTTGCACAAACCAGTTGAAAGCAAAATCCTGCCCCTGACCACCCTCAATATTGGTCGAATCGACGAAACCTGCTCCGCCGCCGACATAAAAATAGAGCGAGAAGTCCTGTTCGGCATTCCACCATTCCAGTGCGGGGCTGCCGGAGAATCCCAGGTAGTAGCTCTCGGCTCCTTCGACAAAATATTCGGCCAGCAAACTGATCCGGTTACGCACGACCAGATCTCCACCAGCCAGATCCCAGTGAAAAATTTGACGGCTGCGCCATGATACGATTTGCGGCAGAACCACATAGTTCAAGTCGGTGACATTGGTGATTTTCCACAATCCAGCAGTGTCAAAATCGATGAACCAGGAGTCGAGCACGTCCTTGGATTCCACGGTATTGTTATCTACAGGATTGTTGTCAGCAGCGTGAGCCGGGCACCAGGACAAAAATAAAAGAGCCACTGCTAAGCAGGCCTTTCGGGTGAGGACGCTGGTTGTCGGGATGATCGAGATCATGGGATGGGCATTCTAACCGAAATCCAATCGTTTTACGAGCCCAAAACGATGGTGCAGGCGGGCGAACCATAAAAAGGTTTTGATCCGCCAACGCAAGGCCCAAGGCAGGTCGAGGCGGCCTGCCAATATCGCATTGATGGCACAAGGCCAGCTCAGCACCCCTTCGGGTTGCATCAGGATTTCAATGAAGGAGCGCTGGTAAAATAGTTCGATGACTTCGCGGTAACGTTTTAAGTTAGTGCGCGTTTGTTTTTCATAGGCCTTCATTGACGAAGTCATCACTTGGCCGGAATCGAGGGCATCGATGACGGCCTGAGATGCGTCGCGGGCGCTGACACATGCCAGATAGACTCCTGAGGAAAACACCGGATCCAGAAAGCCGACGGCATCGCCGATGCGCATCAAACGTGGGCTAACCAACTTGTCATTGCTGTAAGAATAATCACTGGTCACATGCAGTGCGCCCACCCGCGCAGAGTTTGCCATCATCTGACTGATGCCGGGACTTGATTTGAGCGCTTGTTGAAAAATCTGTTCGGTGGTCAGATCGGATTCTTTGACAGCGGAGCGGTCCAGCACTAGACCGATACTGACTTTTCTCTCACTGAAGGGAATGATCCAGAACCAGGAGTCGCCGAAACAAGCGATGTGGGTTTCGGTTTTCTGTTGCTCTCTTTGGGAAAAATCAACTCCGGTGAAGTGGCCGTAGATGGCAATTTTTTGTAGATGGGGATAATACTGGCGAAGTTTTTCCCGATTAGCTGTGAAGTTAACCAGTCCGGATGCGTCGAGCAAAAACGAAGCGTGGAAAGTCTCCTGGTGTTCGCTGCTGGCGGTGATGGTGACACCTTCGCTTTTGTTGTCAGTGGAAATTTCATAACCTTTCACGGTCCAACCCTCGCGAACCTCAGCTCCGCAGTCACGGGCGTGATCGAGTAAAATTTTATCAAAAATAGAACGTTCGACCTGCATCGCAATTGGCTGTTCGGTGAAAGTGCCTTCAGCAAAAGTGATCGCATTTTCATGCTCACCTCTGGCAAGGGAAAAACGCCCGCCTTTTTTTGGCATGAAGTCGGCCGCTTGCAATGCGGGCAGCACTCCCATTTCCTCAAAAATGGGCATGTTGTAGGGCAACAGGGATTCCCCGATGTGAAAACGGGGGAAATGTTCTTTTTCTAAAATTAGAACCCGCTTGCCCGCTTTTGCTAGATACGTCGCTGCCGTCGACCCGGCTGGGCCGCCTCCGATAATGGCAACGTCGTAATGCATAGTGGAAGGTGCTTTTAGATCATAGCTGCAATCAATCCATTGTCTGGATGGCGGCAGTGATGGTATTGACACTGTTTAATATTTCTTTGGCGGCTTCGGCATCGGGGATTTTGAGACCAAAATTTTTCTCTAGCCCAACCACCAGTTGCAATGCGTCGACCGAATCCAAACCGAGTCCTTCAGGATCAAAAAGAGACATTTCGTCGTTGATGTCCTCGACGCTGTCCTGCAGCATGAGCTCTTCGATCATCACTTGTTTGATTCGTAGCTTGAGGTCGTCTGGATTGGATTCGCTGTTTGTCATGGTTGGGTAATTGAATTCAACCATGAATTGCACAAATGGCTACGCATTTTCTTCAGAAAATACCACCGTCGATTTTCAAGGTGCTGCCGGTGATGTAAGCCGCTTTTGTTGAAGCGAGAAATACCACAGCCGTTGCGATTTCTTCGGGGCGGCCGAGGCGGCGCATCGGGATTTGGCGAATGAGCGCCTTCTTTTTATCGGGATCGATGCCGTCGAGAGCTCCGCTGTCAACGTAGCCAGGGCAGAGCGCGTTCACAGTGATGCCTGCGCGCGCGACTTCTTTAGCGAGAGATTGAGTGAGTGCTACCACGCCGGCTTTGGCTGCGGCGTAATTCGTCTGACCGGCGGGGGCGAGCAGCGCGCTGAGGGACGCGATGTTGATGATGCGGCCAAAGCGTTGGGCCATCATCGGTTTGATCACCGCCCGGCAGCCGTGAAAAACCGCATCGAGATTGGCGCGTAAAACTCCGGACCAGTCTTCATCGGGCATGTTGGCCAATAAATGATCGCGGTGAAATCCGGCGTTGTTGACCAGCACATCGATTTGCCCGTATTGCTC
>JASFYY010000024.1:0-5732 GCA_045046875.1 Verrucomicrobiota bacterium | reverse complement strand
CATGAAATGCAGCAGCGGTTCTTTGATGATTTTGGCTATGGGATTATTCATCTTTAATCTCTTCTCTTTACTTCATCCCTCAACAGCCGAGCGAAGCGAGACAGACTACCATAAGTAGCCCGAAGAGAAAGGCCGGAGGGCCTTATCAATCGCCAACCATCAATCCTCAATCTCTTGACTTTCAATTCTAATTGGCAGGACGATACATCCTCGTTGCTTGCCGGGTCAAAACGGGAACCGCTGACAGGCTTTAACTCGCTCGGCTCATCGGGACGGTTGATTTCATCTGTCTCCACTTCATTCCAGCTCGTCCTCCCTTAACCGCTCTGTATTTTTTCGTTTACAGTAGATCTAGTCCAATCAGCAATCCCTCAGAATACTCTCGTCAACGCCAATATCGCTCGCCACGACGCGGCATCATCTGGCCGAACCACATTGTAGCCAATTTGGCCATAGGCTTGATACTGTTTTCCTCCTAGCTTGAATGCTTTACCGAATCCACCACCGACAGGAACCGTCCATTGATCAGAAGCTGCGGCTTCCCAGTCAGCCTCAATGGTCCAGTTGGTAATGAAGAACCAGTCATTAGGGAGCAAGCGCACCGCCTGATACTGGAAGTTGAACAAATTGACATCTTCTTTGCCGGGACCGGCAAAGGACCAGAGGTTATCGAAAATTCCGAATATCGACCATTGTCCGGGCTGAACGACCATGATCAGCGAAGGCCCCGCTGCCCATTCATCCACTCCTAAATCTGGATCGGTATGCGTTGGAACCTGCAAACCAGGACCAAATCCCCAAATGAACTTGCCCTCATTCGGCGGCACAAAATAACCAAAAAAAGTCGAATCCCCAACGCCATAACTACGACCCTCCCCATCTTGCAAACCTGGCTGCGATACCAAGGGGATGATGGAATAAGTCACCAATTTCCATTCATCACCAAGGGAAAAAGGATAGACAGGTTGAACGGTAGTTGCCCAGGTGATTTTATCATCAGGCCCGGTATTCGGCGTGTCGTAAATTTTAATAAAATCTAAGCAAAATACTATCATTCAAGCTGCTAAGTTAGCTAGCAGGAACAGCAAAAATGGTAATAAATGCGAGCACTGCGGCGATCAGGCCAAAAATTATTTTCTGGCGCATGGACTTGCTTACCGATATAGCCACTAGGCATTGCAACATATAATAAAATGCGAAAGCTCTCGATGCCAGAGCAAGAATCTCCACCGTATTGGCTGACCAGGACAGAGCGATGGCCCCACCCCCAACTAAAATAGTGCCAAATTTGGCTTTCAGCTTTTTGTTGGTCACCTCTTCCATATTACCGGTAGCGGCAAGAGTGTCTGCAACCGCTGCCGAAAATTGGCTCAAGGCTGCGGCTATAACTAACGGGGCTACAAGCAGCGCTGAAGCAATGCCTGCCAATTTGATCAAACTGTTATCATTAAACTTGCCATCCAGGTTGTGAACCAATGGCATGGCGACAGCAATAAAAACCAGATACACAAGAGTGGATATTATTTGTGATCCTCTGGAGGCTTTCACCCGTGTATTCGCATCAAAATCCTCTCCCAGATAACGAGTCGTTTCAAAACCCTGAACCACAATCAAGGTCCCGGCCACAATCGTGATCATTTCCCAAGTGCTGTGTTTACTCGCTTTAAATAATTGAATACCCGCCGGTGATCGCCATGCGTTCCAGTCGTAATAGGCAAACCCGAAAATCAACAGCACAATGATGATCAGGGTTATAATCAAACCCCATTTTTCCAAAATACTCAAAGCTCCCAAACCTTTGGTTAATCCAATCACCATGATAAAAATAATCACACCTGTGGTAAGAATATTTTCATTGAGTTCAGTATCCAGATGGAAAGCACCTAACACAAACGCAGCAAGAATGTGCAAATACAAACATACCGAAATAACATAAGCTAAAACTAAAGCCAGATCCGACAGCCTCTCAAATGACATGGTGTTTTCCGGCGGATTATCTGCCAATACCGGCTCAGCATTCCTGATATTAAAACGAATGACGCTTCCTACGGCATAAGCAAAAACGCAAACCGCAGCCATCGCATAAACAGAATAAACTCCCACCGCACCGGCAAGAATAGGTACAATAACAAGAAACCCGCTGCCAAAAATCGACGATAACGGGGTGCTGATTGCCTTTAACAGGTTACTAGATCCTTTGCTCATATTTAAATTACTGTTTGGAATATATTAATCAGCCTCGTTCCTCTCATCACCCCCCATGCACTCCAGCCTTCTGTAACAGTCATATCCTGTGTGTTTTAGTCCAATTCAGTTTTTATATTCTCACCTAAAGTAAAAGGGGGGCTGAATTTCCAATTCAGCATACAGATCCCGCCCCAGCCATTTTCCATGATATGGCTCTGTCTGCTCATGAAAGCGTAAATCCTACGTGAAAGGGCTCATCAAAAAATAAATATTTTTCTGCAAGCCTCAACCTTCGGCATAACGAAACCAACCTTACACGCTCCCATATCTTGCTGTCTAGCGTTCGGCTTCTCCTATCCGGTCCCTTTCCTCTTTTTGCTTACGGCTTGCATATCCTCCATACCAATTGGACAAAGGCACCGCTGACAGGCCATGTAGAAAAACACTGATCAGGATGGTCAAGACAATCACGGATAACAACCTTTCGTTGTCTTCTTTCCCCACTTCGTTGACAAAAATAAGGATATAAAGAATCGATGCGATGCCGCGCGGTCCGAACCAGCCGATAAAACCGACCGTAACCAGATCCATTTTTGTCCCAATCAAACTGATCGCAACCGGCACCATGCGAATCACTGTCAAGCTGAGCAAGGCATACAGCAATGCCACCCCATCCCAATGCTCTTTTGCCTCGGGAACCAGCACCATGCCAAAAAGTAAAAATACAAACAGCGAAAGCTGCTGACCTTCCGCCTCGCCGAATTCCTGAATACGATTTCGCACCACTTTGGTTCGAGCGCCCAGCATCAGTCCACCAAAAAATGCGCCAATAAAACCGTTACCCCCCAATTTTTCCGCCAACGCGTACGACAACAAAGCCAGAGAAAACGACGCCAAGCGCTGAAATACCGGCTCCATCCAATCCCGTTTTACAGAGAAATTGATGAGCCCTCCTCCCACCATACCCACCGCACTTCCAATCATAATTCCGAAAACAATCTGCTTGGCGGCAAAGCCCCCCCAATACACCAGGTCTTGAGAAGTTCCGTCGATCGCTGTCAGTCCCGCCATGCAAACCATAATCGCAGGCAAGGCGATCCCGTCATTGATCCCGCTTTCCACTTCAATCGAGTCCCTTACCAGACGCGGAACTTTTTTATTATTCACCACTGCCTGACCGAGCGCCGCATCGGTGGGTGAAAGAACAAATGCCATGACTGCCACCATCCACAGGCTCTCATCAGGGAACATGGGAACAGCAAAAATGTATCCGGTAAACATCGTCAACGGCAAACCGACGCCTAACAAACGCAAAGGAATCTTGTATTCACTCTTCAATGCCCTCAGATGGATTGTCGAAGCGTCGGTAAACAAAATTAAAACCAAAGTCACTCCGGCAATGATCTTAATCATTTTTGAGTCCATTCCCACGTCAAACAAATCGATGCCCAATGGTCCAACCAGAACACCCACCGCTACGAATACCATCGGAGCAGTGATCGGTGAACGATCCGCCACGGCTGAAACCAAACCAAAAAGGAATACCAGCAAAGCGACAAAAAATATTAATGATTCCATCTTGCCATAAATGTTGGGTGATTGTTAAACCAAGTGGTCAACCGGGAATGTTAGTCCAAAGGATTTCCCTTACAGGGCTCACATCAGAGTGATGTTTTGCATTTGCTTTACTCTCAATTAAAAATTACCAGTTTTTCTGAATCGCATACACACCTTACGAATACAAGGCACGTCCTATCCGATAAAATACTGTAACTTGTAACTACCACTGGCTCTGAACTGCAACGAGTCCGTCACACACACATTTCTTGATCGAGACCCTCTTGGTTAAAACTATGGCAAGTTGCTCTCCGGCCTACCACCACCCACCCCACGGCCCCCACGCACCCCAGGCTTCCCAATCTTCTGTAGCAGCCATATTCAAGTTAACGGCTTCATTTACAGCCTCATCATGGCGCAACTCAGCTACATTTTCGGGGATACTGATGCCTTCATACTTCTGGTAATTGGCCTCTTTGCCAATATAGAGGGTCTTGGAATAAACAGCGTCAGCATAATAATAATAAAGCTTCCCGTCCCGGTGAATACTATTTAATTCCAGCTGCCCAAGAGTCTTCAAATGCGCAAGTTTTTCCGGCGTGTCCGCTTCCAATTTTTTAAAACCTGCTCGCGAAAGATCCCTCCGCATATCATGGATGTTGCTTTCTGCCACCGAAGCACAAGCCATCAAGCCTAAACTGGTTATGAGAAACAGAGCTGCCGCATTTAAAAGGTTTTTTTTCATATTCTGTGTTTTTTAGTCCAAATTAGTTTTTATACTCTCACCTAGAGTAAAAGGCCTCCTGAATTTCCAATTGCAGTTTACAGATCCTGTCCCAGCCATTTTTCATGAAATAACTCTGTTTACTCATCAAAGCGTAAATTGCCTATAAAAGAGCTCATCAAAAAATAAACATTTTCCTACCAGTCTCACACTTCGGCGTAGTTAAAGAAAATCAAGGCATACCTGGAACCTTCTTACCCATAAATAGTGGCGCAACTTGATCACGAATGAACTCCATCTTGATGTTGTCAAAATGGTGTCCCCTATCCCCGTCTTTCTCGAATTTTTTATTCCATTTGATAGTGACAATCTTATCTGCGTACAGTTTGCGCGTTTCCGCATTCGCTCCTTCAGGTAAAACGAACCCGTGAATGTCAGCTCCTACGTCATGATACTTGCGATCGGTGGAACCTGAAAACTTCATGAAAAAGCCAACCATCCGATCGTGAGTCGATGTGTAAAGATACAATTTTCCTTTGAGGCGTTTCAACATTTCGGTCAAATCATAGTCATGACTGATGGAAGCTCCTAATAAGACCACCGTATCGATCTCTACATCCGCAGGTAAATCCTCCATTGCAAATATCACTTCAGCTGTTCCGGCTGAAAAGCCCAGCAGCCCCACTGGAGCGGCTGGATGTGCCGCTACCTGTTTTTCTATCCTGTCAGCCAATTGCCCTGCTTTTTTACGTTTATACTTCACGCTGGCTTTCTGATCTGCCATCATGCCTTCACCCAGTTCCCACGAGAACATTTCCCCTGCTCCAGGATAGCCGGCATCGAAGAACCCTTCCCTTACCCCTCCTGCCCAATTTTTATCAACGGTTCCTCCGCCGGCACCATCCAGATAATAAAGGTAACCATGTTTGACCCGTTCCGTCCGATCCGATGCCTGCTTCGGCAATCCCGTTGGCTTGCTCGCACAGGACGCGACAATCATCACTAATATTGCTAAGCCTGTATAAGCACTTATCCTTTGAGACTTCGATGAAACATTTAGCATGAAACCAGCCTTACACGCTCTCACGTCTTTCTGTCAACCCTATCTCCCTATTCATCCCCTTCGGTTCGTCGGTGTAAGACAAAAAAGTTAAGCTGCTGACCACTATGCATTTCGCCCTTGCAGGCATACGCGTCAACTTAAGTGGCTTTTTTTTCTTTTTTAGAGAGCAACGATTTACTAGGCTTTACGCGTTTCAATATA
>JASFYY010000023.1:0-13533 GCA_045046875.1 Verrucomicrobiota bacterium | reverse complement strand
GCGGTAAAAACAATGCTCGCACTGAGCCATACAATTCCGAGGGAGTGGATAAGTTTCATCTAAGTGCAACCATACAAGCTTCGAACATACCAGGTCAATGATGGATATAATCGTCGCAATTCGTCCGCTGCCATCCTGTGCTAAACGCCTCAAATTTTTTCACTTTTCCAAGGGTGCTTTATACTCCTTGCACCCCTTGAGTTTTAATTGAGCGTAAACAACTGTCACCATCGTTACAACCACATTGATGGCAACAATGCTGAACCAAAAGGCATTGAGCTCACTCTCCATTATATTCACCACCAGATAGAACAGACCCAAAGGAAGAATAATTTTCCGCAGCACTGCTTCAAAAAATCCATACATGGGCTTTTTCACTGCCTGCAGAAATCCAATGTGGATAAATGACATCACATAGGCCCATTGGATGAAAGCCATGATCCGGATATACTTGCTTCCCAATTGAATCACTTCCAGATCATCAGTGAAAAGACGAACCAACGGCGTCGCGAGAAAATACATCGAAATAGAAGCAACCACGATGAGATAAAAGCCATATCTGATGCACAACTGCACACATTGATGAACACGATCAAATTTTCCTGCCCCGTTGTTCTGACCGACGATCGCTACAATGGCTGCGCCCAGTCCGATAGTTGGCAGTAAAGCCATTTGCTCAATGCGGGTTCCCACTCCGAAAGCCGCAACCGCACTCTCACCATAAAATTTGAGGTAATAGGTGATGACAAAAAAACCAACCGCAATAGAAGCCATGTTGAACCCTGCGGGAATCGCTTGATGCAATATCTCCCGATAAGTTTTCCAGTCAGGTTTCAGATGTTGGCAACAAGACATAGTGACATGACCCCGCCGAATAACGACAGCAAACAGATAAAACCCTCCTAAAGCCTGAATCAGAACCGTCGCCAAGGCAATGCCGGCAATCCCCATCCCTGGAAGGCCGAACCCGCCATATAGAAACCACGGATCTAAAATGAGATTTAGAAAAAAACCCACCACCAAAACCCTACTGAAGGACTTGCTGTCCCCATGGGCAAGTAATATTGAATTGCTCATGCTAGTGAGCATAAAAAAGAACGTCCCTATGAAAATCGGGTGGATGTAGCTCGTAGCCAGTTCTAGATAGGCTCCACTTGCTCCGAGAATCCTAAATAGAGGCTCTGCACTCCACAGCCCGATACCCATTAAAAAAATCGAAGTCAACGCTCCTAAAGAAAGAACCTGGCCTGACAAGGCGGATTCTTTCTCACTATCTCCGGAGCCAATTGCATTTGCGATAAGCACGGAAGCTCCCCGGGCGAGCCCCTGACTAGCAGCCAGGATGATGAAAAACACTGGAAAACAAAGCGCCATCGCCGCGAGCGCGGAGGTGGAAATCTTGCCGGCGAAATACGAATCCACCACGTTATACATGGTATTGAATAAAAATCCGATACTCATCGGCAACGCAATGTTGCGAATGTGTTGCGGGAGCGGTCCGGTGGTGAGAGAGCTTGATGCCATGACGGTAATTCTTTCTGCCCAATTACTACTCAATCTCCAGATGACCCCTTCTTCAGCTTCAGCAGCATTAATAAATTTGACTAGCCATAGCAGCAAATGCGCCGCCCAACCAATAAAACATTAAACTCTTGTTCAAGTTTCTTCAGTCGACCGAAGGAATGCAGCCGAAGGCGTTCGAATCTTATCCTGCGGATGCGCGAGCCGGTGCGGCTATTTTTATTGCCTGATCAGTCTATGACATAATCTGCAGTGAGTATCTCCAACACGTGACCACTAGGGTCTTTGAAATATACGCCTCGCCCACCGTATAACCGGTTGATCTCACCATCATCTTGAGAGTCAGGCCCGCTACCAAATACAACTTCCTTGATTTTTAGTCGGCCAAAAATTTCATCAAATTGTCGGTCACTGACTTTGAAAGCATAATGGTGCGAAGAGATTTTTTCTTCCGCAGTTACAAAATCCAGCGTCAAAGTGGAACTGGCTTTAACCACCGCAAAGTGCCCCCACTCCTTGATGAAATCGAATCCAAAGATGTGCGCATAAAATTTCGCTGCCTCAACATTATCAAGAGACGGTATGATTGTATGATTTAATGTGATTTCCTCGTTCATGTTACAACAATTGAATATTCACTCATTCTGACCTTATTGGTGTGAACGTGTCAATCGAGAAAATCGATCACTCTTTTAATGAGGATGTTCCAGATTTTCGAATAACTCCTAAGCTATCGCGTCCCCCTCCGTTATTTTCTATGACGCTATGGCTCCCATCCTTTTTCAGAATGATAATCGCATTCTGAGTTGTAGTTTTTATCAAAACTTTACCACTCTGCAGACTCGGACGACCTCCAGATAAGATAATATCTCCCGTACGCGGATTGAACACCACCTTTCGAGACAACCCTAGCTCCTTCAGACCTTTGGCATTAATTCTTTCCATCACCACCCTTTTCCCAACGGCGATCGCTTGTTTGAAAGGAATGCCCGGCTCCGTTTCGCCTTTCTCCATCAAGATCAATAGGTCATCACACCTTAAGCGGAAATCGGGGTGTTTCATATCCACATTGCCAGTGAATATCGCCGCCCCTTTTTCGTCATCCTGCTGCACATCATCAGCAGTGATTTCCAACTTAATAGCCGAGCTTCTAGCCATTTCAGGCACTTCTTGTTTTCTTGGCTGAACCGCCGAAACAGATACTACAGATGGGCTCACAGGGTTTGTACAACCTTGCAGGGAACCTATGATCAAACAAAATAAGAAAAATCGTGGCGCCATTATTTGCAAACGTATCGGTCCAGCCTCTCCGGGTCAATGCCGGAGAATGGCACTCATCGCTCACTCAACCCTTTTTTTGCTCTGTGAGCTATTTGTCGGCTTCAGCCCCCTTGCCAAAAGGGGCAACCCACAAGCAGCCATTACGCCAAATCCCATTGCCCATGTTAATGAAGAGATGCGTGATGGAGGATCGCCAAATGGATCATTATCATCTGCCATTTTGCTTGCAACGGGATCCGCTACCGCAACAAGGCAAATGATCACCCCTATTACACCTGCCAGCAACAACAACAGTCCGGTGATTACCCTTATTACCCTGAAAAAAATATTAGCCAATGTCATGCTCCCAAGTTGTTATCCCCTTAGAGCTAATACGGCTCGCCTAAGCTCACTCTTTCACGAGCTTCTCACTTTCAAGTCAATGAGCACCTGGGCAGAAAACCGTATCCTTGTGATGATCTCGGTGATCTGAATATCGAACAGCAAATTCAGCCCCAGCACCTCTTTTTATTCCCCTCTTCTGCCTGCCTCTCAATTATTAAAATCGCCGAGGTATCGCACATAGGCATAATAGGCCGATGTGCGCTTGCCCTGCGCACCAATGAACGCCGTCTCCAGGCGTGCCGGCCCCACTCCCAGTTTAATTTTGAAGGTGATCCCGTTCGAGCCCGGTTTGATTTCCGCACTTTGCTGCTGCCCGGAAATACGGATCCAGGACTTTTCAGCTTTGATAGCTCGCTGAGCTTCTTTGGGGAACTGGCAGAGAGTGATTTCGTATTCGCCGCTCCGCTCGACATTCAACAACCACGGCCCCTCGATGCCGCGCAATTCGCTCACTTGCCCTTGCGAAGTGATCGGATTGCCAAAGGGCTCCATATACCATTCTTGCGCACTTAACATCACGGGATTCTCCGCCACATTGCCAACGTGATTTCGAACGGGGGTCAACACCCTCGACTCTACTTCGCGCCACCAATCACTGTATTTCGCACGAAGGTTATCCACAACCGTGGAGTGCTCTCCGGCAATGTCCTTGCGCTGTCCGGGATCTTTTTTGATATCGTAAAGCTCATCCCCGTTCACCAACCGCCAACGCTCGGTCATGACCACACTTTCCCGCCAGGCTTGAGGTGCAAAACGAAAAAACACTCCCCCCTGGTACTGCCGCACCATGGTGCGCTGCGGCCAATCCCCTGCCTTGCCTTGCAGCAACGGCAACAGGGAACGCCCGTCGAGCTTCCTCCCTCGCGGACGAGTGAGCCCGCACATCTCCATCAGGGTCGGCAGCCAATCATAGTGCGCCGTCAATTGTGGCACGTCTCGCCCTCCCGTCAGCCCGCCCCCCGGCCAGTGGACAAAACACGGCACCCGGTGACCTCCGTCATACATCGATGCTTTTTTGCCTCGCATCCCGGCATTAAATCCAGTCTCGGGCCACCCGTCAGGGTTGTGGCTGGGCTTAATCCCCCCCGACGTTCCGTTGTCAGTCATATAGATAAGGATAGTATTTTCAGCGATTCCCCATTGCTCGAGCTTACCACGCAACTGCCCCATATTTTTGTCAATATTAGCGATCATGCCAAAAAATTTAGGCTTGGCCACATTGGGGTTGCCACGGTACGGAGCCGCGTATTTTTCATCAACGATGTAGGGGCTGTGTGGCGCGTTGGTCGGCAAGTAACAAAAAAACGGCTTCTTTTTCTCAGCCTGGCCTTTTATAAACTCAAGCGCGTTTTCAAACCAGACATCGGTGCAATAACCCTCGAATTTTTCGTACTTTCCATTCCGCTCGTAATGGTCGTCAAAATAATCGTTACCCCAGTAATCGGAAATCTGAGTCAAACCTCCACAACGATGCCACAGCACTTGTTCGAAACCCCGGTCTTGTGGCCGGTGGGGGTAACTGTCGCCCAAATGCCATTTCCCAAATATACCCGTAGCATAACCCGACTGCTGGAACACTTCCGCCATGGTCACCTCGTCGGTGTGCAACATGGTGCGCCCCGAGGAAGTGCGCCAGGCACCGGTGCGCGAGGCATTGCGCCCCGTCATCAGCGCGGCGCGCGAAGGGGTGCAGTACTGGTTGACGTGGAAATCGATCAGACGGACAGACTCGGCGTGCAGGCGGTCAATATTCGGCGTGTGAATGTCCGGATTGCCGTGACAGGAGAGATCGCCATATCCCTGATCATCGGTTAACACCAGAATGACGTTTGGCCTTTCAGATTCTGTCGCAAAGACGGGCAGACAGAAAACACCAAGCGCCAAGCAAGTGATAACAGTAAGATATAAACAACGCATTATCATCATAACTTGTTTAACCCTATTTCAAAGTCGCAATGTAAGCAACGAGGTCAGCCATCATTTCCTCAGGCAACTGACCGAAGGAGGGCACCATGAACGAACGGCCGCCCACAAAAGCCCCCTTTTTGATCTCAGCCAGCGGAACAAAAAACCGGGCTCCCCCCATCATGGCTATGGTCGTCCCGCTTGCCTCCACTTTCTCCAGATGACCTTCCACCGTGGAGCCGTCAGTCTTGCTGATTCGGTATAAACCGTGCCCGCCCTCAACGGCGGCATCGGGATCAACAATCGCTGTCAGCAGGTGCTCTAGCTCTCGGTGACCGGAGCCGTCGAGTGGAGGCGCAATCTCCAGCCCCTCGGAACCTACCTTGTGGCAGGCAAGACAAGCTCCGAAGACCAGCTTGCCTTTGACAGGGTCACCGGGCTTGTCCTTGATGTAAGCCATGTAGTTTTTGATCCGCCCCTGGGCTCGTGCCCGCTGGGCGGTGATGCGTTTTTTGACAGCTGAAAAAATGGCCCGTCCAGCAGGATTGCTCCTCGGACTACTGAGATAGGTTCGCTCGGCTGCGGACAAATCAAAGTCATCGGCGGCGATCAATTTGTCCGTGTACAAAGTCATGAGGAATCCTGCACCCGGTTTCGATTGGGAAAATACGCTGGTAAGCTTCCTCTTTTGATCTCCATTGGCCCCCTTCACCAGGCTGCGCAATATTTCGTCAACACTCTTTGCTTCAGCTTCGGTAAGAGCAAAAGCCGCCTCAACGCGCAAGTCGAAATCACTGTCTTTGCGACCGGCGATTTTTTTGAAACTGGCCACATGCTTCTTGGCCTCTACCGACTGGGCCGACATGAGCAAGCGGAGCAGCTCATCATCATCCCCGACCTCCACTTTAGCTAGTTGACTAGTTACTCCTCTGATTTTGAGCTTTGCTACAGCCCCAAGCCCGAGACGAAGAGTTTCCGGTGAATCCAACAAAGCGCGAACCAGAGGAACAAGCATCCTGATCAATTGCGGCGACTGCACTCGGGACAAATGGTTCAAAGCAAGACCAACGTGATACTCCGCCTTATCCGGATCCTGAAAGGCCGCTGCCACAGCTGTGTAGACCTCCTTGTTGTTGAGCATGCCCACGATGGCAACGAAAGTTTCCGCGTCTAGTTTTTGCTTTGATACTTTTTTCCAAATTGCGAGGAAAGCCATTGTTTTGGAATGATCATCCAAGGTTTGAATTGCCCACAGAATGTTTCCTGCCGGATGTTGGCCGGACTTGGTTTGCAGATAGTTTTTTAATTGAGTAGGAAATTTTTCCAGCGCTTTACGCGCGAGGAAACGCTCCAGGTTCCGCTCGTAGGAGCCTCCCATGGCATTACCCTCCAGGGCGGGTTTGCAGGCGGAAATCAATAAAGCAATGATCGACTCGTCCGCTTGTCGCAGACCGCCCAGTGTGCGCAAGGCCTGCGACCTCACCATGGCGTCCCCATCTTCGATGGAATCCGCAAGCAAGGCAGCGACCTCCCCCGGAAGAATGTCAAAGGACATCAGGGAGCGAACCGCCTCTCTGCGCAAGTCACGGTCTTGTTCTTTGACTAATTTGCCTAACAACCCAGCGTCAAAGCGATCAAGTCCCTCAAGTGACCACAGCGCATGAATTCGCGTAATGGCATCAACTTTACGGTTGGCAGCCAGTTCAACTAACTTTGCAGCCAGTTCGACCAAACCACGGTCGACGATCTGATGCCAGGCGGCACGTTTCTCCCACAGGATCGGAGCCTGGAGATGCGTCAGTAATTGATCTGAACTCGCCCTGGAAACGTCAAGAACGTTTCGTCGTGTCTGGGATTTGTGCCGGACCCTCCAAATACGCCCATGGCTACGGTCACGGTCAGGGTGCCCAGTGCTGACCTCATTATGAGAGATAATTTTGTTATAGAAATCCACGATATAAAGACAACCGTCGGGGCCAAACTCCATGTTCACCGGACGGAACCAGTCATCTTTTGAAGTTAGGAAATCAGGCAGATGCTCGGCTTCGACACTGCCATCGGACCGACGGTTGATACGCACGGCGTTGATGGTCGAAGTGATCGGATTGCCGAGCAGGGCGACATCTTTCCATTCCTTGGAAAATCCGCCTTCCAAGTCATCGGAAAACGCAAGCGCGGAAATACCGGTGCCGCCCACTCGAAACGAATGCAGATTTGGCAACGGTGGCTGGTAAGGACGGATTTGTGGCCGTCCGATTCCGGGGATCGCCGTACCGGACTCGAAAGGGACAATGGAGTAACCCAGATCGTTCGCCTCAGTGCCATACCACTGCCCGTTGCCGCGTAGTTGCAGACCCCACATATTATTCGGTCCAGTCGACACGATTTCGAGAGTCTTATGATCCAGTGCAAAACGAAGCTGGCAAGAATAATCGACTCGTAACTTTTGTCCGCTGGCAAGCACCTCCACCTCTCCCTTGTTCAAAGCCCCCTGGGAAAAATTGATCCAGGAACCCGGTGCTCGCACCAGCACGTGAGACATCGTGTGAGTATCGGTAAAACCAAAACCGCTAAGCACAGGTTCCATTTTGTCGGATTTGCCATTGCCATCCGTGTCGCGAAGCAGGAACAGCTCCGATCCATGAGCGACATACGCTCCATCTTTATAGGGCAGGATGCTTTGAGGAATCGAAAGCCCGTCCGCCCAGACGTGGAGCAGCCCTTTTGCAGCCTGGGCGGGATTTTTCAGAATCAGAATCTTGTCCTCCCCTTTGTTTTTCAAACGGTACAAATCACGAATGCGGGCAAAGCCCGGGTTTTCAGCCTGCGCCACCGGGTCATCCATCAGCTTGAGCAAATCGCCCCACTTGATCCCACTGACCGGATCAAGTG
This sequence comes from Verrucomicrobiota bacterium, assembly GCA_045046875.1. Taxonomy (GTDB): domain Bacteria; phylum Verrucomicrobiota; class Verrucomicrobiia; order Verrucomicrobiales; family DEV007; genus JAADHD01. The sequence goes on along the minus strand of JASFYY010000023.1, from coordinate 5,550 downwards.
GATACATCCGGGCAGTCTGCGTCCACAAACGTCCTGCATCATCAAACGCAAGATCGATCGGATTGATAACTCCGTTTTCCTCCGACGCGACCAATTCGATTTCAAACCCCTCCGCCACTGTGAAGCCTGCCAACTGCTCGGCGGGACTGCGCGCTACGCTTCTCTCGGACTGAACTTTTTTTCTCGCTTTGGCTTTTGGTTTTTTTCCCTTTAATTTCCCTCGTTTCCGCGGAGCGACCAGCTTCCTCGCCGCCTCCACTCCACCCAGTGATTGCCAAGTCGAAGCATCGGGGGTGGCAGGCAGTTCCCTGATCGTCACATCCTTGACCTCCACCAGACAAACCCCGCCACTGTGAACCTGTGGTCCAATGAGACCGTCGAGTGCGATGTTCTTATCCTGCTCGGTGTAATCGATTGCCAACACTCCGTTGATCCAAGTGCGGATGCGCGACCCCTCAGCGAGAATCCGGTATTCGTTCCAACCGTAAACCTCGACCACCTTATCCAAAGCCACCGCATCGACTTGTTTGGCGATCACCTTGTTGCGGCGGAACTCGTCGTAGATCTTGCCGAACCATCCCTTGCCACAATCGATTTGGTAGCCGCTCATGTGGGCGCCGCCCGGCACCCGCATACTGCGGATCTGAATCCCACTGTTGAGCATGCCTGTAGTTGGATCGCCACTAACCTTGATCTTCAATTTTAGATCAAAGTTCTGATAGCTCTTCTTGGTGGAGATAAAATAATTTTTCTTGATCTTCTCGGTTCGAGAGCCCCCGGTGATGATACCGTCTTCTACTCGCCAGACCTTGGGATCATAATTCCAACCGTCCAGGGTTTTGCCATCGAAGATCGCCACGGCTTCTTTTTTTTCCTGACCAAACAGGGACGCCGCAGAGGCAAGGCACAGGATGTATGTGAACAAAATTTGGGTTTTCATAACTTGTTGGTGGGGGGGTGAATGCAAAAACGGCACAGTCAACATGAACCCTAATATCCAGACACGCCATGTTGCAAATCCACATGCGCATTCGGCCATTCGCAAGCCTTATACCATCACTTCCTGCCCTCACGGTATTCGGACGGCCTCCTGCCCGTCCAACGCTTGAAAGCATTCGAGAAGGTAAAGGGGTTTTCATAACCTACTTCATAAGCTACTGATTCAATCTTGTCGTCGCTGCTGGCGAGCAGCTCCACGGCCCGGCGCATACGCAGATAGGTAACTTGCTGAACAGGGCTGCGGCCAAGCTGTTGCTGTGACAAACGGCGCAAATGCTCCTGGCTGAGATGGGCGATTTTCTCCAAATCCTCCAGTCGCCAATTCTTCGTCAAATCTTTCTCGACGGCTTCCCAGACTCGCCACAAACGGTCGTCTCCCTGGTAAGGGCGCGCCGCCCGTTGGACAAAACCATGGATCAGCTCGACCCAATGGTGGAGGGCGGCCGGCTCGGCCTGATCGTTTTCAAGCTCAGCGGCCAAACCCGCGATGGCATAGGCCAGTGGGTGAACAATTCCCTTGTGAATGACCGGGCTGTTCGAAGAAAGGATAGGGGCGCGCTCACGTTCTTCTTCATACCGCACCCAGGCAAACTCCCATGTATCATTATTCCTGGCACGAATTTCTGTCGGGGCAAAAGCCGGTAGAAGGCAGATTTCCCCCTGCCCCACTGTACGCCACTCCCCATCGATCAAAGTCTCGCCCTCACCCTCAATCCCGACCAAAACAAACGTGCCAGAGGCCTCGGCCCTGCGAATCTGAAAGGGTGGGCAAGCCCACATCCTGCCTACATGAGCAATGTGATGATCCTTAAACAACGAACAAAGCAAAGCATCGCGAAGCCACTCTCTGGAGTCACCGGCATCGGCACGTACCACTTCCAAACGTGTGGAGTCGCCTAAAATATCAATGTCCCGACTCTCAGAATCTTCTCCCATGAGGAACTCACCTTAACACACTCCCCTCCCCATTCAATCACGGTGGCAAAGCAAATGCTTGGGAAAATCCCCGACCCGTTCGCAAGCCACTTGCTCCATGACCTGACGCAGTTGCCGCTTGAGCATCGTAATGGTGTGGCAGCCACCCTTCTTGCCGAGAGCCCCCACCCCGTACATAAACGACCTTCCCAGAAAGGTGAATTTGGCACCACAAGCCAAAGCACTCGCCACGTCCTGACCCTCGCGCAGGCCGCTATCGATCATCAAGGTGGTGCGGTCACCATAATCTGCAGCTAAATTTTCCAGCGCCTTGATGGACGACTGACCGGAGTCCAGTTGACGACCACCGTGATTCGAGACGATGATGCCATCGGCTCCAAGCTCAATCGCCTTTTCCAAATCCTCGCCATTCACGATACCTTTTACCACCAACTTACCCTTCCATCGATCACGGATCGCTGCGATTTTTCTTTCATTAAGGCGACCTGAAAAAGTCTTATCCATAAATTGCCCGAGATGTTTCATGCTCAGTCCTTTGGGCATGTAAGGCTGCATCGTCTTGAATTCCGGCACTCCTGCGAGAAGCTGACCAAGCGACCAAGTGGGCCGGGTGGTCATTTGCAACACATTGCGCAAAGACATCCTGGGCGGAATCGACAATCCGTTTTTGATCTCCTTGGGCCGATAAGCAAAGGTCGGTGTGTCTGCCAGCAGAACAAGAACGGGGAATCCGGCATCGGAAGCGCGATCGAGTAATTTGTCCCGCAGGGAATCCTCCCTCGGATGATAAAGCTGAAACCAGGCTTTTCCTTCGGTGATCTCAGCCACCGCTTCAATGCTCGCCGTCGCAACGGTACTGAGAATAAAAGGTATGTTCTGGTCGTGAGCAGCCTGCGCGAGAATCTCTGTCGCCCCCGGCCATATCAAACCTTGCAAGCCAATCGGAGAAATACCAAAGGGCGCATCGTAGGTCTGGCCAAACAGCTGTGTTTTTTGATCCGATCTCGGGTAATCTCGCAGATAATAGGGCTCAAGCTGGACTTGACGAATCTCCTCCGTATTGCGTCGCAGATTAACCTCCGAGAAACAACCTCCCTCGAGGTACTCGAAGACAAAGCGGGGCAAACGCCTACATGCCTGCCTGCGAAGGCACTCGATCGACGGGTATCTCGAATCAAAGGTCTCGTCCATTACCTACTCACTCCGGCATATTAAAATCAAAGACCACCACACGCTCCAATTTAGGAACAACAAAGTCTTTGACCTCCTCGTGCAGGGGATGGGGAAGGTATTGATCTCGTGCCTCGGGACTTTCAAAGGTCATGATGAAACCGTGAGTGAAACGGTCGTTAAGCCCCTCGGCGGAATCATAGGGGCCATAGTTGAAATCAAGCAAACCTGAAATCTTGCCCACCATAGTCGCCATGGTTGCGAAACATTCTTTAATCTGTTGGTCGCTGGTTCCGGCCTTGAATTCGAAGCAGCCGTAATGTTTTACTTGGGACATGAGTCTGATGGTTTTGTCTTAAATCTTAAACTTGTAATTCGCCTTCTATTTCCTGGCGATATTCTCTAACAAAGCCTGTGCACAGGCTTTGGAAAATTCGGGATCGTTAATTTCCGCATCCACCTCGACTAAGCTGATTTTACTGGAAAGATGCCCCCTAATGGCGCCGAACAGAGCCCGGTCGGCCTCCAGATCATAGAAGGGCTGGCCTTCGGCACTGATGATACTAACGGCCTTCATCGGCAGAAGCACGGTGCATGGCGCGCTATAGTCGTTGACTTTATCCGCCAGGATTTTCCCAAGTCGAGCACATTCCTCCGCTGTCGTCCGCATCAGGGTGACTTGGGGGTTATGGATGTAAAAATTGCGCCCCTCGTATTTATCCGGCACCGTGTCTCGGGCACCAAAATTGACCATGTCGAGGCAGCCCGGAGTGACAATGGCCGGAACCCCCGCTATTCCTGCTGCATCGAGCCGCCTCGGTCCGGCCGCCAGGGTTCCGCCGACCAGTTCATCAGCCCACTCAGTGGTAGTGATGTCGAGAACACCCTCAACCAGTCCCTCGGCTATCAGGGCTTCCATGGTTTTTCCTCCGGCTCCCGTGGCATGGAAAACCAACACTTCGTAGCCCGACTTTTCAAGAATGACACGCGCTGCCTCGACGCATTCGGTCGTATTGCCAAACATACTGGCGGCAATCAGCGGACGCTGATTTACTGACGCACCCGAATCCATATCCGCATCCACCATGCCGCAAATTGCCCCCGCTGCGCGGGTAAATATAAGCCTGGATATCCGGTTGAGCCCGCTGATATCCACAACACTTGGCATCATGGTGATATCTTTCGACTCCAGGTAATGCGCCGTGTTGCCGCTCGCCAACGTGGACACCATGAGCTTGGGAAAACCAATCGACAACCCACGCATCGCAGCCGTTCCGACCGCCGTTCCGCCACCGCCGCCCAGGGATATAACACCGTGGATCCTGCCTTCCTCCGCCAGTCTGGCTAGAAGGATTGGCGCTGCCTGACTCATCGCGGAGACACATTGTCCGCGGTCTTTCTGTGCCATGAGAACAGCGAGATCGATGTCTCCTGCAGCGGCCACTTCCTCACGGCTGATGTCCGGCCTAACTGTAGCCGGACCGCCGGTCCCGACATCGATCAACAAAGGCACATGGCCGCGTGCTCGAATCAAGCCGGCGACAAAAGCGTGTTCCTCGCCTTTCGAATCAAGGGTTCCCAGAACTGCAATGGTTTTGTTTTTTTGTTTCATACCTGCGCTATGTGGTGCGCCCGACTGGAATCGACTTGAACTCCCGTGTTAAGTTTGTCAGCGAATCCTCCACCGCCATGCGCTCAAGGCTGGAAGCCCCAACAAAACCTACTGCCTCGGTGCGCTCATTGATAAACGCCGCATCGGCGGGTGTAGCGATCGGACCCCCGTGGGACAGATAGATCACATCATCGCGGACAGACCTCCCGGCATCGATGATCGCCTGGGTGGCAATCGCCGCATCGTCCAATGACATCACACTATCTGTCACCCCGATCGACCCGCCAACCGTGCAGCCTACGTGAGCGATGATCACATCCGCGCCGGCTTCAGCCATCGCCTGCGCCTCTTTTGGCGAAGCGACATAAACGATGGAAAAAATATCCATCCTACGTGACAGAGCGACGGTTTCCACCTCTTTGTGTACTCCCATCCCGGTCTCTTCCAACTGCTGGCGAAAATTCCCATCGATGATCGAGTGGGTGGGAAAATTGTTCATGCCGGAGAAACCCATCGCCTGAACTTGTTGCAACCAGTGCCACATCCGGCGGCGAGGGTCGGTGCAGTGGACTCCGCAGATCACCGGGATTTCCTCAACCACTGGAAGCACCTCGAACTCACCGATCTCCATCGCCGTGGCATTGGCATCACCATAACCCATCATCCCGGCGATCGAACCATGGCCCATCATCCGGTAACGGCCGGAATTATAAATGATGATCAGGTCCGCTCCTCCTTTTTCAATAAATTTGGCACTGATACCCGTGCCGGCACCTGCGGCGATGATAGGCTCCCCTTTTCCCAGAGTATCCCGTAAACGCTCAATGACTTCC
>JASFYY010000022.1:0-96375 GCA_045046875.1 Verrucomicrobiota bacterium | reverse complement strand
TGTTTTGGAAAACCTCCGCCCGGCTGGATGGTGTCGTTGTTCATCACCCTTAATGATTTGAAACCCATGTGATCGGGGTCGAAGTATTCGGCAAAGGAAAAAGTGAAACGGGCGTGCAACCAACTATGCCTGGCTTGACCTCGTTCTCCGGCCGGACGTTTGTTCAGAATGGGCTGTGCTTGATTTTTCATGACCCCAGTCTGGAGCATTTGTCTTTTATTGACCAATACCTTGTTTTTGGGGTAGCTATGCCTTTTAGTTATATCTAATTATGGAATTGAGGCATTTGAGATATTTTGTGATGGTTGCTGAGGAGGAGAATATCAGCCGGGCGGCGGCGCGGCTTAATATTTCACAACCGGCGGTGTCTCGGCAGATTCATGATCTGGAGGATGAGTTGGGTGCTGCGTTGTTCGAGCGTGAACGCAATGGGCTGAGCCTGACGGAAGCCGGGCATGCGGCTTTGGTCCATGCCCGGCAGATTCTACGGCAGGAAAAAGGCTTGCTGCAGGCGATGCACCACTTTGCTGAGAGTGAAACCCTGTCATTACTGAAGGTGGGATACATTCCCACGGCTTTGACCGGTTTTTTGGCAGAAGCGATGCATCGTTTTAACCAGCAGCAGAGTCAGGTTTGTGTGCAAATTCATGAAATGACACCGCTTCAGCAGGAGAAAGCTTTACGTAAGGGGGAGATCGACCTGGCTCTGCTGGGCAGTGCATGTCCTGGGTTAAAACGTGATTTCCAGGTGCAGGCTATTCGCAAAGTGGCGGTGGCAGTGGCTTTGCCGGAGGGGCACCGATTGGCTGGGCGCAAGTCGATTGATTTGGCGGAGTTGGCTGATGACGTTTTTTTGAGCCTGCATGAAAAAAACTTCCCCGGCCGGCGGGAGATGATGAAGGAAATGTGCCGTCGGGTGGGCATCGACCCGAAGATCTCGATTCGGGCGGAAGGATTGTCCGAATTGCTGGCTTTGGTGGGGGCTGGTTCGGGGGTGGCATTGGTGCCTGCGGATCTGGATGAACTGCCACATGCGCGAATGATTTTTGTTAAGCTGAAACGGCCGAAGTTCACTTTGGTTTCATCGGCGGTGTGGGGGAAGGAGGCGGAGACGGAGGGTTTGTTGGATTTGGTGGCTTTGTTGGAGGGAGGGGGAGCGAGGGTAACCACTAACCGCCGCCGCTGAAGTTATGGCGCGTCAAGATGGACACTAATAAACACGAATAAGAGGACGAAAACGGTTCATGGATGTAAGAAAAAAAATGATAGTGAACACGGATAGGCAAGACAAACTTAGAGTCAGATGATTTTGGGAACTGATTTTTTGTCATTGAAGATACCGAAACTGATCCATAACTTGGAGGGTGGGTGTGGTCCTGTGTCTGCGTGGATGGTGTTAAACTATTTCAAAAAACCGGTTTCGCCTTCACGAATCGTCAAGGCGTGCCGGTATTCTAAGAAAAATGGAACATTCATGATCTGCCTCGCTCTGGCGTTACGCAAATTTGGCCTACAGGTTTCGTTTTATACAGAGGCTGACGCTTCTCCGCATTACTGGGAAAAACAATCCTATCGGTCAGCTGAACGTAACGGTGTTTTTGTGAGCGCCGCTATTTCAATCCGGCGATTGTTGACGTTCGTGGATAAGGGTTACGTGGCCATAGTTCTATATGATTTACCAAATGGTGAAGCTCATATTTCTCCGTTAATAGGACAAGAAGAACGGCGACTGTTACTTCCGTATGCGGAAGGTGGGAGCCTTTCAGTTGAGGGTTTTAAAAAAGGATGGAATGCGCCTGGAATTTTGCGTCAATGTATTTTGGTGTCAATTTAATGGCTGTGAAGAATGGTCTACTCGAGATAGTGGTATTGAAGGTGTAAATAGAAGCAAATATTATTCCGTCGATATTTTTTCTCCAATGAAGCTCGCTATTTTATTTTCATTTTTTCCGAAGGGGGCGTAGAGGGGGTCGCCCCAGATGCTGCCGGTGATGTAGCCGCCGCGTTCGGTGCCGCCACCGGAGATCATGGCTTCGGCGACGGTGGCGCCGCCGATGATGTGGCGGAAGACGTTGAGCCATCCGTGCAGGCGCGAGTTCTGCGGATGGTGGAGGTTGACGATCATGGTGGTGGCGCCGCGGCGCAGCAGGGATCCGGAAAAGGCTTTGCCGTTGCTGACTGAGGCGGTGGCGAGCAGGCCGGGTTGCACGTCGAGGTTTTTTGGCCAGGGTTTGACCGCTTCAGTGATGTTGCCGACACCGCCGCCGGCGAAGATGAGGGGATTGATGGCGGGGCGGATGCTGCCTTGTTGGAATTGTTCGTTGCTGTAGTCCCATTTGGGTTCGGGCAGGCAGCACTGGGGATCCCAGGCGCCGCTGCGTGGAGAGATACGCACCATGCGGGAGGGTTGGATGCCTTGTTGGATGGCGTCTTGAGCCATGGCTTCGCAGAGGGCTGACTCGACGTCGATGAAGGATGCGGTATTGTTCTCACGCCCGTAAAAGAGCAGGCTGCGTTGCTGCTGTTGGTTGAAGGCGCGAATGGAGGTGGAGGCGGCGATGCCTGCGGTGACGAGTTTTTTGACAAAAGCGGAATTTTCCAGCGGGATGTCGAGGGATGAGTTATCCAGTCCGCTTACTTTTTTGCTAGGAAATGCTTCGAGGTAATAGGGCAGGCCAATGCGACCGAAGGGGCGCAGCGAGGGGTGGTCGCGCAGGTCTTTGCCCATGGCTTGATACCATTGGCGGTCACCGATGAGGGTGCCGCCGTCGGGGCACCAGCGGCGCGCGTCTTTACTGCGGGAAATAAAGGGGCTGGCGCCGTCGCCCATGTCGAGGTAGGGGAAATAGAGATTGGTGTTTTCCGGCGCGATGGAACGAGCGTCCTGACAGGTGGGGGCTTCTTTTTTGATTTTGGCAAACCACAAGGCATGTCCGGCGAGGCTGTCGAGGGCGAGGTCGGCTTTGTTATTAATGTCGCGGATGATCAGCGGGGTGCCGGGTGCCATCAGCACGATTTGGATCTGGTTTTTCTCGATGTAATCAGCGACAGCTTGCAGAAAGTCGAAGGCGCCGGGATTATTCCAGCGGACTTTTTTTCCCATATCGTAGGGGAAGAGGTGTTTGGCCGGCATGCCGTAGGCCTGCATATACCATGCTCCGATGTCGCGACTGAAGCTGTCGGGCTCGGCAGGATCAACGCTGTCCATTTTGACCGTGTTGTGGATCACCATGATGCGGGCCGGATCGATCCATGAGGAACTCAGGGTTTGGGCGGGTGCCTGGCAGGTGGAGGAGATGAGAGTGGTCAAAGCGATCAGGTAGAGGATATTTTTGAACATGGGGTAAATAGGCGGTAAGCGGGGCTTGGGTCAAGAAGGGAGTGTACGGGAGGTTTCATAAGTTGCCGTTTATATGATATCAATCTGCGGCTTGCTCACAATAGCCTTGGGGTTAAAGTTCATGGGTTATCATGTCAGATTCCGATTCACTCATCCGCACCTTGCGCCGCGAAGTTCTTTTTGCCCGACGACGGGTTTATGAAGTGGGGCAAGCCACGCCTTTGGATGAAATTGAATTGAGTGATCCTGAGCTGAGTATTCTGGTCAAACGTGAAGACCTCTCTGCGATTCATGCCTACAAGTGGAGAGGGGCCTACAATTGCATGGCACAGTTGAGTGCAGAGCAATTGGCCTGCGGGGTGGTCACGGCTTCTGCGGGCAACCATGCGCAAGGGGTGGCTTTGGCGGCACGTAAACTTGGCACTCAGGCGATTATTTATATGCCGCTATCGACTCCACGAATGAAACAACTCGCGGTCGAACAACATGGCGGCAGTCATGTGGAAATCCGTCTGCATGGGGATACTTACGATGCTGCGAGCAAGGCAGCTCATGCTTGTGGCGTCGACAAACAGCTGACCTATATCCACGCCTACGACGATATAGCGGTGATGGCGGGGCAGGGAACCTTGGCGGATGAGATTGTGATGTCGGGACAGGGGCCTTTTGATTACGCCTTTCTTCAAGTGGGCGGAGGTGGTATGGCGGCGGCCACGGCGATTTGGTTGAAGATGCACTTTCCTGAGATTCGCATCATTGGAGTCGAGGGCGTTGGCCAAGCTTCGATGGCTGCGGCGGTGAGTGCGGGGCATCCGGTGGAATTGGAAAACATGGATCTTTTTTGTGATGGCACGGCGGTGCGTAAAGCGGGTAAGCTCACTCACCAGGTGTGTGCGGAGGTGATCGATGAATGGATGACGGTGAGCAATGAAGAGGTTTCTTCAGCGATTCAGTTTTTGTGGGAAAAATTACGCTGTATTCCAGAGCCATCGGGAGCAATGGGGGTGGCGGCGATTCTCCAGCGGCGTGAGGACCTGGTAGGAAAGCGGGTGTTGAGTGTGTTGTGCGGAGCGAACATGGATTTTGAAAAGCTGGCGCTGATTTCACGTGAGGCGGCGGCGGGTGATACACGTCGCCGTTTGTTGAGGATCGAGATTTCGGAAAAAGCGGGTTCGATGTTGGCGCTGTTAGAGTCTTTGCCGGAGGGATTGAATATTGTTGATTTTCAATATGGTAAAACCCATGCAAACTGCGCGCATCCGGTGGTCGGTTTTAATGCATCCCCGATGCAATACGAGCTGTTGATCCAGACGCTGCGCTCACAGGATTATCATTTCAGTGAAGTGACTGCGGAAACGGATGTGGATTTCCGACTGATTCACTATGAGGCGGAATTGCTGCAGTCACCGTTTTTTATTAAGTTGGAATTTCATGAACGTCCAGGCGCTCTGGCGAGTTTTCTGAGCACGGTGAGTGCTCACGCCAACCTTTGTTATTTTAACTATGTTTATTCCGGTGAGCGGGTGGGCCATGCTCTGCTGGGTTTTGATTTTGACCGACCGGAAGGGAACGAGGCGTTTGTTAAGGTGCTAGAGGGTGCTGCGGATTCTTATCGAACTTATGAAAGGGTTTCTCCGGAGGTGATGGCGCGGATTTTGGGTGGGTGAGGTATAAGAATATTCTTTAGAAGTTTGAATTTGCGCCTGTTTCAGATTGACTCCAATGGGGATTTATGTGAAACCACAGGACATGTCACGATCATTCATTCGCACGATTATTCCGGTTTTTGCTCTTCTTCTCGGATCGGGATTAATGAAACTCAGTTCAGCGGAACAGCCGAATTTCATTATCATTCTGGTGGACGATTTGCGCTGGGATGAACTCGGCTGCACGGGGCATCCTTTTGCCGCTACTCCGAACATCGACCGTATTGCCAATGAGGGAGCCTTGTTCCGCAACGCTTTCTGCACCACGCCGCTTTGCTCACCGGGTCGGGCCAATCTGCTGACAGGCCTCTATACGCACAATCACGGCATTCTTGATAACACCCAGCGCAACGAGCAAAGCCACAAGCTCAATACTTTTCCGCGCATACTGCATGAGACGGGTAAATACGAAACCGCTTATGTGGGTAAATGGCACATGGGCAACGATGGTTCGGCGCGGCCGGGATATGACTACTGGGTGAGTATGAAAGGGCAGGGCACGTCATTTGATCCGGTGCTGATTGAAAATGGTAAAGAGACTCACAACACCGGGCATACCACGGATGTGTTGAATACCAAGGCGGTCGATTTTTTAAAACTAAAACATGACAAGCCGTTCTGTCTGTACATTGCTCACAAAGCATTGCATCCCGAATTGGTTCAGCGGGACGATGGCAGTATTTCTGATCCCGGAGCGGCACAGTTTCTTCCGGCGAAACGTCATGAGAAGCTGTATGCGAATGTCGGGATCCCCCGGCGGCTTAATGTGCTCGATGACTTACAGGGTAAGCCTGCTTTGCAACGGACAATCAAGGGGCTTCCGCCGCTGAGTCGTAAAACGGGCACCAGTGATAAAACGATTCTTGACCGTCAACGCATGCTGGTCGCTGTGGATGAAGGCGTGGGTATGTTGTTTCGCGTATTGAAAGAGAACAAGCAGCTCGATGATACGGTCATTATTCTGACCAGCGATCATGGTTACTGGTATGGCGAGCATGGGCTCAGTGTGGAACGCCGTTTGGCTTACGAGGAAGGTCTGCGTATTCCGATGATGATCAGGTATCCGAGCCTGACTGAAGGGGCCGGCATTATAGATCAAATGGTATTGAGCATCGATCTGGCACCGACGGTTCTCGACCTTGCCAATGTGGATGAGAGCTTGGCCTCAAAAATGGATGGGCGCAGTTTGCTGCCTTTGTTTCAAGCCCATGCTCCCACTGATTGGCGCAAATCATTTCTGATCGAATACAATACCGACACGGTGTTTCCCCGGGTGCATAAAATGGGCTATCGAGCGATTCGCACGGATCGTTGGAAACTTATTCACTACTTGGATATGGAGGGAATGGACGAACTCTATGATTTGAAAAATGATCCTTATGAAATGAAAAACATCATTACGGATCAGCAGGCTCAAACGGACATCAAAGAGCTACGTGCGGAACTTGAAAAACTACAAAATAACAAGTGATTTATATTTCTACTCAGCTGCCCAGATCATGAAATCTCTTATTACATTTGCCCTCGTCGCCCTGGCTTTCACCTCCTCCGCCCAGCAGGAAAAGGCAGTTCCTGTGGTTGGAGAAACTTATGGCAAACAATCCAGTAGCCTGGGTATTCAACATGAGTTCTTGATCACAGGTCGCGTCACCGCCTTGATCGGCGAAGATGACAAGGTGATCTGGACGGCTCCCCATCGCTCCCGTGATGGTTTTGTTCTCGGAAACGGCAATATTTTATTTTCCACTGGCAAGGAGGCTTTGGAATACACCCGCGAGGGTAAAGTGGTTTTTCGCTATAAGCTTGATCCAGTGAATAAGGAGCTTGGAACGGCTGTCCGACTTTCTTCGGGACGAACCCTGTTGGTTGAGCGGGGGCTAAAACCAAGATTAATCGAAGTGGATTCGGCGGGCAAAATCGTATCAGAAACGCCGTTAAAACCGGACACTGACAACGCGCACATGCAGACTCGCATGGCACGCAAGCTTGAGAGCGGCAATTACCTTGTCCCGCACTTACTTGGTTTTGCGGTGAAGGAGTATCAGCCTGACGGCACTGTGGTGAAAACCTTTCGCACGGATCTAGAAAAGTGGGGTGGTCGTGATGCTCATACCTGGCCATTCACCGCAGTTCGCCTCGACAATGGCAATACCTATGTCAATCTCACGCATGGCAACCGCATCGTTGAGTTTGATGCTGATGGCAAGGTGGTCTGGTATGTTGACAACAAGGATGTCGGCGGACGTTTTGCCGATCCCTGTGGAGGGCAGCGTTTGGAAAATGGCAACACGGTTATCTGTGTTTACGGGCAGAAGAAGGCTGATATGCCGAAGGTTTTCGAAATCACCGCAGATAAAAAAGTGGTCTGGGAATATCATCATCCGCGGTTGACGGGTATTCACGAAATACACGTGGTGAAAACCAATGGCAAGTCAGTCAAACGGGCCTTGAAGTAGCTTGATTGAGCTGGTGGAATCGAACCCATCCTGACGTCTCTTGCTGTTGTTTGTATTTGAGATACCTTCTTTGCATTATGTCGAAAGAACTTCAAGATCAGGTGGCGATTGTAACAGGGGGCTCCCGTGGATACGGAATGGGGATGGCGGAAGCTTTGGTGAATGCGGGAGCGAAGGTTTGGATCACCGGACGTAATCAAGAACGTTTGATGGATACCGCAGCGAAAATCGGAGCGAAAGCTTTTGTTGCCGACGTGGCTGACGGAGCAGCTTGGGATCGATTGATGGAGGAGGTGATGGCCGATTCGGGGCGGTTGGATATTCTGGTCAACAATGCGGGCGAGGGGGTGAATATTGCGCCTACGTGTGAACTGAGTGATGATGTGATTGAACGTTCGATCGCCAGTAATTTGACTGGAGCGCTGTTAGGTTGTCGTCGTGCTGCGGGGGTGATGATAGGACAAAAAAACGGCTTGATTGTGAACATCGGCAGCGTGTGTGCCAAGCACGCCTGGGCGGAGTGGGGGATTTATTCGGCGGCGAAAGCTGGCTTGCTGCAGTTCACTCGTAGTCTGCTGATTGAGATGCGCCCGCATGGGGTGCGGGTGACGTCTATCCTGCCGTCATGGGGGCAAACGGAGTTTACTGAAGCGGCCGGATTGGACGCGCGGGATGCCGATGTGTCCGACTTGTGTATTGCGCCCGCGGATATGGGGAACCTATTGGTTGATATCGCCTGTCGTCCGTCCCATTTGGTGACAGAGGAGGTCACGGTGTGGCCGACGGTGCAGCCAATGACGCAGTTGTGATTTTTTCAAACTTCAGGAAGGTACGAAAGTTTTTTCGTAAGTCCTAACAAACGGGATCCGGGCAGACGTCGCGGCGTTGGCATTTGATGCAGCAGTCGCCGATCCAGAGGGAGTCGAGGAAATCCATCAGCTCGATGATGGTGGTTTTGTCCCGGGTGATGAATCCTGCTTCGAAATTTCTGCGTAGCGGGGATTTGGCCCCCATGCCGGCTCCGGTTAGATTGGCGGAGCCGATGTAAGCGAAGCTGCCGTCGATGATCACGCACTTCATGTGCATGCGCGGGCAGAGCAGGCGTTCGAAGCGCTCGGATTCGATCAGTTCGGGGTAGCGGTCGAAGTCTTTGCGGAAACGGGGCCCCGGTTCTTTGGCGTGGATGAGGCGTACGTCCACGCCATCTCTGACGAGTCCTGCCAATACACCGATGAAGGGCACGTATTTTTTCCCAGCGCCCGCCACGTGCAGATCTTTCAAATCAGCGGTGGCGATCCAGAGGGATTTTTGTGCCAGCGGCACGGCAGTATTCAGAACTTGTTCGCAAGTTTGCTCATTCAGAACCAACGAAAACAGTTCGTCGGCTGGCGTTTTGTCCATCATAAGCAGTGAAGCGGGACTCAGGCTTTGCTGAGCATACTTTTGTCGGTGTGATCGAAGCGGCGTCCGTAAATATCGAGCAGGGTGAGCTGGTCGTAGCTCAGGCGATCCGGGCTGATGATTATTTTATGGGTGTAGGCGAGCGTGCTGGCGTTGTCGCGCATGAAGGGGGATTCGACGATGCCCCAGTCGGGATCGCCGAGTTTGGCGGCGACAGATAGAGTGACGGTGTCACCATCGCTTGTGGCTTCCCCTCCGGCTACGAGACAGACCCCGCGGGGGATGGAGAGGCTTTGCATCACGATTCCGGTTTTGCTGTCCCACATCCAGTGACCGACCTGGTCATGAAATACTTCGTCGTTTGATTTGCGTTGCACCACTTGGTGGTAGCGCACAACTATGAGCTTCTGGCTCTCGGCATTATCGACGTCGCCTGCGGCTTCAAAAGTGATCGTTTCGTAATAGGGGTTGATCTCGGTGTCGTCCGGTTCGGGCGAGACGTCCAGGCCGCGTGAGCCTTTCCAAGTTCCGATTAATCCTGCGAGTGGGCCGTAGTCGATGTCCATGATGTTTGTGGCTTGTGTTTTTGAGAGCTTTTGTAAGTTGTAAGGGTATCATCCGTCTGCTGCTGCGACAATCAGAATCGCGTTTGCGGGATAGGTGAAAATTATTTTGGTAAAAGGGTAGGCGTTTTTGCCGGTATCGACTAATTTCGAGGTAATTATGTTGAATGATGAAGAGCTAGCTCAGTTTTTGAAAGGCATCGAGGCCTTTGATGGGGTTTCGGACGGAACGATCGC
Organism: Verrucomicrobiota bacterium; assembly: GCA_045046875.1. Lineage (GTDB taxonomy): Bacteria > Verrucomicrobiota > Verrucomicrobiia > Verrucomicrobiales > DEV007 > JAADHD01. The sequence goes on along the minus strand of JASFYY010000022.1, from coordinate 86,672 downwards.
CAAGTTGGTGGCGGCTTTCGAGGAACGTCCTTGCCATCCGGGCGAGGTGGTGATTTGCCAGGATGCCCGTGGTAAGGAGCTCTGTGTGGTTCTCGAAGGGGAGTTACTTGTGACGATTGTGCAAAAATCTACGGATGAAGAAGGTGAGGTCACGCAGACAAAGCGCGAAGTGGCGACCTTGAAGAAGGGGAATTTATTTGGTGAGATTGGGGTGATATCGGGGATGGAGTCATCGGCGACGGTTTCCGCATCGATGGAGGGTTGTCGCATCCTTGCTCTCGGCGAGCGTGCTTTGCATGACCAGGTGCTGCGCAATTCGCCGACTTTAGCCTCGGGCTTGCTGCGCTCGATGAAGCGCTATCTATAAAAAAACCACGTAGAGTGAAGTGTGTGTGCTTTTTTGTGGGAAAACGAATTTGAGAACGCTGTAGGGGGAGAAACTTATAGCGATGATGGTGAAATGACGGCGGAATTCAACAGGGCCAGTTCAAGATTGTTCAGTGGGACTTTTGATGCGGATCGCATCGAGAGCCTGGTGATCGAGTGCCGTGAAGACTTGGGGGCAGATCCTGCGGTGGTGTTTGCTTTTGTCAGTCCTGACTGGAAGCCGCATCTCAGTGAGTTGGGAGAAATTTTACAAATCCACGGACACAGTTCTTTGGTAATAGGGAGCTCTACGGATGGTTTGGTGGGGGTGGGGGAGGAGCGCGAGAATTCATCGGGCTTGTCGCTGTTGTTGTTGCATCTGCCGAACACGGATTTGCGGGCGAAAGTCATTTTGGAGGGTGAGGTGCAGAAAATGGAGGAGGCAAAAGCGGGGGCATTATCTGAGCAGGAGGGAGATGAGCAGGAGGGGGCGTGGATTGTGTTGGGGGATCCTGCCCATTTGCCTGCCGAGAACTGGTTGCGGCAGTGGAACTCAGCATGGCCGAATTCTCCTTGTTATGGAGGGCTTGCCAGTGGCAACCCACAAGAGGCCGGCTTTTTTCTTTTTCGCGAAACGGGATTGGTAGAGGATGCGGCGGCTTTGCTGCTGCATTTGGTGGGCGGGGTGCGGTTTGAAAGTGTGGTGAGTCAGGGCTGTCGACCGATCGGTGATCCTTATACGATCACGGAGGTTAACGAAAATGTGCTGGTGAAAGTCGGGCAGCGTCAGGCTTATGAAATTCTTGAGCAGGCCTATGAGGCGTTAGAAGAAAGTGAGCAGGAATCTGCGCGTGGTAATATTTTTGCCGGCTTGGCGGTGAATGAATATGTTGATGAATTCAAGCGCGGGGATTTTCTGGTGCGCAATATCATCGGTGGCGATCCAAGCGCAGGGGTGCTGGCTTTGGGCGCGTGGCCGCGAGTGGGACAGACGCTGCAGTTTCAGTTGCGCGACCGTGAGGCGGCGGATGAGGATTTTCGTTTGCAGTGTGAACAGGCGCAGCAGGACGGTGGCCAACCTTTTGCTTCGCTGCTGTTCACTTGTGGTGGACGAGGTTTGCACATGTTCAAGACCCCGCATCATGATGCGGGCACGCTGGAGGAAGTGTTTGGCAAGGTGCCGTCGTCAGGATATTTTTGTAGTGGTGAAATAGGGCCGGTGGGCGGCACGTCCTTTGTGCATGGTTACACTGCAGTGGCGCTTTTTTTGATTTGAGGAACAGGAGATTAACCACGAAAAAGAGGAGAGGATTTTTAATCGCAGATAGTATGGGTAGCGTAGATGGGGAAACAGATGTTTTTTTGAAATAGAAGCTGATGGAAGAGTATAAAAAATTAATTGGGTTGAGCGAAGAGTTGACTTTGTTGGGGGATACCTCGGCTTTGCTGGGATGGGATCAGGAAACCATGATGCCGGCCAAGGGGGTGGAGTATCGGGCGAAGCAGATGGCTTACCTGAGTGGGAAATCGCATGATTTATGGGTGCGTCCCGAGGTGGGTGAATGGATCGCGGCTTGTGAGGAAGAGGTGGAGTCACATGAGGAAGATAAGGATCAGTGTGCTAATGTGCGTGACTGGCGTTTTGACTACGACCGGGCGACGGTTTTGCCGCGGGACTTGGTGGTGGAATTTCAGGAAACCTCGGCATTGGGAAAAGCAACCTGGGCGGAAGCCCGGGAGAAATCGGACTTCAGTATTTTTGCTCCCCACTTGGAGAAGTTGGTGGATTTGTCAAAACAGCAGGCTGAGTGTTATGGTTATGATGAGTGCGCTTATGACTCTTTGCTGGAGGGTTTTGAGCGAGGGGCCCGAGCGAGCGAATTGACAAAGGTGTTTGCTGAGTTGCGGCCTGAGTTGGTGGCTTTGGGAAAAGAGATCAGCGAGCGTGGGCCGCGGGTGGCGGACGATTTGTTGGCGGGGGATTATCCCATCGAAAAACAGCAGGCTTTTAATCGAGAAGTAGCCACTGCGATCGGTTTTGACTTTGATTCGGGGCGCATCGATACCGCAGTGCATCCATTTTGCTCGGGGGTGGGGCCGCTGGATACTCGATTGACCACGCGTTACGATTTGCAGGATTTTACCAGCTCGCTCTTTGGTGTGTTGCACGAAGCGGGGCATGGCATGTATGATCAGGGATTACCGGCGGACAAACACCATTTGCCGGTAGGGCGGGCGATTTCGCTGGGGATTCATGAATCGCAGTCGCGATTGTGGGAGAATCATGTGGGTCGCAGTCGTGAGTTTTGGCAATATTGGCTGCCCAAGGCGGCAGGGTATTTCCCGCATCTGGCGGCGCTGTCCTTGGATGACATGGTTTATGCGGTGAACAAAAGCGCGCCGTCTTTTGTAAGGGTGGAGGCTGACGAGGTGACTTATGATTTGCACATCATGTTGCGTTTCGAAGTGGAGCAGGCGATTTTTTCAGGAGAACTGGCGGTGGCCGATATTCCGGCGGTATGGAATGAGCGCATGAAGGAAATGTTTGCTTTGCAGGTGCCTGATGATGCTCAGGGTTGTCTGCAGGACATTCACTGGAGCATGGGCATGTTTGGTTATTTTCCAACTTACAGTCTGGGAAATTTGAATGCTTCGCAGCTAACGGCGGCAGCAAAAAGGGACTGCCCGGCGATAGAGGAACAGATTGCTGCAGGGGATTGCTCTGCTTTATTGAAATGGATGGGGGAAAAGATTCATCGGCCGGGCAGTCGTTATTTGCCGGGAGAATTGATTGAGCGGGCGACGGGTGAGACGACCAGCAGCGCGGCGCATTTGAAACATTTGAGAGATCGATATTTAGGCTAATTTGTATGCAAAGAAAATATTTTAAATTCAGGAGTGGCAGCGTCGTAGTGAAGGTCTTGTTGTTGACGTTGTCATCCACAGCATTGTTGCTTTCCGGTTGTGATCAGGGGGATAAAGCGGGTAAGTCTGGCAAAAAAGAGGCGCAGCAGGACAAGGTAAAAAAAACGGAGCCTTCGGCACCCAAGGATGAAATGTCGAAAAAGATAGAGGCATTGACGGGGGGCCATTCTCGTCTGCTGTGGTCCCGTTACCTGGGCAAGAGTGCGGATGTTTTTGTCAATGGCAAGCAGCACCAGTTGTGGGGAATCGATACTCGAGATGGTTTGGGGGTGAGGGCAATACTAGAGGATAAAGCGAATTATTCCCGACCGTTGATCAGTCCGGATGGAAAGTGGATTATTTATACCAACAAACATACCGAGCGTAAAGGCAGTGTGAAGTCGTTCAAGCCGGTGATGCATCTAGTGGATTGGAGTGGCGGGCAAGCCAAGGAATTGGGCAAGGGTTTTGCGGTGGATATCTGGCAGGATCCTGAGACCAGGAAGGTGTGGGTTTATACCGTAAATTTGCTTCCCACGGAGCGTTCCAGCATGTTTGCGGACAAGTTAGAGAGGTTTGCGCTCGATGCACCCGAGAAGCGGGAGTTGGTTTGGAAAAAGACCAAGATCAGTATCGATAATATTCAGTTGTCGTTGGACGGCAAGCGGGCCTCCTGTCTGTTTCCCTGGCCGTCGGTGGGGGTGATTGATTTGGAGAAGAAGGAATATTGGCGCAATCAACATGGTTGTTGGCCTTCCTTGGCGCCGGATAATAGTTATGTGGCTTGGGTTTTTGATGGCTCGCACAAGTCGGTGCATGTGTTTGCCGACCGGGGCAAAAAACTTTCGGTGGTGCCTATCAACAAGGGGCCGGGCATGGAGGGTAAGGAGATGTATCATCCGCGTTGGAGCAATGATGCACGTTTTATGACTCTGACGGGTCCTTACAAGGGAGCTACGATCGGTAAGAGCGGCAAACATGCGGAGATTTATATCGGCAAGTTTGATGCGCAAATGAAATCAGTCGAAGGCTGGGTGCGGGTGACGGATGATAAAAAAGCTGATCATTTTCCGGATTTGTGGATCAAGGGAGGTGAAAAATCGTCTTTGGGTAAAATAGGCGCAGGGGACGCAACTGCGGTGGCAGGCAATGATGCGGTGGCGGCGAAAAAATGGCCAAGTCAAAAAGAGGCTTTGGTCTATTTGTGGAAGAATGCCGATGCTCAAAATCAGATAGATAGTGAGGGGGGCAAGCGTGCGTGCAAAGTTGAAGCGCACCAACGGGCACGTTTTGGCCGGCATTTCGAGATGTTGACTGGGGGTGGATATTTTGAAGCGGATCCGGCGTCGGCCAAAGTTTTGGAAGGGTATAAGGTAGGAGCGGATTTGGGGATACAGCTGAATCTGGCAGTCGATGAGCTCAAACAGCAGGGTGTTATATTATCAGCCGCAGGTTTCCAAATAGAGCAGAAATCCGAGGCTTTGTTTTTGGTGACCCAAGAAGGGAGTTTTTCTCTGGGACAGTTAAAAGCCGGGATTGCAACTCACTTGGCACTATCTCTCAAGGGGGGGGAATGGGCTTTGTATCGTGACGGCAAAGTTTTGCCCAGAGACTTGCTGGAAAAAGAAGCAATAGGGAAAGCGGCAAGATCTGTTTTGCGAGTCGGGGATGGCACTTGGGATGGCAGGGTGGAAGGTTTGGCAGTTTACCAACGCGCTTTGGCGCCGGGTGAGGTAGAGGAGGGGGCTGCTTATTGGCTGGCACAGTGGAAAAAACGCCAACCTGTTGCGCGGGTGAAGTTGCAGGGTAAGCTGTTGGAGATGACGGAGATGCGCAGTGTGGAGGCGCTGGATACCTACCGTCGGGCGCTGTTGGCATACACTTATCAAGTGGAGCAGGTGATTGAAGGGGAATACGAGCAGAAAAAAGTGATTGTGAACCACTGGTCGATCATGGATCGCAAAGCTTTGTCTGGAATTCCGCGTAAAATAGGGCAATCCTATAAGCTTGAACTCGAGCCGCTGGATCAGCATCCGGAATTGACCAGCGAGCGCCGTTGGAACGATAATTTTGAACTGATGGACGAGTATTTTGATGTAACAACTCCCGAAGCTTGATTTTTTATTTGCGCTTAACCTTTTAAAAAAATAACAACTGAAATGAAAATAGCTCTAATTATAGTTAGTTTGTTAGTCACTTTCAACTGGGAGGTTCAGGCGCAGGATTTTGAGCAGGAGTGTGAAAGCCGGGCGAAAGTTGAGGGGGCGAATGTGCGAGGGGAGGATCCTGCCTGGTTCTTCATGAAGCGTGAATTGAATCACTTGGCTGCAGGCAAGTTCTGGGAGAAGGACTGGACAAAGGTGGCGGTCAATAAAACAGATCCTACTGAGCATTTGTTGATGTTCAATGATTTGCTCAAGGCTAAAGGGGTGCAGTTGATTATGGTGCCGGTTCCGGCCAAGGCAGCGATTTATCCCGATAAGTTGGCGAAGAGCTTTTCCGCAGGTGCTGCGCAGCCTTTGAAGGGCTACATTGATAACTTGCAGGCCAAAGGGATTAAGGTATTGGACATTGAACCCGTCCTGAACGATCTGCGAGCAAAGAGCGGAGGCGAAGGGGGCGATAAACTTTATTGCGAACAGGATTCGCACTTCAGTCCACTGACCGCTGAGATCATCGCCGCTTTGGTGAAAAAAGAAGTGGAGAATGAGAGTTGGTATCAGGCGCAGACAAAAGTGCCTTTTAAGCGTAGCGGCAAAGAAAAGCTGACGATCACTGGCGATCAGGTTGGTGGATTTAATCCGGCTCCTCAGGCAGAGGTTTTGACCCTGACTTATGCAGGCAAGGACGTGGGAGGAAAGATTGAGCCGGTTCCCGCTGATAAAAACAGTCCGGTGCTGTTATTGGGAGATAGTCATACGATGGTGTTCACCGTGTCGAATATGCACTGCCAAGCAGCCGGCTTGCAGGATCAGCTGCAGTATGAACTGGGTTTTGCTATCGACCGGGTGTCCAACAAGGGGTCGGGCATCATGCAAGCGAGGAAGAGCCTGGTGCTGTCCCGGGTTCGCAACGAGTCCGGTTTTTGGGATAAAAAGAAAGTGGTGATCTGGGTGTTCAGTGCACGGGAGTTCACTCAGTCCTCCGACCGGATGATCAAGCTGCCGATTGAAGTGCCGGGGAAATAATGTTTTTGAAAAGAAGAGAGCATTAGGGCTTTCATTTCACGTCACAAGCAGTGAGATGGAGGCGTCATCACATCATAATATTCCAGGTAGGGCGGGAAGGGGAACAAGTTTCCGTCAGTAAAAGGCAGATTCCGAGCAGTCGTAAAGATTGACTCAAAGTGCGGATGATTTTAATCTCGTCCATGATTGAGTTTGATAACGCCACACCTGATAACGGTAGTCGTGAGCATCGCGTCACGACGCCTTTCTTAACCCGCCGTTCCTTTGGCTATTACGCGTTTGCCGGCGTGTCCTATCTTTCCGCAGGGCGGGTCTTTGCCCGGAATGATGGGACAACGCAAATACCGCGCAAGGATCAGAAGGGAAGTCCCGATAGCACCATGGCATTATTGCGAGAAGGTTATCAGTTTATTCCAAATCGCTGTAAATCCTTAAAGTCAGAAGTTTTTCAGGCTAAGATTTTATCCAAAGAGGTGATGTGCCTTAGTGGCCACAATGCGGCAAAATTATTTTATAACAACGATCTTTTTGAGCGCAAGAATGCGGCTCCAGAACGGCTGCAGAAATCCTTAACCGGTAAAGGTGGGGTTCAATCCTTGGATGATGCCGCGCATAGAAACCGCAAGGCAATGTTCTTGTCCTTGATGTCACCAGGTAAGCTTGGTAAGTTCGTTAAAATTCTGAATGACGAGCAAAATAAGGCGGGTTTGCTATGGGCAGAAGAGAAAAAAGTCACCTTGTTTGATGAGGCTCAGGAAATTTACTTTAGAGCTGCCTGCACTTGGGCAGGCGTGCCTTTGAAAGATTCCGAAGCAAGGGAGCGCTCTAAAGATATGGGAAAGATGGTCGATGGCCTAGGGTCATTAGGTTATAGAAATTATCGCGGTAGGTTTGCCCGGAAACGTTCAGAAGCTTGGATGGTGGACATAATCAATCAAGCAAGAGGTAGCAAAATGACCGCCCCGAAAGGCACCGCATTACACACCATGGCTTGGCATAAGGATCAGGATGGCCAGCTGCTCAATACGGATACCGTGGCGGTAGAGTTGTTGAACATTGTTCGTCCGATTGCGGCGATTGCCACATACATTTCCTTCATGGCATTGGCGCTGCATCGTTATCCGCAATATGGCAAGTCACTTCGTGGTGCTAGTGACGGGGACTACCAGGCTTTTGTCCAGGAGGTGAGACGGTTTTACCCTTTCACGCCATTTGTTCTAGCAAAAGTGCGTAAGGATTTCACCTGGCGGGGTTATGGTTTTCCCAAAGGGCGCACGGTAATGTTAAGTGCGTATGGTGTTGATCATGATCCGAAATTATGGCATAAACCTGAACAGTTCAATCCTAGTCGATTCAAAAGCTGGGGAGGAGATAGGTTTGATTTCATCCCTCATGGTGGCGGAGATTATCTCAAGGGGCATAGGTGCGCCGGGGAGCAATTAACTATTCAGGCCATGAAAGCAACGCTTAGGTTTCTGGTGGATGGTATTAGTTATGATGTGCCGTCTCAGGATTTGAGCTTTTCTCTATCAAGAATACCCGCCTTGCCCAAAAGCGGTTTTGTCATGGCGAATGTTAAATTGCGCAAAAGCGGAGCTAACAGTTGAGCTTGCGGTGACCACCGATCGCCCCGCATATAAGGGGGGGGTGAGGGGGGCAATTTGAAAGATAGGAAGCGTTACTTGTCTTTTTTGATACCGAATTTTTCCCAGGGAATGGGCAGGTCGAGCATGGGGCCCATGTTCTTCAGGATGGGTTGAGCTTTGCCGTTGACGGTGAGTTCTCCTCCGGCAAGGATGGCATCCCCTTTGTAGAAATTGTTAACATCCGTGATGAAACCCATGCTAATAGCAGGTTGGATTTTGGTTGCGGCTTCAGCGGGAAGCAGTTCCTTGGCGATGCGCAGGTTGAGGGCGATTTCGACGGCCTCCAGCAGCTCACGGAAGCTGACGAGCTCGAGCAGGGGTTTTTCGCTGGTGTATTCGAGCCCTATGTCAAATTCGGACTTACCGGCTTTGGTGGTGAGGGCTATGTGATTTTTCAATTGGTATCCAGGTTGCAGTATTGTTACCGCAGCGTTGAGGTATGCACGCTTGGATTTTTTGGCTGATGCAATGTCAGGGGTCTTGTCTTTGGATTCAGTGTCGGCCAGTGATTTCTGAGCTTCGCTCATTTTTTTGATGGATTCGATGTCCATGCCATTGGCTTCTAGTTTGATGTCCAGCGAGCCGTTCATTTTAGTAAAAAGTTCAGCATAAGCGCCCTTGTCTGGTCCGGTGAAATTGCCAATGCTAATTTGGGAAACGCTATTGAGTTTCCCGTCTGTTTGTTTGGAACTGCCTTCGAAATGTAAGTCTGTGAGACTGTAGTTACCGCTTTTGAAGGCTGCCTTGATTTCAGGGAAGCTGACGCTGGAGGTGCCGTCTCCAGTGAGCTGGCTAATGATGTTGGTGAAATCCACGTCTGCCTGCGCAGCGGCGATGGAGAGGCTGCTTCCAGCCTTTTTGTCTTGGAAATCCAGAGCACCAAATTTAATGAAACCTTGGGCAAAAGATTTGTTATGATCGGTTTTTAGTTCGCTGGTCAAGCCTTCAAATTTGAATGAGGGTTCTCCTTCCTTACTGCGGTTAAAGGGGGCAACTTCTGCATCGACGGCGATTTTCCCGTCGAAGCCGTAGAGTAAGCCAATCTCAAAGGGTTCGGCTTTTTTGAATCCCTCATCAATGATGGTAAGGGCTTCTTTTGGCAGGCGGTCTTTGGCGAGAGTGACCAGAACGTATTCTGCTCCAATTTTGAGACCTTCAGGGGTCATCATCAGCGGGCCGTGCCAGACTTGGAATTTGAGGTAGACGTCTTTTTGCTCTTTTTGTTTTTTACCTTGGTAGGCGATTTTAGTGATCGCCATGCTGGATAGAAATCCACGGGAGTAGGATTCTTCGGCAATGGAGGAGATCCCTATGGCTGGCCCGAACTTGCTACTGATTTCTTTGAGTGTGGTCGCAAAACCGCTTTGGGTCTGGCTACCAATGATCCAGGTGATGCCGGCCCAAAGTGCTAACAAGACCAGCGGGATTAAGAGGAGAGATTTTTTCATAGTCTTTCCATTTCACCGTCAGAGAGGGGTCAATCAAGGAAAAATTTGATAAATCAGACTAGATCAAAGGGTTTGAGGATCAGCAGAGTGAGTATTTCATCACCTACGGTGGTCCAATCTCCGCCGTTCCATTTCCATAACAACCACGCGATGCCGCCAAGGACGAGGCTGAAAGCAACAAAATGAACCGCGACGGTGGTGACCGCGAGTTGTAGGGTTTCGCTATACTGATATTTGACCAGGGCGATGGTTCCGATGATGGCGAATAACAGGGCTAGGCCGTCTTCTGCACGGAACAGGTGATAACCATTGGCAATGACGTCGATCCAAGAGATGCCGCCAACAGCCAGAATGCGGATGACGGTGATGAAAGTGATGAGGGTTAATATTTGCATCCATACTTTAAAATGAAGCCCCCGGTCTTCCTGGCCAGTGATCAAATAAGCCGAGGCGCGGAAAGTGGGGAAGCCGATGATGAAGGCCAGCGCTAGAAGAGCAAGAATCACAAATCCATAAAGCATAAGGTTTTTGCTCTTTAATTGGGATTTTTGGTTCAGGATTTCCTCCATCTCGGCAGATCTCAGTACGGCGATTTTACTGGAAAACTGTAGGTCGCCCAAAGCGTATTCGAAGTCCTTGCCGTCTTTTTCGATCAGTAATTCTTTCGAATCCTGATCAAATCCCTTTAAGGTAATCGAGCTCTTCGAGCCTTCGATGTTGGTTAATCTTAAAGTGGTGGCGTTGATATCTGTATTTACTGATATGAAAATCAGCACCAGAATAAAACACACAGTTAAAGGTCGCTTTTGAAATGTAGGGAGATGAATCATGTCTATCGGCCGTAGGTAAGGTTAGTATTTTAGCAAGTCAAAACCAGGGCGCAAAATCTGTTGAGATTGATCTACTGAGCCTGTTCCTCGTCACCAAAAATAAATTTTGCGGCTTGTTCGACATCCTTGTCACCCCGTCCGGAGAGATTGCAGATGATGATTTGCTCTGAGTTCATTTCAGCTGCACTTTTCAAGGTTTGAGCGATGGCGTGTGAGCTTTCTAGTGCGGGAATGATGCCTTCGGTTTTGCAAAGAACCTGAAAAGCATCTAAAGCTTCGTCATCGGTCGCGTAGGTGTATTGTACGCGTCCGATATCTTGTAAGTAGGCGTGCTCGGGGCCGACGGCGGCGTAATCCAATCCGGCGGAGACGGAGTGGGTTAGTTGGATCTGTCCGTCATCATCGGCGAGCAACCAGGTTTTGGTTCCTTGCAGGACGCCCAGTTTACCGCCTTGAAATCTGGCGGCGTGCTGACCTTCGCTGATGCCGTGTCCTCCGGCTTCGACACCGATCATGGCCACGGCGCTGTCATCGAGGAAAGGGTGGAATAATCCCATGGCGTTGCTGCCCCCCCCGACACAGGCGATAAGTAAGTCTGGCAGGCGTTGTTCGTGAGCGAGGATTTGTTTGCGTGCTTCGATTCCGATCACACGGTGGAAGTCACGAACCATCATCGGGTAGGGGTGTGAACCGAGCGCACTGCCTAGGATGTAGTGGGTCGAGCGCACGTGGGTCACCCAATCGCGCATCGCTTCGTTGACCGCTTCCTTGAGAGTGGCTTGTCCGGCATGCACGGCCCGGACTTCAGCTCCGAGCAGACGCATACGCACCACGTTGAGGTGCTGGCGTTCCATATCGACGGCCCCCATGTAGACCACGCATTCCATTCCAAATCGCGCGGCGACGGTGGCGGTGGCGACACCGTGCTGGCCGGCTCCGGTTTCAGCGATGATACGTTTTTTGCCAAGTCGTTTGGCGAGCAGGATCTGACCGAGGGCGTTGTTGATTTTGTGTGCCCCGGTGTGCAGCAGATCCTCGCGTTTGAGGTAGATTTTTGCTCCGCCGAGTTTTTTGGTCAAGCCTTCGGCGAAGTAGAGAGGAGTTTCCCGGCCGACGTAGTCATGCAGCAGTTGTTTGAGTTCGGCTTGGAATTGTGGGTCCTTTTTGGCCTGTTCATATTCTGCGGTCAGCTCCTTAAGGGCTTCCATCAGGGTTTCTGGCACAAACATGCCGCCAAAAGTGCCGAAATGCCCGTGGGCATCGGGTAATTGATCTGTAGGGATGGCTGTATCGCTCATGGTCTTGATTTGAGCTAATCGCAAATGACGTCCGACGCAAATAGCTACTGATTTTTGCGGTCACTACTTTGTAGCGCGATCAGTTCTTAATGCGGACAAATTTGAGCGGCCAGGTGGCGTTGGAGGCGAATTGGGAGACATAAAGATTGCCTTGCCGGTCAAAACACAAACCGTGCGGGTGGTAGAAGAGGTGACTGGAGTGCTGCATTTTCTTCAACTGGTGTTGTGGGTCATATTCAGGAGGGGAACCACCCAGGTTGGCGACGACTTTGAAATCTTTATTGAGCACAGAAATATAACCGGCGGCATTTTTATCCTTGGGCCAGTTGTCACCAAGGTGGGGGACAAACAGATGATTGCGGTGAAAAATTACGTCGCGCGGGTTGCTGCCGGGCAGGGAAATGGTTTGTAGCCAGGCGCCGTCGAGGGTGAAGCGTTTCAGTTTGTTTTTATCACTGAGGGCTAGAATGAGAGTGGCTTGATTTGGATTGGAGAAATCCAGACCGCCTCCGTGTGGGCCGTAGTGCTCAAGCCGGGCTTCGTTTTCCCCAAGATCACCGCCGAAGGAGCGCAGGTATTTTCCCTTGGAGGTGAAGCGGTGAACGTAATCCTTGCCGTAACCGTCGATGACAAAAAAATCACCGTTAGGAAGGTGCAGGGTTTTGGAGGGGCGGAATTCTTTTGAGCTTTTATATAAACCGGATTCCATCGGGCAGGAGAGAGTCATGAGGATCTCGCCGTCGAGGGTGGTTTTGAAAACTTTGCCATCAGGACTGTTGTCGGAGATGAACAGCACTTCACTGCCGTTTTCTTTTACGACCATCAATCCGTGGGCGCTCGGCGCGAAGGTGCCCCAGGCATCGATGACTTCACCGGCAGGGTTCAGGGCTATCAGGCAGTGTTTTTTGCTGGCATTGAGAAGTAGGATTCGTCCTTGGCTGTTGGTGGCCATGGCGTGACCATGACCGAGTGGGTATTGTTTGGCATTTTGTGTGGCCCATTCGGGTACGAGTCGGTAGCGAAAGTCGCCCTGGCCGATCGTGACGGCTTGAGTGGGTGGGGAATAGTCTTTTGCTTCGGAGTGAGCTTGATCGGGTTCGTGGGCGGGCAGGGTCAGGCAGCAGAGGGATGAAAATAGAGCGGTTAGGAAAAAGTGTTTCATGGGCTTGATCTAGCTATGAGTCGACAAGGGATGAATTTCGTTGAATACTGTAAAGAGGCAAATGGAAGGTGAAGAGAAAAATACAGATACAGGACTTCGTGTGCATGTATACGCCTTGTGTTGGAATGAGGCGGTGATATTGCCGCATTTTTTGAAGCACTACGCTTTTGCTGAAAAAATAGTGGTGCTCGATAATGGGTCTGATGATGGCAGTCAGGCTTTGGTGGAGGCGGTTCCGAACGGGGAGGTTCGCAGTTACAATACAGATGGTGAACTTAGTGATAAGCGCTATTTGCAGATTAAAAATTCGGTGTGGAAAGAGAGTCGTGGTGTTGCGGATTTTGTGATCGTTTGTGATGCCGATGAGTTTTTGTATCACCCTGATTTGCCCGAGGTACTCAATGAGATGAAGCGCCGTGGGGCGAGCATTTTGATGCCAAAAGGCTATGAAATGGTGGGGGATCAAACGCCGCGACCGGAGGACGAGCTTTTATCAATGATGCGTGAGGGGGGGCGTTTGCACACTTACGATAAATGTTTGTTGTTTGATCCGGAAACAATTGAAGAGACTAATTTCGAGATGGGTTGTCATGTGGGCCATCCGCTGGGGAGGGTTCAGTATTTCAGGGTGCCGGGTTTGATGTTGCTGCATTACAAACATCTCAGTCCGGAATATGTTTGGGACCGTTATGAACTTTACCGCAAGCGAATGTCTGATGAGAGCATTCGGGCGGGGATTGCTCCGCATTATCAGATCACACGGGAGCGTTTTGATCACCGCTATGAAAAATTGCGGGGGGAGAAAACGGATGTCATCGCTTTGGCGGGGAAAAGTGCAGAGGGAGAGATATGGCAGCAACCGCCGGATGACTTGAAGGGGATATTAGCAGGGGCTATTGAAGCTTTGGCTAAGCGGGATTTTGATCAGGCTTACCGGTTGATCGAACGTTTTGCGGATTGGCGCTGTGAGCGTTTTTTTGTGCATACGGGGTTAGCGGTTATTTTTGCTCATCGGGAATTGGATCCGGCGTATGATGCCGCGGTGCAAAAATCGATGAATGCTGCGGAAAGCAGTTTTTCTGTTCAGCGGGCGCTGATGTTGGCTGGGGAAGGTTCGTCTAGAATTGATGCTTGGCTTCAGATCGCGCGGGCTTTTAATCAGGCGGGGTATTTTGATTTGGGTTTGCCGTGCTTGGAAAACGCGAGTCAATTAGCACCGGAGCGGGCGGATGTTTTGATGCGTCTTGCGTATGTGAATCAAAAAAAAGGTCATTTTGATAAAGCACTAAAATATTGCGCGAGAGTGATTCAAAAACAGCCGAAGAACTTTTCTGCGTATCAGCTATCGAGTCAGTTGCTCGGTCAGTTGGACCGTAGCGCAGAGGCGGAGAGGATGTTGGCGGTGGCGCAAAGTTTGCAGGGTGAGGTGCCGCGCGCTTGAGTTCTAGGGGGAGGTTTTTTTGCGCAGGCGGGCACGTCCTATGGTGAAGGGCAGGCTGAGGATATACAGTCCGGCGGCGATTAATACAACGATGGGGCCGGTGGGGGTTTGACTGGAGTAGCTGAGCGCAAGGCCGCCGGTGGTGCAGAGCATGGACAGCACAACGGCGATGACCATGACTTTGGATAATCGGCTGGTGAGGCGGCTGGCGGTGGCGGCGGGCAGCACAATGAGGGCGATGGCAAGAATGATGCCAGTGAGTTGGACCAGCAGGACGACGCAGATGCCGACCAGACAAAGTAATAGAAGGTAATAAAAGGAGGCGTTGACTCCCCGCAGTCTGGCGAATTCTTCATCAAAACAGACGGCCAGCAGTTTGTTGTAAAACAGTAGGCTGATGAGGATGACGGACAGGCCGAGTACAGCGGTGATGATGAGGTCGGCGCGAGTGGTGAAGAGGATGTTGCCGAAGATGTAACTTTCGAGATTGACCGCGGGCCCCGGGGTGTAGTGGATGAATAACAGGCCGATTGCCATGCCGGTAGCCCAGATGGTGCCGATGATGGTATCTTCGCGTTCTTTGGCGATGAGGCTAACGATGCCGATAATCAGGGCTGAGAGCAATGCGGCGGCGAGAGCGCCTATGGTGGGAGTGAGCCAGGGCAGATCGTAGCTGCGCTGGAAATAGAGGGCGGCTCCGATACCGCCGAGAACGCTGTGGGCGATGGCGGCGGCGATGTAGCTGATGCGCCGGGCAACGACGTAAGAGCCGACGATGCCGAAGGTGAAGGAGGCGATCAAGCCTGCGAACAGGGCGTGACGCAGGAAGGCGGCATCCGGGTCGAGCAGGGCTTGAAAAAAATCGGTCATGGTGGTGAGGGAATTGCTTGGGAGGGGGGTTAAGAGTGGTCGCAGTGCGAGTGGTCTCCTTGTTTGTGGAGGGTTTTTTTCTCGTGTTCGACACGTCGTTCGCTGCTGTAAATTTCCCGAATGACATCGCCGGTGAGGTCGGCGACAGCGTGGCGGTGAACATGTTGGTGAACACAGAGCACATAATCACTGGTGATATGAGAAATGAGATCGAGGTCGTGTGAGACCATGATGATGCTCATTTTCTCGCGTAATTTTTCGAGGGTTTCGAGCAAGCGGGCTTCGACGGAAAGGTCGATATTGGCGGTAGGTTCGTCGAGCAGTAGCAACTCGGGTTTGCAAGCCAAGGCACGGGCGATGAGCACTCGTTGGCGCTGGCCGCCGGACAGATTGGCAAAAGAGCGCTGGGCGACGTCGCTCAGGCCGACTTCGGCGAGGGCTTCCTGTGCGGTGCTTTTGCAGTCATCACAGTAGCGGCCGAATTTCAAGTGGTCGAGGCGACCCATCAGCACGATGTCGAGAGCGTTGACAGGGAAAAGCGGGTCGAAGCGGATGTGCTGGGGCACGTAGGCGACACGCTTGCGCACTCGTGAGGGGCGGGAGCCAAAAATTTGGATGGTGCCTTTGTTGGGTCGGATCAAACCCAGCATCAGACGCAGCAGGGTGGTTTTGCCACCTCCGTTGGGGCCGATCAGACAAGTGGACTGGCCGGCGGCAATTTCGAAAGAGACATTTTCCAGCACCGGACCGATGCCGAAACTGCGGGAAACGTTTTCAAATTTGATGACGGGTGTTTCAGCCATGGGTGTGGGTTCAAGGATTGGATTGAGAAAAGTCAGCACTCAATGTGTCGGCAATATGTTTCAAGTTGGCAAGCACATCTTCAGCGAGAGGGTCAATGACAACGATGCGGGCACCGATCGCTGCGGCTACCATCCGGGCACTTTGGCTGTCGAACTGGGGTTGGGTGATAATGAGGGTGTTTTTGTCTTGCCTCGCTTGTTTGATGATATTCCGCAGGCGTTTGGGGTCGGGGGAGGCGTCGCCGGATTGGATCACTTGTTGGGAGAGCTGGTAGTTGTCGGCGAAGTGGGTCAGTGCCTTGTGGAAGATTAAAAACGAGCGGCCTTGGTGAGGGGCGAGTTGTCGCTTGATCTGCTGATCCAGAGCGGTGATTTTTTTCTCTAAGAGAAGAGCTTGGTTTTGGTAGAACTCCCGGTGCTGCGGATCGAGTTGTGCGAGTTCGTCAGCGATGCTGCGGCTTTGCTTGATGAGCAAGGGCGGCGACAGCCAGGTGTGGGCGTCGTGTTTGTGATCGTTGTGTTCGCTGTGATTGTTAGCGTGATTGGCAACAGGATGGCTGCCGGGTAGAAAAATCTGCGGGCCATTGGCGGTCATTTTGATTTTAGGCAGCAGTTTTTGTTCAAAGGGCAGTCCGGCGGGCCACCATGCCTTGGCTTTGTTGAGTGCCAGCATTTGTTTGGGGTTGGGCATCCAATGGTGGGGATCCTGACCGGGATCGATCAGGGTATGCACTTTGAAATGATCGCCAGCGATGGTTTTCAGCAAAAAGGCCTGGGGAGGCACGGAGGCAAAAAGAATGGCTGGATCAGGGCGGGAGGATGGGGTTTCCGGTTGGCAGGAGACACAAAACAAGCTCAGAGCCAGTAACAGGCGCTGTGAGTATCGGGAAGCTAGGAAAAATGAGCGGTTGGGCGTCATTTGCTTGATAGGCGGTGTGTTTGCCTTGAAGACTACGAAAGGCAAAAAGGGCAAGATAGGAGCATTGTGCGAGGGAGCAAGTTCGGATCTGTGTGCGGAAGTGCTTGCGCGGCTTGGAGAACTTGCTAGCTTGCGCGACTCATTAAATTAATAATTTAACTTAGAAAAACTGTGTTATGCAAAAAATTACATTATTCACCCTCGTCGGGAGCTTGCTGCTGATGTCGGGTTCTACTGAAGCTCAGGAAGCGGCCAAACCGACCAGCCTGAAAGAACGTGCGGGTTACGCTTTTGGCGTGATGATTGGAACTCAAATGAAAAATTCTGGCTTGGAACTGGATGCGGATCAATTTGCTGCAGCCCTCAAGACGGTGATGAAAGGAGAAAAACCTACTATGAGCGATGAAGAACTACAGAAAACCTTGAAAGAGGCGCAGGATGTTGCAACGGCCAAGCAATCCGAAGCAGGCACCAAATGGCTGGCTGAAAACGGCAAAAAAGAAGGAGTGAAAACCACCAAGAGCGGTTTGCAGTATTTGGTTTTGACCGAAGGCGACGGAAAAACCAAGCCCAAAGCAACGGACAAAGTGAATGTGCATTATCACGGCACTTTGACGGACGGCACGGTGTTTGACAGTTCGGTTGATCGTGGTGAGCCAATTTCTTTTGGCCTGAATCAGGTGATTCCAGGTTGGACTGAAGGGGTTCAGTTGATGACTAAAGGCGCAAAGTATCGCTTTTTTATTCCTTTCAACCTGGCTTACGGTGAGAGAGGATCGCCACCAAAAATTCCACCATTCAGCACTTTGGTGTTTGAAGTGGAATTGTTGGGGATCGGCGAATAATTTTGGTCGACTTTTGAGGCACCTCCGGGACTTGTGTCCTGGCGGTGCCTTTTTTTGTGGGGGGGTGGGCGAATGGGTGGAGTTGTTTGGGCGTCGATAGAGCCGCACGGACAGATTTGGAAATCTATCCTACGGAGGGCTCTTTTTGTTTTTGTCTATCGACTTAAAGAGTGCTAGGGAGGGGGAATAAGGGGAGGTGGCATGGAACGTGCTGAACTTTGAGTTAACGGGGAGCATTTATTTAATGAGCAAAGCAACAATTTCTAAAAAACAGGCAGGCGAATTCAAAACGATCTGTTCAGTAGCGGATTTCAAAGTATCGGTGCGCAATCATTTGGTTCGAAGCCTGGCTCATAACCCGGCGGCGGCGACTCCTACGGATTGGTGGGTCGCGGTCAGTTTGACGGTGCGTGATCAAATCCTCGAGCGCTCGAGTGAGACGATGGCGGCTCACTCTGAGCAGAATGTGCGGCGGGTTTATTATTTGTCTCTGGAGTATTTGATGGGGCGTTTGCTGGAGAATAATTTGATCAGCACTGGCTTGATGGATGTTGCCAAGGAGGCTTTGCGGGAATTGGACGAGGATCTCGACGGCTTGCTGAAAGAGGGGCCGGATATGGGATTGGGCAATGGTGGTCTGGGGCGGTTGGCGGCGTGTTTCATAGATTCACTTTCGACTTTGGATTATCCGGCGGTGGGTTACGGCATTCATTACGAATTTGGTTTGTTCCGTCAGGAGTTTGTCAATGGAGTGCAGATGGAGAAACCGGATGCGTGGCGTCGTTTTGGTAATCCCTGGGAAATCGTGCGCCCGGAATACGCGGTGAAAGTTAATTTGTATGGCAAGGTGGAGACGCAATTTGATGATATGGGTCAGGGGCGCCCGGTGTGGCACGATACACGCTCGATTGTCGGAGTGCCGTGGGATATTCCGGTGGCGGGTTACGGCTGCACGACGGTGAATTTTTTGCGCCTGTGGGAATCCCGGGCTTCGCGTGACTTTGATCTGAAGGTTTTTAACGAGGGCGGGTATGTCGAGGCGGTTCAGGAGAAAGCTGAAAGTGAAAGTGTGTCGAAGGTGCTTTACCCGAATGACGAAACCGAAGCGGGAAAAGAACTGCGTTTGGTGCAGCAATACTTTTTTGTGGCTTGTTCGTTGAGTGATATTATTCGTCGCCATCGACGCAGTGACAATGATTGGGATAGCTTTCCTGCGAAGGTGGCGATTCAGCTCAACGACACTCACCCGGCGGTAGCGATTGCTGAGCTGATGCGCCTGTTGCTGGATGAAGATGGCTTAGAGTGGAAAGCCGCCTGGGGTATTTGCCAGAAAACTTTCTCATATACTAACCACACACTGTTGCCCGAAGCGTTGGAGCGTTGGAGTGTGCCACTGTTTGAGAAAGTTTTGCCGCGTCATCTACAGATCATTTTTGAGATCAACGAGCGTTTCCTTAATAACGAGGTTGAGGCTAAGTGGCCGGGTGACAGTGATAAAAAACGGGCTCTGTCAGTGATCGAGGAAGGTCACCCGAGGATGATTCGCATGGCTCACCTGGCTTTGCTGGGAAGTCACAAAGTGAACGGGGTGGCGGCGATGCATACGGACTTATTGAAGTCGTCGCTGTTTCCTGATTTTGCGGAATTGTATCCCAATCGGTTCATCAACATGACCAACGGAGTCACGCCGCGGCGCTGGTTGAAGGTTTGTAATCCTGACTTGGCAAAGTTGATCGATCAGACGATTGGCACGGATTGGCCGAAGGATTTGGATCGGTTGCGAGAGTTGGAAAAATCATTGGATGATGAAAGTTTCTGCAAAAAATTTGCAGGGATCAAACGACGGAACAAAGAACGTCTGGCGGTTTTGATTGAGGAAAGATGTGGCATCGTGGTGAGTCCCGACGCGATCTTTGATGTCCAGATCAAGCGTTTGCATGAGTATAAACGCCAGCACTTGAACTTGTTGTATATTTTGACTCTTTACCGGCGTTTGCTGAGGGAGCCGGATCTGGATATCGTTCCCCGGGTGTTTATTTTCGGAGCCAAAGCGGCTCCAGGTTACGTTTTGGCGAAAGAGATCATCCATGCGATCAATGCGGTGGCGGACAAGGTTAATAATGACGAGCGCATTAAAGGTAAATTGAAAGTTGCCTTTATTCCTAACTATGGAGTGACGATTGCAGAAAAGATCATCCCTGCTGCTGATGTGAGCGAGCAAATCTCGACGGCGGGTAAAGAAGCTTCGGGCACCGGCAATATGAAGTTGGCTTTGAATGGCGCGTTGACTCTGGGCACTCTCGATGGAGCCAATGTGGAGATCCTCGAAGAGGTTGGCGATGACAATATTTTCATCTTCGGTTTAAAAGAAGAGGAAGTGGAGCAGTTGTGGAAAGATGGCTATTCTTCTTACGATTATTACTGGGGCAACGAAGAGTTGCGCGGCGCGATTGATTGGTTGAGCTCGGATTATTTTACCGGCGACAGTAACGATTTTTCCTCGATACGGCACAGTTTGTTGGATGGGGGTGATCCTTATCTGGTGCTCGCGGATTTCGCTGCGTATGTCAAAGCGCAGGGTGAGGTGGATGTGGCTTACCGGGATCAGAAAACCTGGGTGAAGAAGGCGATTTTGAATACCGCACGGATGGGTAAGTTTTCTTCCGACCGCACGATCAAGCAGTATGCCGAAAATATTTGGAATCTATCGCCGGTGCACGTGTCATAGGAGCTACAAAAGAGAAGCTTCAGCAGGCTTTGTTTTTTGGACATGGCGTGTTCGCGTATGAAAGTAGGTTTGCCGTGAACAGGGGCGGCCGTAGCTTTCCGCATGGGATCAAAATTCAAAAGACGTGCGTTTATAGGAAGCGCAATTTCCGGCGCTGCGGGTGCGATGCAACTGGGGCAAACGGCGGCATTTGCTGCCGAGGACGCAGCGACCGTTACAGGCAAATTTAGTGAGCCGGCACGACAACTGTCTTTAGTTGAAGATGTTGACGTGATTGTTTGCGGTGCAGGCCCTGCAGGAATCGCGGCAGCCATCACCGCTGCGCGAGCAGGCGCAAAAGTTCGTTTGTTCGAGGTTCACGGTTGTCTGGGTGGAGTATGGACTGCTGGATTGTTGACTTGGATTTTTGATTTTGACAAGCCTGGCATGACTCGTGAAATCAGTGAAAAACTGGAAAAGCGAGGAGCTCGTCGTGGAGCAAGCAAGAATCGCTTCGTTTATGAGCCCGATGAGATGAAATTGCTACTGGAGGATATCTGCGTGGAGGAGGGGGTGCAGTTTCGACTGCATACCAGGCTGGTGAACGCCTATGTCGAAAGCGGGCATTTGACTACGATCGTGACCGAATCGGTGTCGGGTCGCGAGGCTTGGCGTGCGCCGGTATTCATCGATACCACAGGGGACGGTGTTCTAGGGGCGATGGCGGGTTGCGCCTGGGATTTAGGGCAAATGGGGCAGAGCAAAAGAATGGAGTGTTTGTGCCAACCGCTTAGCATGAACGCCTTGGCTGCGGTTAAGGATGTGACCCAGATGCAGAAGTACGTTTCGTTTTATAAAGGGGATTTGAAATGGCATGTGGAAGCGACTAAAAATCTAAAAGCAGATATCAAGCGGGCGGGCATTGATCCTTCTTACGGCATGCCGACGATTTTCCATGTTCGCGATAATATCGTCTTGTTGATGGCTAACCATGAATATGGTGTTCGTCCGGATGATGCCGATGCGATCACGGCGGCGACCGTTCGTTCCCGTCATGAGATTTTTGATATAACCCGGGGGCTCAGGGGCCTGGGTGGAGTCTGGGATGGGTTTCAGATTGTGGCGACAGCGGAGCAAATAGGGGTGCGTGATGGCAAACGTATTCGTGGGCGTTATGTGGTGAAAAAGAGTGATTTGGAAGATGGAACCCGGCACAAAGACGGGGTTACCCGCGTGACTTTTGGGGTGGATATCCATGCCAAGAGCAAAAAGGACAACGATAAAGAGACGATCACCCGAGGTGGGATTAAAAAATTCACACCTTACGATATTCCGCTTCGAGCATTGATTGCCAAGGATGTGGATGGCCTGATGATGGCCGGACGTTGCATCAGTGGGGATTTTGTCGCTCACGCCAGCTATCGAGTGACGGGAAATGCCGTTGCCATGGGTGAAGCGGCGGGAGTGGTAGCGGCTATAGCGGCAAGCAGTCACCGCATGCCTCATGAAGTGGAATGGGCAGAAGGGGCGGAAAAACTTGCCAGTATAAGTTGGCAGGCTTGATGCGGGTTATTATTTCTTAAAAAAGGGCCCGGCTATAGCTTCTACCGGTTGGTTTGATTGTGAGCAAAGTTCGCCATCCGCGCTGGTGATCTGTGTGCTGAGGGTGTAATTGCCGGGAGTGAGTTTGCTGGTATTCAGGGTCAATTGGCTGCTGTCGAGCAAACCTTGTTTTTGTGTGGCAAGGGTTTTCCCTTGTTGGTCTTTTAAAAAACAAGTCACCGTATGGCTGCCTTTTTTGGTGGAGCTGAGACCGATGACATCGAAGTGGACGGTGAAATGGGCCGTGGGTAACAAGATGATGCGTGAAGCTTCCACTCTGGAGATCAGGGGTTTTGAGGCGGCTAGCAATTTGGCCGAGCCGATTTCAAAAGTGATCGAGGTTTGATCCAGGTAATCAGCTTCGGCGATGAAGAGCTGCAAACTGTTGATGTTCTTCCAAGGTTGGGTGCCCAAGGCGGTGGTATCGATCAGTTCCTTGATGGAAAAACGAAGAGGAATCCAGACGCGTTGTTGGTCGCCCAGATCTTTCCTGATTTCGTAGAGTCGGCCGGGTTCACCAAAGTTCCGGATGCTGATACCGAATGGTGTTTTGTCATCGGCGACCTCGTCGCGGTCGGAGTCGACGCGGATCATGAATTCGATAAAATCGTAAGTGCTCAGATCCAGTTGGCCATCGGTGAAAATGCGACGAATTCTTGGCCATCCCACCGGGTAGGCGGCGTCGCCACCTTCGTTGTGGTCAACTTTGATCTTCCAGCGCAGGCCGGGTTTGTCGTCGGGGGAGGCGTCTTTTGATATTTCAGTTTTGCCCTCGATGGTTCCATTTTTCCACAGGGTGAAATCTTCGCCTATATCACGAGAAGTAACGATGCCTTTTTTGAACGCTTCATCGAGGATGTTTTTGGTGGCAGCGATGGTTTTGGCCTGTGGTTTGTTGATCAGAACAGAAGGAGCGTTGCCTTTTTTACTGGCCGGGTAGGCAATGAGGTTTTGGATGGCGGTTGCCAGTTGCCAGCGGCGGGCGGTGAATTCTTCTGAAGGCCACATGCCGTCGGACAGGTAACGTTGCTGCACTTGGATGGCGTCCCAGTTTTCCTGTAATAAGGTTTTGGCCTTGTTGACTTGCTGTTGGCATGCGGGGTCGCTTGAACCTTGGCGTTCGAATACAGCCTGCTGCAAAGTGTAAAGGTAACGTGCGTCGTCACGTCCTTCACGAAAACACTCCCAGTAAATCGCTGGAATGATTTCCGCATTTTCATCGATGCGCATGCCGCAGCCCGACTGTTTGCTGCGCAGATAATCAAAGGGGTCTGGAGTCATGGTCCACGACCAGTGCCAGGGAATGAGGGTGGTGTAACCACTGCGCCAAAAGCCAAAGCCGTAGGTCATGCGCCCGCCTTTGCACATCACCAGGCGGTTTTTGCGCTCGCCGGCATTGTGATTGGGGTAGCTCCAGTATTCGTGACGCTTTTGAGTGATGATTTTTTCGTAGGGGATGGCGTAGGGTTGGGAGCACCAGACATCGACATAGGGGGCGTAGTCGAGGGCGTCGGGGGCGGTGGGAAATTTGGTAATGTAGGTGGGGATGCCTGCATCGTGAACCGCTTGATACGTTTTGATACCGAACTCCTTGTGGGAAGCTGCCACTTCATCGAGTGGGCAACAGATCATCGAAGGTAGGCCTCGGGCGATGCGGTCTTTTTCGAAATCCTTGAATAATTGAGTTAAGCGTTGGTAAAATTCTGGTGGTGGCATTTTATCAATTTTCCAGTGAGGCTCTCTTTTTCCATCGGGGGTGGTGGCCCGGTAAATCTGGGCGATGGCATTGCCGCCTAGAACAGGGATGCGGCCTTTCATTCCATTGGCGATCAAACGAGGGATCTCTTCTTCATTTTGGATCAAGATTTTGCTGGCATCCTTGTTAGTGACCAGATAGAGCGTGGGGAATTGGTCGATGCCGTAGTCGCGCATCGCCTGGAATTCATTGGCGCTGGCTTTTTGGTAAAAAGTTTCGTCTTTGCCTTGGTAGGTCGGGCGATCGCGGGTTCGGTAATAAGCAGAATAGTGTTTTTGAGGATCACTTTTCAGGGTGAACCCCAGCACACGGAAATCGAGAGGGATGGTGACTATTTGGTCTGAGCTGTCGTCTTGAAGTGTTAATTTGCCGCTGTAGATGCCGGCTGGGGTGTCGTTGGGGACGTGGACTTGAAGCCACCAACGTTGGCTTTCGAAGGCGGGGGAATTGTGGGAGCTGACTTTTTCGAGCAGCTCGGGCACCCGGCGGTAGGTTTCGCGGGATGCGTAACGCGGGTAGCCTATATTCCAATAGGTCTGCAATCTTACGGTGATTTGAGAGGATGTGATTTTGTTGCCATCCGGGCTAACAAGTTCGGAAACCTGTAGGCGGAAGTTTTTAAGCTCCCGCAGCGGGTATATGCTGAGAGTAACGGGCTCCCATTCTCCGGGTGTGGCAAATGCGCTTAGTTTGTCAGTGAGGCGTTCGCTGGGTAGAGGGCGGGTATTGGCGTGAACGGGTTCGGTGATCGGGCGGGTGAAGAGCTTGTAGCCGCGTTTTTTTTCCTCTGCATTGGCGGTGGGTTTGGCAGCGGTTTCGACAAAAGGCATTTCAGTGTAGCCTGTTGGAACCGTTGCTTGTTTGCGCGCCAGGCGATCGGCTTGATCCGGGGCGGCGATGCCGGAGATGGTGATCAGTGTGACCGCGAGTAGTGAGAGATCGACACTGGAACGGCGAAAGTAGGGTTTGATGGATAGGTTCACGCTTAATTCATAGCGCGAGGCTTTAGGATTACAAGAATCCATTGGCGGAGGAAAGATGAATTGTCATTTGCTCGAAGGCGCGGGGCGTGGGAGACTCTGGCAGGATGAAAATTGGACAGGTTCGTTACAGGAGAGAATTTGGGGTGGGAACGCTGTGGGCGCTGGTCACGGTGTTGGGGCTGGCTTGTTTGCTTGCGCTACCAGCAGCAAGGGCGGCGGATGGAGATAAAAACAAAGGATCTTCGTTGGGCGGGCTTTTGGATAGCCTGAAAGATCTCAAGGTGCCGGATTCGGTGGCCAAATTTCCAGAGCAGTTAAAGGAGTTGAAAGATGCTTATTTGAAGACAGTAAAAACGGTCGAAGAGCTGCAGAAGGAAGTCGAAATTTTGCGCCAGGAAGTGAAAGTTTTGCGGGAAGAACAGGCTCAGGTGAAAAAATCTCAGCTTTCGGAAATTAAAACCGGGGTATCGGCTTTGCAAGTGCAGGAGGTGACGGCAGAGCAGTTGGTGGCCGCTTTTGCGGAGGACAGTGTATCTGCCAAGCAGAATTTCAAGCAACGTTATCTCAAGGTGCAGGGAGCGATACAGAGTTTTGAAACGGGAGCTAAGGAGATTGTGATTTTTTTGCGAGCGGACAGTTCGGATTCCAGAGTGAAGTGCAGCTTTAAGCGTGATAATAATTTCCATGTGGAAGTGGTTGCCAGTCAGGGTAGGTTGGTGAGCCGCAATGACCGCACGACCTTATTGACGGTGGGGCAGCCGGTGACCATCGTGGGAACCTGCACGGGTAAGGATATCGATGTTACTCTAGTGAACTGCCACATGGAGGGACTCGATTCGAAAAGGGAAAAGGAGAGTGAGTGAGCAGCTTGCTAATAAAAAGCAGCAGGCGTGCGGCTGTTGGTCACGGGCATTAGCTTGGGATTTTGTTTTGCCATTTGGGCTGGTGGTGATTTTGACCCTGTTCATGGCCATGGGGGATCGCGAGTTGGCTTGGCATAAGGCGCTTTATGATTTTGATCAACAAAGTTGGCTCTATGGTGACGCGGACTTTTGGAAATTTTTGTATCGAGCGTCCTCGATCCCTGCCTTAATCGTGGTGATCTTGGCGGCGGCGCTATATGTGGGCAGTTTTAAGCTGAGGAGTTGGGGGCCTTATCGAAAGGTTTCGCTGTATTTGATTTTGTTGGTGGCAGTGGCTCCGGGTTTGCTGGTGAATTTGGTTTTTAAAGAACACTGGGGACGCCCCCGGCCCAGGGAAATCACGGACTTTGGTGGCCGCTACGCTTTTGAATCGGTGCTTGATCCGAATCCCGAAAGTGATGGTAAATCGTTTCCCTGTGGCCACGCGAGTATGGCTTTTTATTTTGTCGCCGGGTGGTTTATTTTGAGAAAGCGGCGGCGTGGCTGGGCCTTCACCTTTCTTCTGGGGAGCTTGGTTTTGGGGGGCGTAGTGGGTTATATGCGGATGCTACAGGGCGGACATTTTGCCACGGATGTGTTATGGGCGGGGGCGATGACTTATTTTGCCGCAGCGGGTTTGTTTTACTTGATGGGGCTGAGTCAAGAATTGTTGCCTGACCCCTTTTTGGAGAAGGAGGGGGCGCGGCGTATTCCTTTGGGGGTTAAGTTGGGTGGTGTGTGTGTGATGTTGGGAATGGTGGTGGCGGTTTTGGTGGCGACGCCTTATGAAGCGGACCGGGATCGGGTCGCGCTTTATGATTCGGAGGGAGAGAAAAATCTGAGAGTGACTTTTTCGACTTATGCGGGGGACGTACATTTTGTTACCGGGAATATTTTTTCGATCAAGGGCAAGGTTTTTGGACACGGAGTTCCGACTGCTGGTATAACTGAGAGTTGGCGGGAGGAAGATGACAGAGAGTTGTACGTGCTGCGCTACAAACAACGTCTGAGTGGTTGGTTTTCTGAGATCGGTCAGCAGCTGAAGGTGACGGTGCCGTGGCGGCGGGTGGAGTCTTTTTTACTTGAAGCGGAGTCGGGCAAGATGACTTTTGAATTGCCTCGTCCGGATCAAGCGCAGACGATTCGTCTGATTGTGGGCGGACAATGTGAGCTTGAGCTGCATCTGGCTGAGGATGTCGTTTTGTGGCTACCGGATCCGCAATGGTTGGAAATTGACAGTAGCCAGGTGAAGGCAGCGGCGCTGCGATTGGGAGGAGATCGACCCCGGGTGAGCGGTTTGATCACTTTGAAAAAAAGTGAGAAACCATCCGTCGAGGACGGGCAAAAGGTAAGGATTAAAATTGTGCCAGCTGCTAGGTGATTTTTTGTCATCAGTGAGTTAGGGCCGCGACAAAAATAAAACACCCCAAATTACTTGCCTTTTTGATCTCCATCTGCGTTCAAATTTTCTCAAATAGCTTGCTATTATCGAAAATCTCGCCTTGATGGAAATCAAAAATTCTGCGCATTTTGGGGTATCTATTAATTGCCGCTACCCTTAGATTGCAAGCATGTGGATGACTATTGGATCGGTGAGATGCGGCGTGATGGGGATCATGCTGGCGGTAGTTTGTTGCCCGTGGGGGAAGGCCTGTCTGGCAGAGGAAACGACGAGTAAAAAAAAGGACAAAACGCCTCCAGCTTGGTTGAAGACGGTCACTTTGTTGAAAGCTGGCAATGAGCCGGCGCTGAAACCCTGTCGTTTGGGTTATAGTTTGAGTTGGAATAATTTGATCAATGCCGGCGAGGTGGCCATTGTGATGCGTGATGAAGATCCTTCAGGCAAGCCGTCGAGTGAGATTTTGACGGGAGAGGCAAGCGCACGCAGTTCGGGGGCTGTGCGCTTGTTATGGGCATATGACTGTGAGTTGAAATCCAAGGTGGACAGAGCGACTCTGCGTCCTCTGTGGTTCGAGCATTCTGAGACGGAGAATAAGGAGACGGTGTCTTATCGAACGGATTTCAAACAGGACCGGGTGGTGACTTTAAGTTATGAAACCGATGCAGAAACGGGAAAGTTGAAAACTAAAAAACGCACTTTTAAATACCCTCACGTATTTGATTTGTTGTCTTCCATTTTGTGCTTACGCAGCCTGCCGTTAAAAAATGGAGAAACTTTGACTGGCGTGGTACAACCTTTTGATACGCCTTACCTAGTGAGTTTTGAAGTTCAGGGTAGAGAGAAACGGGACTATTTGGGAGAGAAAAAAGATACGATCAGGTTGGGGGTCAAGGTACAGAAGATCAACAAGGATTTGTCTTTGAAAAAATACAAAAAAATGAAAACTGCGACATTGTGGGTGAGTGAGGATGAGTATCGCCTGCCTTTGGAACTGCGCGCCGACATCTTTGTGGGTTATGTCGCGGCGACTTTGGTCGAGCGGAAATTTTTGGCTGGAACGAAGACGGAAAAAACGGTCAAAGTGAAGCAGGCTTCGAAGGTGGAGGCTAAAAAGGTTGAGTAGGGAGCTTGGTTTATTTTGTTGAATCAGCTGGAAGTGATTTCTTCATTTTCCGCTTCAACTTCGACTTCAATTTCTTCGGTATCAGATTCTGCTAAGTCATCGTCGGTAGCCTGGTCTCCTGTGGTTTCGGAGTCTGCAGCAGCGGCATCTTGCTCACCAACCTCTGAGTCGGAGTGGTTGTTTTCCTGTTGAGTATTGTTTTGGTCGAGCAAGAGGGACACCTCTTGCTGCACGGCCTCGACTTCATCGAGTTTGAGTTGCGGGTCACGGACGACGAGCACGTCGCCGCTGGCGCGGTGTTCGTAGAGTAACAATCGGCTGGATTCGGTTTCTTTTACTCCCACGGGGATGAGGGCCTTTTTGCGCTCGAGCATGAGAGTGAGGATATAACGGGCATTTTCTGTGCCTGCTTCGTCTTCTTCGATCATGCGGCGCAGCATGGTTTCAGCCGATTCATTGCCAAGCACTTCGGGCGAGGTATCTTCTTTGGGGTATTTGCAGGTGGTTTTCCAGAAGGAGAAGGGCTCCAGGGTATCGCTGAGTTCTTCCCAGGCGGCTTCAGAAAAGTCTTTTCTCAGGAAACCTTCATTTTCCGGATCGTCAAAAATACAAGTGTAGAAGGATTGGCCATCAGCAAACTTCTCCCCGCTGTGGGTGCATTTGCTGTGCCGGCGGCTGATTTTCCAGTCTTTTTGAATGGCCATGGTGCAAGGTCTGAAATGAAAAAATATAACGTAAGTGGCTTGGAAGAGCGGAATTACTAAGCTGATTTTAGATTGAAAAGTTTGCGAAAATAACTGCCGTTCAATATAGACTTGATGGTGGGGGGCTGTCGATTTTGTGATCGGTAGTAGAGCAGCATGGCGCCGATGATAGCAAAGATAAAGTTGGTGGCCCAAGCGGCGATGAAAGGGGGCAGTTGCCCGTTTTGGCCAAAGGCTAGAAAAGTGCCACGCAGAAGGTACATACTGGCAAAAATGAATATCGACGCGGCCACTCCGCCGAGCACTCCACGGCGGGAGTAAACGATGCCTAGTGGTGCTGAGACCAGCACCATCACCAGACAACTCAGTGGCTCGGCCCAGCAATACCACCAGTTGGTTCGATAGGGTGCCAGCTGTTTGCGGTCATAATCAGCGTTGGTTCTTAGATAGGTGGTAAGTCCCGGTATGCCCATATGCTCGGGATTGAGGGAGGCGCTGACTACTTTCCACGGAGTTTCGCGCCAGCCGGGGATTTCCATCGATTCCCACGATTGGATTTTAGGGATGCCGTCAGGACCGTAGGTGTAGGTCTTGCCTCGGTAGAGTTTCCAGGTGCGGTTGCCAAAAAACCAAGTGGCGGAGTTGCCGCGCCAACTGGTGAGCAGGTTCTGCTCTTTGTCGAACTGCCAGATGGCTACAGAGCCCATGGTTTTTTGGGTGAAATCGAGAGGTACGCGACCGACAAACCAAGTGCGGCGATCAACAGGATTGACATACATCCAGCCTAGCTTGGACCAGCGGGCAGATTTTTTCTTTTTCTTTTTTTTGCTATTACCCTGATTGTCTTCTTGGAAGCTGCCATCACGGACGGCTTGTAGCAAAGCTACTTTGCTGCCTTCGGATCTGGGTGCCCAGTCGTACTTGAATACCAGACAGATCAGCGAGGCATAGAGGCCGATGATGAAAAGAGGGCGTAATATACGCATCATGCTGCGCCCGGCTCCCAGCATCGAGATCAATTCGTTGGAGGCGGACATGCGGCTGAGGGCGTAGAGCAGTGATAGCAGCAGCGTGACCGGCAGGACAAAAAGAATGACCTGGGGCAGTTGGATCAAATAAAATTCCAGGATGGTGCCGAGACTGGCTTTGGCTGAGACAAAATCGGGGCCGTTATTGGTGAGATCGGAAATCAGCCAGATGGCAATAAAGCCGATGAGGGTGAAGGTGAAGGGCAGGAGAAAGGTTCGCACCACATATTGATCCATGATGCTGGAGCGGAAGTGCAAACGGGCCATTAGTGGAAAACTGAGAATAAGAGTGGCGATCAAGAACAGTTTGCCGAGATAAGCGGCCACCGAAGGGTCCTCGCCGATGCGGCTGACCAATACGGAACGGAAATTGATGGTGTAATCTGTTGGCAGCCATGCGACCAGCACTCCGATGGCGGCGATCCAGAGAACCAGTTGGGTGCTTCGGCCACGACGTATGGATGACACTTTTCTTTTACGCTGGTTATAGAAAGAGATGGACAGCCCTAGGGCGACGATGAGCGCACCCAGGGTTTGGGCAAGAGCTATGCTGATGGGAGGGGTGTCGCTGGGGTGGACTTGCCCCACGCTCAGTTTTTGCTGGTATTCTTCGCGTAGATCGGAATAAATGTTCCAGGAGTCGATGCTGAATGAGATTATCGCCAGCAGGATCACGCTAAGGCTGAGTTGCAACCACAGGGCACGAAAATTCCATGTTTGCGTGCGTTGAACCAAGCTGGAAGAGAGCTTGGTCAAGCGGACAATAATAGGATGTTTTAGAATTTTCTTGATCATTGCGTGGTTAACCATCGCATTCAATGAGCGGTGTAGCTGTTGTGCAGCTTGCGAGCACCAAATGAGATGGAATGGTGCGCGAGCGGGGGCATCGGGTCAAGTGCTTGTTGGAAAAAGCGCGAGGTCAGACAAGGTTCTGCATGGTTCTCTGGAATCTCCGGGGTCGAGGTTCTTAGTCGGCAGTCATGTCGAGCAGCTCTTCACGTTGTTTGGGCAGATGGCCAAAAGTGTTGGAAATGCTGGTGGCGGGGGTGCAGGTGGGGTGGGCGACGCCGAGGTGGCGGGCAAGTTCTTTTTCAAAATGCAGCACCGCACGTCGTGTGGGTTGGTTCTGGTCAAGGTATTCCAAGGAGCGTTCGAGAAGATCGGCGAGATCCGGGATGGGGGTGGCGGATTCGGCTACGCGTTCGATCAATTTCACGAAATAAGAAGCGGCGAGGGTTTGTAGGTAAGAGCCCCGGATGCCGAGACGGGTGCGCAGCACGGAAATATCTTTCAGAATGTGGAGGTCGCTCTTGCGGCTGCGGACGATTTCGATTTCGCAGTGAAAAAAGAGATCCAACTTGCCGGCAAAGCGGTTTTTGGGCCGCCGGGCGCCCTTGGCGACGGTTTTGATCAAGCCCTGGGTGTCCGAGCACCAGTGAATGATCAGGCTGGTCTCGGTCAGCGGGAAACGGCGAATGAGATTGGCGGTGGTTTTTTCCAATGGTTTGTTTGGTTTATCGGCAGCTTGACAGGGGCTGGCAGTGAATACGATTTGCAGAATTTGATTCCGTGCCGAACAGTAGGGACGAATCGGCAGAGTGGGAACAATAACCTTCGTTTGGCTTTAAAAAAATGGATTGGCAGGAAATAGATATCGACAAGTTGAAGGAGCGTCTCGACGGCTTGAAAAAATTCATGGATCTCCCTAAGTTGGAGACCCAGCTGTCTGGCTTGGAAGAAAAAATGACTGCCCAGGATTTTTGGGATGATAAGGATACCGCGCAGAAAACGGTGGCGGATGTTTCGCGAATCAAAGCGAGACTGACTCCGATGCGGGCCTTGGATAGCCGTATGGGGGATCTGGAGGTATTGCTCGAGATGGCCGCGGATGAT
Source organism: Verrucomicrobiota bacterium (assembly GCA_045046875.1). Taxonomy (GTDB): domain Bacteria; phylum Verrucomicrobiota; class Verrucomicrobiia; order Verrucomicrobiales; family DEV007; genus JAADHD01. The sequence continues at coordinate 54,852 of JASFYY010000022.1, read as the reverse complement.
GAGGATAGTGCTGGCGAGGCGGCTACAGAATATGAGGTGTTGATGAGGGAATTGGATACGTTTGAGTTACAGACTTTGCTCAGTGGGCGTCATGACTCGGAGAATGCCTTTGTGACGATTCACTCGGGTGCCGGTGGCACGGAGGCTTGTGATTGGGCGGACATGTTATTGCGTATGTACCAGCGCTGGGGCGAGCGTCGGGGGTTTGGCGTGGAGATCGTGGATTTTCAAGGAGGTGAAGAAGTGGGGGTGCGTTCGGTGACTTTGAAGGTGGCCGGGGAGAATGCCTATGGCTATTTAAATAATGAAAACGGGGTGCATCGATTGGTGAGAATATCCCCTTTTGATTCACAAGCGCGCAGGCACACCTCGTTTGCCAGTCTGGATGTGGTTCCTGAGTTGGACGACGACGATGAGATTGAGGTTGAGGACAAGGATTTGAAAATCGTTACCGCACGCAGTGGAGGCAAGGGCGGGCAAAATGTGAATAAGGTTGAGACGGCCGTTCACCTGACGCATCTTCCAACCGGTATTATTGTTCGTTGTAGTGCCGAGCGCAGTCAGCACAAAAACCGGGTATTGGCGATGAAATTGCTCAAAGCCAAGTTGTTCAAACTCGAGGAGGACAAAAAACGTTCAGAAATGGAACGTCAGTATGGAGAGAAAGGCGAAATCGCCTGGGGCAGTCAGATCCGGTCGTATGTTTTCCAGCCTTATCAAATGGCCAAGGATCACCGAACCGGGCATGAAATGGGTAACATTCAAGACGTGATGGACGGCAATATCGACGGTTTCATCGAAGCGATGTTAAGAGGGCAGAAGCCGGAGAAATAGGATATTTCGTGTTGGCGGGCTCTAACCGTAGAGCAAGCACGAGTTGCCGCATCTCCAATTTCAGGATGATTCCAGAGCTTGCTCAACAATTTTGTGAGATCTTACAAAATTGACGGTGCGGAAGATCAGGGGCGGCGCTGCGAATAGTGCGAAAAGAGCCATAATAAGGCTTATTTGATTGATGCGCACAGCAGTGCGGACAGGGGTGATAATTCCTTTTTTAATCAGGATATCGCCGATCACAGCGGATAATTCACTGTAAGTTAATTGCGGATCATTTTGGGAGATTTCCTCAAACCGGGCAGCGCCGGCTCTGATCCAGTACATGAGGCCGCTCGATTCTAGATCGTCTTGAATAATCCATTCGACGAAGTGTTCACTTATCCAATCAAAAAGTTTATCTCCGACTTCTTCACTGAGATTAGGATGATTACGGCTCAGCTCACTGTTCATTTGAGTGATCACATCATGAATGAATGCCTTTTTTGCGCTTATTATCCTTTCGCTAAGCACATTGAGATCAAGCTCCCACTTACCCTCTCGAAATTCCTCTAATCGGGCGCTGGTTTTTTTTTCAGGATTAACCGAGCTAACATCGTTTTCGCTCTGATTTGAAGGCTTTTCATATAGGGGCACCATTATATAAATGTGGGCCAATAGGTCTGCGCCAGTCGAACCGATAGAGGGTAAAACGATTTGTTTGAATTTTTCATTTCCAAGCGAGCGTTCGACAGCCACATAAAACCCTTGATTGAAACCTATGAATCCTGAAAGGACGGCTGAAAGGATAAGGGTTAATATAAAAACTAGGATTTTGCACATTTTGGAGTGAATCCAATTCAGACGGTAAGCATTCAATGCTTTTAATAGGAAAAATACCAAGGGCATCAGAATCACCCCGCAAGTAACGCCGATAGTAGTCCACTTGGTGATTTCCAATGCAAAGGTCCCACCGGAATCCTTAAGAATTTCTAGAATGATCGGATTTATCATCTCAGTCATTCGTGTCTTTTAGTGTTCATTAGTGGTTCTCAAATCAAATCAGCCCATGATGTTGGTCGATGGGGCGTTGGTAGTCGCGCAGGTCGCCGGACAGGATTTCTTCGATGGTGACGCTGCGTCCGGCTTTGGCTGACTCGACAATGGCGTAAGCGCAGGCCAGGTCGACGAGACCCTCGTGGCCTGAGGTTTCCGGTTGGCGTTTTTCGCGGATGGCTTGCAGCCAGTCATATTGATTGAGCGCGAAGTCGTCATCCAAGCCGTGGGGAAAATATTTTTCGGTCAGTTCGGTAGAGGCGTGCTTATGATAGAGATCGGAGAGAGATTGTGCGCAGCTTTGTCCGTCGAGGTGGATGTGATCACCGCTGACCCGACCTTTGCTGCCATAAAAAACCGGGCCATCGCCAACGACGGTATGGGTTCCGTGACCTGACCAACCGCCAAAGACGGTTCCGCTGGCTCCGGATTCGGTGGCAAAGGACGCGTAGAAAGTATCGTCGGCGTCACAGTGGATGGGATCGATGCGTTGGCCATCGCGTAGGATGTAACGAGTGGGTTCGACCACCTCCGTGCGCGCGCTGACGTCTTTGATGTCGCCGGAGATATAGCGAATGAGGTTGAACATGTGGGGGCCGAGATCGAGGGCGATACCCCCGGCTTGGATAAGCTCGTGGCGCCATGGGGTTTCTGCGACAATGAGATCCGGAGCCCACCAGGTGCCGATATTGCCGAGCAGAGCCATTTGGAAATCGCCGGCGGGGCCGTCGGGAGAAAATGCCCAGTGAAGGTGGCGGGTGCTGGCACTGAAGCGCACATTCTCAAAAACGCCAAAAGTCACCCCGGCCTGATCGGCTTGCTCGCACATCTGGCAGGCGGCTTGGATGGTAATGGCGAGCGGTTTCTGGCTCAATAGATGCTTGCCATGCTGGAAGCAGAGGCTGGCGATTTTGTGATGCAGGGAGTGGATGGTGAAGTCGTTGACCGCATCAATGTTTCCTTTGGCGATCATTTCTTCATAGTCGGTGAAGACTTCGACTTCGACTCCGGCCTGGAAGTCGGATAAATATTCGTCGTCGATGGCAAGTGGGTCGCCGGGCATGTTGCTGACGGCTTTGCGTTGTGGCGGGCCTTCACCACGTTTCACATAACTTTGAGCGTCATCTGCTTTGCGGGCGCAGAGGGCGGTGATTTCAAAGTCGTTGATACCGGCTTCACGAAGAAGTCGATACCCCTGGAGATGGGCAGCTAAAATCCTGCCGCAGCCTACTATGCCTATACGAATCATACGGGTAAGCTAGACAGGAAAGCGGGGGCGCGGGCAAGTTTTTTATAATAAAGGCCAAAAAAAATGTTAGAGTAGACGCTTGCCTATCTCAAGAGGTGCGAATATTTTTTGTTGAGAGAATGGGAAGTCGGGGCAAGCTTGAAGAGTGATGAAATATTATCTGTTAGCTATGGTTTTGGTTTTGGTCGTTCCTGCCCGGGCTGAAGATCTTTTGGAGCTTGAAAAGCTGGACAAGCTTTATAACAAGGAGATTAAGCGAGTCACGGATCCAGTTAACCAAAAATACATAACAGCATTGGAACGCTTGCAAAAAACATATGCAACTGCAAATTTGCTGGATGAGGCGCTGGCGGTTCGGACGGAATTGAATGCTTTTCTTGCAAAGAAAAAATCTTCAAAAAAAGTGGATGTTGAAACCCCTAAAGAAGAAGGTGGTAGTGGCAGCGCTGAGGCGAAGAAGGCTTTGCGGCGTTGGAAGGGGGACGGTCGATTGATTGCCGTTGATGACGAATTTGCGATTCAAATTAAGGCGAATTCAGCAGGTTCGAAAATTGAAAATACATTTGAGGTCAAGGGGTTTCCCGATGGAATGGATTTGAAATTTAGTTACCAAACATCGGATTATGTAGGGGAGGGGTTGAAATTAAAGGGGTATAATACCGAATTGGGTTACCACCACAGAACGATAAATTTTAACGCAGATGGTAAATGGCATGAATACACATGGCCCTACCCTTCGGCTCAATATCTGAATGCAACGGAGATTCGAATGGTGCTGGAGATTCTTTCAGGCAAGGGTAGCGTCAATTTCAAAGGCTTCGAGCTTGTGAAGAGTATCAAAGGTGGCTGATCGTCAGCCCCTTGAAGTCGATTTCCCCTTTCCCTCCCAGCACTTCGATTTGTAATCTAACATCGGCTGCGGTTCGGTAGTTGTCGGCATAATAATTCCAGACGTATTCATGCCATTTGCCATCGGTAATGAGTGCAACAGATCTAAAAATATAGTCTCTGGAAGTGTAGTAGCTTTTTAGTTTTAATCCGGTGCCTGTATAATTATCGGATCGGTAATAAACGTGTAAACGAAACCCTTGAGGGTAATCTTTGACGTTAAAGAGGTATTCTAATTTTTTTGAAAGGGTTAAGTCGGTTGAGATATGGAGTATTTCCTCGCCATCTTTGACTAATAGGTTGCCATCGCCTGTCCACTTTTTTAGAATTGGGCTTGAATCCTTTAGGCTAGGGGATTCCCCGGCTCCAGTTGCTGGGGATGGAGATTTAAACAAGGCGATTTTTTCCCTAACAAGAATGGCCTCATCGAGCTTGTTTGCGGAAGCGTATGACTTTTGCAGTCTTTCAAGAGCTTTGAGATATTTTTCGTCAACAGGAGTGGTGGCTTTTTCAATTTCCGAGCGATAAGCTTTTTTAAGCTTAGTTAATTTATCCAAACTTTCGTCATTCGCTACACTGCCAGACAAAGAAATGATGCTGGTTATGAGCAGACTCAGAATGGTGGTGAGGAAGAATCGTTTTTTCATGGCTTGGCTTGATAGATTCTAATGGTTGGGTAGAATTGTCAACAAGCTAGCGGATGATGTGACTAATTTAAAAATTGTTTCACAAAGAAAAATTGTTTCACAAAGCATCCACTTGCACGGCGACCGAGATGCTGTATCCGCTGAGAATATCGGTGGCAATTATTTGATGAATGCCGGGTTTGAGGATAGCTGTGGGGGAGCCGGTTGCAGTGGTGCTTATTTTTAAGCTTGGCGAAGCCCAGCGGAGTTTGGCTGCGGGGATGCTTGCCTTGAGTGAGAATATCGTGCCTCCATGCGGCAGATCCTGATCGAGATAGACTACGGTATTGGTGAGCGGGCTGAGGATCTGAAAGGGTTGGTTGTTGCTGCTGTGTAGAGTTGGTTGCTGAACCAGATTGGCCCGGTTTTGAAGCTGGTGATTATTTTTAGCAAACCAAGTTTGGTAGTGGGCGGGCAGCAGGGTGCGTCCTTGTTGATCGTAGTCTGATTCGAGAGCGAGCGGGGGTAGGTTATTTTGGCGAAAAATTTCCAGACGAGTGTGGTTCGGACGGTGTGGAGCGAGTTGGTTTTCCGTCGGGGGTAGACGTTTGCCGTTGAGGGGATCGATGCGTGCGGTGACGATGTGATTGGGGCGGGTATACCATTCAGCTTTGTCATTTGGTTTGGAGTAGAGATGGGTGAAGATGTCGTGGAAAATGGGGCCGGCACCGATGACTCCTGATATCTGTGGCAGGGCCTGGTTGTCAAAACAGCCGACCCAGACACCAACGGTGTAACGAGGGGTGAAGCCGACCGTCCAGTTGTCGCGGTAATCCGTGCTGGTGCCGGTTTTGCAGGCTACTTTAAAAGGTAGGTTGAGGGGAGAGTTCAAACCGAAGGCTGAAGTGCGGGCCTGTTGATCACTGAGAATGTCGGCGAGGATGTAACAGGCGTCAGGGGAGAATAGTTCGCGGGTGTTAAGAGGCGGTTCTTTTGCTGATGTGATGAGACGGTAGTCGGCGTAGCGCCCGAGGCGAGCCAGACAGGCGTAGGCGTTGGTCAGTTCCAGCAAGCGCACTTCGGCGCTGCCGATGGTTAGGCCGAGGCCATAAAAACCGGGATCTTTGTCTAAGCTGGTCAGACCAAGATCAATCAGGGTTGCATGCAGTGGAGCGGGGCCGCCGAGTTCGTCGAGCAGGCGGATGGCGGGTACGTTGAGGGACGTCGCTAGTGATTCGCGTAGGGTGACAGGGCCACGGAAGCGACGGTCATAATTGACTGGTCGGTAGGCTCCGGTGGGGGTCATGTATTCGAGCGGCAGATCATCCAGGCGGGAGGCGGCGGAATGGCCGCGTTCAAGCGCCAATAGGTAGGTGAAGGGTTTTAACGCCGAGCCGGGGGAGCGGGCGGTCCAGGCACCGTTGATCTGGCCGCTGGTGGAGTTGAAATAACTGCGTGATCCTACCAGGCCGCGGACTTCTCCACTGGCGTTGTCGATGATCACGGCGGCGGCTTGCAGGGCGGAAGAGTGGTGATTGTTTTGCTCCAGCTTTTGCAACTGTTTGTTGATGCTTTGTTCGACGAATTTTTGCAGGGGAAGGTCGAGGGTGGTCTTGATGGCAGTGGAGGGGGAGGGGGCGAGGGTCGAGGGCTGGGTTTTGTTTATAATCAGATCAACGAGGTGGGGGGCTTGAAAAGAAGAGCTGTGGGAGTTTTGTATTTGCAGCGTCTGGCCGAGCGCGTGTTGATATTCTTCGGGGGTGATCTTTCCTGTACTGAGCATGCGTTTGAGCACCCAGCGTTGACGTTTCACTGCTTTGTCGAGATGGCGATGGGGATTGAGCTGACTGGGGCGGTTGGGCAGTCCGGCCAATAGGGCACATTCGGCTAGCGAGAGATCGGACAGTGGTTTGTTGAAGTAGCCCCTTGCCGCGGCGCGGCAACCGGTGAGCAGGTTGCCGTAGGGCAAGCGATTGAGGTAGGCGACGAGGATTTGGTTTTTGCCCCATGACATTTCGAGTTTTCGAGCGCCCAGGCTTTCGATGATCTTATTGCGCACCGTGCGAGGTTTGGCCGGGGAGGTGATCTTGATCAGTTGTTGGCTGATGGTGGAAGCTCCCGAAACCAGGCGGCGGGCGCGAAGTGAATCGTAGAGGGCGCGCATGATTCCGATGGAGTCGATGCCGCCGTGTTTCCGGAAGCGGGCATCTTCAACGGCCAGGGTGGCTTCGATCAAGTGACTGGGAATTTCTTGCAAAGTGGCAGGAGCATCAATTGCCAGATCCGCTCTGAGCAGGCGGCGCAGTGGCGCACCGTGACGGTCGGTGAAATATTGACCGGGCTGCGGGTCTTTGCCGAGCTTTTCCGGTAGGCTGAAAAACAGTGGAGCGATATAGAGGGCGACGAAAGCGGTGAGTAACAAGGTGAGGGCTGTCCTGAACAGCAAGGCGCGCTGCCGGAGCAGTGTTTTCGGCGTAAACTTGAGTAAGGTGGTGAATACTTTTTTCATCGGACGGCAATCGGGGATTTGGCTTCGTTGGGGGCGATGCTGGCAGAGGCTGACAGGCGTTCGGTAGCCGAGAGGCCGTAGCGTTGGGGTTCATACATGGCTTCGATTTTAGCCGGAGGAGCCGTGGCGGAACCGGGTGCGATGACCCGGGCGAGGTATTGGATGGTGTAGTTGCCACCTTGATAGAGGTAGTCTTGAAAAAAGAGCACGCGGTCTTTTCTTATCTCGCTGTGATTGGGGTAGAGACGTTTCCATTTACCGTGTTGCGCGGATTGTTTGGTTTGAGATTTGAAGGAGGGGTTGATGGCTTCAAAAATAGCAGGCAAGCGATCCTCGATGGCGAGGTAGTGTTGTTTGTCATCGATGGTGGTATGCAGGGTGACCAGAATAAGGTCGCCCACACTGAGTTGTTTTGGCGGGCTGAGGGCGCCATTGTTTTGGATCCGCTGGTAGCTGCGGCGGATCGAGAAACCGTGATCCTGCGCAGCGAAGGGGATCAAGGCAGGTTGGCTGGAGACTTCGACCTGGGCGTAGATGCGGCCTTTGTTTTGAGGCGTGACCAGCAAGGGCAGACCGTTGTGTTCGCTACTGAATGGAAATTGGAATTCCAGGCTGTTAGGACCTTCAGCAAATTTTGCGGTTTGTTTTTTGTGATCGAATTGGATCTCGAAATTTTGCGGCTGATTGAGTTGGGGGTTGGCCAGACTGAGTTGAGCTATGGCGAGCATCGGCCAGGCGTTGTTGTAGGTGCTGCCCCAGACATGAGGGCCTTGTTTTAGTTTTAACAATTGCCCGGCCAGTTGATCGGCACGATCCCCTCCCGGTTGCAGTTTTGACCAGGCGAGCAATTGGGTGGCCAGAGTATATGGTTTGCCATACCAGACGACTTGGCTGTTGGGGGCATTTTCAGGATCACCGCCGAGCAGCTGTCGAGCCCGCGATTGGTTGTTAGCAGAGTTGTCAGATTCGAGCATGGCCAGCGCGAGTAAAGCGCGGGCTTCGAGAGGTAATTGATGGCGTTTATTGAATAACAGATCGTGGTAAGCGTTCTCCGGATGTCCGGCGAGGGTGAGGGTGTAGGCGGTCAGGCAACGTTGGGATAGAGAGTAAGGGCTAGTGATTTTGCCTGAGTTTCGCAGTTGGGAAGAAAGGTATTTCCATAGATCCTGCAGGCTGTTAGCCGGTAAGTCGGCGCCGTTTTTTTCAGCTAAAGCCAGCGCCATGCCGCCGTAGGCGCTGCCCCAGAGAATCGAATCAGAGGACCCGGGCCAATAGGCGAGCCCGCCATCCTGGGTTTGCATCGATAAGAGTCGTTGGCAACCGTAGGCAATCGCTTCGGAAATTTCTTCGGGGCTGCGTTTGAGTGAAGGCAGGGCCTTGCGCAGATTTTGTGTGGACAGCCAGGGTAGGGTGCTGGAGGTGGTTTGCTCAACACAGCCGTAGGGGTATTTGAGTAGATAATCCACGGCGTCAAGGGCTTCGATCATACGTGAGTTGGAAAAAGAGACCCGGATGGAGCCGTCGCCTTTGAGCAGGGCGGGATCGACCCCTGCAAGCAGATCGAAGGATTTATTTGATTGGGGGGCAGACCCATTGCGAATATCGTTGTTGTGCAGGGTTAGTTGCTGGCTGTGGCGCAACAGGGGCAGGGGATAGGTCACGGGGATCGTTGATTCGACGCGGTCGAGGAGTTGATCGTTGTTGAGGGCGCGGACGCTCCAGGTCCACTTGGCATCGCCGAGAGCGGTGAAGATAACGGGGAATTGCAGCGCGTAGGTTTTTCCTGCAGCGATGTGCAGCGAGCGTTTGGTGCTTTGTGCGTTGCTGCTTTCGACTGGAGTGAGAGGGGCTGCGGTGGGGATGATGTTCGGCTGTGCGGTGAGGAATTTGGCCCGCTGGTCGAGTTCGACACGGATTTCCAGATCCAGATCCTGTTTGCTATTGTTGTGCAGCACGGCGCGCAGATCGATTTGATCACCGACGTTGGCAAAAACCGGCAGTGAGGGTTCGATGATGAGCGGTTTTTGAATAATGATTTTGCCAGAGGTGGAAGCAAAACGTTGCCCCTGATTGACCACGGCGATGACCCGGTATTCGGTGAGACTGTCCGGCGCGGGGAAGGAGGCGTGGATCTTGCCATCGTCATCGCTGATCAGGGAGCCGTTCCAGTAGGCCAGGGCTTTGAAGTTTTTGCGGATCCTCGAAATGCCATTCTCTCCGCCAGGACCGCCGCCTCCGACGACGTAACCTTTGTTGGCAAAATCCAGATCATTGGGGTTTTCGGGCAACAAGGCGGAAACCGACTGACCGGTGAATACGGATAGCGGGTAAGGTGCGTTGAAAACGGATGAAGGGTCAGGGGTGGCATAACCGGTCAGGCTGAGCACGCCTTCATCGACGGCATAAAGCGTTACTTCCGCATTGCGCACAGGGTTATTCTGATGGTCGGTGATTTGGGCGCTGAGCTCAATGTTTTGCCCAGGCTGCACGGTTCCACTTGGAGTTGCGAGATCGATGGTGAGTCTGGAAGAGGGGTCATCTACTTTTAACTGGGCGTAACCAAGTCGGTATTCGGTATCGGGGTGTTGATGACTGCTATTTTGGATGCCACGGATGATAAGCACGGATACAAATACGTTGGGCGCGTCCTGGTTTTCGATGGGGATATCAATCACACTTTGCTGGCTGGATATTTTTTTGGTGAAGCTGCGGCGCACGCCTTCACGCTCCACGGTGATCAAAGCGTGGCCGGTGATGGGGCTTTTGATCAGCAGTTTGGCGGTGTCTCCCGCACGGTAACTGATTTTGTCTGCGATGACATCGATGCGGGTGCCGTCGTGACGGGACCAACTGGGGGATTGCTCTTCGTCATAGATGTAGATTTTCCCTTTACTGATGACGGGGCGGTGACTGGCATCCTCGGTGGTGAGGGTGAAAATGTAGTCGCCGGCTTGATCTAATTGCAGCTCGGTGCTGCTTGGTAAAAACATGCCGGTTTCCGGATGTTCCGTCATTTGAATGGTGAGCTTTTGTTCCAGCACTGGTACGGTGTGACTTTGATTGCGGTGGCTGATGGTGCCTCCTGCGCCACGGACTTTCACGGTGTTCCAAACCAGCCGTTCGATTTTGAGGTCGGCTTTAACTGTTGGCGAGTAGGGTTTTCCGTCCTGACCGATACTGGCCAGAGATAGCAGGAAGGGTTGGTGACTGCGCAGGGTGTTTTCTGGAAATGACATACCCAGATAGAAGTCCGAGCTGTGGACGGTGAAGGAAGTGCTGGCGGCTACGGTTTGTTGATTGATGTCGGTGATCTCCGTATTGAGATACAAATGTAGAGGCAAGGGCTGTTCGTTGTTACCGGGCAAGGTGAGTTGGATATTCCCGTTCCCTTGTGGAGTGAGGTCGAGGCTTTCACTGAGGTTAATGCTTACGCTGGATTTCAGGGTGCGGTCCCCGAAGATATAATCTTCAAATTCTTTTGATCGGGGGTAGCTGGTATTTGCGCTGGCGTGCCAGCTAAGCCGTGCTGATGACAGGGCTTTACCCATGAAGTAGTGCGCGGAGACTGGGACGCTGATATCAGGGCTGTCCTGGGTGGGTAGTTGGTAGTGATCTTTATTGGTCAGTTTGATCTCAAAAGTGTTTGGCCGGTAGTCGGCGACTTGGAAGGAGTGGCTGAAAACATTACGCCACTTGTGGCGTGAGGACGAACCGGCGGGATTGAAGTCGATCAGGACTTGGAAACGACCGAGAGTATTTTCGGGCAATTTGATTTCCTGATCGATGCTGCCGTGTGGTGAGACTTTGATCTGGCGGGTGAGAATAGTGCGGTGGCGGCTGTCAGTCACGGTGATTTTTGCAGCGGCCTGATCCGAGGCAGGATCGAGCAGTTGGGTTTGATCGGTGAGACGGGTCAGGCATTTCAATTGCACCGTTTCTCCCGGCTTGTAAACGGGACGGTCGGTGAAGATGAGGGTGCGCCGTTGGGTTTTGTTATTTTTATCGAGATCATAATAGCGGTAGGGAACGTCGAAGCGCCAAAGGCTGATGGTATCCATATCGTTGTCGATTTCGATGACGTGGCGGTCACCCTTAAAACGCACCTCGAGCCATTGGGCTTGGTCTTTTAATGGCGGGGCGTCAAGATTGATGGAGGCGAGCCCCTCGCGGTCGGTTTGAATTTGTTGCAGGGCAATCGCATCGTTATCAAAGAGCGTGAGGCTCGCTTCGGGCAGGGGCTGACCGCTGAGATGGGAGAAGGCATAGAGCAGGACTTGCTGACCGGATTTTTTCCATGCCAAGCCGATGTCGGTGAGCTGGATCAAGGCTTGCGCGCCTACAGCTTGTTCGTTGCGGGTTTGCGCTTCGGCTTCGGCGCAGAGGTAGTAGGCACCGGGGTTTTTGTTTTTGAGCAAGGTGCCCCAGTTCAAGTTGATGCTTTCACTGTCATCGAGCACTTTGTTCTGTAACCAGGTATGAGTGTAAATGGTGCGTCCTGGGACCATTTCGAAGGGGATGCCGTTGTTTCGTTGCGAATAAGCGCCGTAACCACGCAGGGCAAAAATCAAGTTGTCTCCATCGAGTTTTTTGATTCGCACGGCCGTGTTTTTGGTATTGCCGACGATGATGGAAAAGTCTTTTTTGCCGGAGAGATTCTGTGCGGTATTAAATGCGGGCAGGTGGACAAAAGGGGCGTTGGGTGTAAAACGCAGCGCGTTTTGAGCCGTTTGTTGGCAGAAGGTCTGATCGAAGGCCGGCAGGCCTGCGGTGACTGAAACTTTGTATTCGAGTCCATAATGGAATTTGCCACTGATATTGATGCCCGAGTAGTTGCGGTGGAATTTGAGCTCGTCCGGTTGCGGTGAGATTTTCACATATTGAGCGATGGTATCTTCGGTGATAACGGGGTGAAGGCGTTTGTTAAAGTTCAGCGCGATACTGCGAGTGCCATCGTAGGGGTTCTGAGCCACTGCGCTACGCAGTTTGAAAGATTTGAGGTATCCGAGCCGACTGACTAATTTGCTTGAGGTTTTGGTTTTTTTATCACTGCTGGTGAAACCCTTGGGGATGACGAGGCTCCATTGATGGTCGACGGGGAGTTGGGTCAGGGCTTGAACCAGGATGAAGTGATCGGCAGCGAAGTTTTGTTGGTGCCCGGCTTGATCCGGGTAGGGTTGGAGTTTGAGCATTTTTTGCGCCGAGGGGCGACTGATTTTTGCTGAAATGGTGAGTGGTTTGGTAGCTTGATTGGAGAAATGTATTTTTTTGGCTGCCTGGGTGATATCGATGGGCGCATTAAAACGCAGCAGGATCGAAGGTGTGGGGGTGAGCGGAGTTGAGTAGGAAGAAAAGTAGGAGGGGTGGCGTTCGAAATGGAGTTGGGGCTCGGCATTTTTTTCTGCTTTTGCCTGCTGTGGGGGAGAAAACAGCGAGACCAGAGCTGTGAGTATGAGCAGAGGTTTTCTGGAGGGGAGGTGGCAGATGGTGGCAAGGTTCATTGGATGTTTTTTTGCGGATGAAAATGATGGATGGGTCTTCTTGTGTGTGGAATACGGAAGGGTGGGCGGGGATCTTTCAAAAAAGTTGAAAGAGTTCCCGAATTTTGAGATTCGTGGTAGAGTGTGGACTAAATGCCAGTAGAAGAGTCACAGCAGGAACAAACATTGGAGGTCGGTTACGAGCGGACGCGCAAGAGTCTGATCGACCGGCTGGATGATTGGGAGGATCAAGGCGCCTGGAACGAGTTTTACCGGACTTATTGGCGCTTGATCCATCGAGTGTCGATGAAAGCGGGTTTGCCGAATGACGAGGCTTTTGATGTGGTGCAGGAAACGATCCTGACGATCGCCAAGCAGTGGAAAAAGGGGAAGACTTACGACGCGGAGAAAGGATCGTTTAAAAACTGGTTGATGAACGTGGCTCGCTGGAGAATTGCGGATCAGTTCAGGAAGCGGGGGAAAAATCCAGCGGCGCAGGCGGTGGCTACCGGCTTTCGTTTTTCGGATGAAGAATCATCGGGTCGTGGCACCGCCACGATCGAGCGTTTTGCAGATCCCAATGATGACCTTGAAAAGGTGTGGAATGCGGAGTGGAGTGAAAATCTGACGCGGGTGGCGCGGGCCAATGTGATAGGAAAAGTATCGCCAAAACAGTTTCAGATTTTCGATTGTTATGTCATAAAGGAGTGGTCGGCGGCAAAAGTCAGGGAGGAACTGGGAGTCAGTATGGCTCAAGTTTATCTGGCAAAACACCGGGTGGGGGCTCTGATGAAGAAGGAGCTTGAGTCATTGGACGAGCAGAAACTTTGAACAATGTCGGGTGCAGAGGCAACGATGAATAAAGCAGATGACTTGATCGTCTACAAAAGAAGAGTGGGTTCACTATAAACAGGCTTATCGAAGGAAAAGACAACAGACCGGAAATTCCGGATTATGAGATTCTGCGCAAAATCGGCGGAGGGTCATACGGTGAGGTGTGGATGGCTCGCAGCGTGACGGGGTCCTTGCGTGCGGTGAAGGTGGTGCAGCGTAAGGATTTTGATCTGGAGCGCACTTATGAGAGGGAGTTCGAGGGGATCAAGAAATATGAGAATGTTTCCAAGGATCATCCGGCCTTGGTGGATGTGCTGCATGTTGGCAGGAACCGGGCAAAGCAATTTTATTTTTACGTGATGGAATTGGGTGATGACTGTTTTCACGGTCAGGAGATTGATCCGGATTCGTATGAACCACGCACATTGAGTTCGGATTTGCGTGCTCGCCAGAGCACGGACGTGCAGAATGGGGTTACTTTGGGTATTCGCATTGCGGGTGCGCTGGGGCATTTGCATCAGAATGGCTTGACCCACCGGGATGTGAAGCCTTCCAATGTTATTTTTGTCAATGGCGAGGCCAAATTGGCGGATATCGGCTTGGTGGCTCATAGTGGGCAGCGTTCTTTTGTCGGCACCGAGGGGTATATGCCGCCGGAAGGGCCCGGCACGGCTTCCGGGGACCTTTATAGTCTGGCGATGGTGCTCTATGAGGTGGCGACCGGGAAGGATCGGCTGGATTTCCCGGAATTGCCGACCAATCTGGAGTTGTCGCCAACGGTGAACCGGGACGAGTGGAGGATGCTGAATACAGTGATCTGTCGCGCGGGGGCGCCTAATGCCCGCAAGCGTTATTCGAGTGCTGAGTCGCTGGTGGTGGCTCTGGAAAACATTCGTGAGCAGGAGGAGAAATCTGAAGCGCGATGGCATGGCCGGGCGTGGATGGCTGTGGCGGCAATATTTGTTTTATTTTTGGCGGGAGCGATTGGCTTGGTTTATTACAGTATCCCTCCGGCAACGGCGCCTCCTTTGGAGCTAAGTAGTGTGGAAGAGGGTAACAGGGAGGACGGTGAAAATGGAGATGCGATCGGGCGGGCCACGATGCCTGGAGGCGGGGGCACTCCTGTCATTGTGGATTCTTTTTTTCCGGAAGTGGGGGATTTGTCGATTTCCGTGATGTCCAAGGAAATGCAGGCAATGGCGGCTGCGGCAGCCAAAGAGAAAGAACAGGAGGCGGCCTTTGCAGATGGTGATGAAAGTGCGGATATGCCGCCGGATAAAATTGAAAAGGAAGTGGAGCTGGCCGAGTTTAAAGTGTTCAGTCACCCGATTGGGGCAGTGGTGATGCATGATGGCAAGGAGCTTGGCAGAACACCGACGCGCTTTTTGACCTTTCCTCCCGGTAAGGTGGAGCTGGTATTGAAGCTTCCGGGTTATCAGGAAAAGGTGTTGATACGGGAGCTGATTGCAGGGCGCCAGTACGATAATACGACTTTAATCCGTGACCGTCGCCCGAAGGATGGTTCGGCGTGGGTGAATTATTTGGGGATTCGGTTTGAGGCGGGAGATGGCACGCATGTTTCGAGTGAAATCACCCGTGACCAATTCGGGACGTTTTTGGAAAAAACCCAGCGACCGTTTGCGGTGGCGGGCAAGCAGGGATTGGTTTTGGCGAATGAAGAGAGTCAGTGGGCCTTTTGCGATTGGATGACGGCTCAGGATCAGATGGAGGGGTATCTGGGAGAGAGCCAGTATCATCGGCCCCAGATCTCTGGCACACCGGGACGGGACGGGACTTTTTTCTGTGTGATCGGCAATGTGTTTGGTGGTGCTTTGGTGAGCAGTGACCCTTCCGGTGCCGGGGTGTATCGGCGGGGGCATTTGATCGGCCGTACGCCGATGGAGCTGCGCGAGGTACGTGCGGGACCATTCACGGTGACTTTGAAAAAAGAGGGGCATGGGGAGCAAATTCGTAGTGGTATGATCCAGCAAGACCGTGAACTCCAGGTCGAGGTGGATTTGCAAAGGGATGGCAGTGTGATTTTCGGGGAGACTTGGAAAAACAGTCTGGGGATGAAGTTTGTGCCAGTGGATAAGGATCTGATGGCATCGGCCTATGAAACCCGGGTGGTGGATTTTGATGCTTACTTGCTTGACGCCCCTCCGGCGGGAGGGAAACCAGCGGTGGGGTTCACTCAGGACCCGGATCATCCGGTGGTGGGAGTGAGCTTGAAGGATGCTGAGAATTTCTGTCAATGGTTGACGGAAGTTGAGCGGACTTCAGGAAAGATCGAATCAAATGAAGAGTATCGCTTGCCGACCGATTTGGAGTGGAGCCGGATGGCGGAATTGGCTGGAGAGACTGGGGCGACCCCTGAGCGACGGGACAGCAAAGTCCGTAAACATTTTCCCTGGGGAGCAGAGTGGCCACCACCACCGGGCAGTGGAAATTTTGCGGATAAAAGTGCCAAGGGGCGCTACGTGTTGAAAGGCTATGATGATGGTTTTGAAAAAACTTCACCAGTAGGCCATTACAAACCGAACCCGCTTGGCATTTACGATTTGGCGGGCAACGTGTGGGAATGGGTGAGTGATGCTTATAGCGGCGATACCGGTTTGCAAGTGGTGCGGGGTGGGGCGTGGAACGTGTCTGAGCGGGATTTGTTGCTGAGTTCTTACCGCAATGCCGTACCTCCAACGATCAGGGAAGGATTGTATGGTTTTCGTTGTGTGCTTTCGAAGGTGCAAGCGGAGGAAGGGCAAGTGGCAGTTTCTGTCGCGAAGCTTATGCAGTGATATGTTAAGAGATTTACAAAAAACGGTGAAAATACCAGGCTTATCACTTGCGCGTTACACTCATTTGAAAAAGAGTAAAAACTATGGCGAATGAGCAGAACAAGGGGCGTGGTACCTGGATATTTCTTGGCATGGTGCTGGTCGTAGGACTGGTAGCAGTGGGTGTCCTCCTTGCTGCATTGAGTAGTCATGAACTGGTGGAAGGTGGCTTGCATGTTTATGGCGTGGTGGCGACTCATCTGTGGTCACCATTCAGCGCCCCGCTAGTGGTTTTTTATCTGCTCTTGCTGGGAACACTCGGCCTGGTTTTTCTGTTCGGGCGATGTTTGTATCGCAAGTTTTTTGGCAAAAGCGAGGTTTGGCGTCAGTACCGAATAGACACCTTTTTTTGGGTAGAGTGGCAGTGGGATTATTCGTGGAAGGGCAAAGTGATTAATTTGTGGTGCGAATGCGATAAGTGTGCGGAAGTGATGAAGCCCAAAGTGGTTCCCGATGGGGACAGTGGGCTGGGGGTTCGTTTTATATGTAACCTGTGTGGTAAGCAGAGCACGACGATACGTTCGGCGGAGAGTGAGCGGGAGGCTCTTGACCGGGTGGAGAAAAAAATCGCTCGTAAGATCAGGGTGGGGAAATACCGCGGGGAAATAGAGGGACGGGTATTGGACGGCGGGAAGAAGGGTTGTTTTTAGTCGGTTGTTGGAGAATTTTGATGCGAGGTTGCTTGCAGATATTATGAAAGTTTTCAGCGATAGTTTTTCTGTTTCCACCAGTGGAAAAGGAACTTATGAGATAAGTGATGAGATTGCCCGGGTGGTTGATGAGAGCGGGGTGGAAAATGGAGTGGCGACGGTTTTTGTCTGTCATACAAGTTGTAGTTTGGTGATCATGGAGAATGCAGATCCGTCTGCGCGTACGGATTTGCATGCTTTTTTTGATCATTTGGTGCCAGAAGACACCCCTTACTTTGTGCACACCTATGAAGGCCCCGATGACATGCCGTCTCACATCCGCATGTGCCTGACCGATGTCGATAAAAATATCCCAGTGCTGCAAGGGGAATTGGCTCTAGGTACGTGGCAGGGTTTGTTTCTGTTTGAACACCGTCGCGCACCACACACTCGCCGGATTGCGGTCACGGTGATGGGAGAGTGACCAAGGGTTAGCCATTTCTGCGATGATTGCAATTGAGGTGCTTGGATGGTATATTGTCGGCTATGGACAGCGGGAAAGAAAAAAATCGTATTGCCAGGGGCTTGTTATTAGCGGGTTTGCTGTATGTGGGGTGCGTGGTTTTGCCGCTATCCGGTAAAGCCGAGATCGTCACTCGCGAGCTGGGTAAAAACAGCAAGGGGCAAACCGTTAGCGGTTATGTTTTCCAGCCGGGGCGTTCTTATCAGCGCCGCCCGCGCAGATCAAATTCAGTTTTTGGAGGACGCAGGGACTATGGGCGCCGCGGTCGTGGCATTGATTATGGCTATCGCTACCCGCTCTATGCGCCGGCTTTTTATTATTATGTGCCGCATAGCTATTCCTACCCAATTCACCGATACCATCATGGCGGTGGGAGTTTATCGGTACATGTGAGTTTTTGAAGGGAGGCTAGCGCACCATGATGCTCACCGCATGGTTCAATGGAACCTTGGCGAGATCGGGGGCGTAGTGAAATACACGTTTGGCGGGCTTGCCTGCAGATTCGGCGGCATAGATGCCGACTTCGAGTCGTTTGGGAAGGGTGCTCTCAGTGTCCACAGGAGTGATGGAAAGGCTGATGGTGTTTTTTCCTTTTATCAGTCCGCCGATGATCAGGTCCCGTCCGTCATCATTTTTGAGCCGGCTTATGTGGTTGCCCCGATTGACGTTGACGGTGACGTCGAAGCCGTTGGCTGCAATCCATAACTCAGCTAAGTAAGCCGGGGGGGCGACAGGTTTGGCGACGAGGGGAGCCAGACCGATGGGTTGGAAAGCGGGATTTTTCAGGAAAGAGAAATCAGCGTTGCGAATTTTTAGTAACAGATCGGGGTCGTTGCCAAATTTGATGATGCGCAGGTTGTCGAATTTCCACTGATTGGATTCACGCACATATTTGAGCACCATGAAATTGTCGCTGATAACTTGATTGCCGCCAAGGCCGAAGTCGGCTTTACCAAAATAGACAGCATTGGCGGTGTCGCCTTTGACCAGAATATCCAGCAGGGTGAGTTGGGTTAGAGCGGGAGCTTGGAGAGGAACGGCAAACATGGCATCGGGGAAACGCAAGCGCTGCGAGATGATACGGTTGCGGGTATCCATTTGGCGGTAAGCGGCCGTGCTTGTTTGCCAGCTTTTGTAATCTTTATTGATCATGGCCGTGCGCCATGCAGCGTAGGCGGTCTCCAGAGTGGCTTGCAGCTCGGGACTGGATTTGCTGGTTGCGTCAGCGGCTGGAGTTAGTCTGGGCAGCAGGCAGCAGAGGGCAAGAAGAGTGAGTGTGATTCGAGGCTTCATGATCAGAGTTGTCTGGATACCATGGCACAGTTTTTTGCATTGTGCTCAATAGAGTATATAGGAAGTACGAAAACCTTTCGCCCTTGGCTTGAATTTTGCTTTGATCTGATTGATATAGACCTTTTTAAATTTTGCTTATTTTGTTCCAGAAAATTATATGAGACCGGCGATCAACGCAGTTGTAGACCGGCAAAACGAACTGCTCTCCCAAGCGGAGAGTTTCGTTTATAAGAAGATCGAGAGCGGTCAGGATCTTCACGCCCACGTTTATTACCCCAAAGGGGAAAGGAAGGGAACGGATCGCCCAGTGGTGATGTTTTTTTATAGCAGCTCTTGGGATCAAGGGGAAGTCACCCAGTTCGGCCCGCATTGTTTGTATTTTGCCGATCGTGGGGCGATCACCATGCTGATTGAGTATCGGGTGAGTTCTACTCACGGTACGGGGCCGATGGAAGCGATGGCTGATGCTCGAACGGCGATTCGCTGGGTGCGCTACAACAAGGAGCATTTTGGCGCCGACGAGTTTAAAATTGTGGGAGCAGGTGGTATGGCAGGTGCCCACCTGGTGTTGACCGCAGCAATGATCAAGGATTTTGCAGATGATGAGACCGATGTGCAGCTCAGTTGCGTGCCGAATGCGATGATCCTGTTCAGTCCTATTGTGGACATTTCAAAGAAGGGTTATGGCTTGGATCATTTCAAGGACGCCACGGAGGCTCGCAAGGCGAGTCCCATTCGTCACATGCAGAAAAAGCTGCCGCCGTGTATTTTGTTTCATGGCACGGCTGACCGGATGGTGCCGTTCAGTGGGGTGAAAAAATTTGTCAGCAAGATGAAGTGGCGGCGCAATGTCTGCGAGTTAGTGGATTTCGAGGGCCACGACCACAGTTTTTATAATATGAATGTCGATGTGGTGGCTTATGAAGGAACCATCAGCGCCGCGGATCGGTTTTTAGTGGAGCAGGGGTTTTTGGATTCCAATGAGGAAGACGACGGCACACCGAGGTTGCTGTCGTGGCGTGAGAGGGAGTAGTTTTTTTAGCTTGCCTAGTTGGACAAGACGATGGCAAAGTGTTCGAACTATGAATCAAGAAGCCAAAAAAAAATCTCCTGTTTTGAAATATATTGGTTGTGGCTGCCTGAGCTTGGTGGTGGTGGGAGTGATAGGGATGGTGGTGGTGGGTTTGGGTATAGGAAAAGCGCTGAAGAGTAATGCTCCTTACAAAGATTCCATCGTTGCCGTTCAGGCGAATCAGGTGGCGATTGAAGCTTTGGGCGAACCGATCAAACCCGGGTTCATGCTGTCGGGCAGCATTAATGTTGAGAATGACGGTGGAAACGTGACTTTCTCAATTCCGGTGTCAGGACCAAAAGGCAGCGGAACCATTACCGTCAAAGGTACTAAAGCTGGGGGAGTTTGGAGCTACGACACTTGGCAGCTCAAAGTGGATGGGCGGGAAGAGGTGATCGAGCTGGGTAAAAAATAGCGCAGTTGGGAAGAGCGGGCGGGCAGAATAAGGTGACGTGGGCAAGCGGAGCGCTTGCCCTACAATAGGGGTTTATTTTTTGTTGGGTTTGCCTTTGTTATTGCCTTTTTTCTTCTTGGGAGCGGGGATTTTCCATTTGGGGTCGGGGTGGTGACCTTCTTTCATGTATTTCACCGCCTGCTTGACGATTTTAGGATGTTCGTTGGCGACGTTTTTATTTTCGCCGAGGTCACTGGAGAGGTCGTAGAGCTCTACTTTTCCAGTTAACATGGGTTTGCGGATGGCTTTCCATTTGCCAAATTGCACCGCTTGTTTGCTGCCTTGTTCGTAGAATTCCCAATACAGGTAGGGGTGTTTTTTCTGCTGACCGTTTTTGCCTAAGAGGGTGGGCACGAGGCTGATGGATTGAATGTTGCCGGGGGCTTTGCCGCCGGACAGCTCTGCGGCGGTGGCCATGAAGTCACCAAAATAAGCGGGGTGCTGGGAAATCCGGCCGGGGGCGATTTTGCCGGGCCACCAAGCGATGGTAGGGACGCGGGTGCCGCCTTCGTAGAGCGCGCGCTTGATGCCGCGCAAGGGGCCACTGGCTTGGAAAAACTCAGGGTGATTGCCGCCTTCTTTGTGCGGGCCGTTGTCGGAGGTGAAGATCACCAGGGTATTGTCAGCGATTTTTTTCTGCTCCAAGAGGGTGACGATGCGGCCGATGTCGCGATCCATCAGAGTGATCATGGCTGCCTGCCCTTTGTCTGGATCCGGCCAGTCTTTGTCGGAATAAATGCCGTGGTCAGGTACGTCCTGACCGTTGCCTGTGCCACGAGTGCCTTCGTTGTTGGCGTGTGGCACGTTGAATGCGAGATATAAAAAGAAAGGTTCGTCGTTTTTTGCTTTGCCGATGTAGTCCAGGGCTTCCTGGGCAAAAAGTCCGTGGGCGTAGTCAATGCGACCTTCGGGGGTGGCCCAACCGGCACCGTCGTCGGGCAGGCCTTTTTCCTTACGCAAAGCGGTGTAAGCCGGATCGGTGATGTTGCGCAGCTTGACGATCTCCGAGTTGCGGATCAGAAATTCAGGGTAGTGGTTGTGGGCGTGACGTTGGTTGAGGTAACCAAAAAAGTAATCAAAGCCCTGTTTGTTGGGATGGCCTGATGAGTTCAGTTCGCCGAGCCCCCATTTGCCAATCAGCGCGGTTTTGTATCCGGCGCCTTTCAGGACTTCGGCGACGGTGACATCCTGATCGCGCAGGGTTTGTGCTTGCATGCCTTTACGTCCAGCGTTGCCGCGCACCCACGTGCGTCCGGTGTGCTGTCCGGTCATCAGGACGGATCGTGAAGGGGCGCAGACGGTCGATCCGGCATAGAAGTTGGTGAGCTTGAGCCCTTCTTTGGCCATGCGGTCGAGATTGGGGGTTTTGATCAGCTTCTGGCCAAAACAACCAATGTCGCCATAACCCAGGTCATCAGCCAGGATGAAGATGATGTTGGGTTTTTTTGGGTTCTGTGCGGTGGCAGGTGCGGGGGCGAGATAGAATACTGCCGATAAGAGCAGCAGGGCGAAAAAGCAAAAATTCGAGATTTTCATATAGTGATGATTGAAATGGATGGACGGCGTTTTAACAAGCTACGTGATGACGCTATGAATATGGGTAAGGGGGAAGAATGGGGAACCACGAATGGACACTAAGGAACACGAATGGGGGAGAGGTATAGGGGGGGACTTTTCAATCAGCCGAAATCTTGGGCTGGCAAGGCGGGTAGGCAAACCCGCTTCCCTGCGGGTTTGCCGGTAGTAAAAACAGGCCTTTAGTTTGCTTGGCTCAGGTTTTCGCTGATGCGGCGGCAGACTTCTTCGACGTTATCTTTCGAGTTGAAGGCCGAGATGCGGAAGTAACCTTCGCCGGCGGCGCCAAAGCCGGATCCGGGGGTGACGACTACGTTGAGCTCGTTGAGCATTCTGTCGAACATGCCCCACGAATCGACCCCGTCAGGACAGGCGACCCACACGTAAGGTGAGTTGATTCCGCCGTATACGGTGAGTCCGGCAGTCACGCAGGTCTCGCGGATGAGGTCAGCATTGCTCATGTAGTGGTCGACTAGATTTTTGACCTGCTGCTTGCCCGCATCGCTAAACACCGCTTCGGCTCCGCGTTGGATGGGGTAGCTGGCTCCATTAAATTTGGTGCTTTGGCGTCTCGACCACAAAGGGTGGATCGCTTGCTCTTTGCCGTCGCTGGTTTTGCCCATCAGGCTTTTTGGGATAATAGTGTAGGCGCAACGCACCCCTGTGAAACCAGCATTTTTTGAAAAGGAACGGAATTCGATGGCACAGTCACGCGCGCCGTCGATTTCGAAAATGGAATGAGGTACGTCGTCTTCGCGGATGAATGCTTCGTAGGCGGCGTCGTAGAGGATGATGGCGTCGTTCTCTTTGGCAAAAGCCACCCAGGCGGCGAGTTGTTCCCGGCTGATCGTTGTGCCGGTAGGATTGTTGGGGTAACAAAGATAGATCAGATCGACTTTTTCTTCGTTTGGGATAGCTGGCACAAAATTATTCTCTGCGGTGCAAGGCAGATAGAGAAGGCCGTCGTAATTGCCGGCTTCATCGGAATCCCCTGTATTGCCGGCCATCACATTGGTATCGACATAAACGGGATAGACGGGATCGGTGATGACGATGCGGTTGCCTGCTCCAAAGATATCAAGAATGTTGCCAGTATCACATTTGGCTCCGTCGGAAATAAAGATCTCATCGGCACTGATGTCGATTCCTTGGAATTGGTTGTCAGCGATGGCTTCGCGCAAAAAAGCGTAGCCTTGTTCTGGACCGTAACCGTGGAAATCCTTGTGGCTTCCCAAGTCATCGATGGCGGCATGCATGGCTTCGCGGCAGGCTTCTGGTAGCGGTTCGGTTACGTCACCGATGCCACAACGAATCAGGGTTTTGGCGGCTTCGGGATTGGCTTCAGTGAAAGCCGTGACACGGCGGCCGATTTCAGGAAAAAGGTAGCCGGCTTTGAGTTTCAGGTAGTTGTGATTGATTTGTGGCATGGGAAGAAGGCTGTAGGTAGTAAGGCTGTAGGCTTTAGGGTGAGCATGGGAAAAGGCGTGCTCTGTGGGTTACGGAGCGCCTTTATAGTCAGTCGATTTTCTCGTAGATCAAGTAATCGCTGCGGTAAAGTTACTCAGCAACGGCGGCGATCAATTTCGCTGGTGATTCCGCTCTTTTAAATACTGTGTTCCGCCAAGGGCAAATGAATAAAGGTAAGTGACGAAGAAGGGTGCTGCGATCAATGGGGCAAGTTTTGGCACGAGACATGCCGCTATCAATACGACGTTGACCAGAGCAATGGCTGTGGCGCTGTTTGCGCGTCCCCGGATGAGGAAGGTGAATTTGAATGGCACCAACATCGTCACGGTGTGGAAAATAAATATCAGCACCAGATAAGGCTGGGGATCCACTTCATACAATCCTGCCAGCAGCAGAACGAAGATCATGTGGCGCATAAGTTCGTTGGTCGGAGTGCCATTGCCTGATACTTCGTCAGGGTTTAAGCGACCTGTTAGACGGATAATGATGGCGGTCGCAGGGATCATGCCGATGAGCAACATCCCTATTCCATAATGAGCGCTGACTATCAGGACTAAGCTTACATGGACAACGGTGTCGCAGACATTGTCGAGGTGGGCTCCCAGTAGGCTACCAATTTTCAACTTCCTCGCCAGCACGCCATCGAGGTCGTCCATAAAATTGTTGAAAACCAGAAAGGGAATTAGATAAACATAACCTCCGTCTAGGAACAGCAAGCCAATCGGCAATACGCCGAAGATCGATGCGGCATTCGCCAGATTTCGATAGACAAAGTTTCCCTGGGCTTTCTCCATGTAACTGTCTGGTTTTTTTACCTAGGTAACAATTGATTCAATGCGGCGTCGCTTGCTGAGCGGTGGGGAATGGAGGGGGTATTGGCGAACAAAATTTCGGCGGCGAGCAGATCCTTTCCGGTATCAACTTCGTACCATAGGTCAGCTTCGAAAAAGACGGCTTCGAAAGAAAGTGTGCCGTCGGCGATCAATTCGGCAAATACGATTTCGTAATAGTCACCCAATTCCTTATTGGTTACGTAGCGACTTAATCGGGCTTCGACTTTTTTCCACGAAGCAAGGGACAAGCTATAGACATTAACAGTCTTGTACTGGTGGGCTTCGAGATGGGCGTCATCGTCCATGCGAAAAGCGGTGACTTGCTGACTTGAATCGAGCTCGACGGTGGTGCCGTTCATCCAAGGTAGCATTTTGGAGACCGCCATTTTATCAGGGTAGAGCATGCGGTCTAGCAGTTGGGTTTCAAAAATAAGATCACTTTCCACCAGTAAAAAGGGTTCATCGATCACCTCGCGAGCCAGCCACAGGGAGTAAAGATTGTTGGTGCTGCGATAGACGGGATTGAAGACGTAATCAATCTTCATGTCCCCAGCGTAGAGCTGAAGGGCTTCCTCGATCTGGTCGCTCAAGTGTCCGATCACCACGATCAAACGTTTGAATCCCTGATCACGCAAATTACCGATCAGCCGTTTCAGGATGGACACGCCATTGATTTCAGTGAGGCATTTGGGGGCGGCCGTGGTTAAGGGCTGAAGGCGGGATCCGGTGCCAGCAGCCAACAGCAGCGCACAAGTGATTTTGGTTTTTTGAGTCCCTATGTGAAAACGAAGTGGCTGATCTTGCGGGGCTTGAGAAGCTGGGGTAACAGAATTAGGGGTGATCGGGAGGGGGGCGCGTGCTTTGGTGGGAGCAAGTCGAGGAAGTGCGTTTTTATTCATATTATATTGTCCTGAGTCCAAGGGGGCGGCCCCAGTTTTGTGTGGTAAAAAATACCACGACGACCGCAGCTCAATAAACTTTCCTCCATTCAGGGACGATACCCTGAAAAACAGATGCCTTACAGAAATCAAGGCAGTGTTACATTTCCGACACAATCATACGAGACGATGAGAGGAAGGGCAAGCCGAAAGGCTTAAATGCAGGAAATAGTGCCTTGGCCTGTAGGAGGTGGCGGCGTGAAGGCGGTAGGTGTTTAGGCGGTAGGACATAATAATGGCATGAAAAAAGGCGCGTTCCGCATGATGCGGAGCGCGCCTTTATATTCAATCGCTTTTGATAGAGATCAAGTAGATCGGTCTATCGTATTTAACTGCTTTTTAGGCAGTGGCTGCGGCAAAGCGTTCGGCAACGGCATCCCAGTTGACCACGTTCCAGAAGGCTCCGAGGTAGTCGGGACGGCGGTTCTGGTAGTTGAGGTAATAAGCGTGTTCCCACACATCAACTCCGAGGACTGGTGTGCCTGATCCGTCCATCAAGGGATTGTCCTGATTAGGGCTGGATGAGACGACCAATGCGCCGTCTTTCACACTGAGCCATGCCCAGCCTGAGCCAAAGCGGGTCATGCCGGCAGTGGCGAATTTTTCTTTGAGTCCGTCGAAGCTGCCAAAAGCGCTGTCGATGGCTGCGGCGAGGTCGCCTGAAGGAGCTCCGCCGGCGTTGGGTCCCATGATGGTCCAGAAAAAGGAGTGGTTCCAGTGTCCTCCACCGTTGTTGCGCACCGCACCACGGATATTCTCTGGCACAGCGTCGAGGTCTCTGACCAAGTCGCAGATAGATTTGGCTTCCAGCTCGGCGTTGCCTTCGAGTGCTTTGTTGAGATTAGCGACATAAGCAGCGTGATGTTTGCCGTGGTGGATCTCCATTGTCCGGGTGTCGATGGTGGGTTCCAGTGCGTCGTGCGCGTAGGGGAGTTCAGGTAATGTGTGTGCCATGGTATGATATGGGTTGTTGTTTAGTTTGAATTGAGGTTTCAGCAATCTGCCTTTTGATCAAAAAATCATCGAGCAGCAGGGTAGTAATCTTAAGGCGAAAGCGGGCAGGAGCAAATGGGATTTTGAACCACAGCCGACTGAAAGGAGACAGCCGGAGGAAGCTACCCCGAAGGCAAATGAACGCTAATAAACACGAATAGGATAAGACTGGGCGAGAATGTGAAACAGTCGTGTCAGCTTGTGGGGAGCAATCAACATGGTGGATGGGCCCTTAGGTTTTACGTTTTGGGAAATAGTTAACGTGAGGCAGGTTTTTGAAATCAGCATCCTGTGTCCAAAGGGTGGCATTGTGAGAGAGGGTGACCGCGTAGATGATGGAGTCGGCGAGTGGGAGTCCGTATTGGATGAATAGGTCGGCGGCAGAGCTGGCAATTTGGGCGTCGATGGGGATGATTTGAGCCGAACGTATGCTGCGGGTGACACTTTCTGCTTGTTCCTGTGTTCGTTGTGATAGCACAACTTTGCGCACTTCTGTAAGTATGATGCTGGGGACGAGCAAGGAGGGCAATTGGAGTAAAATGGGTTCGAAGTGACACGTGTTGGGGCCGTTGTCGAGGCATTCCAACCACGCTGAAGAATCAAGGATATGGAGCATGGACTTAGGTGGGTTGGCAAAGGCTATTTTACAGGGGCCTAAAGTTTGCGGTCAGCATCGCGATTAAATTCAAGTGGTTTGGTTTCTTTGAGGTATCCGATGAGCTCTTGGCCAGAGAGGATGGGTTGGATTTCAATGCGGCCGTCTTTGACAGTGAATTGAAGTTGTTGTCCCGGTTGGAGATTCATCTCTTTACGAATCTTCTTTGGTATGACGGTTTGATATTTGGGGGATAAAGTAGAAATGTCCATCATATTAACTTTATGGTGCTTAATATGATATGTAAAGCTATTTGGTTTTACTAGAGCGAGCGGGTAAGGATTTAGACGAGGTTTCAATCCGCGCCCCCCGTGAAGGGGGCGATTTTAGACGCTGAAAACGAGTTGTTTGATTCCATGCAGTGTTCACATTAAAATGTATGCACAAGTCAGGTAACGATCAGACGGGTGGAGGATGAGTGGATCAAGCGGGCGAAAGCCGAGGCAAAGGATCTGGGGGTTTCAATAAATCAGGTGTTGGTGGATGCTCTGGCGAGAGGCTTGGGGGTGGATGAAAAAAAGAGCAATGGCTTGGAAAAATTTGCAGGCTGTATGCCTTTTGAGTCTGATGAGGAAAGGGAGCAGTGGGAGGAATCTATGAAGGTGGTTGAGCAGGGCTGTTGGGGAATTGGGCTGGGTCATGGTGACGAGATTTTGATCCATCGCTGGGCACAAGTAGTTGTTGCAAAAAGTGGAGCGGTGCTTGAGTTTTAAAACCGGCATGAGATCTTCGGTAGTAGATTTTCCTAGTGGGCACAGTATTCGGAGAAGTTTTTTTACTTGGACGGTTACTAGGTCGTTTACTTGGTCGGTCGAGAGGATGAACCGAGCAGCCAGACGCATCTGCATCGTTTGGAACGGCCGCCTCAAGCTTCTTTAAATCCTAGCGGATGAACCTTACTGAGATCAACACAGGAACCGATAATTTAAGCCGCCTCAAGCTTCTTTAAATCCTAGCGGATGAACCTTGTGCTTTTAGTTCCATCATGAAAATTGTGCCTTCCGCCTCAAGCTTCTTTAAATCCTAGCGGATGAACCACTCATTTCAGCCCCTCCATTAGTTCTTTCATCTCCGCCTCAAGCTTCTTTAAATCCTAGCGGATGAACCTTTTTTGATTAGCGAAAAGTTCCCGCAATCTAGCCCGCCTCAAGCTTCTTTAAATCCTAGCGGATGAACCAGCTACGAATGAGCCCTACATTGCT
Source organism: Verrucomicrobiota bacterium (assembly GCA_045046875.1). GTDB lineage: Bacteria > Verrucomicrobiota > Verrucomicrobiia > Verrucomicrobiales > DEV007 > JAADHD01. The sequence continues at coordinate 26,932 of JASFYY010000022.1, read as the reverse complement.
GCCGACGGCCCGCCTCAAGCTTCTTTAAATCCTAGCGGATGAACCTTTATTAAATGAGAACAAACATTTCAATTTCCTTACCGCCTCAAGCTTCTTTAAATCCTAGCGGATGAACCAAGCACCCGCGAAAAAAGGAGAGTGTGAAGTTGACCGCCTCAAGCTTCTTTAAATCCTAGCGGATGAACCTCAAATTCGAGCGTTGCCCCCTGTAGGTTTCTCGCCGCCTCAAGCTTCTTTAAATCCTAGCGGATGAACCCAGACCACAATCTGCATACGTTCACCCTGACGAAGCCGCCTCAAGCTTCTTTAAATCCTAGCGGATGAACCCCAAGTAATCGCATTTGCCTATTTCTTCATCCATCCGCCTCAAGCTTCTTTAAATCCTAGCGGATGAACCACAATCTCGGCAGCTTTGTAAATGTCTCCGATGACCGCCTCAAGCTTCTTTAAATCCTAGCGGATGAACCGGATAAGAGACGCTGTATTAAAAGCCATGGATGACCGCCTCAAGCTTCTTTAAATCCTAGCGGATGAACCACCACGGGTTCTCCAGTATATCCACCTGAAGCTGACCGCCTCAAGCTTCTTTAAATCCTAGCGGATGAACCTTTTACACGCTCGCGGACAAATGCTTATGAGTAAACCGCCTCAAGCTTCTTTAAATCCTAGCGGATGAACCTATGGACGAGCACCAATTAAGGGATAGTTTGATTCCGCCTCAAGCTTCTTTAAATCCTAGCGGATGAACCACATTGTCAGATATAATCGACCGATAAGTTTCGGCCGCCTCAAGCTTCTTTAAATCCTAGCGGATGAACCGCTTTTAAAAATTTCCTCGGGCGTGAGATTAGGACCGCCTCAAGCTTCTTTAAATCCTAGCGGATGAACCCTGCGGCAACGGCTCTTGCTGAGAAGCCTCCTACTCCGCCTCAAGCTTCTTTAAATCCTAGCGGATGAACCAAAAACCGAGTCACCGTAGCCGACGCAGCCTCCACCGCCTCAAGCTTCTTTAAATCCTAGCGGATGAACCCGAACTACGGGAATCTGATTGCGATATGTATACGCCGCCTCAAGCTTCTTTAAATCCTAGCGGATGAACCCCGCAATCTGCACGCTTTCCGGCAACTCATTTTCTCCGCCTCAAGCTTCTTTAAATCCTAGCGGATGAACCCTACCCTATTGCCTCCTCGTCCATCCTGGGTGGCTATCCGCCTCAAGCTTCTTTAAATCCTAGCGGATGAACCAGTGCCCACCAGGAGGGCTCAATTCACCTTGAAACCGCCTCAAGCTTCTTTAAATCCTAGCGGATGAACCCCACCTCAACGAGTCCGTGCCCACGGTCGCCAGCCGCCTCAAGCTTCTTTAAATCCTAGCGGATGAACCCACGATGCTCCACGTTCACCACCACCTATGAAGGGCCGCCTCAAGCTTCTTTAAATCCTAGCGGATGAACCCGCCCCTGATACCTCAGAGGCCCTGGACGCCCTACCGCCTCAAGCTTCTTTAAATCCTAGCGGATGAACCTGCGCCCTTTGTTTGGCAAGATGATACTTGGCCTCCAAGGTAGCTTTGCGAGCGCAACAAAATTTCACAACCTCTAGAATCAGTTTTCACAGAATGTAAGAGATTTAGCTCGCATTTATCAGGTGTGCGAGCGTGCATCTAGGAGACCTGTTGGCATTTACGTGCTCGCACACAAAAAGACCTTAAAGATTTTATTTACTGTAATGTTAAAGAACAAGCTTGGCGAAACCGAAGGCGGTGGTTCGCGAAAAGTAGCACGTAGCTAACTGCAAAATAAAGGTTTGTTAACTTTTTGGCAAGAGGAAACTCAAATAATAGTGACTCGAGAGCGCTCGGTGTAAGGCTGTCCAAGTGCTACGATGCGAAAAGGGGAGTGCTCTGGGCCTAGTGAGATGAATAGAACCTGGTCCTCATCGTGATTGATAGTTGTTAGCAAAGCGTGTTTCAGTTTTTCTAGACGTAGGTCATCTAAAGGGCATTCAAAAACGGAATATTGAATACGCGTACCAAATGATTCGCAAGTTTTGGCGACGTGCCGCAGTCGCTTTGGATCAGAGATGTCGTAAGAAACGAGGTAGCGAGTTCTAGCCATGAGAAAAATATGTTAATATCAGCGGGTGGTGAACCCATGGTAGGTTTCGGTCTCTCCACGGAGGTAGCGCCAGAGTTGCCGAGTTTGCACGTCAAGCATCCGGCGGTAAGTCATGCGGTAACCAAATTGGGGGTGCTTGACCTCTGTATCCATGCGGCGAAACCAGGCACGCCAAAATTGCCGCCGACCTTCGTTTGTGAGAAAGGTGCCGCGTGAAGTTTGAGTGAAATCATTAGGCTCAAGTTCGCGGCGGTTGAGTAGAGAAATAACAACGGAATCCGCAATGAGAGGACGGAATTCTTCCATGAGATCCAGAGCTAGGGCGGGGCGACCGTAGCGTGGTTGGTGGAAAAAGCCGATAAAGGGATCAAGGCCTACGGCATGGCACATACCTGTGAGTTCTTTGGAGAGGATAGAGTAACCTTGGGAGAGTAGCGAATTGATAGGATCTCGGGGTGGCCGACGATTGCGCCCTTCAAAATCAAAATTCTCAAAGGCGGAGCCTTTTAGCATTGTCCCAAAATGGCAAAAATAATGAGCGGCAGCATTTCCTTCTAATCCGCGTAGTTCATCGAGGTCGGAAGCGTGTATCGTTTTGTCGCGCAAGGTCGCGAGTTGTTTGAGCGCAAGGTCGGGGGCTTGCCCGTTACGCATGAGTAGCACTCGCTGGTTGTTTATTTTAGCTCTGATTATTTCTCGTGCTAGTGCTAGGCGATGTTCGAGTGAGTTAAATAGGCGGGCTTGACCAAGCCGCGCATCTATCCCTGATGTAGGGAGTCCAGCAGTTAGCCCCAAAAACCTTCCGGCAGGTGAAAAATAAGCAACGGGGATGTTTTTCTCTAACAAGGAATGTAGAGCTTGAGTGCTGACCTGTATCCCTCCGTAAAGGTAAACGGCTTGAAGCTGTTCGATGGGATGTTTGGAAATTACTTTTTTTTCAAGTTTCACAGTGATTTCGCCTGCTTTTTTACCCACGTAGGCTCGAGGTTCTTGCACAATAAGGATTTCGCCTTCGTCTCCAGGTGGGCGAGGAGGTTCTTTTTCCGTGAGAGGCGATTCTAGGGTTCCTCCCCAAAATGCTGATTCATTGGGCAGGCAAATGCAGTAGGCGGAGCAATGAAGGCAACGTGGATCGTTGTGGAGCGGTGGAGGACATTTGCCTGATCCCGCTGTTTGTTGTGCTGCCTTAATGAGTTGTTGGCATTGTTCATAAAGTTGTTTGATCAATTCTACAGGAACACGACGACGCTCTTGGGCATAATAAATGGAGGCCTTGGATGGAGCCATGCCGTGCTCTCGGAGTAATAAGGCATAAGCTGCTATTTGTAGGGCGTCATTTTCTTTAGGAATTCGCGAGCCGTTCTCGTCTTTACGTGAGGCACCTTTTTTATAGTCAAGTAACTCATGACCAGAGTCGGTATCTTCAATCAGATCAATGACCCCTACGATGCCAAGGCTTTCACTGGATAAATGAAGCGAGCGTAGGGATGCGCGTTCGGAGAGGTCGAGGTCGTCTTTCCAAGAACTGGGTCTATCGACGTTGCGATGAACAGACTTTCCTGCAATGGTATCAGCATTTTCAACAAAGAGGTTTTCCACCCACTGATAATAAAAAAGGCGGGGGCAGTAGGCGTAGTTGTGTAGGCGACGAACGGGGATGAGGGGTTGTTCGGTCATGTTGTTTGTGTTTCACATGGGGATTTGATCGTCGTCGGGATCTATATGTAAACTGTTTGGTGCCAATCCGGCATTTTTCAGGATGTTGTGATTGAGTCCTTCACAGACGGCCCATTTCTCGTTTTTTACGGCTTTGAACAAGCCTCGTGCAGTTGCTAGGGGCTCTGTTATTCCTTCGATGGTGATGGAGTCAAAGGTTGCTAGCTTGCCCATGTCGGCAAAAATATTAAAACGGTTTTTTGCAATAAACGCGGCTTCAGGTTTAGTAGCGAATGTGATGTCAGGGTTATTCCCAAAGGCGGCTTTTTCCCGTTTATTCGATTTAACTAGGACGGGCTTTCCTGCTTTGTGTTCGGCACGTATTTTGCGTAAGAGGTGAGTTGAATCGGGCGCTGCTATAGCGTTGAGAGCAATATTCACTGATGCGTTTAAGTCTGCGTGATGGGGTGGTGTAGGGCGGTATCCATCTTGTGTTTTCATTAGTCCGATGAAATAAGGACCACCATTTTCCGGAAGCCATAGTCCTGGCATGAAAATATTTTTATTAGCTGCTTCCCGGAGTTTTGCGAAGAGGCTGTTTTTTAGAGTTTCGATGGGCGTGAGTTTGACTTTCTCTGCCAGCATCATTGCATAGGAACTGCATGCATCCGTGCGGGTGATTTGACGGGCTCGGAATCCAGCGCAGTGCAGAACAGAATGGAATTTCGAGGTATAGGCGGGAAATGTTTCCAGAACAGTGATTCCGTAAGGTTCACAGAGTTCCTTCACTTTATCAGTGATTGCGCTGTGACACCATTTCATCAAGCGTCCGTTCTCAAAAGGAGGGCGGTCGCTGGACATGGTGTAACGACGGAGGTCTTCGAGGACGATAAAATCAACGGGCGCTCTACCAGTAATGGCTTCGTATTCCCCGTGAATGTCATGATCTCGACGTTCAGCCTTGCTGGTCTTGTTGCTGGTGAGTTTGACACCCAGGGCCTGGGCCAGAATCATGTGCGCTGTTTGGTTAACTCGTTGGGTTTTTATATTGTTGATTTTCCCCAATATCTCAGGGCAGACTTCTGGAGTGGGTTGTTCCCGACGAGCAGCTCCCGATGTTGGTTTCACCCCGAATTTTTCTTGTTGGCTGCGATTGAATGAGAGCAGTGTTCGACGAAAAATATCAAGTTGTTCGATGCGCGCCATGGAAATCCCACGTTGTCTCTGTGGATTTATTTTTGGGTGAATTTTAGAAGGCTTGCGTTTCAATTCATGCCAACCGTCGTCGCCAAACGAACTGCTTGAATGCGGAGCCCATTCCCAAATGTAATCACGTTGAGGCAGGATTCGATTGGCAATTATTTCAATAAAATTGATGACTCCTGTAGAAAGGCTTTCTAATTGCTCTTGCAGAGATATTTTTAATTTACCTATATTTTTACTCTCAGCCAAGCCCGTCAGATTAGTTGCTGAGGGGAATGATTTCACTATTTCAAGCGCGGTTTCCAGATCGGTGTCTAACATCCAGGACGCCCGAAAAAGCGAGCGGTAACGGCTGTTTGAACGGCGGAGAATTTTTACAAGCTTGTCGTTTTGTTCAGGGTAGGTGAGTTGCTTAAATGATTTTCCGAGCCACGAAGACGGCTCGTCAATGAATACAGCCGCAGCGGCACAAGCCTCTTGCCATTCACTTTCGGTCGATTTTCGACCGCGGTTGCCTCCGGGTTCCTTGGAAAATTTGCCGTTTTCCCCAAGGATGGACATTCCCTCGCCAGGTAATTTCAGGGTGAATTGCGCGCGCAAACTTGCTTTCCAGTCATGACCGTCTGTTCTACCAACCAAGGTGAATGGTTTTTGGTTCTTATGGAAACGGTTGTCGCAGCGAATATCCAAAATCGAACATGCGGCGGCTGCACGTTGTCCAAGATCAACCCCCATGACTTGAAAGCCCTGTGCAATGACCGTTGAATTTTTCCACCAAGAAAGAGATTTTTTTCCTTTGGCTTCGCTAATACTCGGCCACAGCAGGTGGAGTTTAGTGTTCTTTGTGCCGTTGAAGTTGCCATCCCAGATAGCTTTTTTGCCGATCGCCTCGAGCAGTGCGCTTTCATCGAAGGTAACGGGAAAGTTCAACAAATGGGTGATGCCCCCGTCGGCGCGGGTTGTGGGCATGTAACTCAGGGCAATCTTATCCATGACGGCGTATTGGGAATCCAGTTCCAGTCCACCCATAACAGGAGGTAGCCAGGGCGCATTTGATCGGGCGATGAGTCCGTCCCGTTTGAGGCGGGGGGCTGAGAATGTGAGTCTAGCTTTGCGTGTCAGCCACGTGCCTTGTTGTTGGCACACTATTGACAATGCGATTTCACCTTTCTCCAAATCAATCTTGGCTTTGGTACTACCCGTCATGTCTGAAAACATGAATAATCTGCGCGAGTGGATCGGATCGGCAGGCGTGAACTTGATGGGGTCGGCACAGCGTTTGAGCTCGGATTCAAAATCAGCCAAGGTGATATAGGCGGAAAAAACATCCACTGCGTGGTTGCTGCGAATACGCTCAATTTTTTCTTTCTCACAGGGATTTCTCCAAAGTATGTGGAATTCAGCTTGAGCAAGTTTTTGAAAGAGCGTGGCATCTCCGATGCTTCGGGAGTTATCTTTTTGATATTGCTGAGCAATGTCGACAAGCAATGTTTCGCTTGGATTTGGTCGACCTTCTTTGAACAGGGCATCCCACTGCTTTCGGATATCTCTAAAGCCGCGTATGCCGGACCGCGAAATCCCTCGCTCATGGAATTCTTCTTCCTCGTCAGTGATGCCTAAATCAGTCCGTAGTTTAGTCAAAAGTGGGTAGCGGGCATCTTTTTTGAAGGTGTGAATTGGAACTTCATCGGTTTCTTCGTCAGTGATTTTAGGTTTCTTGCTTGTAGCGCCCTTGATGTAATCGATGGAAGTCGCGAGGACTGCCATACGCGCTTTTCGCTCGGCTGTTTTTGCCTTGAATTGGTTGATGGTTTTAAGTGCTTCTTTAAAAGCGGCAATGTCGAACTCTTTCCACGTGGCGCGACGGCCCTTCACATCAGTCCATAGAGGAAGTGCGGTAAAAGCTGGGAAGACATAGCCTCGTTTACATCGCGCCAGTTTGATCGGATCGTCGTCGAGTTTGAGGAAGGGTAATTCCGCTTCTTTGGGGATGTATTCACTGACGAGCGTCGTTGGCTGTTGGAAGGTGTCACGGAGGCGTTGGTAAAGTTTAGGATCTGGTGAAACGTGGGCAGTGAGAAGATAAAGAAAAAAGCGGCGTTTAAGAGCGTCTTTATTAACACTACCGCCGGTGTAATTAGGGAAGGAGTAGTCTTCAGGTAATTGCTGGATACTGAGTTCCAATTCGATTTTTAGCTGCGGAGGAAGAACCAGGGTTGCATGCTCATGTGCCAGTGCTTCGGTTAGTTTTCTTCGGGCAAATTTTCCTTCGATTTTTTTCCCGTCGGTAGTGGGATTGGCAAAATAATCATAGTGTAATTTTTTGCCAAGTTCCGGGGATTTGTTATCGATGTCGTGAGCCCACAAGATGGATGCGAGAATGGCTTTGCCTTTCGATTTCAAGCGATTAACAGAACCGCGCGGGAAGTTGGCACTTGATTTCGGGTCGCAAAGTAGCGGGAAATAAGTTCTCCCTCCCTGCTGGATGGCCGAGTCGCCTCCCAGGTCGAGGAGCAGGGATGCAGCTGCTAGATTCAGCAATTCCTTATCCGCCGGGTTGTCGGCGAGAATTTTGTTAAAGGCATCCGGCAACGTGGCTTTGGAATCGAGTTCCAACCAAGGCGCCAGCGATGCTAATAGCCCTGAAAAATGGTGATTTCGTTTTACAAAGGGTGACCATACCTCTTCCATTCGCGAAGCGAGTTGTGCCAGGGGAGTGTCTTTATTACGGTCAGCAAGGGCAACTATGGCCAGCAAATAGTAGTTCACGGCATCCTGAAAAACTCGATGATGTTGGAAAAGCGGGGAAGTTTCTGCTGCAAAATTGCTGAGCTCGTCGAATTCTCCTTGATCATTTTGTAGCGCGAAAGATGAGATGCGCCCCTGAAAAATCCTATTGAGTGACATGATGTGTGGTGGGGTTTGATACTTTGATAGAAAATGGTGAGAATGTCACAATATTAGAGGTTTTGGGAGAGTAAAGGTTTAATTTAATCTATTGTAATCAATGAAATGAATAACTGGTGTAGTTAAATGAAATTTATCGTTTGCTTACAATACCGCTTCATCTCAACGATGTTTGGGTGATAGCGGAACCCAAAAAAATTCCAGTAACGTGACTGGAGTGTTGATATCTTATGGGGAAATGTGGGTAAAAACAAGATTGAAGGAGAATCATAATTGCTGATTGGATAGCCTAATAGACTACTGCTTAGGGAAATAATTAACCTACGGCAGGCCTTTGAAATCGGCATTTTGGGTCCAGAGAGGCTTTGTGGGCAATGGCGGTGCTGATGCAGTGTCCTAAGGGAAAGGATTTTGATGCGGATAGCTTTGCCCCGGTACTTGTGTGATCAATGCGCTCTAGGATTTCATCACAATGAATGTCTGATACCTTGGTCAGGTAGTTTTGAAATTTTTCTGAGAATTTGCCCAAATCATGCCATAGCCCTGCGAGGTATCCCCATTGACGAGCGGATTCCCGATCTGCTTCTTCAGGGAACATCTCTGCAGCAAATTTCCCTGACCAATAAGCGACTTTATTCAGATGCCCATGCTGAGGATCCATGTCATGGCACTTCTGGCAAGAATCGCCATTCTTGCCTTGGCATTCTTTATCGCCGTCACCAAAAGGAGTAAACAACAGTTCCCACTCGCTTTGTGCAGCAGGAGAACCATCTGTATTTTCTTTAGTATGGGCGTAAAATGGCATCCGGCGGATAGTGTTCGAAATCTGAATTGGTATCAAGGCTTCATTTATACCTCATAGGGTGGGACACCAGCAGGGGGAGGGGGTTTAAAAATTGAGATTGTGAGAGAAAAGAACAAATATGGAAATTTGTGTTACGGCGGCCTGAGGCTTAAGGGATGACATTGATTCCTTGGAGGGAAAATGCTGCTGCTGATTTTAACAGGTGGCGATCGTTGCTGTGAATTTCCCTAAAACCCTGCTGGCGGGCGCAAGCCAGGTGGATGGCGTCATTGCTTCGAACAAATACTGAGGAGTCCAGGTTTTGATAATCATTGAACACATCGTCCAATAAAGTTCGAGTGAGAGGATACCATTTCCAGAGTCCGGACTTTTCGTCGGCTCGAAAATGGGTGAATACTTTTTTTGCGTCGATTTCGGAGAGTTTTCCTTCTCGCCGGTGACGGTGAACGGCGGCGGAGAACTCTACTCGTGCGAGTTCGCAGGAAGCCAAGCCGTTGGCCGACTGGGTGAGCTGGCGGACTTCCTCTGATCCGTGCTCGGTGAGGTAGCACTTTAGAATATAACAGGTATCGAGATAGATCATCAGCAAGCTAGCTCTTAGCGGTCTCGGTCAGTGGAAACCGTAGCGGTCGAATCAGTTTTGATTCGTGGCCTTGATTGTGATTGCCAATGAGAAGGCGGCAATGCTTTGCCCGGCAGGTCGGCCTCCGTGATAGCTTTAATGATGGCTATGGGACGCCCTCGATCAGTCACGATGGTCGATTGGGTTGCAGCGTAGCGGACTATTTTTCCAGTAGATTGATGGAGCTCTCGAATGGAAATACTGTGCATGAGGTTAATGTGACACAGTGTTACACCTTGAGCAAGGGAGTTATGGGGGAGGATGGCAATTTGAAATTTGAGATCCGGAATGGTGAGGGGGAAAAGAGCCAAAAGGGAAATTGGTGTTACGGCGGGTAGGAAAACCCGCTCTCCTGTGGAGTGGTGTTTGGACTTTAGTGAGCCTCAAACGTTTGCGCTCAGGGTGATCAATGAAATCTCCGGGGGGCAGCAGAAGCGGACGTGGGGGAAGAGGGTGCCGACGCCCCGGGTGACGTAGATGTGGCTATCGTGGCGCTGGTAGAGACCGGATACGTAGTTTTTGCCCCATGAGGGTAGGCGGATGGCTCCGAGAAAGGGGGCGCAGACTTGTCCGCCGTGGGTGTGACCGGAGAGCTGCAGGACGAGGCGGGGGTCTTTGCAGATGCGGTCGAAGAAATCGGGTTCGTGAATCGCGAGGATGACGGGCGGACTGCTGGACGGGGGTTTTGTCGAGGCGGGCAGGGCGTGTTTGTAGTCGGCGGCACCGGCCCAGGCACTGCCGAGGCCGGCGAGTTGGAAGGGGCTGTGGCGGTAAGTCAGGGTGGGTGCTTGATTGCGCAGCACTTCGATTCCGGAGGAGCTGAGTTGGCGAGTGATGTGACCGGCGCCGGACCAGTGGTCGTGATTTCCTAACACGGCAAATACGCCGGGCGGGGCGCTGAGTTGGGCAAGATGCTGTGACAGGCGCTCGATCGGTTCGCGGTCATGACTGACATAGTCACCACACAATACAACCAGGTCGGGTTTCTGGGCATTGATCAGTTTGACACAGCGGTCGACCAACTCGCCTTCCTGTAGTTCGTCAAAATGAAAATCGGCTACCATGGCGATGCGCAGGCCAGCGAGGTCGGAGTGTTCATCTTTAAGCGGGCAATTGACTTGTTCAACGGTCAGTTGGTGGCGTTCGATCAAGTTGCCGTAGGCGAGCGAGCCGGTTCCAGCGACTCCGAGTAAGCCGGTTCTGAGGGCGGCGCGTCTGGTGAAAAGTTTCATCTTACCTAGCTATACGTTGAGGAGCTGCGGTTTCTTTCACCTGGCTGAAAAGTATTCTATCTCCTAACTTATTCCTCCTAAAGCACAAAACGTTCTTCGTTGGGGTCGCGTTTGCGTTGTTCGCGGGAGTCGTGATGAAGTAGAAAATAACGTGTTCGATCAGCAGTCTCCATCATCCATTGCTCCCAACTCAATTGAGAGCATGGAGGCTCCTTCAAAGGCATTTCGGGGTCTGGGAAATTTAATTCCAAGTCTCCTTTGTCTATGTTGATCGTGTTAGGCATGACTCGACATGGCTTTGCGGGGCTTAGGGGGAGGAGGATAGGGCGTTTTCCAGTTGAATCAGCGCTTCGTTTCCTCCGTAGGAGACTATTAGCTCAGCAACATCAGGCTTTTTGATGTCTATTTCAAGTTTTTGAATCAGTTTCACAATATCATTCCAGTCTTGGGCGTCTTCTCGGCGGTGAGGATTTTGCCAAGCCTTAAGTTTCATAGCGATTAAGTGGGTGGCGGCTGGGAGATGGGGGCTGTAGGTTCTAGTAATGGCTTTACGTTCTGCTTTTGCTGACAATTTTTGCCAGGTTGATGTATCAACGATCATCAAGTCGACTGGGGCCAGGTTAAGTGCATGTGGCTCACCTTGTGAATGGAATTGGCAGAAGGCGGGGGTGGCGTGGAAGCACTGGTAGCCGGAATTTTCGAGAAAAGTACGCCATTCTTTGACGGCGGTTTCGGGAATGAGGAAATCAATGTCGCGGGTGAGGCGGATGATGCCGTAACTAATTATGGCATTACCACCAATGAGTAAGTAAGGAAGCTTGAGTGTTTCGGCTTGGGTTCCGAGTTGCACTAAAGCATCTTGGATAGGGTTTGAGTGCTGATCGCGCATTGGCAGCTTTGGGGGTGATGGGTTAAAACTCGATGCCGAAAAAGTGTTTCAAGATCACCGCGAGCAGGGCGTAAAGAGCCATGGTGACCAGGCAGCAGATGATGAGTGCGGGCCAGAAGGTGAGCCCCCGGCGTAGCAGGTAGGGGAAGATCAGGAACATCGGCAGCGAAGGCAGCACCCACCAGAAGACTCCGGTGGAATGTTGGGCGAGCTTTTGTGTGCGCTCGGCGGGATCGCTGATGCCGTAGTAGATCCAGAAAAAAGTCAGCACAGAGAGCAGCGGCAGTGAAGCCAGCAGTGCGCCGAGCCAGGGGCGGCTGTGGCGGACGACGACCTCGCTGACCAGATACACCGTGCCCGCTGAAATGGCGAGTTTGGCGATGAGCTTGAGGGTTTCCATAGGGACAAAAGCTCAGAGGGAGGGGTTGTAGGAGGCCCGGCGGTAGCTGAAGCCTCTGGTCAATTTGTTCTATCTGCGGCTCATGAAGATGCTGAGGATGTAATAAAACATCAGCGCTACTCCGGCGAACAAAGAGAGGGCGGCTGCGACGTACTGGGTCGTGCGGTACTGGTGGATGAGATTGGAGGTTGAATACAATACGGAAGCTCCGGCGAGCAGCACCATTGCTCCAGAAAAAAGAGTGCCGAGGTTGTAGCCGAAAAAGTAACTCACTACAATGAAGCCCATGGCGACAAATGAGGCGACGGTGATGAATCCTCGCAGAAACGAGAAATCAGCCTTGGTGGTGAAGGCTACAAGGGTGATTCCGCCAAAAAGGAAGCCGGTCATGACTCCTGCCTTACCAATGGCGGCTGGGTCGTATTTTTGCGCCATGTAGAGCAGTGGCAGGAATAGCAAGGCTTCGGCAGCGACAAATATTCCTAGTCCGAGGTATTGAGCGCCCTTTGAAGTGCTGGACATGGCCCAACTGTTTGAAAGCCACGATACCAGCATGAAGGCGCCCAATACGAGCATCCAGCTACTGGATAAGGTTTGGGCAAGTTGTCCGGCCCAGGATTGGCTGAGGATGAAGGCTTCCAGTCCGGCAAAAACGGCGATGGCTAGTGCGAGGTGGATGTAGGTGCGGCGGATGAACAGGGTGCGTTCGGAGGCTTTCGCATTGGCGACGACGTAAGGGTTGGCGTATTCCATAATTATAAAGGTGTTAGTTATGTTTGGTTTTGAAAAGGTGGAGAATTAGCGCTGGCTTATGTTGAAGCGCAACGGTGCATCAGCTTTGTTTGAAATTAACAGGGGATGAGTTGTGGAGCAAGTTTATTCACTTGCCCGGCGCTGGCGCACGGCTTCAAACAGGCAGACGGCGGTGGCGTTGGAGACGTTGAGGCACTCGACCTTGCCGGCCATGGGGATGCGGATCAGTTGGTCGCATTGTTCGCTGGTGAGACGGCGCATGCCGTTCTCTTCCGCACCGAGGGTGATGGCGAGTGCTCCGGTGAGGGCGGTGTCGTAGAGATCGACAGTGGCTTGGTCGGAAGTGCCGACGATACGCACTTGGTGATCATCGCGCAGTTTGGTCATGCAGCGGGCGAGGTTGCCAACGGGGACCACTGGCACGTGACTGGCCGCGCCGCAGGCGATGCGGCGGACGGTGTCGGTGATTTTGGCGGCTTTGTTTTTTGGAATAATGATGGCATCCACTCCGGCACCGTCGGCCGAGCGCAGGCAGGCGCCGAGGTTGTGCGGGTCCTGGACTCCATCGAGAATGAGAAATAAGACGTCGGGTTTATTCTCGGCGAGTTCGTAAAGTTCGCTTTCGGAAAGCTCGGCGAGAAAGGCGCTGCCCCGGTCGTGTTGGTTCTGGCGGGCGGTGTGGGAACCGCCTGCGGGCGGGCGGGGACGATTGGGGCGAGATGATCGGCGAGACATGGGCGGAAGCAGTTAGAAATATGTATTCAGAATTCAGTATTTGTGAAATTTTGCAAGTAGGAAGTAGGGGGCTTCTTTTACAATTTCAAATATTTAAGTCCAAATAGCCAAGTTCAAAATGCCAGCTTGAATTTTTTTTAAAATGAACGATTGTAGCAAGTGCTCCTCATAGCGACCCGGTGAACGATGGTCGCTGGGTTCTGGAATCATGGCGAAAAATGACAAAACGGTAGAGTTGGAGGGAACTATTCACACGGTTCTTCCTGGGACGATGTTCCGGGTGGAGTTGGAGAATGGTCACTTGGTATTGGGTCATATTTCGGGCAAAATGAGAAAGCGTTTCATTCGTTTGGTCGCAGGCGACCGGGTGAAGTTGGAGATGTCTCCTTACGATACGGAAAAAGCACGTATCGTTTACCGCATGGGCAATCGTCCCCCTCGCATGGGTGGCAGTCGTCCGGGCGCGGGTCGTGGTCAACCACGCCGCCGATAGTTTTCGCGCTCGTTGAAATACGGGTGCCACAAGGGGATCCGCAGCCGTAGCGAAGCGGAGACAGCTGGAGGAAACTACCCGAAGGCAAATTGCCAATCCGGACCACGAAGAGATCCGCGGATTGCCAATCCGCGCCACGATGAGCAGTGGATGCGTGGTGAAAATTGTGGAACGCAATGGCATTGCGTGGGCTCTGGTGATAAACGAGAGAGATGCACGAATGGGCAATCCTCTTGCTTTGGCAGCTACTATTTTTTTCGCCGGAAGACGGCTACGTGACGGTCGACGGATTTACCGATGGTGGGCAGCTTTCTGGACTCCAGGTTTTGTTGGCTGTCGATGAGCTGGCCGCCGAGTTTTTGGATCGCGTTGAGTGCTAGTTGGTGCTCCTCGTCAAAATAGGAGGTGATCACCAGTTGGCCATCGTCTTTGAGTTTGGCCAGGGCTTGCTCAAAAATTTCCTCCCACACCCGACCACCGTTGTAAAAATTCTGGTGACGCATGAAAACCACGTCAAAGTGCTCGTCGAGGGCGCGGTGGCTGTCGAGCTTGGAGGCGTCTCCGGTCAGAAACTGGTAGTCTTTTTGAATATTTTGTTCAGTATGGGTTCCTGAACGGAAGCGCCGTTGGGCGTCGGCGATCTCGCGGGCACGTACGTCCACACCGAGCAGTTCGACTTTTTTCAAGCCATCGCTTGTACCCGGTTTTTTCATCTTGGCGAAAAAATCCGTCAAGGTTTCGGCTTCGTTGCATGAACCGCAGGCGAGGTTGAGGATGCGTGTGCTGTTATCGGAATCCGGCGTTTGAGCTTTGTTTTGCGGCCCAACAACCCGTTGCAGCATTTTTTCCAAACGCTGCATGTCGGTATTGAGTTTTTCTTGATAGGAGGACATGGCCGCTCCGCCTTTTAGAAATCGCGGAATCCCCATTGTTCACCTAATCCGAGGCAGTCGTCAAGTGGACGGATGCCGCCGGAGGGTGTGGGATGCAACAAACAACTGGCGGCAATGCAGCTGGCAGTGGTGAGGGATTCCTCGATGCTCAAATTTTCGTGCAAGCCATAAACGATGCCCGCGGCAAAGGCGTCACCGGCACCAACGGCTCCTCGGATGACTTTATCGGGCATGGCGACGGAGCCTGCGGTGAAGGCTCCTTGTTTGCGATCAATCGCGACGGCACCGAGTGGGGCGTGGATGACCACTCGCTGTTGCACGCCCATGTCGAGAATGGTGCGGGCGGCTTTGAGTGCATTTTTTGCAGAAAATTCCTGGTGCAGATCTATCCCGGACAGGCGGGAGGCTTCAAATTCATTGGTGAGCAGAACGTCGATGTGAGGCAGTGAGGGACTGACGATGTCGGTGAAGTTGCCTCCCTCCGCACTGACCAGATCGACCACGGTGAGCAACCCGCGGCTGCGCGCGTTGGCAAGCAGGGAGGATGCTCGGGTTCCTTTGTCAGTTAGCTGATCGAGTGTGTCGAGCAGTAAGAGGTAACCGAGATAGAAGATGCGGGCATCAACTCGGTCGAGATCCAGATCCTGTTCACTGAAAAGAGCATTGGCTCCGCGTTGATGAAAAAAAGTTCGCCGTCCGTCAGCTTCCACCGTCATCACATCGGTGTAGGAGGTGGGGGCCTGGTCAGTGGTTTTCAGTTGGGCGGTATCGATCTGGTGCGCTTGGCAGTCGGCGAGAATCCAACGCCCGTCAGCATCGTCGCCAACTAATCCGGCGGCAGCCAAAGGAAAAGGTGGACCGTCGGGGAAAAGTCGCGCGATGTCTTTGCTGAGATTGTAAGGGCCTCCGCCGTTGCTGCTTTCTTTGCTTACAATAGTCGCCAGGGCATCCTGAGGCGGCCAGGCGTCGATCATTTTCACATGATCGACGATGTAGCTGCCAGCGGCGAGGATTCCCTTGCGTTCCATGATGGAAAAAGCTTAGAGCGAAACGGCGCGTGCGTTTTGTTGTGATTCCAGTGCTGCGGCAAAAACCTGATGACTGGCAACGGCTTCCTCAGGAGTGGCGCAGCCAAAACGGCCCTTGAGTTCACCTGCGCGTTCAGCCATGAAGCCTGCCCACATTTGTTGCAGCACATCGGGAAATCCGACTTCAAATATACCGCCGGTGATGGTTTTGAAAGGCACTTCGAATCCGAGATCTTCCTGCACCCATTCCTGTTTACCGCTTTCTGAGTCGCGTTGGAAGGTCCACAGGGTTTTCGGGTTTTTGGTGGAGAATCGAATGCCAGCGTCGGTGCCGAGAATTTCGATTGACCAGCTATCGGTTTCGCCGGGTGCGAGGCGTTTGGTTTCCCAGCGCATCGGCGTGCTTTTGCCATTGATATCGACATCGAGGTGCAGCAGGGCGTTGTCCCAGGTGTCGCAGGCGGCGCTGCCGCCTTTGCCGTCGGGGCGCTCGGTGTAGATCTGTTGCAGTTGGGCGTAGACCTGGCTGGGTTTCCAACCGAGGCGCAGCGGCACATGGGCGACGTGCATGCCGAGGTCGCCCATCACACCGATCTCTCCGCAGAATTGGGTTTGGCGTTTCCAGTTGATTGTTTTGTTGGGATCCAGATCACTGGAGTGATGGAAAGCGCAGACTACTTGGATCGGCACTCCGAGGCGGTCTTGTTTGACAAAATCGATCACCCGTTGCGTGCCTGGCAGGAAGGGGAACTCCGAGCTGCAGCGCACAAAACAGCCGCTGGATTTGGCGGCGGCGGCAATTTTCTCAGCGGCGGCCAGATCGATGCCAAAAGGTTTCTCGGCGAGCAGATCCTTGCCGGCGGCTAATACGTCGAGATAGACTTTTTCATGCAGGTGATGCGGGATAGCGCAGTAGATCACGTCCACATCCGGGTCTGCGAGCAACTCGTGGTAGTCGGTGGTCAACAGGCGCACGGTGGGCACTTGTTTGAACCACTCGAGAGCGGGCTCTGACAAGTCGGCTACACCGACGAGTTCAGCATTGACAGGGAAATCGTTGAGCACGAACCAGCGTCCAAACGCGGAGGCGGCTTCTTTGCCCATCAGGCCGCCGCCGATGATGCCGACGCGCACGGTGGGTTTAGTGGATGAATCTGACATGATAGTAAGTATAAGTGTTATCTGTCGATTGAGTTTATTTGCTTACGATGGCGAGTGCGTCTTCAACACTGGCATCGTCATGCAACATGGCCATCAGGGCTTGGGTGATGCCTTTGGGGTTGTCGTGTTGGATCACGTTGCGTCCGTAAACGATGCCGGCGACACCTTGTTCGAGCAACCCTGCTGTGCGCTCGAGGATGGTGCGGTCATCGACTTTGCCGCCGCCACGAACCAAAACCGGCACGTCACCAGCGATTTGCACCACTTGATGATAAACGCTGACATCGTCGGTGGGGTCGGCTTTGATGATGTCGGCTCCCAATTCAACTGCCTGACGAACGAGATGGATGATTTTAACTTCGTCGCCATCGACCATGTATCCACCTGCTTCAGAATTCGGTCGGAAAACCAACGGCTCGATCATCATCGGCATGCCGTAGTGGTCACACTCGGGTTTGAGTCGCAGGATGTTTTCCACACACTGATCGGTCATATCCGGAGCACCGGGGATTTGGAAAAGGTTGACACAAACACAGGCGGCATCCAGTTGCACCGCTTGCAGTGCCGCTTCTTCGATGACGGATGAAAAACGTGCTTCGGGCAGTTTTTTGCCGTAGATGTTTGCGGTATCCAGGCGCAGAACAAGGGAGGGTTTCTGGCGACCGGGTAAAGACTGCAAGTGGCGCGCCTGACCGATGGTCAACTGAATCGCATCGGGGCCGGCGTCAGCGAGGGTTTTGATCACGGTCGGCATGTGCTCGATGCCTTTGAGGAAGCCGGGTTCGTTGAAAAAGCCATGATCGACGGCAACATCGAAACAGCGGTTGGAGCGGGCGTTGAAGAGGCGTTTGAGGCGAAAGTCTTTCATGTTTGTTTTCCTGTTGGTTTGGATTGCACTGCTAGTTTGCAGTCAGATTGGGTGAAATCGATGGGAAAGTATAAATATGTTGGAAGATATTACTAGGTCTTCAGTCTCAAATTTAAGGACTATTGTATCAATGAAGCGTTAAATTGTAACGCTCATCAAAGCTTTTTCGCATGAGGTGGGATCTAGAAAGAGGTGCGGGGAAGATTTTTTAAAGGTTGATTTGAGGTGTGAAATGAAATTTTTCTAAAGTTAATTATTAAATATAAAATGCGTAACTTTCTATGTGTAAGTGAATTATGGCGTATGCGGTACCGAAAAAATGTCCGGGCGGACATTTTTTCGGTACACTGGTGGGGTGATATTTTACTTGGTTGTGTTTGTTCTAATAGGGAAGGGCGTGGTTTTGTTCGACTAGAACGGCATGTTTTAGGAAAGTTGCTGCCTTGCTTGCAATTTGTGAGGTGAGGCAGCAAGGTCATCGGCATGAAGAAGATATTTGTGTGCGGAATTTTGCCAGCGGTTTTGATACTTTCCTGTGGAGAAAAAAAACCGGAGTCTGAAGTGAAAGCCGAGGAACCCAAGGTGGAAAAGAAGGAGCAGGGCAAAACGCCCGAAGTGGCGGGAGAAAATAAAGATGCTGAGAAGGGCAAGGGGCAAGCTAAAGAGAAAGCCAAGTCAGCCGAAGCAAAACCAGCGGCGATGGCACCCGCAGCGGAAAAAAAAGCCGAAACACCAAAGGTGTGGACGGAGCTGGCTTTGCACAAAGCTCTGCGGGCAGCGAATCCGGGTTACAGTGGCAACGGGGAGTTCAAGATTGAAGGTGGCCGGGTGATCGCGATGCGCTTGTCGCAGTGTGGCATCACCAGTATAGAGCCTTTGCGAGGCATGGAACTGATGATGATCGATCTGCAGGCTTGTCCGATCACTGATATCAGTGCGCTGAAAGGCATGCCGATGGTTGAGCTGTTTCTCGACGGCACTGGTGTAGAAGATCTATCGCCATTGGCGGGAATGAAGGATTTGCAAAAACTCTATATTGATAAAAGCAATGTGAAGGATCTCACCCCGCTCAAAGGTCTGCCGATTCAGGAGCTTAATTTAGTGGGAACGCGAATTTCAGACATTTCTGCGCTGAAGGGCATGCCGCTAAAAATGTTGTGGCTGACGGATTTACCGGTGAAGGATATTTCTGCTTTGGCAGGTAGTCCATTGGTCAGTGTGACTTTGCACCGCACCAAGATTGAGGATGTGAGCCCACTGGCAAAAACTCAAATTCAAAGGATTCATATAGGGGAAACACCGGTGACGGATTTGAGTTCACTGGCGGGTCTGCCTTTGACTCGATTGGTTTTTGATCCGGCCAAGATCACTAAGGGTATCGATGGTATTCGCGGTATCACCACGATGACCCAGATCGGCACCAAGTTCGAGCAGGATCTGAATACCCTGCTGCCACCAACGCAGTTCTGGCCGAAGTATGATGCGGGGGAGTTTAAAAAGTAGCAGTTAGGATTTAGCCGCTATTATTTTGGAGCTCACTTGACCTTCTTCAGCTCGGCTTCGGTGAAGGGTAGGCGTGCCTGGTGCTGTTTGCGGTAGTCTGCGACCGCTTTTTGAGAAACTGGTTTTGCTCCGTTGCCCCAGGTGTTGCGCACGTAGGTGAGGATGGCGGCGATTTTGTTGTCGTCCATTTCGGGATTGATGCGCAACCCGGGCATGACGGGTTGTACTTCGGGCACGGTATAGGTTTTGCCGTTCACGGTTATCGGGCCGGTCATGCCATCCAAGACCAAGGCGATCAGTCGTTGCTCAGAGCCTTGCACCCATTCAGAATCGACCAGTGGCGGGGCGATCATTTTCATTCCCTGGCCGTTTGGCTGATGGCAGGCGATGCAGATGGTGGCGTAAACTTTGGCTCCTTCCGCGTAGAGTTTTTTGTGTTTCTTGGTTTTGAGGTAATTGACGGGAGCTTTGCCGGAGAAGTCGAATAAGCGGGCCAGTTCGTTTTTCTGTTTGCTGGTGATGCCTTCGGTTTGGGTGTCGTCGTTTAGGAATGAAGGTTTGTTTTTTAAAGCGATGCTTTTGTAGTTTTTGGTGCGGCTTTTGCCATGGAGCATTCCTTTGATGATGGCGATACGTATTTTTTGGGAGGTGTCGCTGTTGTCGAGATAGGTCAGGAGGTCAGCGCTCAATTGAGGCTGGCGGCTGCTGATAGTGGCGGTGGCTAAAGTTTGATGGAGTTCCGTTTGATCGCTATTTTTGATAAATTGCACCAGAGCGGAGATTTGCTCTTTGTTTTTTGATTTCACGACTGCGGCAATCAGCAGTTCACCGAGGCGATTGTTGTTTTTGTCCGTTTTTAATAGAGCCAACTCCTGGCCGGCCACTCCACTCATCGCGAGATCGAGGTAGAGAGGGGATTTTTTATTCAGTTCGACTAGCTTAGCGAGTAGGATGAATGCGTTTTTTTGCGATTCGCCTCGGAAGCGTCCGAGGGTCGCGGCTAGTTGTCGGTCTGCGTCGGGGGAACTGTTGAATTGGATTTTCTTCAGCGCGGCGAGCGTTTCGTTGGCTTGTGAACCCGTAGCCAAGAGGCCAGCGACGCGGGCGGCGTTTGCTACTACTTTAGGGTGATCTGATTCAAGTGCGTTGGCGATGTCGGCAGGAGTCAGGATTTGCAAACCTTCCAGAGTCCACAGCGCGTGAATGCGGGTGAGAGGATTTTTTGACTTGTTGATGATTTCGCGCAAGTTGTCAGCTACGGAGGTATCGCCGCTTTGTACGATCAGCCTTTGTGCGGTGTCACGCCACCAACCGTTGGGGTGTGAAAGGTAGGGGATCAGTTGGTTGGCTGTTTTGCCGAGCATACTGGGTTGTGGGCCGGGTTTTGCGCTTTGGTGCACCGCCCGGTATATGCGTCCACGGCCGAGATGTTTGTCCAGTTCGCGATCCAGAATTTGGGCGCGCAGGTAGGAAGTGACGTAGTCTTTATGTTGGAGAATACCGCGATAGAAATCAACAAAATAGAGGGTTCCGTCGGGGGCGGTGTAGGCGTTGACGATACGCGAGCGTTCGTCGGTGGAGGTGAGAAACTCACGTCCTTGGTAGGCGGCTTTGATGCTGAAATCGCCATTTTTTTCTGTGATGATAGCGCGTTTGACCAGTAAACCAGAGGGTTCAGGGATGAATAGATTGCCACGATAAGCTTCGGGGTAGGCGTCTCCGCGGTAAACCACGGGGCCACAGGTGGCGGTGACTTTGGTGAGAAAACCTTGTTTGGTGAGCATATCCTGCTGATAACCGCGGTTGATGCCACAGGTGATGCGGGCTGGCCAGACGGCGTTGTCCATTGAGAAGTTGGTGCGGGTGCGGAAGCTGTGATGGGGGTTGCGGTCGCGAGTACCGGGGGCAAGAGATTCGGCGCTGATGAGGTTGGAATTGGTATTAGTGTAGAGGCGGCCGTAATCGTCCTGGGTGATTCCCCATTGGCCACGAAATTCAGTTTTTTCTTTCACCCATTGGCCTTTGATTTTACGGTAGCGGTAGTTGGATTTGGCATTGTAGATCCAGTTGTCGAGGGCGGGCATCAGTCCGTTGGGTTTGTGTTCGACGTTGCCGGAGCCGGACCATTTGTCATCGATAATTTCTATTTTGCCAGCTTGGTCATTTTTGTTTTCGACAAAATAGAGCTGGTTTTGGTCAGCGTAGAGGATGCCACCTTCGACCAGAGCGAGGGCGCGCGGCAGCACCAGTTTATCTAGAAAAACTTTTACTCGATCCATTTGGCCGTCACCATCGCTGTCCTCGAGGATGGTGATGCGTCCGTTGGGTGTGTCTTCACCTTTGCCGTCGACGTCGGGCATGTAACCTTGCATTTCCACTACCCAGATTCGGCCATTGCCGTCAAAGGCAATGGCTACCGGGTCGTTGAGCAGGGGCTCGGCGGCTACGGTTTGCAGAGTGAAGCCGGGTTCAAGCTGGAAGGTTTCCAAGGCTTGTTCGGGGGGAATTACCGGAGCGGGCGGTATTTTCCACTCCGCAGGAGGGGGTTGCATGACGTGGCCCTTGCGGTCGCCTTTTTGAGCATAGCTCGGTAGCGCTACGCTCAAGATCAGGAGCAGAAGGCTGGTTTTAGGGAAGGGAAGGTTCATCCAGAAATAAAAGAGGGGGTGGCAGGTGATAGAGATTATTTGCCGAGGGCCTTTGTTATACTGGAAACGACTTCTTTGGCCATGGCTTGCGAACCTTCAGTGGAAAAATGAACATTGGCGGGTTTTTGAATCTCTTTGAGGCGGGCTTTGGCGAAGCTGTAGAGATCGTCGGTGGGGATGTTATTGTCCGCCATGACTTTGGCGGCGATGGCATTGTATTTCACCGCGTCGCCAACTACCCGTCCACCGGCTCCTTCGGGAACCGGGGTGGTGGAGCACCAGATCAATTTGGCACCGGTTTTTTTCAAACGGGCGACCAGGGTGCGGAGATTTTTTTCATATTCGGTGGGTGGCACTTGTTGATGACTGCTGCTGGCTTTTGGGTCGGCGAGGTTTTCATTTTTGGAACCCATGTATTTCAGATCGTGCAGGCCCCAGTTGAAGTGGATAACGTCCCATTTTTTGTCTCCGAGCCACTGATCGATTCCACTGAGTCCGCGTGTGGTCGGGCCGCAATTGGTCAGGGGGCGATGAACGTTGGCTTTGCCTTGCAGTAGTTTTCTGACGGCCAGAGTGTAACCGATGGAGATCGAATCGCCGATGAGTAGCACTCGCGGCAGTCCCGCGACATCCTCGATCGGTTGCATTGCGGGATTGGGTTTGCGTTTCTTTTTCTGGGCTTCTGCCGAGGGGCAAAGAGCGGCGAAGAGAATCAGGGCAAACAAGGTAACAGAGATGGTGGTTTTTTTCATGATCGCACACCATCGTTCCTGTGGCATGGGGCTCAACTTTTTTCTCAAATTTGACTTAGAGCCAGGTCGGTGAAACCCTGCGCTATGAGTATTCGTTTGGATTCGGAATTGGGGAAAAAAATAGCGACGTCTAAAATCATCGCGGTGTTGGTGATCGATGAGGTGGAGGATGCGGTGCCAACCGCACAGGCTTTGTTACGTGGGGGAGTGGATATGATGGAATTGACTTTACGCACCCCTGCAGCGTTGGATGGATTGCGGGAGGTGTGCGCCGAGGTGCCGGATATGGCAGCGGGGATCGGCACGATTCTGAATACCCGGCAGGTGGACGAAGTGGTGGATGCGGGAGCGACTTTTGGAGTGGCTCCAGGGGTGAATGCCGAGGTGATTCGCTACGCTCAGGACAAGGGTTTGCCTTTTGGGCCGGGTATCATGACTCCGACGGATATCGACCAGAGCGTGGCTTTGGGATGCGAGCTGCTGAAATTTTTCCCCGCCGGATCGTCAGGTGGGTTGGAGCATTTGAAAAATATAGCAGCGCCATATCAGCACCTGGGTCTGCAATTTATTCCACTGGGCGGAATCAAGGCGTCAAATATGATGGATTATATTGATTCTCCATTGGTCACGGCGATTGGCGGTAGCTGGATCGCGCCGCGGGATTTGATTGCGGCAAAAAACTGGGATCAGATTGCGGCAAATGCGCGTGAGGCGCGTGAGCTTTGCCGGTGAGACAGGCGTAAATTAATCACTGCGTAGGGCGTTGGTGAAACGGATCAGCTCGTCTGCAACTTGTTCGATACGTTCACCGAGGTCTTCGTGGGCGATTTCACCGCCTTGGAACTGGTCGCCGGTGGCGTAAACAAAACGAGGGATCACCACGGTGCGGAAGTCGAGCATCAGCGAGTTGGCGATCGACATGATCGACATGTAACTGCCTTGGCCGCCGGCGGCACAGAGGAAACCTGCGACTTTTTCGGTCCAGGCACGCCCGGTGAGTTCGATGAGGTTTTTGGCAGCGGCATTGATGTCGAAATTGTAAATTGGAGTGGCTATGAGGATGCCATCAGCGGCTTCGACCTTGGCAGCGAGCTCTTGAACCGTAGCATCGCCGTAAACAGCTCCGCCATCGCAGAGCGGTAGTTTGAGCTCGGCGAGGTCGATCAGTTCGACATTGGCCTTTTTAGCTTTGAGTGACTCAAACGCGGATTGGGCCATGATACGGCTTTTGCTTTCAGGGTTCAGACTGCAGGCGAAGACAAGGTATTTCATAATGTCAGAGGATAGGGATGCGTGGAGTCATGGTCAAGAAGCAGATGAGAAGGGGTTGTCATTTTATAACAGAAAAAGGAGGCGTTGACTGAAATGGTGAAGTCGGAAAAAACAGACAGATCGAGCGGTGTCAGGCATCCAAGGTGACACAACAATAATAAATGAGTGAGGTCTGACCCTATTTAAACTCATCCTATGGCGGATTTGATTGTTGAATGAGGGGAAGTAAGTGGGGTGTGAGCCAATAATGGGATGATATTTGAACTTGCCTTGGGGTGGGCTGTGGCGAGAGTAGTGGGATGAAGACTTTTTTAAATTCGCTGGGGATGCTCGTTTTGCTGTTAATGGCACTTTTTCCGAAGGCAAAAGTGTTAGCGAAAGATGCGGAGGAGCCGTTGCCTAAAGTGAAGGTGGAGAATGTGCGGCGGGTTTTTTGGAATGGGGAGCACAATGCTTTTACCGACCTTATTCGTTGGAAAGGGCGTTTTTATCTGACTTTCCGTAGCTGCCCTGACGGGCATATGGTGTATCCAACAGCTAAAATCCTGGTTCTGGTTAGTGATGACGCCAAGTCTTGGAAAAAAATACATGAGTTCAGTGTGCCTAAACGAGATACGCGCGATCCTCATTTTCTGGATTTTAAAGGCAAGTTGTTCATTTATAGCGGTACGTGGTATTGTGGGGACTCGGCGCCGAAAAGGGAGGATTATGACATGAATACCCATTTAGGATTTGCCGTTTGGACTGAGGATGGCGCAAAGTGGTCCGATGCAGAACAACTAGAGGGGACGTATGGGCATTATATTTGGAGGGCGGCTGCGCATGACGGCAAGGCTTACCTGTGTGCCAGACGTCGGCATGGTTATGCCGATGAGGAAGGGGAGAAAGGTTGGATCGAGTCGGCTATGTTAGAAAGTGAGGATGGTTTGCGGTGGCGTTACACAGGTTTGTTTCAGGATAAAAAAGGCGATGAAACAGATTTTTTGTTTGAGCCTGACGGGCAAGTGGTGGCTTTGGTACGCAATAAGGAGTCAACCATCAACCGTTCGCGCTTTCCTTATAAGAGGTGGGAGAGGAAAAATTTGGGAGTTTATGTAGGAGGACCGCTGTTGACCGCTTGGGGCAGTCGTTATTTGGTGGGAGGGCGCAAAATGGATTTTGATCAAACGGGCAAAGGTCGCCAAGCCAGGACGGTATTGTATTGGTTGAAGAAAGACGACAGCTTGCAGCAAATAGCGGTATTGCCCAGCGGTGGTGATAATTCGTATCCCGGTTTTATTGAATTGAGTCCAAAGAAGGGGCTTTTGTCTTGGTATTCGAGTCACGAAAAAGATGAGAATGGTAAAACGATCACTGCGATTTACATGGCGGATTTGAATATTGAATGAGGGTCAGAGGATGCCTTTACAGGATCATTGGCAAGGTCTAGACTGCTTCTCTTATGATGATGAAAAGGAGTTTTTTTTTAGGAATGTTGCTTGCGGGGATTTTTGCCGAAGCAGTGAGCGCTGATGCGGCGGACAAAATCAAGGTGCTGATCATTGATGGTCAGAACAATCACAATTGGGTGGCGACGACTCCATTTATGAAGCAGCATTTGGAAAAGAGTGGACGTTTTTCGGTTGAGGTGACGACTTCCCCGCGTCCTGACGGGGATGCGGCAGCGTGGTCGGCTTGGCATCCTGATTTTTCTGAATACGATGTGTTGTTGAGCAATTATAATAACGAAAAGGGGTCGCAGTGGCCGGATGAGGTGAAGCGCTCTTTTGAAAAGGCGGTTGAGGGTGGAGTGGGTTTGGTGAATGTGCACGCGGCGAATAATGCGCACAAGGGGTGGGGGGAGTTCGAAAAAATGACAGGGTTGCTTTGGCGCAGCAACAAGGACGGCAAACGTTTAGCCTTGGATGCAGAGGGCAAAGAGAAGCTGGTGGCGGTGGGGGAGGGACCTAATTCCGGGCATGGGCCGCAGCATGAGTTTGAAGTGGTGATTCGTGATGCCAAACATCCGATCACCAAAGGCATGCCCAAAGAGTGGCAGCATTCGTTGGACGAGCTTTATCATGGTCAGCGTGGGCCGGCTGAAAATATGACAATTCTAGCGACGGCGTATTCGTCACCCGATCAAAAAGGGACGGGGGATCATGAGCCGATGTTGTGGTGGATCCCTTATGGAAAAGGACGCACTGTGACCTGTTTGTTAGGCCACGTGGGGCGTAACGATTCGGATAAGATGCTGGGTTTGCGCTGTGCCGGCACGATGAATATCATCGAGCGTTCCTGCGAGTGGGCGGCGACGGGCAAGGTAACTTTGCCGATCGCGGCGAACTTTCCGACTAAGGGGGAGATCAGTCTGGTGAAGTGATTGTCAGTCTGTTGGGCGGCTTCGTTTGTCAGGATTGAGCACGGCGTAAAAGCGGGCTCCGTCGCGGGCGAGGGTCATGACGGTTTGTTGCTTTTTGGGCAGTGAGCCGAGTAATCGATAGAGTTCGTCGACGTTGCGAACGGGGCTGCGGTTGATACCTAGAATGAGGTCGTTTTTGCGCAGGCGGGTGGCGGCGGGCATTTTGGGATCCACTTCGGTGATCAATACGGCGCTGAGCCCTGCTGCCAAACCGAAGGTTTTTTTATCCTTTTCGTTTAAGTTACGCACTTTGATGCCTAGTTGGGCGGTCAGGCTTTGGCCGGAGGCGGAGGTGTCCCCTCGCATGGTGATGGAGGTGTTGTCGGGTTTGTCGGAAACGGTGGCTTTTAATTTGAGGATTTTTTTATCGCGTAGGATTTCCAATGAGAGAGTGGAGTTGGCATCTTTACTGCGGATTTTGTTGATCAAATCGGTAGCGGTGGCGCTGGCGCGGCCGTCGATGGCGAGTAATACGTCTCCCGGACGCAACCCGGCCTTGGCTGCCGGAGAGTTTTCTGCGATGCGGGTGACGAGGCCGCCCTGTATACGGGTGAGTCCGACTTGGCGGGCAATGTAGGGGGTGATTTCCGCCAGA
>JASFYY010000021.1:0-10706 GCA_045046875.1 Verrucomicrobiota bacterium | reverse complement strand
TTGTTTTTCCGTTTTCATAATAAATGAATTAAGCAAAGCTTTGTCGTTGTGCAACGAAATAATTTCGTGTGGGGAGAGCTGAAGAGCGGGTCAGGGCTAAAGATGAATTACCGGACGTTACAAGCGTTTGGGGTTCACCGGGGATGGAGGTGGTCCGGCTTGAGCTCGTTGGTCCAATATTTTTTTCAGCTTGGGGATGACGTCTTTGGCTTGATCCGAGTCAATCAAGTTGGTGAATTCTTTGGCGTCGGCGGCGTGATCGTATAATTCGGTGCCGGCCTCGCCACCGTTCCATTCAGTGTAACGCCATCGCTCGGTACGGATGCTGCGTCCCATGATCATCTTGCCATTTTCGCCTGGTCGAAGCACCTGGGTGACGGCTACTTCTTTCCAGTCCCGATCGGGGTTGTCCAGTAGTGGCTTGAGGCTCTGGCCTTCGAGCTTGGTAGGGGGAGTCAAGCCGCACAACTCAGCAATGGTGGGGTAGATGTCGACAAATTCGACGACTCGCCCGCAGGGCTTGCCGTTGCCTTTCGCTTGAGGCGCATAGACAATCAGCGGGGCGCGGGCGGACTCTTCAAAGAGGCTGCGTTTTTGCCAAATGCCCTGATGCTCGCCGAGATGATAACCATGATCGGACCAGACGACGATGATAGTGTTCTCAGCGAGGTTCAGGCGCTCGAGGGCTTTGAACAAACGACCGATCTGGGCATCAACAAAGGACACGGTGGCGTAATAAGCGCGTTTTGCTTCGAGGCACCTTTCGACCGGCAGATTGTAATTGGGATTCGGACAATTGTGGGCAAAAGCAGCGGGAGGAATGTCGTCACGGTCATTTTCAGGGGCATAAGGGAACTTGATCTGCTCCATCGGGTAAAGGTCGAAGTATTTTTTGGGAGCCACGTAGGGCGTGTGGGGGCGAAAAAACCCCACTCCGAGAAAAAAAGGCTGGCCCTGATTGGCCTCCATGATTTTGATCGCTTCAGTGGCCACCATGCCATCGGTTTGTTCTTCATCGGTGCCGTCCGCAGCAAGCCAGCAGAGCGCGGCGCTGATTTTGCGATGCGGTTCGAGATTGGTGATCAGGTGTTCTTCCTCTGTGTCACGACCTTTAGGGTTAGTGGTGTGATCCCAGCTTTGCGGGTCGTCGTGACCGTCGGTGCCGATGCTTGCGGGTACGTTGTAGTGATAAATTTTACCGACCCGTTCGACCCGGTAGTCATTGTTGCGAAATAACTCCGAAAGGGTAACCGCCTTGGGTAAGGTATCGCGAAAGTGAGCGTCGAGATCGTATACTCGAATCGTGTCGGGGCGCAGGCCGGTCATCACCGATGCGCGGCTTGGATTGCACAGGGGGAGTTGGCAATAGGCCTGGTCAAAACGCACGCCGCGCGCGGACAAGCCATCGAGGTGAGGGGTTTTAGCGACAGGGTCCCCGTAGCAGCCCAAGGCGTTGGACAAGTCATCAATGGCGATGAACAACACATTGGGTGTTGTTTTGGTCTCAGTTGCTGTGGCTGAGTGGCGCTCGCAGCTTACTTGGGAGCTGAACAACAGGACTCCGCCGATTAAGCCGACCCAGTGCGCGGATTTATTTTTTCGGGGATTTGTTTTTTTGCTTTTTTGCGGCGAGTTCATCTAGACGGGTATATTAATCCCAGAATTCCGGGATGATGTTTTCAAGTTGGGGAAAATACTCATCGGTGTCACCTATTTTTTGCGCAGAGCGGTGAATTGGATGTTTAAGGGGGCAGGGTACGAAGTGTATTTAGGATTATTGTATAGCTTGTTGCGTCGATAACCGTTGATTTTGGTTTTTGTGATCAGAAGTGCCTTCAGTAAACAATTTGCCAAACAATTAGCAGCGACAGCTGCTGCTTGTTGTCGGCGCAATGGTGACTGAGCGTCGGGCCTGCTACTTTCATCGGCGGATGGTAAATAATTTATAAATTTATTTCCCGTTATTTCCAAGTTCTGCATAAAAGTTTCTCAAAAATGACAATCCAATCGAATTTATATTTAATTTTTGCGAAAGAATCCTTGTAAGCAGGCAATATTTTTAATATAAATTAACTATATCACTAAAGTATCTCTGGTAATTATGATTATTTTAAAATTATACTTGCGGAGGATGAGGATTTCTGGTTAAATTCTCTTGTTGCTAAAAAACCAAATCATTAGGAGACAAAGACAATGCAGGTAATTGAAGAACAAAATAAGGAAGTGGCGAATCGCGTGGATCAACTGGCGGATTTTATCATGTTCACCCAGAGATCATTTTTACTCGATCTCTCGAACGAACTGAATGACGGCAAAGTTTCTTACGCCCAATTTTTCCTGCTGGGTTATCTGGCCAAGGAGGAGTATCTGACAATGACTGACATCGCCAGGAAAATGGGTCACTCTACGGCAGCTGCCACTGGCTTGGTGGATCGTTTGGAGAAGCTGGGTTATGTGCAGCGCTTGCATGCTGCGGATGATCGCCGCAAGGTGATGGTACAGATTTCCCGCAAAGGCATCGAATTGGTCAAACGCTTGCGCGATGTGATCGCCAGAAGTGTTACTTCGGCGATGGTCGGCGGAGAAGCGGAAGATGTGGAGAAAAAAGAATCGATTCCTCCCCAGTTGCGCGAGTTCATGGCGGGCGTATAAAATAGAGACTGGAAAATTTTGGTAATAACGATTGTCCGAGTTAATAATTGATCGTGAGAAAATCCGTCATCGCGTGCGAGCGAATGGCGGATTTTTTTTGAATAGGCAATAATATGTGGGTTGAATCATTTAGGGCATTATCGGGAATTGAGGGTTTGCGGCACGCTTTTGTGCAACGTGTGCCAGGTGTGGATGTGGCCGTTGAGAGGGATGAAGCCATGCGCCGATTGAAGCCGGAGCATGATGAGTTGCTTTCGGGTATGGGGATGGATGTTTCCCGTCTGTGGACGGCGGAGCAGGTTCATGGCAGCCTCATCGCCAGCTGTGACGATCAGGGCAGTGCAGTTTTGCAATCAGCCGCGGATGGTTTGATGACTTCTGTGCAGGGATCGACTTTGGGGATTTATGTAGCGGACTGTTGCGCGGTGTTTGTGGTGGACGTGGAAAACAAGGCCTGTTCGCTTTTGCATTCGGGGAAATGTGGGACAGAGCAGGAGATCGTGCCTCAGGCGATCGAGTTGATGGAACGCGAGTATGGCAGTATTCCGCAAAATTTGATAGCCCAGCTGAGCCCCTGCATTCGTCCGCCATGGTATGAGATTGATTTTGCTGCGACGATTAGAGATCAGTGCCGGACGGCAGGCTTGCTGGAGAAAAATATCCACGACGAACGAGTTTGCACGGCTGCCGCGGTGGACCGATATTATTCGTATCGTCGGGAGAAAGGTTTGACTGGGCGAATGTTGGCGGTATTGGGTTGGCAGGAATAAAAGCAGAGGCTGATGGCTAAGAGAACAATAGAAATCATTGCGCCAGCAAAAACCAACCTGCGGTTGCGTATTCTGGGTAGGCGTGAAGATGGGTTCCATGCGGTGGATACCCGCATGGTGGCGTTGTCTCTGGCGGATCGTTTGAGTTTGGAACTTTTGCCGTCAGGGCAAGGCGCTAGTTTGCAGTGCAGCGATGCCTCGCTCGGCGTGGGAGAGGAAAACCTGGTGATGCGTGCGCTTCGCTTGCTGGAGCGACACTGCGGGCGGAGTTTTGATCTGCGTATTCATTTGGATAAAAAAATTCCACTGGCGGCTGGCTTGGGGGGAGGGAGCAGTGATGCGGCCGCTTTATTAAAAGGGGTGAACCAGTTGTTGGATCTGAAGCTTGATCAAGCAAGCTTGCTGGGATTGGCTGCACAGATTGGCTCGGACGTGCCTTTTTTTATTTTTGATACCCCCTGCGATTGCAGTGGGCGGGGAGAGGTGGTCAGTCCGATTGAATTTAAAACCGAGTTGCCCATTTTGTTGATCAAGCCGGGTTTTGGAGTTAGTGCGGCGTGGGCTTATCAAAATAGAGCGGCTTCGATAGAGCTGCCGGGGGTCACCTACGCGCCGCAGTTGTGTCCATGGGGCGAGATGGTTAATGATTTGGAACGCCCGGTGTATGAGAAGTATCTTTTCCTTGCCCGCTTGAAGATGTGGCTGTTGGATCAAGCTGAAACCCATGTGGCCTTGCTTTCGGGGTCAGGCTCCACCTTGTTGGTTGTGTTGGCAGAAAGCGAGGGCGGCGGGCGTTTGCAGCAGAGAGTGGAGGAGTATTTTGGCGAAAATATGTGGACCTATGTAGGGCGCACATTGGGAAGTGCAAAATAAACATAAATAATAAGTTGATGAAGATCCGGATATTGTTTTTTTCAGTTTTACAAGATTTGGTCGGTGCGCCGGAAATCGAGCAGGATTTGGCCGAAGGGCGGCAGTGGCTGGTCTCGGATGTGCTTGCCGACTTGTATGAAAAATACGAAGGGTTGCGGGTCTGGGATGGCAAAATCCTGCTGGCTTTGGATATGGAGTATGTGGAGCGAAACGTAGAGTTAAAGGATGGCCAGGAACTGGCGATCATGCCGCCGGTGCAAGGAGGCTGAGGATAGAATTTAGAAATTAGCAATTGAGCTATGGTGAATTTACCGCCACAATAAGCGCCCATGGAGTGGTATTATTCACAAGACAGCAAACAAAAGGGGCCGGTATCCGCGGCTGAGCTGATTGTTTTGCAAAAGAGCGACACTCTTTCCGGGGACTCCTTGGTTTGGCGGGAGGGCATGGCGGATTGGAAGGAATTTCGCGAGGTGGCAGATGAAGTTTTTACGGCGGTGGGAGAAGCTGCTACCGAGACGGCGGTGTGCGCGCATTCCGGCAAGGTCTTGGCCAAAAATGAAATGGTTCCCTACGGTGACGCCTGGGTAGCGCCGGAGTACAAAGAAGCTTTTGTCCAGCGCATGATGGAGGGAGAGCGTTTGGAGCTGAATGAGGACGGCGTGTATGCTTTGCAGTATGTCGGGTTTTGGTGGCGGGTACTGGCGGCGGTGATTGATTATTTTGTCAAAATCATCCCGGTGATGCTCTGCCAGATTCCTTATTATATCGCGCTTTTTGCTAATGAGGCTGGACGTAAAGGGGCTGATGGAGAAACTCCCGATCCGATGGATATGTGGACAGCCAGCGTTGTCATCGCCTACGCAATAGCTTTGGGCGGCCAGTTGGCGGTGAGTATTTTTTATGAGACCTGGATGATAGGGAAATACCAGGCAACGGTGGGCAAGATGGCCATAGGCGTCGTGGTAGTTGACCCGGATGGTAGGCGTATCACTTATGGCAGGAGTTTTGGCCGCTGGGCGGCAAAGAAGTTGTTGAACGGAACCATAGCGGGCATGGTTGTGATGGTGCCGATTGTATTGTTTGCGGTTTTTGGAGCCGGTAGCATGGTTGGCGGAGAAGGAACGCCAAATGCGGAAGGTATTATAGGAATGATGGGGCTTATGTTTGGAGCTATGTTGGTGTTGTATCCACTGGCCTTGTTCCCCTATTGGATGTGTGGGAGGGATGCGGAGAAACGAACTTTGCATGACAGGGTGTGCGCCACCAGGGTGGTTAAAAAGAAAACGACGGTCTGAAGAGTATGTCAATCCTTGTCCAAGTTAACTGCCCAAAATGTTACTGGCGTGTGCCGGATGAATGGATGCAGCAACATTCGGATCAGGCGTCTTGCCCTGCTTGCAGAGCTTCCCTTTTTATCAAGAGCTATGCGCGCCTGCGAGCAGACCCGGATAGCTTGAGGGAGTCACCAATTTCAGTGCAGGCTCTGTCCGGGGAAGGGGATGCGGTGTGTCGTTTTTATCCTGATTTGAAAGCAGAAGCGGTGTGTGATGAGTGTGGTTGTTTTCTTTCAAAAAAAGCCGCGTTGTCCTGGGGAGGGCGTGATCTCTGCATGCCCTGCTTGCATACTTTGCGGGAAGGCAAGGGCAAAGACGAATTCCTCGCCAAAAGGGTGCTCTATGATAATAGCGCGCTGGCTTTGATTTTATTTTTATCGCCGTTCAGTTTATTCACCGCGCCGATGGCTTTGTATTATTTGATTCGCTACCGCAAGTCCTCGCGCGGCATCGTGCCGAGGAGTGCGTTTCGCTGGTGGCTGGCGATGATTCTGAGCATTGCTTTTTCGCTGGGCTGGTTGGCACTGCTGGTTTTATGGGTGGCGGCTATTGTGGACTCGATTGGTTGATTACAATAAAATAAGATGAGTGGTATTTTTGGCATCGGAGTGGACATCGTCGAAACCGAAAGGATTCGAAAATCGGTTGAGCGCCATGGCATGGCTTTTATCAACCGGGTATTCACCCAGGCGGAGCAGGACTATTGTGGTCGAATGAAAAAATCCGAGATCCACTATGCCGCCCGTTTTGCGGCGAAGGAGGCGGTGGCAAAAAGTTTTGGTACCGGTTTTGGCAAGGATTTGATCTGGTCGGATGCCGAAGTGGTGCGGCTGGAAAGTGGTCAGCCGCGGATCGTGCTGAGAGGGGATGGCAAACGTTTTGCCGAGGAAAATGGTATCGTGCAGGTGCTGATCACCTTGTCCCATTCCGATCATTACGCCGTAGCCCACGCGATCGCTTTGACGGGTTAGCTTTCCAGCTCTAGCTCTGCTTTGGAGATGCGCACTGCGCGGTCGATGGTGTGGCGGGTGATGATGTTGCCTTTTGAGCCGCGGCCTTTGATTGATAGTTCACCGAAGTCAAAATCGATCTGCACGTTGCGTAGCCGCAGGGCGGGTTTCAGGTGAATGCGGATTTTGATGTTGGCGTCTTCTTCGGTGTCGTGCTCGGACAGCCACATCACCCGGGTACCAGCGGTGCCTTTGGTCAGGTCGTAGAGTTTTTCGCGGGTGACTCCGGAGACTTGGAAGCGTTTGGCGAGAGCATTGCCCTGGCGTCCGTCGCGGTAGATCATGTTGTAGAACTTGGGGGTGTCTTTGCGGAAAACATCAACCAGGATATTATTCTTTCCGACAAAAACCTTGTCGGCGATTTTCACCACCCGCATGTTGCCGTCACGGCTGAAAGCGATGATGTCGTCCATGCGTGAGCATCGGCAAACGGTCTCGTCGCGTTTCATGCTCCATCCGGCAAAACCCTCCTTGCGGTTGACGTAGAGCGTATCGTTGGCGACCACGACCTGTTTGGCATCGATCTTGTCGAAGGTGGACAACTCGGTCAAGCGTTCGCGGCCTTTGCCGTATTTCTGTTTGATGTTCTCGAACCAGGCGATGGTGTATTTGGTCAGGTTGCGCAGGTTTTTTTTGACCTCGGCGATGCCCGTTTCGATGTTGCGAATTTGCTCGTCGGCCTTGAAGGCATCGTATTTGGAAATACGTTTGATTTTGATCTCGGTCAGACGCGCGACGTCCTCGTCGGTGACTTCGCGTCTGAAAAGTTTGAGGAAAGGTTTCAGTCCTTCCCAGATTTCCTCCATCACGGCTTCCCAGGTTTCGCATTCCTCGATGCGGCGATAGATGCGGTTTTCGATGAAGATTTTTTCAAGGCTGGAGAAGTGCCATTTTTCCTCGAGTTCTGCGAGGCGGATCTCCAACTCCATTTTCAGCAGGTTGCGTGCGCGTTTGGCTGAGCGCTGCAGGATCTCGGTGACGGTGAGGAACTTGGGTTTGTTGTCCTCGATCACGCAGGAGTTGGGCGAGAGCGAGATTTCGCAATCACTGAAAGCGTAGAGAGCCTGGATGGTCTGATCGGCATCGACACCCGGCGGCAGGTAGATATGAATCTCGACCCGATCCGCGGTGTTGTCTTCGATCTTGGAGATCTTGACTTTGCCTTGATCGTTGGCTTTGAGAATCGAGTCAGTCAGGCTGACGGTGGTGGTGCCGTAGGGCAGTTCGGTGATGGTCAGTTGTTTGCGTCGGGTGGCGGTGATGCGTGCCCGCACCCGTACCTTGCCGCCGCGCAGCCCGTCGTTGTAGTCGGAGGGATCGGCGATGCCGCCTTGCGGAAAGTCGGGGAAGAGTTCGAAATGCTCTTTTTTCAACGAGCAAATACAGGCATCGATCAGCTCGATGAAATTGTGCGGCAGGAATTTGCAGGCCAGGCCAACCGCGATGCCGTCCACGCCTTGAGCTAGTGTCAGTGGAAACTTAGAGGGTAGGGCGACGGGCTCTTTGTTGCGTCCGTCATAGGATGATGCCCAAGTGGTGGTTTTGGGATTGAACAATACGTCGTTGGCGAATTTTGACAAACGCGCTTCGATGTAACGGGGCGCGGCGGCGTTGTCGCCTGTTAACAAGTTGCCCCAGTTTCCCTGGGTTTCGATCAGCAGGTCTTTTTGTCCGAGATTGACAATGGCCGCACCGATCGAGGCGTCGCCGTGCGGGTGGTACTGCATGGTGTGGCCGACGATGTTGGCCACTTTGTTAAAACGTCCATCGTCCTTTTCTTTAAAAGAATGCAGGATGCGTCGTTGCACCGGTTTCAGGCCGTCATCGATGTGCGGCACCGCACGTTCGAGGATGACGTAACTGGCGTAGTCGAGGAACCAGTCGGAGTACATCCCCTTCATTGAGATGCTGGTATTCACAGGTGTGTTTCCGTCGGCCATGATTTAGAAGGTCAGAAAAATATAAAAACAAGTTAAGCGGCACTGTCCGCGCTTTGGTCGACCGTGTTTGTGTCAGGATTGTCATCGTCAATGATGTCGGTTTCCACCCGCAGGTTTTTGATGATGTATTGCTGCCGTTCGGGAGTGTTTTTTCCCATGTAAAAAGAGAGCAAGTCATCAACCGCACGCGGTGAAGGCGGCATGATGACCGGCTCCAGACGCATGGTTTTGCCGATGAAGTCTTTGAACTCATCGGGTGAGATCTCTCCCAGTCCTTTGAATCGGGTGATCTCGGGATTGGGTTTGAGTGCTTTGATCGCGGCGTGCCGTTCTTCGTCCGAATAACAATAACGTGTTTCCTTTTTGTTGCGCACCCGGAACAGTGGAGTTTGCAGGATGTAAACGTGCTCGTCGCGAATCAGGTCGGGGAAAAACTGAAGGAAAAAAGTTAATAACAACAGGCGGATGTGCATGCCGTCCACATCGGCATCGGTTGCTATGACAACCTTGTTATAGCGCAGGTTGTCCATGTTGTTCTCGATGTCCAGCGCGGCTTGCAAAAGATTAAACTCTTCGTTTTCGTAAACGATTTTACGGCTGAGCTCAAAAGTGTTCTTGGGTTTACCTCGTAAACTGAACACCGCTTGAGTTTCCACGTCACGCGCTTTGGTGATCGAACCACTGGCCGAATCACCCTCAGTGATGAACAGCGTGCTGGCCTCGCGTTTTTTGTGACGGGTGTTGAGGTGAGCGCGGCAGTCACGCAGCTTTTTGTTGTGGACCTTGGAGGCCCGGGCGCGGTCGCGGGATAGTTTTTTGATCCCCTTGAGCTCTTTGCGCTCACGTTCGGAGCGGGTGATCTTTTCCACCAGAGCCTTACCCACATCGCGGTTACGGTGCAGGTGGTTGTCGAGGTGTTGGCCGAGGAAGTTGCTGACAAAGGCCCTGATGGACTCGCCGTTGGGAGCCATCAGCGTCGAGCCGAGTTTGGTTTTGGTCTGCGATTCAAAAATCGGATCCTCAACCTTGATACTGATCGCAGCGACGATGCCGTTACGGATGTCAGCGGCTTCGTATTGTTTTTTGAAGTGGGTGCGAATAGTGGCGACGATGCCTTCGCGTAAAGCGGCGAGGTGGGTGCCGCCCATGGTGGTATGCTGACCATTGATAAAAGCGTAATATTCTTCGCCGCTCTGCTCGGTGTGGGTGATGGCGACCTCGATGTCGTGATCTGCCATGTGAGCGATGGGGTAGAGCAGCTCTTGACCACCGAGGTTTTCGGTGAGCAAATCGAGCAGCCCGTTTTTGGATTTGAATTTTTTGCCGTTGAGACTGAGCGTCAGACCAGTGTTCAGATAAGCGTAGTTGCGCAGCATCTGCTCGACAAAAGCGAGGTTCCATTTGAACTCGCCGAAGATCTCCGTATCGGCGTCGAAACAGATCGAGGTGCCGTTGTCTTCGGAGGTCTTGCGTGCGTTTTTGACCTCGTCGGTGACTTCTCCTCGCGAGAACTCGATCGCTTTGGTTTTGTTTTCGCGCACCGATTGGATTTCGAAAAAATGGGACAGCGCGTTGACCGCTTTGATTCCGACCCCATTCAGCCCGACCGATTTTTTGAAAGCTTCGGAGTCGTATTTGGCTCCGGTATTGATCTTGGCCGCACAATCCATCAGCTTGCCGAGTGGGATGCCACGGCCGTGGTCGCGCACACGGACAAAGGTTTCATCAATCTCGATTTCGATCAATTTGCCAAAACCCATCACAAACTCATCGATCGAGTTGTCGATCACCTCCTTGAGCAAAATGTAGAGCCCGTCGTCATTGGATGAACCGTCGCCGAGTTTGCCGATGTACATGCCTGGACGCAGGCGGATGTGTTCCCGCCAGTCGAGGGATTTGATGTCGTCTTCGGTGTAGCTGCCCGCTTCTCTTTTAGCCATGGTGTCTCAAGGGGTTCACCCTCAGTAGCCTATCATTTAAGATTTCTTAAACAATTTCAACCACGGAGTTTGAGTTTTTGGTGTTTTGTTGGAGGGAGAACCACCAATTCACACGAATGGGCACGAATAATAGAGGGAGGCGTAGATGTTGGGGGGGATTACAAACAAGGTGGATTCTTGTAAT
>JASFYY010000020.1:0-60602 GCA_045046875.1 Verrucomicrobiota bacterium | reverse complement strand
CCTTCGAGAAATTCCCGGGCGATGGCCTGACCCAGAGCTCCGTTGGCTCCGGTGATAAGGATAGTTTTCATGTTAGTGAGTAGGGTGAAAATATCGCGCCCTGGCTTTGTTGATTGAGCCCGATGGCGCTGACAACTGCTGATGTGCAGTCGTGGTAAGAGTCGTTAAGTAGGGAGGTCGCGTTGATGCATTGCCAGGCTACAGATGCGCCCAAGGCATCGCCTACCAGGCGGCGCGGTGACAGTCGTTGTCCTTGCCAATGGTGCCAAGTGCTCGCTTCGATTTTATCGCTGGCTCGGACTCCCTGCAGGCCATCTACCAGTAGGCATTGTTTTTCTTGCGAGGGATCAATTTCAAGCAAGCTGCACATTTTAGCAGCAGCGGATTTTTTATCCTGTTGATTGGTGTATAGAAGCGGCGGGGTGAGTTGGGAAAGTTGGACTTCGGGTATCGGTGAAGAGGTGAGCGATTCGGATCTTTCGAGGTAGAGCGCGCCTGCGCCCTCGGCGAGGATGGCCTCGCGTGAAAATAAATGAACCGCTTCACTGATGAGCCAGTCGATTTCTTCTGCGCCGATTACCAGGCAACCGTCACATTGATCAGTGAAAAGCCAGTCCCGGGCAAGTTGCAAACCGGATAAAAATCCGGCAGAATCCGCAAGCAAGGTGTAGCTGATTCCGGTGGATCCCAGGATGGCGGATAGGTGGGACGCGGGTGCGTTGAAAACAGTTTCTGGAAATAGGATGGGACTGGCAAGTGCCGGGTCCTCGAGCATTTCTTCGAAAAAGCGCCGGGTGTAAGTCACGCAGCCGGTGGCAAATACCACGATGATGCCGAGTCGGAGTTCGCCTTGACTCACAGCAGTGGCACGGGTATCGCCGAGAGCTTCGAGTCCAGCTGCGGCCACGTATCGTGAGATCGCGCTAGCGCGACGCAGGCGCGGGTGGCGGGCAAAGGGCAGTTTTTGTTGGGGTTTGGGAACTCGCCGGATTTTACAAGTGTGTTGGCAGCCTTCTCTGGCGAGTTCTTCGTGAGCAAGAATTTTGTTAGTCAAAGTGGCTGTCACTAGCTCGCCTGCCGACCAACCTGCCGGAGAAACCGCACCGATGCCTCTGATTGTCATTGGGTGTTGGGTTGAAGGAGAGGGCATGGTTCAAGCAAATTTTTTCAAAATCAAAGTGGCATTGGCGCCGCCAAAACCAAAGGAATTGCTCAGCACGGCATCGATCCGTGCATCACGCGCTTCTCTTACCAGGTCGAAAGTGCAAACTGGATCAAGCTTATTGATGGTGGTGGTGGGAGGTAACCATTGACCTTGCAGGGCCATCAGTGAGATTACGGTTTCGACCGCGCCGGCACCGCCGAGCAAATGGCCGATGGAGGCTTTAGTCGAGCTGACGCAGACCTGTTGGGTATGAGCCCCCGCCCAACGTTGGATGGCACGGCCCTCGGCGACATCATTTTTTGGTGTGCCGGTTCCGTGGGAGTTGATGTATTGGATCTCCTGCGGATTGAGTTGCGCTTCGTGGCAGGCATCATTCATCGAGGAGAGTGCGGCGTCTCCCTCCGGGTGGGGTTGGGCGAGGTGATGGATGTCCGTGGCTGCGCCGTAGCCGGCAATTTCGGCCAAAATTTCAGCGCCACGTTGTCGCGCAGAGTCGAGTGTTTCCAGCATCAGCACGGCGGCGCCTTCGCCGAGAGCGAGTCCGTCGCGGTCGGCATCGAAGGGTCGTGGAGGCAGGGTCGTGGTGAGTGCCTGGAGGGAATCAAAGCCGGCGAAAACCAGTTGGCTCAAAGCGTCATAGCCACCGGCGATGGCCCTTTGGTGGTGGCCATATTTGAGTAAACGAAAAGCGTGCCCAATGGCGTTGGCTCCGGAAGCACAGGCGTTGGAAATGATGCTGACCGGCCCTTGGATCCCGAAAGCGTCTTCCAGGGTGCGGGCTTGGTGTTGGGTTTGATAGAGGTGAATGCGGGAGGCCTGGCCAACTCGTTGGTTGGGTTGTTGCAGGGCTGTTTGGGTGAATTTTTCTCCACAAAACATCGCTCCAGCCGAACTGCCGAGTGCGATGGCGATGTCTTCGTGCAAATCGTCATCGTTCCAAGCACATTGTTTGAGAGCCTCGGCCGTGGCGTGGATGAGCAGCTGCGATGCCCGGTCGATACGGGCTAGTTGGCGTTTTTTTAAACGAGTGGAGGGCAAGCAGTCGGGCAGTATCACTTCGCCAGCTTGATGAACTCTTTGTCTGGTGGTATCGAATAAGGTGATATCGCGGAAAGCTTGTTTGCCCGCCCGGAACCCCTCAGCGCTATTTTTCCAGCCCAACCCCATTGACGTGACGATGCCAGCGCCGCTGATCACAACGCGGTTGTTTGATTGATTTCTATGGAGTTGACCGTTTCTCGTCGGCATGGCAATAAAGCTGTAGCAGTTTCTGGCTCATACAGAAACAGTTTTTCATTACAGATGAATTTATACCAGAGCTGGCAGAGTATTGCGGATCAATTTTCGGAAGAGCAAGCACTGCTCGACTGGAAATCCGGTCGCGCGTGGACATTTGGTCAGTTGCAGCAGGAAGTGGAAAGGTTGCCATCGGCGAAAGCTCAAGAAGTGATGTCTGCTAACGCGTGGACGGTTGATTTGATATTTGAAACTCTACGAGCCTGGCGTGATGGCTGTTTGTTTTGTCCGGTGGAGGGAGATCCGCCGGATGCCGCTCAATTTGAGGATGTAGCGGAGCAGATCGTGCATGTGAAAATGACATCAGGCAGCACCGCGCAGCCTAAGTTGATTCTTTTTACTGCTGATCAATTGGCCGCTGACGCGGCGAATATTGTCACTACGATGGGATTGCGAACCGGTTGGCCGAACCTAGGAGTGATCTCAATGGCGCACTCGTATGGTTTTTCCAATTTGGTCATCCCCTTGCTGTTACATGGAATCCCCTTGATTTGGTCGGGAGATCCATTGCCGGCTAGGATGGCGGCGATTTTTTCAGAAATAAAAAGTCCGTGTACATTGCCCGCGGTTCCCGCGATGTGGCGAGTCTGGCTGCA
The DNA here is from genome assembly GCA_045046875.1 of Verrucomicrobiota bacterium. Classification (GTDB taxonomy): domain Bacteria; phylum Verrucomicrobiota; class Verrucomicrobiia; order Verrucomicrobiales; family DEV007; genus JAADHD01. The sequence goes on along the minus strand of JASFYY010000020.1, from coordinate 57,545 downwards.
GGCCGGTGCACTTAAGGGCGCAGACGTGAAGCTGGCTATTTCGGCAGGAGCGCCGTTGTCCCTGGAGCTTGAAAAGCGCTTGTATGAAGAAGTGGGGCTCAAGGTGCATAATTTTTATGGGTCGAGTGAATGTGGTGGCATAGCTTACGACCGCAGTGATAGCCCACGTAGTGACCGGGCATGCGTGGGCACGGCTATGGATCGTGTGGACTTACAGATTCGCAGTGAAGACGGCTGTTTGGTCGTCAGCAGTGAAGCCGTTGGAGAATCTTATTGGCCGCCGTCAGTAGGGGGAGGGCCATTGCAGAGCCGTCAATTTGTGACCGCCGACCGCGCGGAGATCAAAAGCCCGGGCGGAGAGCTGTTGCTGCATGACCGTCACTCGGATACGATCAACGTAGCTGGTCGCAAAGTGGCTCCTGGAAAAATTGAAGCAGCCATTTTGAAGGCGAATCCTAGTTTAGACTATTGTTTGGTATTCGGTGTGCCTAGCAAGGATCCCGAACGAGTCGAAGAAGTGGTCGCCTGCGTATCGGCAACGAAGTCGCCGGGACAACCCGCTCAGATCAAATCCAGTCTTGCCCACTATCTGGAAAATTTTGAAATGCCCAGGCACTGGTGGTTTTGTTCCGATCTGACCCCCAACGCACGCGGAAAACTTCCCCGTTCCGAGTGGCGCCAGCGCTATCTATCCCAATAAGAAGGGTCTCCCAGGTAGATGGGTGTGGAAAACTAGGTTGACTTTTCTCCCCAGTAGATAGCCAGTAAGCCCAGAGATTCACTCCAGGGAAGACGTTTGTATACTTGGTGGCGGCAGCCAGCGGATAAATCTTTGCGTGTGGTGGGTTGCTCTCTGGATGACTTGATTGATGTAATTGTTTGCCTCCTTCATTTCTTCAAGGGTCCGGAAAGGGTCAGACCCCTGACCAGATTTTTTATTGCGTGATTTTAGCGCTTTCGTTGGTGGGCTTTGTGGCTAAGCTCTGCGAGGTATGTTTGAGTTGATCAAGACGGATGATAAAACGGCGGCCCGGCGGGGGCGCTTAAATTTGGCGCATGGGGTGGTGGAGACGCCGGATTTCATGCCGGTGGGGACTCGGGGCACGGTGAAGACGGTGAGCCCGGCGGAGTTGCATGAGCTGGAGGCGAGCATTATTCTGGGCAATACTTACCATTTGTTCATTCGGCCGGGAATGGAGGTGATCGGGGAATTCGGGGGTTTGCACAATTTCATGAACTGGGACGGACCGATTCTGACGGATTCGGGCGGCTATCAGGTGTTTTCTTTGGCCAAGCTGCGTAAGATCACCGACGAGGGGGTGGCATTTCAGAGTCACCTTGACGGGGCGAAGCTTTTCTTGAGCCCGGAATCGGCATTGGAGATCCAATCGACGATTGGATCGGACATCGCGATGCTGCTGGATGAATGTCCGCCTTACCCCTGTGAGCGGGATTATGCGGAGAATAGTTTGCGCATCACTACGGATTGGGCGCGGCGTTCGCGGGACTGGATAGAAAAAAATCGTCGCGAGGGGCAAAATTATTTTGGCATTGTGCAGGGATCGACTTATCCGGATCTGCGGGAAAAAGCGGCGCGAGATTTGGTTGATTTGGACTTTGATGGTTATGCGGTGGGTGGACTGAGTGTGGGGGAACCGAACGGGGAATTGTATTCGGCGGTGGATGTCGCGGTGCCTATTTTGCCGCAGGACAAGGCTCGATATGCGATGGGCATGGGACAGCCGGATCAGCTGCTGGAGCTGATCTCACGGGGCGTGGACATGTTTGACTGTGTGCTGCCGACGCGGGTGGCGAGGAATGGAACGGTTTATACCCGGGACGGTACCTTGAACATCAAAAATAAAAAATTCGAGAAAGATTCACGGCCGATTTCAGAGGATACCCATCCTTTGTGCCAGGGGTTCAGCCGTGGTTATTTGCGGCATTTGATCAAGAGTGACGAGATTTTGGGTCTGCGTTTATTGAGTTTACACAATCTTCATTTTTATCTCAACTTGATGAAAGAGGTCAGATGTGCTATCGAAGTCGGCTCTTTCAGCACTTTCAAGGACGACTTTATTCGTCGCTACCGTGGGGAGTGAAACAGAATTCCGAATGAACACACAATTTTACACAATACTTGCCGCTGATGCGGCGCCGTCGATTAACCCGATGGGCGGCATGATGATCCCGATGGTGCTGCTTTTGGTGATGATGTATTTTGTCATGATCCGTCCGCAGCAGAAGAAGCAGAAGGAACAGGCGAAGATGGTCGATGAGCTCAAAATTGGTGATGAAGTCATCACCGCAGGAGGGATTCACGGCATCGTATCGAATAAAAGTGACCGCACGGTGACGGTGAAGGTACAGGACGGGGTTAAGATCAAATTTGAAAAAGCTTCTGTGACGCAGGTTTTCAGTAAAGATAAAGGCAAGGGCGGCAAGGCCACGGAAGTGGAGGCGGAAATCGTCGAGGAGAAAAAATCATCAGATAAATAAGGGGCTTCGGAATCCCTCGCGCTTGACTGGAATGGGTCGGGCAAATTTTACGTTTATAATATTTCAATTAATTAGATCATGGCAGCTGGACTTATTTTTCTCATGGGCATCGCAGTGTTATTTGCGTTTGCGTGGTATTTTGGCACTGAATCGGCGACGATCAAAAGGCGGATCGGCACGATGTTGGCGATTGGGGTGACGGCGGCCAGTATTTATTTTTATGAAAAGCTCGGTATTGAGCAGGGGATCGAGTTGAAGGGGGGGATCGCGGTGAATCTGCGCATTCAGCAGAGCAATCCGGATATGCCGATCACGCGTGAAACCCAGGAGACGGTGATCGGGGTGCTGGAAAGACGTTTGAATAAATTGGGGGCTAAAGAGCTGATTCTTGCACCTCAAGGGACGGATCGTATTTTCCTGCAAATGCCTTCGATTGGGGAGGAAGACGCTGACGACTTCGTCAAGGCGGTGACTCAAGCGGCCAAACTGGAATTTTCCATCATTCCCACCCCACAGGATGATCGTATCCCGGGAAATGCTTTTGTTTTGGGAAATGCGGTGGATAAGGGCACGCAGATTGTCCCTGGTTACAAGGCTTTGAGGGTGAAAAAAGCGGGAGATGAGGATAAACCTGCAGCTGATGGGGAGAAGGGTGAAGAGCTTGAAGGGGCGGATAAGGATAAAAAGGAGGCGCAACCCGGGCCTGATTATGTGCTGATGAAGCTCAAAGCTGACATGTCGGGAGATTCCGTGACCAAGGCTTATGCGAGTTTCGACCAACAAGGCTGGGGCATCAGCATCACTTTTGATACGGCGGGGGCACAGCAATTCGGCGAACTTTCAGCGGCGAATCCGAATCGTCAGATGGCGATCATTTTGGATGGGGAAGTGATTTCCTATCCAGCATTCAATAACGGCCCGATCTGGGGAGGCAACTGCCGGATCAGTGGGGATTTCACCCAGCTGGAAGCGATGTCCTTGGCGGCTGCGATGGCCAATCCTTTGAAGGAGCCCTTGACCAAGGAATCGGTTAGCTTTATTTCACCTACGATGGGTGCTGCGACGGTGAAGCAGGGCATCACTGCTGGTATTGCGGGTCTGGCGCTGACTTTGTTGTTCATTCTTGTTTACTACCGGGTGGCAGGCATTCTGGCGATTCTAGGAATGTTGATCAACATCGCGATCATCTTTGGATCGATGGCCTTGTTCAAGTTCACCCTGACCCTGCCGGGTATTGCGGGTATCATTTTGACCATCGGTATCGCGATCGACGCCAATGTGTTGATTTACGAGCGCCTGCGTGAGGAAATGTCTGGAGGAAAATCCTTGCCGAATGCGATCAAGACGGCCTACGCCAAAGCGCTCTCGGCGATTATCGACGCTAATATCACTACTTTGATCACTGCGAGTATTTTGTATATGGTGGCGACTGGAACGGTGAAGGGTTTTGCGATCACTTTGATTCTGGGGATTCTGGCTTCATTGTTCTCGGCTCTGCTGGTGACCAGGGTTTGTTTTTCCTGGTTGGTGAAGGAAAAAGGTGGTTTGGTCAAAAAGCTGAGCTTTGCCAATATCGCGCCTAAGCGGCAGTTCGATTTCCTGAGCAAACGTCGGGTGGCTTTGACGGCTTCGGCCGTATTGGTGGTTCTGTCTTTACTGATCACTCCAACTAAAGATCCGCGCGGAGTGGATCTGAAAGGTGGAGACTTGCTGACGATTCATTCGCCGGGTGATGTCACTACGGAAAAAATCGAGCAGACTTTGTTGGCAGCTGATTTCAAGGGTTTTTATGTGCAGAAACAGCACGCCATGGGTGGCGGTGGAGAATTCCTCACTATTCGCAGTGTGCACGGCACTGGAGAGCAGATCAAAGAGTCTTTGCAAAAGGACCTGGAGATGGATGTTTCGGAGATCGAGGTGGAGTCGGTGGGTTCCCTGGTGGGCTCGGAAATGCTGAAGACCTCACTGATGGCTTTGGGATTTGGTATGGTTGCGATTTTGCTCTATGTGACAATTCGTTTTGAGTTTGCCTTTGCCTTGGGTGCCTTGGTGGCGCTGGTGCATGATTTGATCATTGTGCTGGGCTTGGTGACAGTGTCCGGACTGGAGGTTTCCTTGATCACGGTGGGGGCATTTTTGACTATTGCCGGGTATTCGATCAATGACTCGATTGTGGTCTTTGACCGGGTGCGGGAGGGTTTGAAAACCAAGCGTGGTGACGTGAAGGATATTATGAACTTCTCGCTTAATGCAACCTTGTCACGGACCTTGTTGACCAGTTTGACGACGATGCTGACCCTGCTGACCTTGTATATTTTTGGTGGTCCGTCGCTTAATAACTTTGCGTTCACCCTGATCGCCGGAGTGATCGTCGGAACCTATTCATCGATCTTTGTTGCTTCGCCGATCGTGTTGTGGTGGGTGCGTAAGACCAATACCAACCTGCGCCGCGAGGTGCTGGACTCCGAGCAGGAGAAGATCAGCCCCGAGAGCCAGGTGATCGAGGCCTAGGTCGTGGTGGAAGAGGTTTTTGAGAGACTTTTTTGAGGGAAAATGTTTGAGAAAAAGAAATTTGCGCTGGCGAATTGACTTTGTTGGGGATCGTGGCTAGAATTGCCGCCCGCTTGACCGTTTGCCCTGAGCAGGGTTGATGGGAGTTGGAAAAATTTTGAAGGTTTCACTAATTGTTTAATAAATCATGGCTGAAGTAAGTGTAAAAAAAGGAGAACCGGTTGATCGTGCTCTCAAGCGTTTGAAGAACAAACTCGAAAACGAGGGCATCCTTGAGGAGATTCGCCGTTTGCGTTCTTTCGAGACTCCAACCCAGCGCACCAAGCGCAAAGCACGTGCCAATGCCAAACGCGCTCGCAATCGTGTGAGATTTACTTTGGATCAGCACAATAAAAGGGATGAGGCGTAAGCCTTCTCTGTTTTAAGGTGAATAATCTTTGCCGCAGCGTCGTCTTTTATCGGACGGCGTTTTTTGTTGGTTAAATTTGCCGCCGGAGAAGATGGGCAAAATAAAATGCCGCTGCAAGTGGCATCAGAGGAGAGATTAGGAAAATAGGCTTGTAATTGTTTGAGGGCTTTGATTTCATCCTTCTTTTTCCTGTAATATTGATGTAATTTTTTAGCAATGAATGTGACAGCCGGTTTGGAAAACATCAGAATTCGCTTCGGAGAAGCGGAGACGGTGTGCGTGGCCGATGAAATGGGTTTGCAGTTGAATCTGGCGGCGGCTCATTTGGGTGGCCCGGTGGATGAAGTGCTGTTTGAATGCGAGTGGGCGGAGCAGGAGGTGGGCAACAACTTTTCTTTTTTGCGCAGCGGAGGGTGTATGGCGGGGATCGCGGTGGTCGAGTGCGGAATGGAAGAGATCGAGTCGGTCAGTGAGCAACTCTATGATGAATTATTAGCGCATACCCGCGGTTTGAGCCTGCAGCGCTTGTGGAATTTTGTCCCACACATTAATGACGAATCGTTGGGGCAGGAGGTTTATCGCTCTTTTAACGCGGGGCGGTGGAAGGCTTTTGCTTCTGTTTATGGCGAAACAAAAATGGATGTGCGTTTGCCGGCGGCAACGGCGGTGGGATTGCAAGAGAGCGTTCCCCGATTGGCTTTGATGTTTCTGGCCGGAGATCAACCGGTGGAGTATTTTGAAAACCCTCGTCAGACCCCGGCGTATCAATATCCGAGCGAGTTCGGTCCACGGTCACCGAGTTTTGCGCGTGCATCGGTGGTGAGTTGTGAGCGGGGTGAGTTGGGTTATTTGTCAGGCACTTCGAGCATCTGTGGCAGTGAAACGGTGGGGCAGGGCGATTTGGAAAAGCAATTTTCTGAAACGATGGAAAATATCCGCGTGGCGATGCAGCAGATGGGCTTTGCGGGTGGCTGGGATAAAATGGCTGACTATTCGCCGCAGTTGCGGGTGTATGTGCGTGATGTGGAGGATTACGCCGAGCTCCGTGAGCGTCTTGCGGCGGTGGTGGGCGCAGAGGTGCTGGCACAGACGGTATTTATTCAGGCGGATATCTGCCGCCAACCGCTGAAGCTGGAGATCGAGGGGGTATTCAGGAAATAGATGCAAAGCGTGGGCGAGGCACGGCTTTATTCAAAGAGAGAGGAGGCGCTTAATGTGTGGTCTCATGCCGTGGGTTTGTTTTTGAGCGTGGTGGGACTGGTATTGCTGGTGATTCGAGCCGTATCGTTCGGCAGTGCCTGGCATGTGGCGAGCTTCAGTATATTCGGGCTGGGCATGGTGTTGTTGTACGCGGCTTCGACGGCGTATCATGGGGTGAAGCGGCCTGAGCTTAGAAACAGGCTGCGGGTATTGGATCATGCAGCGATTTATATTTTGATTGCCAGCACTTACACGCCCTTTTGTCTGATCACTTTGAAGGGGGCGGTGGGATGGACGATTTTTGGGGTCAGTTGGGCGATGGCGGTGACCGGGGTCATGCTCAAGTTGTTTTTCACTGGACGGTTCAATCGTATTTCGACCGCGATGTATGTGTTCATGGGTTGGGTGATTGTATTTGCGATCAAACCCTTGATTGCCGCTTTGCCAGCAGAGGGGGTGTTTTGGTTGGTGGCGGGCGGAGTGAGTTACACGGTGGGTGCAGTGATTTTCAGTTTGGATCGGATCCCGCTCAATCATGCGCTGTTTCATGTTTTTGTGTTGATTGGCAGTTTAAGCCATTTTTTTGCGGTGTATTGGTATGTGACGTAGAATTTGAAATTCCTCAGTTTTGGCGGTTGACTTTACGGGAGTCGAGTCAATTATAAGTCCTCTCAGAATGGCAGGGTAGCTCAGTGGTAGAGCAGGAGAATCATAATCTCTTGGTCGGGGGTTCGAAACCCTCTCCTGCTACTTTTTTGACAGGAGTTGGATTTAGGATTTAGAATTCAGAAGTTAGAATTCAGGAGGGGGGATGGGGAGTCTTAAGGGCGGTGGGTGTGTCTAAGGGGTGTGGCCGGCTCGGTGTTTTGAGGTTAAACCCATCTTCGCTGCAGTGAAAACCAGCGAAATCCGTGCTTATAATATTTTTTGTCGTGGGGTGGGTGAAAATATAGGGAAAACGGCTTGCGCTGTGGGCTTTTCTGACTATATTCCAGCCCGCTCTAAAAAAAGGGGCGTCCAGGAGACCTGAAAGTTCCTGTTTTTATAATTTTTACTCACTAGCAAATATGCCTACTATCAATCAGCTCGTTCGTTTTGGACGTAAAGACAAAGTGGTGAAATCAAAGTCTCCGGCTTTGGCTAACTGCCCGCAACGCCGCGGGGTTTGTTTGCAGGTTTACACTCGCACGCCGAAAAAACCAAACTCAGCTTTGCGTAAAGTGGCTAAGGTGCGTTTGACCAATGGTCAGGAAGTCATCGCCTACGTTGGTGGAGAAGGTCACAATCTGCAGGAGCACTCAATTGTGCTGGTGCGTGGTGGCCGGGTGAAGGATTTGCCCGGTGTTCGTTATCACGTTGTTCGTGGTGCTCTGGATACCCTAGGCGTCGATGGACGGAAACAATCTCGCTCCAAATATGGAGCCAAGCGGCCTAAAGCCGGGTAACGCGGAGGTTTTGGCGATGATAAATCGTCAGTCTCCTCGCGATACGAAAATATAGTTTTACACATATTATCCTATGTCACGAAGAAGAAGAACAATCAAAAAAGTCGAGGTAGCAGATCCTCGTTACGAGAGCACTCTCGTTGCTAAAATGATCTCTAAAGTGATGGTTTCTGGAAAGAAATCGTTGGCTGAAAGAATCGTTTACGCGGCAATCGACAAAGCGAACGAAGGTTCGGAAGCTGTTGATCCATTGGAAGTGGTCAACCGTGCGATCGAAAACGCCAAACCTCGTGTGGAAGTGAAAAGCCGCCGTGTTGGTGGAGCTACCTACCAGGTGCCAATCGAAGTGGCGACTGATCGTCAGGAAGCGATGGCCATGCGCTGGATCGTCAATGCCGCTCGCGGCCGCAAAGGGGTGCCGATGCACGCTGCGCTGGCCAATGAGATCAAGGACGCTAGCAGCAACCAGGGCGGAGTGATCCGCAAAAAGGACGAGACGCATAAGATGGCGCAGGCCAACCGTGCTTTCTCTCATTTCCGTTGGTAAAAGAGCTGAGCCAATAGCTAAAGCTAAGGATTGATTTAGGCCTGAGTGCCTGCCCGGTGAAATACAAGTTCGCTGGGCGCTAAGAACCACGCTAGCAATAAGAAGACGTAACCCTGACGACTGATAAAACTTTGTGTCGATTGTGACAAATCGATTTTGAACCGTGAGTGCTGTAACCCTGGATATGCCCAAAAAAGTGAGCAATTCTGTTTCCGTTTCGCCGAATTCGCCTGATCGCGAAGTGACGCTGGAACGTACGCGGAATATTGGCATCGCAGCGCATATCGACGCAGGCAAAACAACCCTGACGGAGCGGATTTTGTTTTACACCGGAATGATTCATCGCATCGGTGAAGTGCATGACGGAGCAGCCACTACGGATTGGATGGATCAGGAGCGTGAGCGTGGCATCACCATCACTTCGGCAGCGGTCAGTTGCCGCTGGACGCAGACTCCCGAGGTGGGTGTTTATAAGGCGTTTGCCGATCAGGAGCAGCGGGTGAATATCATCGATACTCCAGGGCATGTGGATTTCACTGCGGAGGTGGAGCGTTCTTTGCGGGTGCTCGACGGAGTGATCGTGGTTTTTTGTGGAGTGGCTGGGGTTCAGCCGCAGTCGGAGACGGTGTGGCGTCAGGCGGACACTTACGGGGTGCCGCGAATCATTTTTATCAATAAGATGGACCGCGTGGCGGCTGATTTTAATGCGGCGGTGCAGGATGTGCGTGAAAAGCTGGGCGCGAATGCGATTCCGGTTTTGATTCCGATTGGCAGTGAAGAAGATTTGACTGGCCAGATTGATGTGGTCAATAAAAAGGGGGTTATTTATTCCGATGACGACTTGCTGGGTTCCACTTACGAAGTGGTTGATCTGGATGCGGAGCAGATGCTGGTAGCGGAAACGGCTCACGAAGAGCTGATGTCGGCGTTGGTCGAAGCTGATGAAGAGTTGGGAATGAAATTTCTCGACGAAGAGGAAATCACCGTGGTGGATGTCAAAGCGGCTTTGCGCCGGGCGACGATCGCTAACAAAATCATCCCGGTTGCGGGAGGTTCTGCTTTTAAGAACAAAGGGGTGCAGTATTTGATCGATGCGGTGGTGGATTACCTGCCCAGTCCCCTGGAAATTCCGGCTGCCAAAGGTCAGGACCCTGATGATGAATCGGTGGTGGTCGAAGCGGCGGCGAACGACAATGGCAAATTTTGTGCTTTGGCTTTCAAATTGTGGAGCGACAAGTTTGTCGGCAAGTTGGTTTTTATCCGGGTGTATTCGGGCTCGATTTCCAAAGGGGATCAGGTTTACAACCCGCGCACTGGCAAAACCAGTCGAGTGGGTCGCTTGATCCAGATCCAATCGGACGAACACAAGGATATCGGAACCTGTTATGCAGGGGATATCGCCGCAATCGTGGGTATCAAGACGGTGGGCACCGGTGATACGCTGGCGGACAAAAGTTTTAAAATCATGCTGGAACCTCCAGCTTTTCCTCAGCCGGTGATTTCGATGTCGGTCGAGCCGCGCACGACTCTCGATCAGGATAAAATGGCCCTGGCTTTAAAGAGCTTGTCAGAAGAGGATCCGACTTTCACCGTGCACTCGGATGAAGAGACCGGACAGACCATTATTTCTGGAATGGGCGAGCTGCACCTCGAAGTGTTGCAAGAGCGCATGAAACGTGAATTTGGAGTGGAGAGCGCTTCGGGCAAACCGCAGATCGCTTATCGTGAGACGATTACCGCATCGGCTAAGGGTGAGGGCAAATTGATCAAGCAGTCCGGTGGCAAGGGTCAATACGGCCATGTGGTGCTGAACGTGGCACCGAATAAACAGGGCGAGGGTTTGACGATCGAGAACAAGGTGGTCGGTGGAAGTATTCCTAAAGAATTTATCAATGCCTGTTATGACGGAATCAAAGATTCCATGATCAACGGGGTGACTGCGGGTTATCCGATGGTTGATGTGCACGTTGAATTGCTCGATGGCTCGAGTCATGATGTGGACTCCAATGAGCAGGCATTCAAGATGGCGACCATCTTTGCGATGAAAGATGGCTTTAAAAATGCAAAAGGGATCTTGCTTGAACCGATAATGGCTGTAGAGGTGAGCACTCCAGATGAATATCAAGGTGATATCATCGGGGATCTGAATCGACGTCGTGGCAAAATCCAGGAGATCGAAGCTAAGGGCAACCATAGCATCGTGAGAGTGGAGGCTCCTTTGGCGGAGATGTTCGGTTACTCGACGGATATGCGCAGCCTCTCAAGTGGGCGAGCGGATTTTTCAATGAGACCCTCTCATTTTGACGAGGTGCCGGAGAAGATAGTAGAAGAAATAGTGGAACGGCGCGGCGGCGGATAGAAACGCTCCCCAAGGCAGAAACCCACCCAATAGAATTTTTTAAGAACAGAATTTAAACACACTGTATAACCAGTATCGAAATGCAAAACACAAGCATAAAAATACGCCTCCGGGCCTACGATCACCGCATCCTCGACAAATCGACTCTCGATATTGTGGAGACGGCAAAACGCACTGGTGCGAAAGTAGCGGGACCTATTCCGTTGCCTACACGAATTGAAAAATTCAGTGTGAACAAATCTCCGCACGTGAACAAAAAAGCTGCGGAGCAATTTGAAATCAGAACACACAAGCGGCTGTTGAATATCATCGAGCCGACTTCAAGAACGGTGGATGAGTTGAAAAAACTCAACTTGCCAGCAGGGGTGGATATCACCATCAAGATTTAATTTGGAACTTTTAATTGTTTGATTGACCCCAGGTCAAAAACTTCACGCTGAAACCATGAGTATTGGATTGATAGGCAAAAAAATTGGAATGACTCGCGTTTACACCGAGGACGGTGTAGCGGTCGCTGTAACAGTGATCGATGTGAGTGATAATCAGTTTCTCCAGAAGAAAACCCAGGAGAAAGACGGTTATTCGGCTATTCAAGTAGGCTTTGACGAGCAGAAAGAAAGTCGCCTTACTAAAGCAAAAAACGGACACATCAAAGCAAATGGAGGCGACCCTAAAAAGCGCATCCGTGAGTTTCGTGTGACTGACGACGCGGCACTTCCCGAAGTGGATCATCCGGGCATTAACCTGTTCGAAGAAGATCAGTGGGTGGACGTGATCGGCACTTCGAAAGGTAAAGGCTTTCAAGGTGTGGTTAAACGTTACAACTTTGGTGGACTTCCCGCCGCTCACGGATCGATGATGCATCGCCGTCCGGGTGGTATCGGAGCCGGCACTTGGCCGGGTCGTGTGTGGAAGAACAAAAAGATGCCTGGTCGTCACGGTCAATACCGTAAGACGATTCAGAATCTGAAAATCGTCGCTAAACGCGAAGAGGACAATGTGCTTTTGATCAGCGGAGCGATCCCTGGTTCAAAAGGAAGTTATGTGATGATCCGCCCAGCGGTGAAACATCCCGCACCGGAACAAAATTTAAAAGCAGGTGATGCGCCGTCTAAAGATGACAGTGCAGACAAAGCGTAAACTGCAAAAGGAAAAATATCATGGCAGGAACAGTACTAACAGTTGCAGCAGCTAAAAAATCCAACGTGGATGTGATCGTAGATCGTCGGGGCACCCAGGCGGTTCACGAAGTGATCACCGCGATGCGTGCTAATCGACGTTGTGGATCGGCTAATACCAAAACCCGTGGCGAAGTCAAAGCGACCAATAAAAAACCATGGCGTCAAAAAGGAACGGGTCGTGCTCGTGCCGGACGTTCATCGTCGCCGATCTGGCGTGGTGGTGGTGTGGTTTTTGGGCCTCGTGCAAGGAGTTATGCCAAGCAGACCAACAAATCGACCAAACGATTGGCTTTCCGTAAAGCTCTCAGTGAACGGATTATCGCTGGAGATGTTATTATCGTTCCTTCGTTTGAAGTGAAGGATGGCAAAACCAAGAGTTTTGTAGCAGCGGTGAACAGTGTGGTGGAAGCCCGCAAAACTTTGATCATCGGCCTGGACTTCACCGACTCGACATTTCTTTCTGGCCGCAACGTGGCGAAGACTTTGTTGATGAGCGCGGCGGAAGTGAACACTGAGAATTTGTTGTATTTCGACAAAATCATAGTGGTAGGTGACGCCTTGAGTGTCTTGTCAACCCGCACGGGTGCTGATGCCGGGGAAAAAGCGGCTGCCGCTTCTGCTAAAGAAGAAGCTAAAGAGGCTGCAAGCGAAGAAGCGTAAATTGAATTTTAATTAGGACGATCACAATGAAAGATATATTTCAAGTTATCAAGACTCTTCAGCTGAGCGAAAAAGCAACGCTGCTTTCCGATATGCATAATGTTTATGTGTTCAAAGTAGATCCTCGCGCTAACAAGCTGGAGATCAAGGAGGCGGTGCAGAAACTGTTTAAAAAAACAGTGATTGATGTGCGCACTGCTAACTATCAGGGAAAAAAGAAACGTGAGCGTCGTGCTGATTACGGTCGCGCCGCGAGTTGGAAAAAAGCATTTGTTCGCCTCAAAGAAGGTGAAGAGATCGAAATCATTTAAGGATCAACTTTTAAATTAAGGAAAAGTCATGCCGTTGAAAAAATTTAGACCAGTAACGCCTTCGAATCGTTACAAACTGCTGCCCGATTTTGCGGAAATCACAAAATCGAAGCCAGAGAAGAACCTGACCAGCCCGTTGAAAAAATCGGGTGGCCGCAACAACCGTGGACGCATCACTTGTCGTCACCGTGGTGGTGGTCACAAACGCAAATATCGTTTGATCGACTTCAAGCGCGCTCGTCATGACGAAGTGGCTAAAGTGATCGCAATCGAATACGATCCGAACCGCACTTCGCGTATCGCTTTGATCGAGTATTCCGACGGACAGAGATCTTACATCCTGGCTCCACGAAGTCTCGAAGTGGGACAATCGGTGCAGTCCGGTGAGGGCAGCCCTTTGAAACCCGGCAACGCCATGCCGCTTTCTGAAGTTCCATTGACCAGCTTGGTTCACAATATCGAATTGACTCCTGGTCGCGGTGGACAGATGGCACGTAGTGCTGGGCAGGCAGCGACTTTGGCCAGTAAAGATGAAAAATACGCTGTGTTGAAATTGCCATCAGGTGAGATGCGTAAAGTGAATTTGAAATGTTACGCCACGATTGGTGAGGTGGGCAACCACGAGCACATGAATGTGGTGAGCGCCAAAGCGGGTAGAACTCGCTGGCTGGGAATTCGTCCTACCGTGCGCGGTATGTGTATGAACCCGGTTGATCATCCAAATGGTGGTGGTGAGGGTAAATCAAAATCAGGTGGTGGTCGCCAGCACTTGAAGAGTCCCTGGGGACATGTGAAAGGGCTGAAAACCCGTAAGAAACATAAATCCAGCAACAAATTTATTGTCGAAAGACGCAAGAAAAAAGGTGGGCGTCGTTAATTGAGCTGAGCTTGATTTAGCAACCGATACTAAGCACTGAATAATTTTAAATCGAAACGTAAAGACTTCGAAAGCACTTAAAAAATCATGGGTAGATCACTGAAAAAAGGACCGTTTGTTGACCAGAAACTTCTGGGCAAAATCGATGCGATGAATGAGAGCGGCGGAAAACGTCCGATCAAAACCTGGTCACGACGTTCGCTGATCACTCCGGATTTTGTCGGCCACACTTTTCTGGTTCACAATGGCAAGGATTTCCCTTCTGTATTTGTGACGGAAAACATGGTCGGACACAAATTGGGTGAGTTCTCTGCGACGCGTAAATTTATCGCTCACGGTGGACACAATCCGAAACTGTAATTGAGACGAGCACTGGATAAGAACATCATAGTATGAACACAACCATCAACCATACGATGCGCCAACGCGCCACGGCTACCGCAAACGCGGTGAATGTGGTTGTGACTGCCGCTTTGTGTTTGTTGCTGGCGGGTTCCTTGCTGATGTCAGCTTCGCTCGAAGCACAGGAAGCTTCGATTGAGATTCAGGAATTAAAAACTGCTTTGAAAGTCAGTCAGAAACGATTGGCAGCGGAAAAAATCCGGGCTGCGGCTCTGGATGAAACCCGCAAGGCTCTCGCTGAGAGTTTGGCTGCCGCTAATAACGAGGCTAGGACAGAGCGTGCCGCTTATCAGGATTTGCTGATCAAAATGGAAGCTCTCGGAGTGGATGTATTGAATGTGGATCCTAAAGGGTTACAACAGCGCTTGCTCAAGGCGGTCAGAGCAACCGAACTGGAACGCGAGCAAAATCAGAAACTGTCCTCACAGTTGATCACTCTTAGTGAATCGGTGGTGGGTTATTTGCAAGCCAGCGCGCAGGGCACGGCGGACCCTAGCAGCAGGATGCTGGTTGAGACCGAATTGAGAGCCAGTGATGTGGCCCTGGGATTGACTTTGCCTAAAGTAAAAAAAGCACCGGTGAGCGTATCACGTGCACGGGTGGTGAGTATGGATCCGGAAATCGGATTGATTGTTTTGAATGTAGGAAGAAAAGGTGGCGTTCGAGTGGGAATGCCTTTGGAAATTTTGCGCACCGACCGTCCGATAGGCACGGCTATGGTGGTTGATGTGCGCGACTCGATCTGTGGAGCTGTGCTTAGTGAATTAGTCAGCGAAAACGATGATGTAAAAATTGGCGACAGAATTCAGCCGAAACCGCAACAACTTTGAACTTATACTATTGGATTTAATGGACGTTCGATCAACATACAAAGGAGCCCGTATCTCAGCACGTAAAGTGCGTGATGTCACTCGTGAAATTCAAGGCCTGCCGGTCTCGCAAGCACTGGACCTCTTGGCTTTCACGCCAAGAAAAGCAGCTCGCCTGGTGGCAAAGACCGTGAAAGCAGCAGTGGCGGATGCGGAACATAATTTTGAGCTGTCAGTGGATAGCTTGGTGATCAAGGAAGCGACGGCGGGTGAAGGCCCGACGATGAAGCGCTTCATGCCAAGGGCTCGTGGATCGGCTTCGCCCATCCGCAAGCGCACTAGCCGGATCAATATCGTATTGACCGAAGACGCTGACATGATCGCTCTCTTGGAGGAAACTTCTGAACGGAAACGCAAAAAAGCGGCTCCTAAGAAGAAGGCGGCTAAAAAACCAGCGGCTAAAGCCAAAAAAGAAGTCAAAGAAGAGGTCGTTGAGACCGAAGAAGAAGTAGCGGTTGAAGAAACTGTTGTGGAAAATTCCGCAGAAAGCGCTACTGATAGCGCCCCTGCCGCAGAAGATGCGAAAGATGTCGCCGAAGACGGTGACAAGAAATAATTTTAATTTAAGAACGAGAGACAAGAATCATGGGACAAAAAGTCAATCCAATTGGATTTCGCCTCGCAGTCAATAAAGACTGGCGTTCGAAATGGTATGCACCTAAAGGGCAATTTGCAGATTACCTGCACAGCGATCTGGAAATTCGCAGCTACTTGAAGGAGAAACTCCATTTTGCCGCTGTGTCGAAGATTATGATCGAGCGTGCGTGGAACAGTGTGCGGGTAACGCTCTTCACTTCCCGCCCCGGTCTTGTTATCGGACGTAAGGGATCTGAGATCGAACGCATGACAGCTGAAGTTTCCAAAATGTGTGGAGGCAAGCAAGTCAAAGTGGACATCCAGGAAATCAAGCAACCGGAAACGGATGCGCAGTTGGTTGCCGAGTCAGTGGCTTTGCAGCTGGAGCGCCGGATTGCTTTCCGCCGTGCGATGAAAAGAGCTTTGCAGACCGCTATGGAGTTTGGTGCCGAGGGCATTCGTTTGCGCTGCGCCGGACGTCTGGGTGGTGCTGATATTGCCCGTGCTGAGTGGTATCGTAAAGGCAGTGTGCCTTTGCACACCCTGCGGGTGCCGATTGATTACGGTTTCACTGAAGCGAACACCACTTGGGGAATCATTGGGATCAAATGCTGGATCAACAAGAAGGAAGATCTCGAAACCAATGCTAAAAAGCAAACGGGTGGTCGTCCTGATCGTCCAGATCGCCGTGGAGGTGGTCGTCCGGGTGGACCAGGGGGTCGTCCGGGTGGGCCAGGTCGTCCGGGTGGACCGGGCCGTCCAGGCGGACCGGGTGGCGGTGGTCGTCCAGGTGGACCAGGTGGTCGTCCGGGTGGCGGACCAGGAGGTCCGGGAGCAAGACGCTAGTCGTTGAGCTTGTTGTAACAGAGAAAAGTATTTAGATAAATTTTAGAAAAGAAGGAAAAGTATTATGCCTTTAATGCCCAAAAGAGTGAAGTATCGCAAGAGCCAGCGCGGCAGCCGTGCCGGTGATGCTCAGCGTGGAACGAAGGTGAGCTTCGGCGAGTTTGGCTTGCAGTCTCTCGGTCGTGAGTGGATCACGAATCGTCAGATCGAAGCCTGCCGTGTTGCGATCAATCGTCACCTTAAACGTAAGGGGAAAGTTTGGATTCGTGTATTTCCTCACAAACCTATCACGCAGCGTCCACCTGAAACTCGTATGGGTAAAGGTAAGGGTTCTCCGGAACATTGGGTGGCCGTGGTTCGCCCTGGAACGATGTTGTTTGAAGTGGGTGGTGTGCCGGAATCATTGGCCAAAGAGGCAATGCGATTGGCAGCTAACAAATTGGGAGTGAGAACTCGCTTTGTGGGCAGATGATAAGGAAATTTGGATAAGGAATAAAATCAGAGCAGGTATTTAGAACCAACAATGATTTTAACAGTCTTGAAATAAGATGAACACAAAAATTAAAGAGCTGAGAGAACTGAGTGTGGAAGAATTGGCAACCCGGAGACGGGACGTCAAGGAAGAAGCCCTGCATTTGCGGGTGCAACAGGAGTCCGGACAGTTGGAGAATTCCTCACGGTTGAAAGCCATTCGCCGAGAGATCTCCAAAATTGAAACAATTCTTTCAGAACGCAGATTGGCAGCAGCGGCCGCGACTAAAGAAGTGGCAGCAGCAGAATAGAGGTTGGGGTCGAGAGGCAGCAATATAGAGAAGATAATTTGAGAGAAGCGAATCGCGGTAATAACAAAGCGTTCGTTAGCAGTTAAAAAGTTTTACTAGTCATGAGTGATACAGCAAGCACGGAAACCCAAAGTCGCAATTCGCGAAGAAGTCTCGTAGGAGTCGTCGTTTCGGATAAGATGCACAAAACGATCAAAGTCGAGTTGGTGCGCCGGGTACCGCATCCGAAATTTGGTAAAATCGTCAAGCGTTCGACAACCGTGTTCGCTCACGATGAAAAAGAGGAAGCTAAAGTGGGGGATAAAGTAGAGGTGATGGAAACCCGTCCAATCAGCAAAAGCAAATGCTGGCGATTGATGGAAGTGTTGAGTCACTAAGCAGAAATTTTAAGCAATTAAGAATTTTAAACGAAAGGTTATTGAGAGATGATTCAAATGGAATCCAGGGTCCTAGTGGCCGATAATACCGGAGCCAAGGCTGCCAAGATGATTGGGGTGATTGGCAAACGCACCAAGAGTGCCGGCATCGGCGATGTCATCACTATACATATTCGGGAAGCGTCTCCCACGGCTAGCATTAAAAAAGGGGAAGTGGTTCGCGCTGTTGTGGTGCGCACGGCGGCTCCGGTTCGTCGCGCCGATGGTTCGGTGCTGCGTTTTGACAAAAATGCTGTCGTCATCATTGATAAGGACAAGAACCCGCAGGGAACTCGTATTTTTGGTCCTGTTGCACGTGAATTGCGTGAGCAGAACTTCATGAAAATTGTGTCACTAGCTCCAGAAGTGCTATGAACAGGAAAAAAATCAAAACACACGTTAAGAAGAACGACGAAGTCGAAGTGATTTCGGGCGAACACAAAGGTTCCCAGGGTAAAGTGCTGCAGGTGCTTCCCGAAAAGGGACGTGTTCTGGTCGAAGGCGTTCGTATGATCAAAAAGGCAGAGCGCAAGAGCGAGGATCTTCCCGAGGGAGGCATCATCGAACGCGAGGGGCCGATTCACATTTCGAATGTCAAACTGGTCAATGCCGAGAGCAAATAAACGGCCTTGGTAGATAAGAATTTCAGGTAAACAGAGGTAGAAGCATTATGCAGCCCAATCTTTTAAAAAAATACAACGAGGAAGTCGCTCCCGAATTGAAAAAAACGCTGAGCATCAGCAATGTGCACCAGGTGCCACAGGTGCAGAAAGTGGTGCTCAATAGCGGGTTTGGTAATGTGGATGACCGCAAACAAGCCGCTGAGGATGTGGTGAACGACATGTCGATCATCACGGGGCAGCGTCCGGTTTTGACCAAAGCGAAAAATAGTATTTCGAACTTCAAACTGCGGGCAGGTGATACCATTGGAGCCCGGGTGACTTTGCGCGGCAAAATCATGTGGGAGTTCCTCGATCGTTTGTTGAATGCGGCGATGCCGACCATTCGTGACTTTCGCGGTGTGCCGACCAAAAGTTTTGATGGCAATGGCAACTACACCCTCGGGGTGAGTGACCAGACGATTTTCCCGGAAATCGAACTCGACAAAGTCAAACGCACCATCGGTTTCGATATCACTATCGTTACTTCTGCAACTACGGATGAAGCGGCCAAGGAGCTGCTGACAGGGCTGGGAATGCCTTTCCGCAAACCCGGCGGCGCATCGTAGTCGGTATCCAAACTCAGACACTTTATTTAAAAAGCTAACTAGAAAGTATTATGGCTGTTCTCACTGACCCAATCGCCGATTTTTTGACTCGGTTTAAAAATGCGACTCGTGCGCAGAAAGAAGAATTCAACGCACCGTTTTCAAAAATCAAAGCGGACATCGCCCGTATCCTGAAAGAAGAAGGATATATCTGGGGCTATGAAATCGACAACGATGGCAAGTATCCTGAAATCCGGGTGAAACCAAAGTATGTTGACAATACTCCGGCTTTGACCGATTTGAAGAGAGTCAGTCGACCTGGTTTGCGCCAATATTCGGCGGCGGGAGAGATTCCTAAAGTTCTCAACGGAATGGGTATTTCGATTCTTTCCACCTCCAAGGGGCTGATGGCCGGTCATAAGGCGAAAAAAGAGAATCTCGGCGGAGAAGTAATAGCTTTTGTCTGGTAGATCTTACCAGCAGCAACGATTTTATATCAAACACAAACAGTCATGTCGCGAATAGGGAATAAATTGATCAGTGTGCCGGAGAAGGTAACGGTCGCCGTGAGTGAATCTCACGTGGTGGTCGAAGGGCCGAAAGGAAAGCTTGAATGGGATCTGCCCGAGGGCATCTCACTGGAGCAAAAAGACGGCGAAGTGACCTTGGTTCGCGCCAATGAGGATCGCAAGGTGCGTGCTTTGCACGGTCTCGCTCGCAGTCTGGTAGCGAACATGATGGAGGGGGTTTCGACCGGCTTTGTTAAGGAGCTGGAAATCCAGGGAGTGGGTTTTCGTGCAGCCGTGAAAGGCAAGTTTTTGGACTTGAGTTTGGGTTTTTCCCACCCGCTGGAGCATCCGATTCCGGATGAGCTGACCGTGACGGTGGCTGACAATACCAAGATCAAAGTTGAGGGCATCGACAAACAACAGGTGGGGCAGTTTGCCGCTCATGTGCGTGCGTATTATCCACCAGAGCCTTATAAAGGCAAAGGGGTGCGTTATGTTGGTGAACACGTGCGTCGTAAAGCAGGTAAGAGCGTGCAGTAAAATAGTTGCACATAGAATTTAGCAGTTAGAATTTAGCATTTAGCAATCATGAGCCAATTTAATCGCCATCACGCGCGCAACCGGATGCACAAACGCATTCGCCGAAAAATATCCGGAACCGCACAACGTCCTCGTTTGTCGGTGTATTTTTCCAATAAAAATGTTTACGCCCAATTGATCGACGACACAGCGGGCAATACGCTTGCTGCAGTTTCGACTCGCGACAAAGCGGTGGGTGTGGCTGGAGCGAGTGTGGCTTCGGCGACCAAAGTCGGCGAGGAAATCGCCGGACGCGCTAAAGCAGCAAAAATCAAAGAAGTGGTTTTTGATCGCGGTGGTTTTATTTATCATGGCAAAGTGAAAGCCTTGGCCGACGCGGCACGCGAGGCAGGTTTGGGATTTTAATTTTAGTTAATAAGGGTAATGAGCGATAACGATACCAATAAACCGGAAGAGTCCGAAAAAGAGGTCAAAGCTGAAGTGGCTGAGACTGCGGAACAGCAAAAACCTGAAGCGAAAGCTGAAGTGACTCCTGAGAAGGAAGTAGCAGCAGAGGCTCCGGCAGCTGAGGCGAAAACCGAGGAAAAAACCGAGGAAAAGCCTGCCGAAGAAGCAGCGCCTGCGGCCAAGGAGGAAAAAAAGGATCCTGCCGAGAAACCTGCTTCAGCAGTGCTGAAAAAAGCAGAGGAAAAACTCAAACAATACCAGACGGAGGACGAAGAAGAGGAACTGATGGAGAAAGTGGTCTTCATCAACCGTTGTGCTAAAGTGGTGAAAGGTGGACGTCGTTTCAGCTTCAGCGCATTGGTGGTCAGTGGTGATCAAAAAGGCAATGTGGGTTACGGTTTTGGTAAAGCCAACGAAGTGGCGGATTGCATTCGTAAAGGCAGCGAAATCTCTAAAAGATCAATGGTGCCCGTCGCGCTGAAAGGCAATACCATCCCCCATGCGGTGATTGGTGAGTTTGGTGGCGGTCGGGTAATGCTTCGTCCGGCTTCTCCGGGAACGGGAATCATCGCCGGTGGCGGAGTTCGCGCGGTGGTGGAAGCGGCAGGTATCAAGGATGTATTGGCCAAATCGATGGGATCCAACAATCACAACAATGTCGTCAAAGCGACTTTGAAAGCGCTTCAGTCTTTGCGCACCAAAGAGCAGATCTGGAAACTGCGTGGGAAAAAGATTAAGGAAAACGCCGCGCTGTAAGGCCGGTTTGATTGCGATAAATTTGAACTATTAAGCTGGAGGAATTCGACCATCATGCGACTAAACGATTTAAAACCAAAACACGGCACCAAACATCGCCGTAAGCGTCTCGGCTGTGGCGAAAGCTCTGGTAAAGGCAAAACATCTGGCAAAGGTCACAAAGGACAGAAATCCCGTTCGGGAGCTTCGATCCGGCCTGGTTTCGAGGGTGGGCAGATGCCTATCGCTCGTCGTTTGCCTAAAAAAGGATTCACCAACGGACGGCATAAGGAAGTTTATGCGATTCTGAATGTGTCTGACTTGGAAGTGTTCTTCGAAGCTGGTGCGAATGTCGACGAAGCGGCTCTGAGAGCGGTGGGATTGGTGAAAGGCACGCAAACCGGAGTGAAAATTCTGGGTGACGGAGATTTGTCGAAGAAGCTGAAAGTGCAAGCAGACAAGATTTCTGCTACAGCACGTGAAAAAATCGAGAAAGCTGGTGGCGAAATCGTTTCGGCCTAGTGATTCGTGAGCTGACGGCGTATGAGCTTTGGACCGAGGGTTCTTAAAAGCTCGCGCCTATTCTGTATTTTTGACTTCTGACCTAAGTTACCAAGATGATATCCGCATTTACAAACTCCTTTAAAATTCCCGAGCTGCGGCAGCGTATTATGTTTACGCTGTTGATGCTGGTGATTATCCGGCTCGGTGCGTCGATCACTCTTCCAGGAGTTGATGTAACGGTGTTGCAAGCTTGGTTGAAAGAAGGCGTTGAAAAAGCGGGGGAAAGCCAAGGGGTGGCTGCGATGGCAGCTTTGATGAATGTTTTTAGTGGCGGCGGTTTGCAAAACTGCGCGGTTTTTGCTTTGGGTATCATGCCCTACATCAGTGCTTCGATCATGATGCAGTTGATGACGGCAGTAGTGCCAAGCCTGGGCAAGCTCTCACGTGAAGAGGGTGGACGTCAGAAAATCAGTATGTATACGCGTTATGTCGCGATCATATTGTGTGTTTTCCAGGGTTACATGCTGGCCAAATCTTTGATCAACCCGCAGTCGAACTTTTTGCTGCGAGGGATTATTGATCAGAATGATACGCGGGAACTGGTGCCGGACGGAGGCACGGCCTTTATTTTGGTTACGATTATCGTGATCACTGCAGGCACCTTGTTGCTGATGTGGATGGGTGACCAGATAACGGATCGCGGTATCGGCAATGGTATCTCCTTGATCATCACGGCTAATATCATTTCCGCTTTGCCTGCGGCTTTGGGTCAGGTTTATGTGACTTTTGTCGAGGGGGCTGCGGAGGATCCAATGAAACCACTGATGTTGGTGGCCTTGATTGCCTTTCTGTTTTTTGTGATCGCTGGAGTGATCTCGATTACCCAGGCGCAGCGACGGCTCAGTGTGCACTACGCCAAACGAGTGGTGGGGCGCAAGGTTTATGGGGGCCAGACTCAATACATGCCTTTGAAGGTCAACTACGCGGGTGTGATGCCGATCATTTTTGCCCAGGCCATCCTGTTGTTCCCTTCACAGATTTTGATGTTTGCTTTCCCTGATGCGGCATGGGCCAATAAACTGGCGGCTAATCTCGGTGGCAGTGGTTGGTTGTATTACACCTTGTCAGCGCTGATGATTTTCTTTTTCTCATACTTCTGGGTGGCGACCATGTTCCAGCCCAATCAGATCGCGGAAGATCTCAAGCGCAACGGCGGTTATTTGCCGGGTGTGCGTCCGGGCAAGCCTACGGCTGAGTTTCTTGACCGCACGATGAGTCGCCTGACTTTTGCTGGAGCGATCTTCCTCACCATTATCGCGGTATTGCCGAGCATGTTGAGTCGCCAGATGGGAGTTCCTTTTCAAGCGGCGCAGTTTTTCGGTGGAACCAGTTTGCTAATTTTGGTCGGCGTGTTGTTGGACATCATGCGCCAGATAGAGACTCATTTGATTCAACGCCATTATGACGGCTTCCTGCGTAAGGGAAAAATCCGTGGACGTTTTGATCGCAATTCAGGAACCGCCGTAGCTTCAGGCAGCGGCATGGTGTGGCTTTATTTGGTGGTGGCGATTTTGGTCATCGTTGGGGTGACTTATTCAATAGTGGCAAAAGGCTGATGTTGGGTAATTAAGGTGAACGGGTGAAATGTCAGGGAGGAGATCAGGGGAATGAGTGCCATACCGATTCGCAAAGGACGCCAACTGGACTACATGCGTCGAGCAGGGGAGATCGCTGCCGAGGTACTGAAGTTGACCGCCAAGGAGATTCGACCGGGTGTAACAACCGGCGAAGTGGATGAGGCCGCCGCGCAGTTCATCGCCGAGCGTGGTTGTGTGAGTGCTTTTTTGGGTTATCGCGGTTTTCCCGGTTACACCTGCATTTCGATGAACGAAGAGGTGGTGCATGGCATCGGCGGAGAGCGGGTGATCCAATACGGCGATATTGTCAAACTGGACGTGGGCATCATCAAGGATGGCTGGGTGGGTGATAACGCAAAAACGATTCCAGTGGGGGCGATGGAGCCTGAAGTCGAGCGTCTGCTGTATGCTACCGAAGAATCTTTGCAGGCGGCAATCGATCAAGCGCGTGACGGGGTGCGTCTGGCTCAGTTGTGTGGGGCGGTGGAAAAATGCATTGATACTTTTAGTTTTACCGTGGTGAAGGAGTTTGTCGGCCACGGGGTGGGAAAAAATTTACATGAAGAGCCACAGGTTCCCAATCATTGGGACAAAAGCTCAATGGGTAAAGGGCCGCGGTTACGCGCTGGCATGATCCTGGCGATCGAACCGATGGTGAACGCCGGAGGGCCGGATGTGCGCGTTTTGGACGATCAATGGACGGTGGAAACCGCGGACCGCTCTTTATCGGCCCACTTTGAACACACCGTTTTGATCACCGATGACCAGCCGGAAATTCTCACGGCGCGGGAACGCAGCGTGCCGAATTTGACCCTGGCGAAGTCGGTAATGGCGTAGTTTTGTAACATGGGCTTTCCAGCCCATGATTAGTCACTTCATTTTGGCTTAATCAAATTGTGATCGAGCGATGCAAAGTCTCTGGGGGAGAAATAGGCAACCGGAGCGGCCGCTCTACAATAGGGACTCCAATGTATAACGATTATTGTAGGGCGAGCGATTCGCTTGCCCGCGGGTAAGCATAAGCCGAATTTAACCTTTGGCAGTAAATCTGCCCTGTCAGACAAGGCCTTGTTCAGAATTCCTGCATTACCTGAGTGGTTATCTTGAATACTGGAATATGTATTTTGTATGGTATTCCACGCGGAGGCTGTGTGAGGGGTGCTACGAAGATTGAGATTTGGATTGAAGAACAAGAGTTTTTCAGGGATGCTCTTTGTGACAAAATATGGGCTCTTTTATCACAAATATTCAGGTTAAGGTTTCTGGAAAGCCGGTAAAAGAGGCTGCAGAATTCCTAGTCACAAAAATTAAGGAGCATTTGTCGAAGGAGTTTGATTATGTGGAAAACGGGAGCGATGACGACAGAACGGTCATTGTAGCTTTTGATCGTAACGGGGGCTGGCTTACTGTATTTGATGAGCATATGGAGAGCCAGGATTATAGTCTGGTAGAGGATTTGGCCAAGGGAATCACAAAACACGGCAGTGTTTACGCCGTACCTGTGCTGGTGCATGACAGTGATGTGTTTGTGACAGGCCTATATCAAAAAGGGGAAAGGGCTGATTTTTTCAACAGTAACCCCAATTACTTCGAGCAGGTGACTGATGGAAGCCATGAGGAAAGAGAGGTAGAGGCGTTTAAAGCCAGGGGATGGGAGACGCTTCTGTCGCCAGGAAAGTTGATCAATGATCTTCAATCACTAAACCAGGAAACCGTTTTTGCAGAGGATGTTTTATCGGAGTATTGCTCAATTATGGGGTTTAACGAGGATCTTGTTTTTTTGAACTGCGGAGATTTGGCTGATGTGGGAGATGTGTATGAAATAAACCGTCTTTTTTTCCGATCAAAAAAGCAAGTACCCTACGAGGAAAAATTGAGCGGATTACCCGCATTCACCTGGGATACGCTTACCCCTGGAAGAGTGGTGGCTGTTGGTGATATGCTACAAATTGGCCTATCGATCAAGAACACCGGGGGAGCAGGCGTGGGAATTATGGTAGTGTTGGCTGGGGAAGCAATGAAAGAAGGATTGGTAGAGGTAAAAGCAGTAGCTCTTGGAAAGGCGTGCTGTAAATCTGGAAAAAAAGGGGAAGGACAGTTTGAAAGAAATGAGGTTTATCTAGAGAAATGTGAAGATCAAGAGGGGGTATATTGGCTAGCAAAATTTCCGGATTATAGTATTCCAGCAGGAGTGGGAGAACCTGATTTAACGAGGGATTTTGCTAAGTATTATAAAAAATATATGGAGGCAGAGAGTCGTGCGACAATTCATGTAAACCCTTTGGGTGATTTGGAGAAGGCTCCCTTCGCGGTGAAAGCGGGAGATGGCAAAATCAACATGACTATAATTCCGCTGGAGAATCCAGAAAAAGGTCAGTTTACTCAATCGACGGATTTAAAAATTAGAGCATAGGGAGATGGGATTTGAAGCTACACAACTGGAAGAACGTGATCAGCGAATGACGGGCAAATGGCGCAGTGTTTTATCGGGAGGATCGATCAAGACGCTTTCTGTTGAGCAAGTTGAGCAGAGGAAGGAATTGTGGTTGTATCCTGACGGTAGAGCCAGGTGGGGGTACCCTGATATAGAAGGTAGATTTGATGAGAATACTGCTGAAGCCCCAACAAGAACCGAATGGGTGATTAAGGAAGGAAGAACTTTGATGATCTCGATGCCGATTTCTCCTATGCCTGAATATGGGATTAATGAATGGACTGAAGAAGCGATTTTCTATGATGTTATGATGGTGGAGTGGGGCGAAATGTTGCTTAATGACCGCCCTTTTGATGGTGAATTTATTACCTTGTTCGAGAGATATGAAGAGTTGATAGAAGTCGCTGTGTGAGCTCGATTACGTTGATGAAGAAAATGTGATGAATATTTCCAGAGCGTGGCCGGTTTGTCCCAACGATTTCGAAGATGTTGAATCGCCGTGTGAGGGACTAGGTATTCTTGGGAGCTACGCCCCTCTTGTTTCACTGCCCGCTGAATATTGTAGCTAGTAGGGAATAGGTGAAATTAGAAAAAAGTCTGGACACACAACTTATGCATGGCTAAAAACTCCAGTTCATATAGTTAATCTTAATCTTCTAAAATAGTCAACATGGGTCTATTGCTCAAAATACTTGGTATTGTTTTTATTGTCGTGGCGGCGCTGTTGTTGCTCGGTTATTTTTTGATTCGGTGGTGGTGGAAGCGTATTGGAAAATTTGCAGGGGAATCCTTAACTCGGGTAGAGTTGGAAGAAGACCCTGATGCCAAATGGGTCACTGAGCCTGAGGTTCAGAAACTGGTGGAGGAGTTTGGTGAACTCGGCTTCAAACAGGCTAAGGTGTATAAATCCATTTTGGGAGGTACGAAAACGCTTATTCTCACTAACGAAGCTAGGGATCAGATTGCGGGGGTTTATCACACGCCACAAGAGGTGATAGCTGAATTTTGCGCGGAGACCGTTGACGGAATCAGCTTAAATATGACCAATCATGCTTTGAGTGAGCTTTATTCGATCAAGCCAAATAAAATCATCGAAGGGTGTGCTCATGCGCGACCCGCCGAACTTTACGAAAAATTCAATCAATTGATTTCTGACGCCTCGTTGATCGCGGTTCCAGAGGAGGAGTTCACCGCTTACTTGCAAGATTCTATCAACAAGGATATCCAGCAATCTTACGAATCCAACGGGCGGCCATTGTGGCAAGATGGCATAGAGGATTATATGAAGCGTTGGTCAAAGCACGCAAAGGAGAAAAATCTACTTTTAGCGTATTCTGATATGGTCGGAGAACATCTGCAACATATCGAAAATGAGATCTCGGAGAGTCTTGAAGAAAGTGACGAGATCAGTGCTCGAGTTTGGACGAAGTATGAATGCAGTCTTTTCATCTACCACCCGCGTTTTGAAAAGAACGGGTTCTGTCAATATATTGAAATGACTTTTGACCACATTGATTTTGTGAAAGAAAAGCGCTTGCGGGAGTTATTGGCCGAGAGTGAAGACACGGAACAGTTTTTTCAAAAGGTAGTGGTCGAGTACCCGGAATTGAAGCTGGAGAAAATCATCTCGGTGGACGCGCCGATCGAAGCGGATGTGTATGGTTATGACGATCCTGATGACAATTGATGCGGGGAGGTGAATCTCTTTACGTGTAACAAGCTTGTGAAGTTTTTGTTCAATATAATACTGTTGCCATTCCGTCTTATTCTGTGGTTGATTGTAGGGCGTTCAGATCTGGTGGGGCTCCCTGATGATCATCCTGAGATGCTGGCCGCTAAGAAAAAAGCCAGGGAGTCATTGCCTGGCTTTTTTCGCATTATGGAAGGTCATTCAGAAGAGTTAACCGAATTTTCGGTTAAAGTCGCTTTTCCAACTGATTTGGGCGATGAGCACATTTGGGTTTCTGATTTATCTCTGGAGGCGAGGGGATTAAAAGGGCTGTTGGCGAATGATCCCAATAACATTCCTGGCATCAAACTGGGGGATGAAGTGGTGGTGGAAGAGAACCGCATTTCGGATTGGTCGTATTGTGAGGGTGGCGTTTTTCAAGGGCATTTTACGACTAAGGTATTGCTTCCTCACATGAAGGAGGAGATGCGTGAACAAGTGATGCTGGCGTGTGGTTGGGAGAATGAAAAGGAAAGCGGGCGATGAAAATTTTTGAAATAATTCGGGTGCTAGCTGCAGCGCCGGCAGTGCAAATTTTATTTCTTGAGCCCATTCCGGAAAATTTAGTTGTGGATGAGTCAGCCAAGAAAAATAATGTTTATCGTATGATGGTATTGTATCGGAAAACCATCAATGTGATTGATGATATTGATTCAGGCGGTTGCGAAGGGATCGATACTTGGTTTGAGAGATCAGGGGTCACTGCAGAGATGCATGCGGACAGAAATCACCCTCTGTGGAAAACAAGTCCTTACCTCAATACGGTATTACGGTTGATCTCGGCAGAAGATCGTGATTTTAATTACACCAAACACGGATTGCGCAGTGCTCATGAGTGGAAGCTGGTTCGTAAACTGGCTTCAGAAGTATTAAGCGCCTGCGGAGAAGATCAGGATTTGAGCTATGGGTCATTTGAGGATTTATGGGTAGATGCTTATGGGAACTATGAAGAGGACGATGACCTTGGGCATTGAGGAAATCATTGGAAGGTGGAGTATTATGCGCTGAACGCGATGTGCTGAGATATTTTGACAGTGATGAGCGACAGGCTTGGAAACTAGTTAGCTAGGCGGGCAGAGGGGGGTAATTAGCTAGACAACAGTAACGAGTTCGCTCAGGATGTATTCTATGATTCCCATAGCATCAGCTCGAGTGACGGTATTTATGTTCGCATGGATTGGCGCATGCACTTTGCTCTTTGGGTTTGTGAACAAGATGGCCTACAAGGGACTGCCCCCGCAGGGAGTTGTTTCACTTTTTGGGTATCTTAGTTTGGCAATACTACTGGTGCCGGTGGCTTTTTTTGTGCTGATGTTGATTGTTTGGAGCCGAGAAGGGTCTGATGGAATGGAATCATTGGCATTGGTTCCAGCGTGTTTGGTGATGCTGATTGTGTTGGCGTATCTTTCTTACTCGGCAATGCACGTGTCCAGGCTCGCAGCAGATCCACTTCCGTCATCTATGATTAGGGTGGTGGGAGGGTGATTAATGGACGGTCTTGCGTCAAATTCCACAAAGGTTTGCGGATGGTATTTTTTTGAGAAGTGGGGATGCAATACAGAACTTGATATCAATCTGATTCGGGAGTTAGTTTTTTTTCGGATATGCCAACTCTCAATGATGTTACTTTTGATGCTTCGTCATGGGAGCGACAGGATTCGGAGTCGCCTCGGGTATGGCACGACTTGCGAGGTGACGGTCTTTGGCTCTATCTATTTGAGTTGACACCGGATATAGGTGCTGCCCCTGATGATGTGCAAGCGCTTCGTGAATATTATCGTCAATTTGCCTTGGCTTCAGGCTGCGCGGTCATTGAAGTGGATTCGGTGGTGCTGGACAAACAACGGGTTGTGAAAACGATCATTAAGGTTCCTCAGCAACCTAAAGGAATGACCTATGTTGGCTCCTTTACCATTCCATACCATAATTTTAGTTTCGTGGTTAAGATCCAGTGTATCGAGGACGGTGTCACTGGCATGCGTGATGCGGTGGTGTTGGAAATGGTTTTGAATGAAGGGCTCATCAAAAGCTGCAATAAAGGTTGGGCGCATGATCCATATGACAGTGAAATCACAAGAGGGTTTCGCTGGAATTTGTCCGAGAATGTAAAATATGATGAAATGTTCAGTGATCACCCGCTTAGCAGGTTGCGGGCTAAAATGAAGCGGATAGAATTTTCGCTCAAAATCGCTGAGTATCTGCAATCGGAAAAGGCTTATACTTACAATCCGGGAATTGCAAAAAAAGCCGGGTGGCTGCACCGGATTTTCGGGAGCTGATATTCATTCACTAGAGTTGATATTTCTGCGGGTGGGTTGCATCTATAGCTTTAGCGGGATTTGCTGTTTTTCCTTCAGTCGTGTTTGTATTTAGAGTTTGTGTAAATCCTTCGACTGGATTTAAAATGAAACCAGTCGAAGGATTTACATGCAGTGAGGTACTTGCTTGATACCAATGTGTGCATCGATGTCATGCGGGGTCGGGAGGAAGTGATCGCCCAGCTTAGATCGATGTCACCTGACGACTGTGCGATTTCCAGCGTGTCGATGTTCGAGCTTGAAGCGGGGGCACATAAATCAAGGGATCCACAAGCTGAGCTGCAGAAAGTAAGTTTGCTGTGCGATACTATGAGCGTGCTTGCGTGGAACGAGAGCGCGGCGAAGGCGGCGGCCAGAATTCGTATGGATTTGGAAACTGATGGAAGAAAAATTGGAGCTTATGATACGCTGTTGGCCGGTCATGCGCTGGCTCTAGGTCTAGTATGGGTCACCGATCATGTGAAAGAGTTCACAAGGGTAGAGGGTTTGTTGTTGGAGAATTGGAGATCGAGGGAGCTGGGCTTGTGACGTGTGGTAGAGTTTCCTTGAATTCAGGGTTGTTTGAACCCTTTTTTTAAAAAATAGCTGGTTTTGAGTGGAAAATACGCTCAAAAAGCTTGATTTGGTGAGAATTTATAAAAATCAGTCATTTGAAGAGGAAACACAGCTTGCCTCTTGGCAAAGTTGTGATACAGATTCCCTCCCGCCGTATTTGCTACGGCTGGAAAGGGCTTCAGATGCTAGGATTTTGAATCAAGCGTTGAATCAGTTCACACGAGTGAGCAGGTAGAAGGCCAGGGAAAATCAGCAAACAAAACTATGAAAGTCAGACCATCTGTAAAACGTATGTGCACTGAATGCCGGATCATTCGCCGACACGGCATTGTGCGTGTTATTTGTAGCAACCCGCGCCACAAGCAGCGTCAGGGATAATTTTAGGAAGTTTTTATTTAACGAATTACCATCCCAGGAGGCATAGAAATACAATGGCAAGATTGCTAGGAGTAGAAATACCAAACGAAAAACGGATTGAGGCATCTTTGCCTTACGTCTATGGCATTGGCCCGACAACGGCGAAAAGAATTTTGGAGCAAGCTGGTGTAGAGCCAGGCATCCGCACCGGAGAATTGAGCGATGAGCAGATCAGCAAAATCGCTCATGTGATCACTGAGAGCGAAACGCTCAATTGTGAAGGCGGCAAATTGCTCATCGAGGGTGACTTGCGCCGGGAGCTGCAGGGACACATGAAGCGTATCGCTTCGATCAACTGTTACCGTGGCATCCGTCACCGTAAGAGCTTGCCAGTGCGCGGACAGAGAACTTCTACCAACAGTCGAACCCGTAAGGGCAAACGCAGAACGGTTGGTGTGGTGCGCGCTAAGTAGTCGGGCAATTTTATAGACCAGAGAAAGATCATCTATTATGGCTGAAGAATCAGAAAAGGAAGAGGAAGTGGTGAAAGACGCTGCAGTGGAAAAAACTGCGGAAAAAACTGCGGAAAAAGCTGTCGAAGCAAAAGAAGCACCAGCAGCGGCACCTGCTGAAAAAGCAACGGAAGCACCTGCTGAAAAAGCAGAGGAAAAACCGGCAGCAGCTCAAGTGCCAGCCGCCGAGGAGCCCAAAAAGGAAAAAACCGCTGCGGATATTTTCCTGGAGCTGGATCCTAGCGAAGCGGATGCACCGAAGATCCTTAAATCTAAGAGCAGCAAGAACGTGCACTCGGGCATTGTTCATGTGCGGGCGACTTTTAATAATACGATCGTTACGATCACGGATCAAAAGGGCAACTCCCTGGGTTGGTCGAGCTCAGGTAAACTGGGTTTCCGTGGATCGAGAAAAAGCACCGCTTACGCGGGTCAGTTGGTTTGTCAGGACGCTCTGCGCCAGGCAATGAGCCACGGCTTGAAGCAGGCTGAAGTGCGGGTCAAAGGACCTGGTGTGGGTCGCGAATCTGCGGTTCGTGCGGTTCAGGCGATCGGGGTGGAAATCACCAAGATCACTGATGTCACTCCGGTGCCACATAACGGCTGTCGCCCACCTAAAGCACGTCGTGTGTAGGGTTTCATATCACATTTCATATTAATTTTTTCTAATTAAGACTCATGGCTAGATACACTGGACCCATTGAAAGAATCAACCGCCGTTTTGGAGTGCCTTTGTTCGGCCCTTCAAAGGCATTGGAACGCCGTCCTTACGGCCCCGGACAGCACGGACCCCGTGGTGGACGTCGTCGTAAACATTCGGATTACTCGATCGCGCTGGGAGAAAAGCAGAAATTGCGTTTTCAGTATGGTGTGATGGAAAAACAATTCCGTCGTTATTTTGCTGAAGCTCAACGTCGCCGTGGAGTGACGGGTTTGCTTTTGTTGGAATTGTTGGAGATGCGTTTGGATAACATCGTTTTCCGTTTTGGAATGGGAACGACTCGTCGTGCGTCGAGACAGTTTGTTAATCACGGGCACATTCTGGTGAATGGCCAGAAAGTGGATATTCCTTCTTACCAGTGCAAATCGGGTGACGTGGTCACCGTTAGCGAAGGTAATCGTTCACGCCAATTGGCGATGCGTTTGTTGGATTCTACCCAGGCACGTCCTGAATCCGAGTGGTTGACCATGGATCGCGACGCGATCAGGGGAACCGTAAACCGGGCACCTGAGCGTGACGAAATCGACCCAATGGTCAACGAGCAGTTGGTGGTTGAGTTGTATTCCCGTTAATCTCTAAAAACCGCGCTCACCGTGTCTTTGTAAAAGCGAAGGCAAGGATGAGCAAAACAAGAGCTCTCATGCTTGGGAAACCGAGTTCGAGGGCTTTTTTTTGCTTAATGAGCGGATTTTCGTCACAAAACCCGTTTTAATAACAAAAAAGCTTTGGAAGGCTGGGGGAACCCGTTATAACATGCCTTCTTTCTGCTAATTTTCTCTCATACTCAACCTATTCGGATCAATGTTACAAAATAGTCCTTCGTTTTCAGTTGGCGGTCTTATCAAGGCAGCTGCTTTATTTTCAATCGCATTCGCTTTTGCTTTGCCCCATCAGGCATCCGCGCAAAAAGAGGTGAATGATGCGGCGAGATCCCTGATGGATAAATACAAGGGGGCTCTGGTGGTGGTGACAGCAGAGAGCAAGGTGGTCACGACCACGGACGGAGATCCTTTGCCGACTAAAACCCAGCAGCGGAGAACGCTCGGCACCACGGTTTTCCCAAATGGCTTGATCGTATGCTCCAACAGCGCACTGGACGCGAGTGTGGGTTTGGTGCAGCAAAAGGTGCGTATCGCAGGTAAAGACGGCAAACCGAAGATTGTGACAGTGGCTTCGGCCAAGAGCGAGTTCTCAAAAGTGGAAATCAGTTATGGGGATGCGGTGGTATTGCCGGGCCGGGTGATCGCCCAGCGCCCGGAGATTGATCTGGCGTTTGTTTTGCCGGATGCTGCTGCCGCTAAAAAATTAGGCAAGACGTTCACTGCAGTGGATCTTTCCAAATTTGCCACCACCGCTAAAGCTGCGGACAATGTGGTGGGTCTGTCTCGTTCGTCGGCTGTTTATAGCTACATGCCAACAGTGATCATGGGTCATATCACCGGCGTGTTTAAAGGCGATCGCACTTATTACGTCACAACGGCAGGGACAGCCCAGGGTATCCCGGTGTTCACTCTGGGTGGCAGTCCGATTGGGGTGACTTTGGAACGCATTGTGGATGGCAAACGCTCGGGTATCCTGGGGACGTTGTCAGCAGGTTCGATTCAGGTCATGGCCAATCTGGCGATGGAAAAAGCGACTTCGGGCAAATAAGGATTTGCGAATTCTTTTTATCGGCCCGCCTGAGAAATTCGGGTGGGCTTTTTGTTTGAACAATGCCGGTCTAGAATGATCCAATCATAATCACTATCGATATATAATGACCCCCTCAAGTAAAAGCCGATTTCGGCAGAGACAGCGGTTTGGCCTGGTTTTGGCCAGCCTGTTGATTTCTTCTGCGCTCTCCCTGTTTCCTTCATCTGCTCAGTCGGACGCTCCTTTAGGCTCGGGCAAAGGTGAGCGTGTGATTCTGCTCGGCGGCACTTTTGCCGAACGCTTGCAGTATTTTGGTTATTTTGAAGCCCTGCTGTCACGTCATGAAAGTGAGCGTGATTTGATCGTGCGTAATATGGCCTGGCCCGGAGACGAGGTGGCGCTGATGCCGCGGCCGTATAATTTTGTGATTTCCGCTGGAACCGGCGTGGAGGATGATCCGGATCCGGGTTACGGTTTTTCTTTTGAATCAGATGCCGACCACGAAACTTTGATGGCCCATTTGCAAGCGCAGCAAGCGGATACGATTTTGCTGTGTTTCGGGGCTAACGAAGCATTCAAAGGCAAAGCGGGCCTGGCTAAGTTTACCGCCAATTACCAAGTGCTGATCGAGCATCTGTCACAGAAAAAATTTAATGGCAAAACAGCGCCGAGATTGATTCTGGTATCGCCCATAGCGCAGGAAAAACGAGGAGCTCCTTATCCGGATCCTAGCGGACAAAATAAGAATCTTAAAATCTATACTCAGCAAATTGGAGAGATTGCAAAAAAGAACGAGCTGCGTTTTGTCGATCTGTTTGCTGCGAGTGTGAGTCAGATGAAAACGTCACGGGATCAGCCGCTGACCATCGACGGTTCGCAGTTGAATGCCCATGGGCAGAAAATCGTCGCGGAGATTTTGGCCACTGGTTTAGGTATGACGGATCCTTGGTCGGATGAGCTTGAAGAAATACGCAAACTGATTGTGGAGAAAAACAAACAGTTCTTTTTCCGCTGGCGACCGATCAATGGCGAATATGTCTATGGCCGTCGCCGGGATCCTTTTGGAGTGATTTCCTATCCTCCGGAAATGGCGCAGTGGGATAAAATGATCATCGCTCTTGAGCAAAAAATTCATTCTGCAGCGAAAAAACTGAAACCCTCCAAATGAAACCTGTTCTTTCCACCCTGTTATTATTTTCCTTGGGCCTGTTGGGCTTTAACTCAAGCGCCCGGGCTACCGATTTGATTGGTGGCGAGGCAGCGCCCTTGCTCACGCCGCAGGAATCGATGAAGAAGTTCAAACTTCATCCTGACTACCAGATCAATCTATATGCTTCGGAAGTTGAATTTCCCTTGCACAGTCCGGCGGCGATGACCTTTGATTCAAGGGGGCGTTTGTGGGTGGGCAACATCCCGACGCAACCGCATGCCAAACCTGGGGTGCCGATCAAGGACTCGGTGATCGTTCTTGAGGACACGGACAAGGATGGCAAGGCGGATAAACACACGGTGTTTGCCGAAGGTTTGTATTTGCCTCTGGGCCTGGCCGTGGCGGACGGAGGCAAGACGGTGTATGTCACGGATGAACCCAACTTGGTTCGTTTGACAGATACCGACGGGGACGGCAAGGCGGATGAAAAACAAATCATGCTGGAGGGGTTTGGAACTGAGGACAATCACCACTTCATCTCGGCTTTCCAGTGGGGACCGGACGGGCGTTTGTATTCGGGCCAGGGATTGTTTCTGAATACCCAGGTCGAGACCACTTACGGGCCGGTGCGTGCGCATCAGGCAGCGGTTTTCCGTCATGATCCTCGCGACAATAAGCTGGAGGTGTTCGCTAGTTTTGGTTGGTCGAATGTCTGGGGCATTGTTTTTGATAGCTGGGGCCAACCTTTTCTCGCCGATGCTTCACCGGCGTTGAACTATTATATGTCCCATACGACGAGTAATTTTACCTACCCCAAACCAGATAAGTATGGCAACTGGATGGGGCGTCGCAATGACGTCTCTTTCACGCCCTCCGGGCGTCGCCCGTCCTGCGGCAATGAGTTTTTGTCATCCAATCACTTTCCACCTGAAGTGCGGGGTTGGTATTTGACCAATCAAATGAAGGGTTGGCATGGGGTGCGCTGGTATAAATTGGAGGAGAGCGGTTCGGGAGTGAAAGCGAGCCAACCTTACGGTGAGGACAACGAATTGCTGACCACCAGTGACATCATGTTCCGCCCCGTTGCCCAGCAGATAGGGCCTGATGGTGCGCTTTATATTTTGGATTATTATAACCCGATTGTTGGTCATACAACTTACAGCTTTCGTGATCCACGGCATATCAAAACGCACGGCCGGGTGTGGCGTATCACTCACAAAACCCGTCCGCTCGACTGGCAGCCGAAAATTTACGGTGAAGAGGTGCCCGCTTTGTTGGCTAACTTGAATCACAGCAATGAGCGGGCGCGTTATCTGTCGCGCCACGAACTGCATCAGCGCAAGGTCAGTGAGGTATTGCCAGTGGTGGACAAGTGGATCGCGGGCCTATCGACATCCAAGCCAGAGGATGGCAAAAAACTGATCGAAGCGCTGTGGTTGCACCAGAACTTCAATGACTACGACACGGGATTGCTGAAAACCGTGTTGGCGGCTCCGGATCATCATGTGCGCACCGCGGCGTTAAGAGTATTGCGCTACTGGCAAACGCAGATGGATCAGCAGGAGGTATTGGCTCTGTTGAAAACCGCGATCCAGGACCCGTCCCAACGGGTAAGGCTCGAGGCTTTGATTGATCTCAGTTTTTATGCCGATGTGGATAAGGCGCTGTCGGTGGCGGCGTTGGTGCTGGATCAGGAGATGGATGCCGGTTGTGTGAACGCGGCTTATGACGTGTTCACTTATCTGACTAGTCAGACGGATACATCGGTGGAGAAAGTAAGCGATTTTCTACTGCCATTTTCGAATGAGCAGCGGCTGTTGACGATGGACTTGAGTCCGGCGGTGGCGGATCAGATTCTTAGCCGTTCTAAATTGGCAGCAGACCAGCATCGTCGCGCTTTGGATTACCTGGTGGGGCAAGCGGGGCAGAAAGATGCCTTGCAGTATTTGTTGGGAAGGCTGGAGAAAAGCACGGCTAAAACGCCGGATAAGGCTTTGCCGGCTTTGGAGGCGATGTTGTTGGCCTGGCCGATCGAGGACAGCAAAAAACACGCTGATGCGATCGCTTCCCTGATGGCGGCAGGCAAGGCGACCAGTGTGCGGACGGGCGCGCAGGCGGTGTTATTGCGTGCTGGCGCTGCCAGTGGCGAAGGACGTTTGTTAAAGAGCGATACTTTGTTGGCTTTGGCGGTGACCCGCGCGGGACGTGGCAAGTCGCCGGATACTTTGTATCCACGGTTCAGCAAATTGCTCACTGGGGAAAAATCCTCGGCAGGTCTGGTGAAGACGATGATGCCGGCCATTGCCAGTTTTCCATCACAGGATCAGCAGAGTCTTAAGTTATTGGTGGCGACATCGGATAAATACGCTGAGAAAAACATCGCCCTGGCGTTTTCCGCCCTCGAGGCGATGAGGCGCATCCCGAGCAGTGTGTGGCCGCCGGAATACAGCAATCGTGTGCTTTCGAGCGTGACCGTATCGGCAACTCCTGATTTGAAATTTGTGCCGACGGAGTTCTCGGTGAAAGCCGGCAGTGCGGTGAAGTTACTGTTCCGCAATCCGGACAATCTTTATCACAACATGGTGATCGTGAACGAGGGCGCTTTGGACAAAATTGGAACCAAAGCGGACATGATGGCAGGTCAACCGGACGGCTTGGATAAAAATTACGTGCCCGACGATCCCGATGTATTGCATTTCACTCCGCAGATCACCCTGGGCATTGCGCGTTCTTACACCCTGAATTTTTTCGCCCCCGACAAACCCGGTGAGTATCCCTACATCTGCACCTTCCCCGGTCATTGGAGGATCATGCGCGGAGTGATGAAGGTGGTGAAGTGACGTAGCGCGGGTGTCCCCACCCGGCGAGAGCGGTGTCGAATAGTGATATTGATTGACAATTGTGGTAAATTGCCACAGCGTAAAAGTATGAGTCAGTCCATACGCATTAGCGATGAACTCGCCGAGGTGGCAAAGGAGCAGGCGGCGTTGTTCCATCGCTCGCCGCCTCAACAAATTGAGCATTGGGCGGCAATAGGGCGGGTGATGGAGGTGGCCTTATCTTATCCTGCTGAAAAGAAGATGCTCGCTGCCGTTGACCGTAAAAAAATTGATGAAGCCCTATCTGTGGTAGGAAGCAGTAGCGGTATCAAAAAAGCGCAGGTGGAAATTCAGAGAACGAGTGCTAACATTGTTTCTCAACCGTAGTGGATCCGGTTCTGATCATGTTGGCTGGGCCCAACGGTGCAGGGAAGAGCACTTTTCACCGTGTTTACTTGTCTGCTTTGCAGCTTCCTTTTTTGAACGCGGATGTTTTGCGGGCATCAACAGGCATGGGTGTATATGAAGCAGCATCACAAACGACGGCTATTCGTCGTTTGATGGTCGAGCGTGGACAGAGTTTTGTGACTGAAACGGTGTTGTCCGATCCTGTGGGAGAGAAGGTTGAATTTTTGGCGGGAGCGGTTGAAGCGGGTTTTGATGTTCAATTGATATTTATTGGAATTGAGGATTCGGCTATGGCTGTGAAGCGGGTGAAATCTCGTGTCAAGCGAGGAGGGCATTCTGTTCCGGAAGAAAAGATAGTGGCTCGTTACTTGCGCAATTTGGATAATTTGGAACGAGCCATCGCGTTGTTACCGCGGGTTACCATTTATGATAACAGCTCATATGAGACTCCCTTTCGGCTATTGGGTGAATTCCGATCTGGTGAGGTTTTTCAAAAAACGTTGGAGAGGATACCTGTCTGGGCGGAAAGGTTTTTCTCAGGGGAGGGAGGAGTTTAAGATGATTTTCGTATTCAACTGATGGCTGAAACGCAGAGAGACACAGAATATCGGTTAACTTTAAGAGAGCGGCACAATCGTGATCGAGCCGGGCTCTGATTCGCAGTAGTAGGCGCACATGCCGCAGCCGGTGCAGAGCTCGACGTCGATGTGGGGCTGGCGGCTGATCATCTTGATGGCTTTGATGTGTGGCGGGCACATCAGGGCGCAGGTGTCACAGATGGTGCCTTGATTATTGAGGCAGCTGTCGAGATCGAGCACGGCGGCGGCGATGGCGGCAAGGGGCTTCGCTTCGTGGCTGTCTGTTTTAGGAATTTGCAGGGCATCACTGGGGCAGGCGCTGATGCAGGGGGTGTCGAAGCACCAGCGGCAGGGAGCTTCTCCGGGAGTGAGGAAAGGGCTGCCTTCGTTGGCTCCGTGGGAGGGGCCGAAGGTTTGAATCACTCCTTCGTGGGGGCAGGCGTCGGCGCAGGCGTGGCAGCGCTCGCAGGTGGCAAGGAAATCGCTGTCGGGTGAAAGGGCGCCGGGTGGGCGGATGATGTTGATGTTTTCGGCCGGGCTTTCTGCAGCGGGGGACTCGTCCTCTGTGTTTTTTTCTACGAGGCTCTGGCGAGCCTGGCGCACAAGGTTGCCTACGTCACCTAGACGTAATTTGAAGAGTTGTCGTCTGGAAAAATTAGAGCTCACAAATAGAAAGAATCACATCGCCGAGCGCATGTCCATCGGTTGCATGATCAACCAGACGCTGAAGCTGGAGTAGAGGATCATGGTGAAAATAAGCGGGATCAAACTACGGAAGG
Organism: Verrucomicrobiota bacterium; assembly: GCA_045046875.1. Taxonomy (GTDB): domain Bacteria; phylum Verrucomicrobiota; class Verrucomicrobiia; order Verrucomicrobiales; family DEV007; genus JAADHD01. The sequence continues at coordinate 18,084 of JASFYY010000020.1, read as the reverse complement.
CGGTCGGGCTGTCGCCGAACAAACGGCGGGCGAAACGATCGGCCATCACCACGCCGTAGAGGTGCCCGATGATGACGCAGGTGATTTGCAGGTACCAGATGGTATTGAGCGACAGCAGCGGTAAGTAGGTTTTGCCTGCGGTTCCGAATAGATCCCAGCCAAAACCAAAGGGATCGCTCAACAGTGGTGTGAGGTGTTGGGCTTCCATGAAAAAATGCATGGTATTGTGCGCCAGATGATAGAACAGGGCGATGGGGATCAGAGAGTAGGAAAAGGCTTTGAAGATTTCTGCCGCACTGACCTCGGTAGGCTGGGCAAGTTTGCGTGCAATTTTGGCTCCGACCCAGAAAAGCAGAATGGGCAGAATGATCATCAGGCTCATCAGGATGGTGAAGACGGCGGTGGATCCGAGGCCGGTCTCGGCACGCAATACACCGTTCCAGTGTCCCCAGTGTGGAGTCATAGTGAGTCCGTGGAAGCTGGTTAGTGAGAGCAGCACAACGGCGAGGATGGATTCGTCCCACTGGAATTTGTCTTTGTTTTTGAGATCGGTGCCGATGGGGCGGAAATTGATCTCCAAATTGTCGTGGGGGCAGGAGCGAACACATTCGGTGCACAGGGTGCAATAGGAGTTTTCACTGAGCTTGGAGGGGAAGAGGAAGGTCGGGCAGGCGGTGGTGGTGGCGGTGCCGGTGTAACATTCTTTACCATGGCAGTCACCGCAAACGTCAGCCGAGGCGGCGCGCAGTTCGACCGGGGCGAAGAGTGAATACAAACCACTGATGCGGCCGACCAGGCAGCCGTAGCGGCAGAAGGAACGTTTTTCGAAGATGATGGCGGAGAGCACGGCCATACTGACCATGACCAGCCCGAGGATGGAGGTCCACATCGCCGAGCGGGTGATGTCGCGACCGAGTTCGAACCAGGTAAGAATGATGAAAAAGATGATCGCGGGGAAGATGTTGCGTGCCCATTTGGGCCAGGGCAGATCAAAGCCGAGTTTTTTTACCCGCGAGGTGAATGAGAGAGACGTGATCATTGAAGAGAGCCCCTCCCAGGGGCAGATCATGCAGAAGACTTTACCAAAGCCCATAGCGAGAAAAATCAGCAGCACCCACCACCAGGTCCAGGTCAGTACCGGGCCGATGTTGTGTTTGTCATTGCCGATCAGACCGGCGGTGATCACTAACAGGAAAAAGAAGATCGACAGGGATTGCACCAACAGCGGGAACCAGGATTTTTTTACCAGGCCGGAGATCCATTTGAACTTAAACAAGCGCCACTTCGGGTAGTCCATCAGTTCGATGGAGGGTTTGCGGTAGCGCACCAGCAGGTGGGAAGAAATGATGATGGCGATCAAACCTACGACGCCCATCCATACGGGGATGCCGTCCATCATGTGGCCGCCGCTTGCGTTCATTTCGGAGTGGTTCATATTTTTAGTAGGTAGAATTTAGAAGGTAGAAGCCGGATCTTTGGTGATAATATTAAATTCTAACTCCTCTCTCCTGACTCCTCTCTCCTTCTGCCAGCTTCTTCTTTTCTATCCATTGAGACGCGGGCTTTTCTGGCTCCGATGGCGGCGATAATGATCACTACCAGCATGGAGCCGGCGACCCATTTGCCCCAGTGGATTTTTTGCGAAGATAATTTAAACGGGATCACGCACTGCAGATCATCGACGCTGTGCAGGGTCAGGCGTAGAGCGTAATTGCCGGTGTCGGCCAGGTTCTGGTGCATTGAGTAGAGGTTCTCGAGTTCCGAGGACTTGTGTCGTTCGCTGTGGACAACTTTACCGTTGTCGAGCACCTCGATGGTCAAAGGGCCGCCGTAGATGTCGTTGTTGCGCAGGTTGAATATGACCAGGAACAGGCGCACCATATCGGGGTCATCGACGTTCTCCCGTTGGATACCCTGAAAGTCATAGACGACCAGTGATACCTCGTAGTCGCCGACTTGGCCGAGAAATTCGTCTTCGGGGATCTCGGGGTAGTTTTCGAAATAGTTGTAGTGTGGCAGTCCCTTGAAGTGGTGAGCCAAGGCGGTCAGGGGCAGCAGGCACAAGGCGATTGCGCAGAGTCCGAGCCAGAGGATGGAAAGATGTTTTTTCATGCGGAAGATTTAGAATCGGCAACCGGAGCGGCTTTGGTTTTCTTGCGCAAGCCGATGGAGAGACACTGCGGTGGGCAGACAGTCAGGCACTCGCCGCAGATCGAGCAGTCGATGCTTTCATCGTATTTGGGTTGCACTTTCATTGGGCAGACGTCTATGCAACTCTGGCAGGAGTCGAGGCAGGTGCTGCTGTCGCGTTGGATGGTGATCGGCGACTTCCTGCCGATGAAACCCAGTAAGCGGCCGGTCGGGCAGACGTAGCGGCAGGTGAATTGTTTGCCGAGAAACAGGTCGAGGGAGCAGAACAGCACCAGACTGCCAAGGGCAATCGACAAGGTGCCCGAGGCGATGCCTGCGTAGATGGTCTGGCCAATAGCAAAGTAGGGTAGGATGAGGATCCAAATGCCATGACTGTACCAAACGGCCAGACTCAGGCCGCCGACGAGGATTCCCCAGGAAAACCCCCGGCTTATTTTGAGGTCGGGGAAAAAGAAAATAGGGGAGAGCAATTTCCGCAGTCGGGAAATGGAGAAAAACAGTAGGGATGCGGGGCAGATGTAAGAGCAGAAAACCCGTCCAAAGATGAAAGCCAGGCTCAGGGGCACGATCAGCCCCAAGGCAAAACCGAGTTCCCAACGGCGGTTTTTTGCCAGGACAGAGAGCGCGGCGACGGGGTCGGTGAAAGGAATGCCGGCGAGGCGGATGGACCAGGTCATGCCGCCGCTTTTGCGGGCGACTTGTTGCGGATCACCGAACAAGGATAAAAAGTCGTCGCTGCTTTGGTAAAGAAAACGAGCTGTTTTGCCGCTGCTGAGTTCGACTAGGCGGGGATTGTTATAGGCGGTTTTGAGATTGTGGTAATGGGTTAATAAAGCCAGGGCGCAAAGGATCGTCACCACCCCGATTCGGGAGATAATGGAGATGGCCAGCAGCAGACGTCCTGATTTCATAGTGGAGCAGTTGACCGGATTGAGGTCGGGTGGGTTGAGTGGGCAACCGGAGCGGCCGCCCTACAATGAGGCGGTGCGTCTGTAGGGCGAGCGCTTCGCTTGCCGGGATTTGCAGCTTCAGTCATTCCCCTTGTTTTGTTTGGCTAGCCCGAATTGCAAGCTCAGCGATCCGGGTGGGCAGGTGTTCAGGCACAGCATGCATTGGTCACATTCGATGCCTGGTGATTTTGTTTTCATCGGGTTGAGACCCATTGGGCAGACTTGCACACATTCGGTGCAGTGGGTGCACTGTTTCAGGTCGTTGTGAACCCGCACCGCTCGTCCCATTCCAATCAGGGAATACAAGGCGCCGCCGGGGCAGACATAGCGACACCACAGACGGCGACTGACAAAGGTCTCGGCGATGATGATACCGACAATGAATAGTCCGCTGAGGGAAATACCTGTCACTACAGGGTAGTCGCTGAGCACCGAGAAAAAGGAGGCGGTGAGGTGGCTGATCTCCCGGCCGAGTACGGCGGGTGGATAAAAAGCTCCCAGCACAGGAACGCCCACAACCGCGCCAATGATCAGTCCGGTCACCAGCAGCACGTATTTATTGCCGCGCCAGAGGTGAAGGTGATGCACCGGCACACCGATTTTTTGCAACAGGGCACGCAGGCGGTCGGCGATGTCGAAGAGGAATCCTGCCGGGCAAATCCACGAGCAGAAAAAACGTCCCAGTAGCAGGGTGGCGATCACAGGCAGAGCCAAGCCGATCAGCAGGGATTTGGTTATAGTGCGACTGGTAGCCACTGATTCTGCCCCGGCGAGAGGGTCGGTCACGCTGAAGCCGTAGATGTCGGCTGACCAGGTATTGCCTCGAATATCGGACAGGCGTTTTTGTTCGACGCCCCGTTGAACTTCGGCAGTTTGTAGGTGCTCGTGCATCATCAGGGCGGTTTTGCGCGCCAGGTTGGGGTTGTCTTCCGACTGGATGACATTGATTTTTTCCTTGGTGACAAAAACCCGGTAGTGAGCCACTAGGCCGACACCGATGATGCTTAGTAATATCGCCAAACGAATTGTATGGCGCAGAACTTGTACCAGAGTTGAACCGGCAAAGCCGGATGGGGTGGTGAATAATTTGCTCATAGGGACTCCCTTCCGGAAAAAACTCGAATAGCTTTGATGCCATCAACGATGCAAGCTTCTTCGCACAAACCGCAGCCGACACAGTGGTCTTGGTGAACGGTGGGGGCGTTGTGCGAGCCTTGGGTGATGGCGAAATTTTTGAAGGGGCAGGCGGTGTGGCACGCACCGCAGACTCCGGTGCCATTGAACGAAACGCAGGTGCGTTCATCAACCACGGCAAGTCCCATGTTCACGTCTTTGGTGAGGGTCAGCAGTTGCAGCGCGTCGGTGGGGCAGGTGGTGGTGCAGGCGAGGCTCAAGTTGCAACCTGATTCAAAGGGCAAAACGTAAGGCGTGCCCAGTTGTGCGGGATCGCTGAATCCTCCCAGTTTGATCGCGCCGGTGGGGCAGGCATCACGACAGCGGGCACAACGGATGCATTGGGATAAAAAGTCGGCTTCGTTTTCCAAGGCGCCGGGAGGGCGGATGATTTCGGGTTCTCCTATTACAGGATTGGGCGCGGCTTTTCTTTTTAACAAACCGGCAAAAGCACCGAGTCCGGCAAAGGATGCGATGCTTACGCCTACGGTGCGCAATACCATTCGAGTGAATTTTCGACGTATCATGATATTTTTGTTTGGGATTTAGCCGCATTTTCAAGTTCGAGACGGGGAATAATGCGGATGGCCTGCGGCATTTTCACACAGGCTTGTTCGCACAGGCCACAGCCGACACAGTGTTCGGCGTGCACGTGGGGTTGCTCAAATAGACCGATGGTCATTGCTTCCCCGGGCAAGGGGCAGGCGCGGTAGCAGACTCCGCAGGTGCGACCTGCAAAAGAGTAACAAAGATCCTCGGAAAGAACAGCGACGCCCATTTGCACGGCACGCTTGCCTTCCTTGGTGGGTTCGAGTTTTTCAAGCGCATCGGTGGGGCAGACCTGGGTGCAGGCCATGCAGAGAATGCAGGCTTGGGCGCGCGCTGTGATACGCGGTGTGCCTAGGTTCTCCAATCCTGCTTCCAGCCCATAAAGGCTGATGCATTGGTTGGGACAGACGTTGGCGCATTGACCGCAGGCGATGCAGTTTTGTAAAAAAAGCGCTTCACTTTGCGCTCCCGGCGGGCGCAGGAAGCGTTTCAGTTTTACCTGGGCGGAAATCGGCAGTTTTTCGATCAGGGGCAATAGCAGGGTTGCCCCTAATCCAAGAACAAATGAGCCGATGAAGCGTTTTCTACTGAGTCCGCTACTTTTTTCAGATGATGATTTTTCAGACAAGATTCAGACTTTCTTGTCGCAGTGACGAGCATCACAGAAGTTCTACTCGCGCTGCGCATTTTTTAAAGTCAGCCTGGCCCGACACCGGATCAAAGGCCCGGTGAGTGGTGCCATTGGCCAACCATTTGTTTTTCTTCGGATCCGCTGAGTCTGCCACTGACAGATTCCACGGACTGAAGAGGAAACCTTTAGGTACGGTATTACGCGCTGGTTTGACTGCGGAATCCAGGCCGACGGAAGCACGGGCTTCGATCGATCCACGACGAGTGGTGATTTTGACCCACTGGCCGTCTTTGACTCCCAGCTCCTTGGCGTCGTCGGGGTGCATTTCCACGTACATCTCTGGCACCAGTTTTTTGGTGGTACCCGCACGGATGGTTTTTGCGGTGTGGAAGTGTTCGTAAACCACGCCGGTGGCCCACCAGAAAGGGTAGGTTCCCTTGGGTGCTTCGCCTGCTTTTTTGCCGAGGTGCTCCGCGTGCGGAAGCTCAGGGGTCAGTCCGGCGTCACGGGCTTTCACCAGTAGATCCATGTGATCGGTGATGTAAAAGCCTGGCTCGACGCCCACTTTCGAGAGTTCGTCGGTGATCTCGCGATAGTTGGAATAATCCTGATGGCACATGTTGAAGTGCATCTTGCCGTCCTTGTGACGGAACTCAGAATAGGGTTTGTCCGGCCAAGCGGCTTCCTGCCCCATGTAGCGGCGTTTGGTGCCGCCGGCTTTGGCGATGGCTGCGGTTGGTGCCGGCCATTGGATACCGCGCAGTTCCTTGATCTGCTCATAAGGAGACTTGCCGGTTTCTTTTTCCACTTCAAGGATACCAGTGAGATCGCAGTCGCTGCCTTTGGAGGCTTTGATGAAATCACGGAACACCTCTTCAGGATCGTAAAAACCGTTTTCCTTACGTTGGTAAGGGAAGATTTTTTCTGCATCGAGACCGAGTTTTTCTGCAATCAACTTGCCTTTGTCGATCACCATGTCCATGTCCGGACGGCAGCCTTTGACCGGATTGCCGGTGCCTTCATTGATGTAGAGACGACGTTCCGATTGGATGTAAATGCCGTTGACCCATTCGCCCCAAGTGGCGGCGGGCAGAATCACGTCGGCGTATAGATTGTTCGGTGCGTCTTTGTAGATTTCCTGGGCCACCGTGAAGGTTTTGGTCAGCGCTGGTCGCGACAGGTTATAAGCATCGGGAAGGTCGATGTGAGTCGCGTAGATCAGGAACATCGCTTTGACCTCGCCTTTCAGTGCGCGTTCCATCATGCCAACGGCCATGCCGACGTTCTCCATTTTGGCGACCGCGTCGAGGCGCTCTTGCGGGATGCCCCATTGCTCGGCACACCATTTGCGGTGTTTGTCATCCTTGATGCCGATATTAAAAGGCAAACGTCCGGTAAGTCCGCCGGTGAGACGTTCTCCCATGGCGTTGGGTTGTCCAGTCTGGGAGTGAGGTCCGCAACCGGGACGACCGATGTTTCCGGTCAGAGCGAGTAAGTTGACCAAGCTCATGGTATTGTTCTGGCCATGCAGGTGCTGGTTGTAGCCGATGCCCCAGATACAGAGCACGCCGCCGCTGCCGCGTTCGCGACCCTGAACACTTTTTTCTGCCCAGATTTTTGCGATTTCGTAAATTTCGGCTGCGGGGATCTTGGTGCGGTCTTCGACGTCCTCGGGTTTGTAGCCCTCTTTGACTTCTTTGATGTAGTTTTCCCAGCCGGAGGTGTGTTTTTTCAAAAACTCCCAGTTCACCGCTTCGGGGTGTTTGTTCAGAATCGCCCAGGCGATGGCATTTTGAATCGAAATATCACCATTGATGGTGGGGAAGTGGAAGCTGTTGTTTTTATCCACATCCTCCAAGCCCATCACGGTACCCGTGCGGCGAGGATCGACCACTAGAGTAGGAATGTCGCGCTTGGCCTTGGTATCGGCGACACGCCAGTATAGAATCGGATGGGCGCCACGCGCATTGTGTCCCCAGAAACAAATCATGTCCGCCAGTTCGACATCATCATAACAGGTGGGCGGGGTGTCCGAGCCCAGTGATTTAAAATAACCGGTCACTGCCGAAGTCATGCACATACGTGCGTTGGCCTCGATCGTATTGGAGCCGATCACACCTTTCATGAAGATGTTTTCCAGATACTGCCCTTCGAGCGAGAGTTGTCCGGATCCGTAGAGTCCCACGGAGTTGCCACCGGATTCCTTGATGATTTCGGTGATCTGCTCGGCGATCAATTCTTCGGCTTCCTCCCAAGAGGCTTCGCGGAACAGTTCGGGATCGTAGGAACCTTTGGTTTTGGAAACATGGCCACGCAGCGGATCCGACATATCTTTGCGGATCAGCGGTTTGGTCAGACGATTGACGTAGATGGCCTCGGCCGAGGTCAGGCCTTTGATGCACTGCAGGCCTTTGTTGGTAGGGTGATCTTTATCCGGTACGATGTTGGTGATACGGCCGTTTTTGGTTTTGATGATCGTTCCGCAACCTACTCCGCAATAAGGGCAAGCCGCATAACAATCGGTTTTGGCCTCTTTGCCTTCTAGCTCGATTTCATCACCCGAAGGTACCGCCCATCCCGTTTTGGTCACCCCGGTTGATAGGGCAACAGCGCTTGCCGAGCTTTTTAATAGTGTTCTTCTTTTCATCGTTACTTGGGTTTCTGGTGATTAATTTAAACTTCTTAAATAGGAAATGATGTCGTAAACGTCCTGGTCATTCAGGTTGGCGAGGCCTTTGCTTCCGATGAAGGGTTTCATCGCTGTGCCGATACGTCCGAGTTTTACGGTTTGGTAAATGTAGTCATCTGATGCGACCGAGAGGAATCCGGCCAATCCAATCGCGGGGCCCGCCCCTCCGGCGACGTACCCGGTGCCTTTGTCTCCGTGGCAGGCAAAGCAGTAGGAGGTGTATTTGCTATGACCTTGTTGGGAGTCGCCGTTGAACTTTTTGCTCTGATCGACACTGACATTGACCACGGTTTTTGCTGGAGCCGATCGCAGGTAGGCGATGATGTCTGCCATCACTTTGTCTGAGAGGTCGGGTCGGGGCAGCATTGCGGTACCCAGGCGGCCTTGTTTCACCGTTTTGAGGATAAAGTCATCGTCGGCCAGGGCGAGGAAATCGCGGTTGCGGATACTGGGGGCAAAACCAGCTTTGCCGATGCCGCCGGGTTGGTGACAGGCCATGCAGTTGGCGTCGAAGTGCATTTTGCCGGCTTTGGGATCCGGCGGCGCGGTGCTTTTGGCTTCGGCGACGACCGGTTTGCCGGGCAGGGATCTCAGATAAGCGATGATGTCGCCGACGCTACTCTCCGACAAATTGGCGAGCCCTTTGGCTCCCACAAAGGGCAGCATCGCCGTGCCAGAGCGTCCGTGTTTGACGGTCTGCATGATGAAGTCATCGGAAGCCACGGAAAGGAAACCCGCCAACCCGATGCCAGGTCCGGATCCTCCGGCGGCATAGCCTTCGGCATTGGGGCCGTGGCAGGCGGCGCAATAGGTTTCAAAAGTGATTTCCCCTTTTCCCGCTGCCCCGGCGATTTTCTTTTCCGAATCCTGGGAAAGCTCGGAAACATAACCTTCGTTGCCAGTGCGCAGGTAGGCGATCACACCGGCGAGTTCTTTTTCGCTGAGGGCGCTCCAAGGTACCATGGCCGTGCCGGGGCGACCGGCGCGGATGGTAGTGCGTAGGTAATCGTCAGAGGCCAGGGCGAGAAAGTCGTGATTGCGGATGCCTGGAGCAAAACCTGCTTTGCCAGTGCCGCCGGGCTGGTGACAGGCAGCGCAGAGAGTATTAAATGTAGTTTCGCCGATTTTTAACAGTTCGGGGTCAACACGGGCGGTCCTACCTTTCAAGGGCGAGGCGGCAACGCTCCTGACGATATGTCGTTCTTTGGATGCTAGCGCCTTGGGGGCGTATTTTTTTGCTAAAGTGATTCCACCAATGATGAGGCAGAATGCGAATGCCGCTACCAGCAATAAAATGGGGCTTAGCGATTTGTTTGAAGGAGATGAGTTGTTTTCCATGACGGGCCGGGTTTCCTGTTTCTCAAATATGGCTTACGATGGGCGCTTGAACTTGGATGCAAAATTTATGGCGATTATGCAAAAAAATGTAAGTAGAAAGCAAGCAGTATTTGATGTCGGATAATTTCGTTAGCACCTTAGAAGAAGAATCGTTTCTTACTTCGCGGATCTTGTCATTAGTCAGTCATTCCTTGTCAATCAGTGCGCTGAGCAGTTCGCCTCGCCACTTTTTGGTTTTCAAGTCGTAAAGTCCGAAGCTGGAGCAAAATTCCCAGTAGGCCCAGGAGAAATTCTTTTTATGAGCTTCGCTTTTCACAAAGGCCATCCAACGCACTCTCGATGCGGTATCAGCGCGGTTATAGGCACCAAATTCTCCCATATTAGAGAGGGCGTTGCTGGGTTTTTGACCATTGGTGGGCTTTGTCAAAAAAACCGATAAGTTCTTGTTTATCGGCGGTCGAGCCGTGCCATTCGGTGCTCAGCCAGTTTTGACTTTGCTCGCCAACCCAGGAAGCTCCTTGATGAGTGAATTTAAACGGCAGGTAAAAGTGAAAAGTGACAATGATGTTTTTATCTTTGCGGATCACGGTGAGGCTTTGTTCGAGGTATTGGTTCCATAGCTCGCTGGTGAGTTCTCCGTGAGGTTCATTGAGAATTTCGAAATACAGTGTGGCCGGGGAGTTTTGGTAGTGCTCAGCTAGTTGTTTCCACAAGGCCACAAAGCGAGCGCGGTTTTTTTTCGGGTGGCTGTAGAGTTCGTCGTAGTGGTGGATGTTGAGGATGACTACCAGATCGCGGGAGAGAGCTTGTTCAACGGCCCAATCCACCCGGGCGAGAAAGGTCGGGTCGATGGTGTAAGGGGCTTTTTTTGCAGCGTGATTGGCCCAGTTCACCGGGATGCGGATCGAGTCGAATCCAGCTTGGGAAATCAGTTCGAAATAAGCTTCTTTAAGAGTGACTCCCCAAGCGCCTTCTTTGGGGGCGTCGAGGGCATTACCGAGATTGATGCCTTTGCCGATTAGTGAGTTCCAGTGGTAGGCGTCGTGTTTTTGCTCGGCGGCGCTGAGCGTGCTTAGGGTGACAAAAATCGTTAAGAATAAAAATAAGGATCTCATGGATCCACCTTAAACGGTATTATGTATTTGGCGAAAAAAATGGAGGGAGCTGTGAATACCCTTATTGGCTTGACCGGGGTGGTGTAGAGGCGTCCAATGTTGCATCATGAAATTAATTTATCACTTAATCATCTTTTTCTTTATGGGGTCACTGGTTCAAGCGCAGAGCGCTAAACCTAATTTTCTGTTCATCCTGGTTGATGACCTGGGGCGTCAGGATCTGAGTTGCGAGGGCAGTGCTTTTCACGAGACTCCGAATATCGATAGTATTGCTCAAAAGGCGATGCGTTTTTCCAATGGCTATTCGGCTTGCCAGGTTTGCAGCCCTTCACGAGCGGCTATTCAAACCGGCAAATACCCGGCAAGGGTGGGCATCACAGATTATATCGGTGGAACCGCGGGGCGTAATCAACCGGACAAGTGGAAGCGCAATACCAAGTTGCTGCCGGCGCCTTACAAGATGGAGATGGAACTGGAGGAGGTCACTATCGCGGAGGCTCTGCACGAGCATGGGTATAAAACTTTTTTTGCCGGCAAATGGCATTTGGGGCATGAGGGAAAAGGGCCTGAGGATCAGGGTTATGATGTGAATGTGGGTGGTAATCTCACGGGATCACCTGTGGGCGGGTATTTTCCGCCTTATAAAAATCCGGCGCTTGAAGATGGGCCGCAGGGAGAGGAACTGCCGGTGAGGCTCGGGCGTGAAACAGCAAAATTTATTACCGCAAATAAAGACCAGCCGTTTTTTGCCATGTTGAGTTTTTATTCGGTGCACGCGCCGATTCAATGCAGTAAAAAACGCTGGGAAAAATATCGAGCTAAAGCCGAGTCAATGGGACTGATCGACCGGGAGGAACCTCGTTTTGTTTTGGACCGTTTGCAGGAAGTACGGCAGGTGCAGGACAATCCTATTTATGCAGGCATGATGGAGGCGATGGACGAGGGGGTGGGGCATGCGCTCAAAGCTTTGCAGGAAAATGGATTGATGGAAAATACAGTGGTGATATTCACTTCGGATAATGGCGGAGTATCTTCGGGGGATGGTTATGCCACCAGTGCTTTGCCACTGCGCGGGGGCAAAGGGAGGCAGTGGGAGGGCGGCGTGCGGCAGCCGTATTATATTCAGTGGCCGGGGGTGACGGATGGCAAGCGCACCGATGTGCCTGCGACGGGTACGGATTTTTATCCCACTATTTTGGATATGGCGGGTGTTCCTTTATTGCCCAAGCAGCATCAGGACGGGGTCAGTTTGGTGCCGGTATTAAAGGGGGGGACTTTGGCTGAGCGTTCTTTGTTCTGGCATTATCCGCATTATGGGAATCAGGGTGGTGAGCCTTCGGCGATTCATTTACGTGATGGTTGGAAGTTGATCCATTATTTTGAGGATGGTAGGAATGAGCTGTATCATGTGGGCAGGGATATTGGCGAGCAGCGCAATCTTTATCGTGAATACCCCGAGCGGGTCGAGGCGATGGTGAAAGAGCTCAAGGCTTGGCAAAAAAGCGTAGCTGCGGTAGAGCCGACGGAAAATCCAAATTGGAATGCGGCAGCGTATGAAAAGTCGATGAAGCAATTGGAAGAAAAGGGAATTTCAAAGCGGGACAAACAGCACGCAAACTTTTTAAAAGCCGATTACGTGCCGCGTGGTGGATGGTGGGATGAGCGGGGGAATAAGAAGTAACGCGGGTGTCCCCACCTGACGAGAGAGACAATGGCAATTTCGCATTATGATTTTTATCCGTAAAATCCGTGAAATTTGACTTCGGGTAGGGTTCTTCGGCTGTCTTGACTTCGTCTCGGCTGTGGTTAATATCTCCTACCCTATATTTGCATCCTATGAAAACCCGCCTAGTCACCGCCCTCAGCTGTTTGCTTTTTTCTTCCGCTCTATTTGCCCAAGAGAAAAAATACAATGTGCTGTTCATTATTTCTGATGACCTCACGGCCACCGCTCTTTCCTGTTACGGCAATACCGTTTGCAAGACGCCGAATATTGATGCCCTCGCGGCGCGCGGCACCCGTTTCACCCAGGCTTATTGCCAGGCGACTTATTGCGGGCCTTCGCGCGCTTCTTTCATGTCGGGGTATTATCCCCATGCGACCGGGGTGATGGGGTATAAAAATCCGCGTCCGCAGATTGGGGATCGGGCGACGTGGTCGCAGCATTTCAAAAATAACGGATATTATTCGGCGCGAGTGAGTAAGATTTATCACATGGGGGTGCCGGGGGGGATTGAATATGAAGAGGGCCGTGATCCTGATTTTTACAATGGAGCGGATGACGCTTTGTCGTGGACCGAGCGCTTTAACAGTCCCGGGCCGGAGTGGATGGCTCCGGGGGATGGGGAGAATTTGGAAAACAATCCCGACGGCACCAAGCCGCTGGTAGGTAGGAATACCATGGTGGTGGTCGAGGCTGACGGAGATGATTTGGTGCACTCCGACGGCAAAACTGCGGTGAAAGCGGCGCAACTGATTGCCCAGCATAAAGAACAGCCCTTTTGGTTGGGGGTGGGTTTTGTGCGTCCGCATGTGCCCTTTGTTGCGCCGCGTTCTTATTACGAGCCCTATTTGCCCTACAGCAAATTGAAGCTGCCCGAGCAGGTGGAGGGCGATTGGGATGATATCCCCAAAGCGGGCATCAATTACAAAAATAACAAGAACATGAAGTTGGATATCCGTCGCCAGAAAAAAGCTCTGGGTGCTTATTATGCTTCGGTGTCTTTTATGGATGCCCAGGTGGGCAAGGTGATGGCGGCGCTTAAGAAGTCGGGTTTGGATGACAAGACCATTGTGATTTTCACTGCCGACCATGGTTACCATTTGGATGAACATGAATTTTGGGAAAAGGTCAGCTTGCGTGATGAATCATCGGGCGTGCCTTTGATTATATCGGTACCGGGTAAAAAAGCGGCGGTGTGCGATTCTTTTGTTGAGTTGCTGGACTTGTATCCCACACTTTCCAAGTTGTGCGGTTTGCAGGTTCCCAAGAACATCCAAGGTAAGGACATCTCACCGATGTTAGACGACCCGAGTTTCAAAGTGCGCGAAGCAGCGTTCAGTGTGGCGCCGATGCGTAAGGGGTTTTTGCTGCGTGACAAAAAGTGGTCTTACATTCAGTATGGCGAGGATGCCAAGCAGGGTATCGAGCTGTTTGATATGGACAAAGACCCTAAACAGTTCACCAATCTTGCCAAGGACCCGCAGCATCAGGGCGTGGTCGAGAGTTTCAAGGCGAAGTTGGCGAAGAAGTTGGAAGAGGTGCGGGAGAATGATTTGGATTTGGACGCGCAGTGAGGTTTGATGGAAAGCAAGCCTTTAGCTGAGGCGTCAAGCGGTAGCAGGTTATTCTGTGGGCAGAAGCTCTTGGAAGAGGGGGGCTACGCCGCCGAATACGAAGGCTGCTCCGATAAGGATTAACATCCATAGCAGGCTGGCTTGGCAATAGGTTTTGCGGCTGGTATTTCCGGAGCTGCCGAAGGCCCATACGAGGAACATGATGATGTTTATTATAGGGATCGTGAGGATGAGCATGGTGATCATCCAGTCTCCGATTGTCATTGGGTAGTCGTCGTCCATTTTGAATTTGGGTTGATATTTATATTAATTGTCTTTCGCTTATAAGTATCGGTAGGTATGATGATGTTTGCGATTATAATTTGAGCGCATGTTTGTAATTCACAGAATTCCTGTGGTTGAGGATTGGGCGATTGGTGGGGGCTATAAATTCCCATGAAATTTATAATCGCTTCTTATTGTGCATTTGTTCATGCTGCTTGAATATGAATACAGCAGCGGAAAGTTCTGAACAGCAGAGACGTAAAGATGATGAGCAATTGAAATTGCTTGCGGTATTTCATTTTGTTTTAGCGGGCTTGTCTCTCTTGATGTTGGGATTTCTTGCCCTGCATTATTTTTTCATGAGTACGATTTTTACTAACCCGGAAATATGGGAAAATGCGCAGTCTAAAGGGGGTGGGCCTCCACCGGAATTCATCAAAAGCCTTTTTGCGGTTATGGTGTGGTTTTACATATTTGGAGCATGTTTTGCCGTGGCGATCGGGATGCTGAATATTTTTTCCGGAGTGTTTTTACGTCGAAAGAAATACCGCACTTTTTCGTTGATAGTGGCCGGCGTAAATTGCCTTCGGCTACCTTTTGGCACCGCGCTGGGAGTGTTTTCTTTAGTGGTGCTGATGCGGGAGTCGGTGCAACTGGCTTATGAACGTGAAGCGGAAAAGTGAGCGTAGGGGGGGGGATGGAGGGAAGTAGGGCTGTATTGTCATCGATTTAGATGATGTTCTTATCAAATCTTTCGATTTAATTAATGATGGCCGGCTTGTTAGCATGATTCGCAATACAAGTTTTGTTATGAGGTTGATACGATTATTTAAAAGGGATCTGGCCAAGGAAATGGTGGCCTGGGTCGATAAGGATTTGATCAGCGGGGATCAAGCGCAGTCTATTTGTAGTGAATATGATATGGACTATGGTTCGAGCGAGGACCATTCGCTTGGTTACCGTTTGCTGGTTTCGATGGGCTATCTTTTTATCGGAGTGGCGGTGATCATTCTGATAGGTGCCAATTGGGAGGAGATGCCACGGGAATTGCGTTTGGGTGGACTGGTGGGCATCACGTTGGCCACACAGCTTTGGGCCTTAAGCTGTTATTTTCGTGGGAAAGAAGCAGGGGCGGTTGGATTGTTTTTTCTGGGCAATCTATTTTATGGGGCATCGATTATCCTGGTGGCGCAGATTTATCATCTTGGTGAGCACATTCCAAATGAAGTGTTTTGGTGGGCTCTGGGGACTCTGCCTTTTGGTATTCTGTTGCGTAATAGTTGGCTGACCTTATTCAGCTGTGTATTGGCTATGGTATGGTTTTTTATGGAATTGAGCTGGGGTTACTTTCCATTATTGATGCCGATTTTCATTCTCGCTGCGGTCTATGTTTTGATCAAAGGCAAAACAAGTGCGTTGCTGTTCATGACTGCAGTGGGCAGTATAGGTCTGTGGGTGGAGGCTTTGTTGGCCAGAGTATGGGGTGGCGGTGTGCGGGATTTTGATTTGCATGCTGAGCATTTATTTGTCAGCGTGGCGCTGTTCATTTTTGCCTATGCGTTCAGCCTCTGGTTGCATTCGCGCGAAAGCGGCAAAGCTAAAGACTATGGCGTGATGTTATCACTTTGGGCACTGCGCTTCGGATTGGTCTTGATGTTGGTATTGAGCTTCAGTGAACCTTGGGATGAACTTATCCGCGCGGAATGGAATCACTTGTCGTCCATGGCGGGAATAGTAACAGCGTTGATGGGGGCGGCGTTGTGGATCGGATGGAGAACAGGAAAGCTGCAGGTGCTGGTGCCGATTATTATATTTTCCATTTTGTCGATGGGGGCGGTGATCTACCCGGTTTATTATGACCCGGCTGTTTATTTTCAGGTGGTGTATAACCTGGTCTTGGTGGCTGTTGCTATCGGTCTGATTGTGGAGGGCATCAATCATGGGATTTCGCACTATTTTTTCCTTGGGGTGGCGACCATTCTGCTGGTGGCTTTGATGAGGTATGTTGATTTGATTGGTGAATACATTGGCGGGGCGGTGTTGTTCATGACGCTGGCGGCATTGCTGTTGGCAGCGGCGAGGTATTGGAAGATGCAACAGTTCAAGCAGATGAAATTATGAAACGATCAATAATATTCGGATTGGTTTTTGCCATCGTGGCGCAGGTAGTGGTGGTGGCGGGGATATTGGGAAGCGCGGCGTTGCCGCTTTGGGTGGGCAGGGAAATACGGGTCAAGACGGTGCCGCGCGACCCGAGGTCATTGTTTCGTGGCAACTATGCTCGTTTGGATTACAAAATTGGCAGATTGGACAAAGATGAGCTGAAATCCGGGGCCAACTATAACCGAGGAGAAAGGGTTTATGTGAGTCTGCAAATGGATGGCAAGGGTCTTTATGGTTTCAAAGAGGTTTCTTTAGAGCGGCCGGTGGAAGGTGTTTTTTTGCAAGGGCGGGTAGAGCGCCACTATAATGATCTAGAGATTAAGTATGGGATCGAGGCGTTTTTTGCACCCAAAGAAAAAGCCCTGAAATTGGAAGACGATTTACGTAAGGGGGGAGTAGCCGTTCTTATGGTGATGGACAATGGCAGGGTGGCTTTGAAGGATGTGGTGGCGGAGTGAGCAGATTCGGCTAGATTCTTTTTGTCATTCTGTTATGCATCGATTCAAGAGTCTGTTGGTTGTTTATTTATGTTGGTTGGCCGCGCCGTTAATCGGGGCTGATCAGCGGCCGAATGTATTGTTGATCCTCAGTGATGATCATAATTACCGGGTGCTGGGGGCTTCGGGCAACCGGATGATACGCACTCCCCATCTTGACCGTTTGGCGCAGCAAGGGGTGTATTTTAATCGCTGTTTTACCCCGAACCCGATTTGCATGGCGGCTCGGGCGTGCATCTATTCTGGTCAGGACAGTTGGACCAACGGGGTTACTTTTAATGGTAAAAAGCGCTATAAAAATACGCCGGTATTACCTGCGCTCTTGGCAGAGGCGGGATATGAAACCTATTTTGGTGGCAAATGGCACAGCGAGGGCAAGCCGTGGACCAATGGGTTCACCACAGGGGGGCGTTGCTGGGCTGGAGGTAAATTTGACCAATTCAAAATGACACTGACGCCCTTTGGTGGGGATAATGAATCCCGGGAAACTGCGGATCGGTATTCGAGCACGGTGTTCACTGATGATGCGGTGGAGTATCTCAAGCAGAAACATGAAGAGCCATTTTGCATGGTGCTTGCTTACACCGTGGGGCATGACGCCTTTTTGGCACCGCCGGGTTATGAGGGCAAGTACTCAGCGAAAGAAGTATTGCTGCCGGAGAACTTCATGCCCCGACCTCCATTTAAGCAGTTTAATCAAAAAATCCGGGATGAAACCGTATTGCCTTTTCCGCGCCGGGAGCAAGATGTGCGTGAGGCCCTGGCGCAGTATTATGCGATGTTCGAACATCTGGATGCCCAGGTGGGGCGCTTGCTGGTCACGCTGGAAAATCAAAAGCTGGCGGAAAATACTATGGTGGTATTTGCCAGTGTGAAAGGTTTGTCACTAGGCTCTCATGGCATCATTGGTAAGCAGACGATGTATGAAGAGGGCATTCGATCGGCTATGATTGTCCGGGATCCCCGGCGCAAAGTTGGGCAGCAAGTGAATTCGGCTTTGGTTAGCACCATGGATATTTTTCCTAGCATTTTTGAAGCGGCGGGTGTCGAAGTGCCTGCGACCGTTGAAGGTGAAAGTTTTTTGGGATTGTATGAAGGCAGTAAAAAAGGCCGTCAGCGTTTGTATTTTTCTTATCATGATCCCAAGCGGGATACGGTGACAAGAGCGGTACGGACGAGTCGGTATAAATTGATTCAGCATTTGATCACTGGTGAGCGCCAGTTGTTTGATCTCGAGCAAGACCCTTTTGAAATGAAAAATCTATCG
>JASFYY010000019.1:0-71269 GCA_045046875.1 Verrucomicrobiota bacterium | reverse complement strand
GGGCAACCGGAATAGCCCACGAGAAATTGAACAACGATGACACCTGTTCTTTCAATACAAATGTGCGACTGATCAATCTTCATCAGCCATAATATCTCTCCTAAAAACCTGATGCTACGTAAAACACTACTCGGAGTAGCCTGCTTTGTCTCGATGCAAGCCGCAATGGCTGAGCCCGAGCGAGTGACGATTAATTTTTCGTCGCCTGATGTCGATAACCGGTTTTCGAGAAACAATCCGAATTACAAGCCAAGGGCTGCATCCTTCTACGAGCGCAAGTATTTGCCTTCAGCAGCAGATTATCTTATCGAGGTTTGCGACGTGAATGCAGCCTTGCATCCTTATCTGATGGAGATTTTACGTGCCTTCCTTTATGAGCGCATCGACGCATATGTTAGAGGTGGCGGTCAGATATCCGTCACAAAGCTTTCAGATGTTGTTGAGAGGATGGAGGATCGGCTCAAGAAGATTTTGACTACAGATCAATGGACCAAGTATCCCAAATGGAAAGGTGATGGTGCTGGGAAGAACGGCTTTGATTTTCTCTTGGTGACTCCTCCTCGTGTCGATCGCCTTCCCGAGAAAGGCACAGGAGAACAAAACGCAGCAGAGCAACCCGCTAGCCGCCCCGCAGTTACGAATAAATGAAAATTTTAACCATTAACCTCTTCGTCAATACTCGCCCCCGCTAGCGGGTTGCCTGTGCTCGACGTTGGGCTCACAAATGAAACTGAAGTCACTAACGAAGAAGCAATTCATTTACTGGCTGGCTGCATCAGGATTTGCGGTTTTTCTGGCTATTTTCCTCCCATATCAGATGTTAGGATTAGCCGGCGGAGTCTTTAGTTTGTCGACATTGATATTATTACCCCGTGAAGAACGCCATCAACTGTTTCGAAGGAAGCAGGCGATTCAACTTTTCTGTTTCGTTGCGGTATTCGTAGTCGGTATTTTCATGCTGAACTCGATTCCAAAAGAGCGATTACTTGAGATCCTCCGATTCATGCATCACCCTGGCCTCATCTTACCTCTGTGGATATTTATGATCTGGCGGGCATACCATTTGAGGCAGTTGGGTTACCTTCTAGAGCTAAAAGCCCAACAAAACGCAGCAGAGCAACCCGCTACTCGCCTTAAGTCAAATCTCAAATGAAAACTTTAACCCTCAACCTGTACACAAAAGCTCGCTGCCAGTAGCGGGTTGCCTGTGCTCGACGTTAGGTCTAGAGAAATGAAATCTTTCCGTACAAAATCTGATCTCGAAAAGTTGATCAGTGATAGGATCGAGGAGAATGCACAGCTGGAATATAAAGCTGCTGCCTCTATCGGACGATCGGACGGGCGCAAGCGAGAGCTTACTAAGGATGTATCATCGCTGGCGAATGCATCTGGTGGGACGATTATTTTCGGTATTACTGAGAGCAAATCATCTGAGGGCCCCCGCCTTCCGGAAAAAATCGACCCTGTTGATACCTGTCAATATTCCAAGGAATGGTTAGATCAGATACTTGGGCAGATACGCCCTCGGATTCCAGGACTAGAAATTTCTGCTATTCACGTTGGCCCGAATGAAGGAGATTATGTTTTCGTTGTCGATGTTCCTCAAGGTTCAACAGCGCATCAAGCTCTTGATTGTAAATACTACGCGCGACGAAATTTTGAGATAACTGCCATGGTTGATTTTGAGGTGCGTGACGTCATGCAACGGACTATCCACCCAACGGTTGATGCCGAACTTCGGATTATCGCGGATTATCCTTTCGACAAGAAATCGCACATAGCTATCCGTTTCAGGAATACTGGTGAGGTAATGGCGCGACACTATGCGGTTGTATTGTACCTACCGATTAGAAATTCGCACGGCGTCGTTTTTCCCGAAGATGCAAGAATACACGCTGACGATGGACCAGCGTATTGGAGCATTTCATTCACCAACAAAGGAAATACGCCACTCTTTCCGGGAAGCGAAGTAAGTCTTAGTCAGAAGTTCAAGCACATGAGAGACTTGACACTAGATTCTGGCGAACCAATTAGCGAATCGATATCAGATGCCAAAATTACAATTTACGCTGACAATATGCCCAAGGTTACGCTTATGAAGAACTTCTCACGCGCACACAAAGAATGGACCTAACAAAACGCAGCAGAGCAACCCGCTACGCCTCCCCAGTCGAAATCTAAATGAAAACTTTAACCCTCAACTGGAACACGAAAGCTCGCTGCCAGTAGCGGGTTGCCTGTGCTCGACGTTCGGTGAAAATGAAAACAACTATTCTCATTCTGCTAATCTCGCTCTGGAGTTCCCCCCCTTTTTGCGGGTGGTCCCGACATCTGGTCAAGTGATCTTAATGTTGGAAAGATCATAGCTAACGACAAGGAGATAATCTTGCAAATCGATGGGTATTTTAAGATGGGAGCGTTTAGAACCCCAGATGAAGATCGAACCAAAGGAAATGGGAAGGTGGTTTCATTGGTCATTCGAGATGGGCTATTGCGTATTATACGAAACGATGAGCTGAATGATCGAGGCGACGGGAAAAAGTGTTACCCTGGAGAAAATGGTTTCGTCGAATGGGATGAATACACGAAATATATTATGAAATTGGAAGGGAAGGAAAAAGTAGGTGCTCAGATGTGGAGCACTACAATCTTTATTCGTAATGGTGTGCGCGAGATCACCACCGAGCATACCAATATGCGCCCCACGAAAACCGAGCAAAAATCAGCATCGAACCACTGAGCCGCTCCGCAGTCATGATTCCCCTCAATTTTAATCATCAACCTCTTCGTCAAAGTTCGTCCCCGCTCAGCGGTTCGGTGTGACCAAGCGTTCTGCTTGAAAAACAATGGCGCCTATTTACAGTCCAAGAATGACGAATGCTCTCATTCGCTGCACAAGAAGTGACGATAAGGCATCGCCTTTTTTTGAACTCATGCAGGTTGAACTAGAACGAGATGATCTTAGGCTTTGGGTTTGGGATATGACGTATCCGCGTGATAGGTTGTGGGATGAAGACATGGAACAGCTTTGCAATGAAATAGAAATGAACCGCGATTTATTGACCAGCTTAAATAATGGAAGCGAAGATTTCACCTTACATCTAGCCGTCTATGCAGAGGGCTCTTCCTATCCCTTTTCTATTCCGAATCACCTTACTAGGCTTTCGACAGATTGCGGTTTTGATATTGAAGTTTACGTAGACAATTGAGGCAGAACACCTATTAAGCCCGGATAGTCAAGAGACAAGATAATGACGTTTCAAAACGCAACAGAGCAACCTGCTAGCCGCCCCGCAGTCACGAATAAATGGAAATTAACCTCTTCGATCACATTCGCTCTCGCTAGCGGGTTGCCTGTGCTCGACGTTCGCGGGGAAGCATAACCCGCTCTCTAAAACGGAAAGCAGCTCACAGAAATATAAAAATTGAATTTTTGGAACGATTCCCTCATCATCAAGCATACCGAGAATTTCAAACACCCTCTTCCAACGCCAGCAAGTGGGGGCGCAACTTCAAACAACGCAGCGAACAAGATTAGATGAGAAGGTAGTAGACAACACGTGAGCGTGTTGTGATAGACTAACTGCCTTATGAAAACTAAAATACCCTCATTAACTATAGGCGTCGATCTTGGCGACAAGAAACATGCTATTTGTGTCATCGATGCCAATAGGTGGTCCGCTCACTCGAAACGTTATGCTTAGAATATGATGAAGAAAATTTTGGCATTTTTTCTAGTTAGTATCCTATCGATTATTTTAGGGGGATCTATAGGCGTCTCTTGGGGTTTCAAGAGCGGCAAGTTTCAAGCTGCAATGGAAGAGAATAAAATGGCAGCCCTCACTCTGAGCTCAGATGATTCTGAACTGAATGCTTGGAGTAAAGAATATTTGAAAGGGCGAATTTACTATAATATCGCAACTAAATTTCCAAATGACAGGGGCTACCTTCTTCGGGAAGATTGGGATTTCGGCCCTATCGACTTAAAAACCTCAAAAGCACATATAGGAGCCAAAGACCCTACCGTTAAAAACGGATCTTTCGACGAAGCAACTGAACACCTCTCAATGGCAGAACGCAGCAGAGCAGCCCGCTACTAGCCTCCAGTCAAAATCTAAATAAAAACTTTAACCCTCAACTTGAACACAAAAGCTCGCTGCCAGTAGCGGGTTGCCTGCGCTCGACGTTAGGTAAGAAATGAAAACACCCTCACTTGAGCGTCCGTTTGCGCTACTTCCAGTAACCGCCTTGAGCACACTTGCTGTAATATGCCTTTTCCTGATTTGGTATATCACTTGGGGACCCATAATGTATTCTGGATCATCCCCTGGTCGTGATAACGTTCGAGAATACCTATTTGAAGAGACGCAATTGATTTTCTACAAGATCATTTTTTAAAGGTCGAACAATACGAAATTTCGGAAGAAACCCTAAAATTACTAAGAGTTGAGTTGAGGAAGCATTATCCGGATTCTAAACTTTGGTATTTTGATGCCCCTCATGAAGTATGGAAAAACCTTGGTGGATCACGAGGATACGCCATTTTGAAAAATGACAATCTGGTATACTGGATCGAAATAGCGCGTAGTTAATGGTCAAATAATCTAACAAACGAGAGCAGGCAATTCCTTCCCAGTCATTAGTGCTCTTGCTTTCTGGCTTCGATTACGTCACAATCTTATTCAAATGCGGCAGGGCTTTGTTCCAGGAATCACCTATCTCAAAACGTTCGGCCCAAAAAATGACACAATGAAAAAACGTGTAATAGTGATTGCATGTTTGACCGCTGCAACACTCTATGTCGTCCCCTACGCCATATCAAAATATCGATGTATCCACCCAATATACACGTCAGACGACCCTTGGATTGGCAAACATCCGCACGGTCGGCAAACCTCAAATATTCAGAAATGGGGCGACTTCGACTGGCCAGAAGGCCCTGTCGTGTTCAACCACCGAGATCCAGGTCATTCCTTTTCGAGGAGCGGAAAAATGCTTTTTAATTATCTTTTCTCTCCACTTCAAGCTGTTGACGAAATTACGACCGGTTGGTCTGTCCGCTTCCGCCTTTCCGAGAGCGACCTACCAGCAAGCAACTGACCAAACAAAATAGCTAGAAATAAAATGACACGACCCCTCGCAATTCTCGGAGCGATCTTCTGCTTCGCAATGATTTTCCCAATGGCGGCGACCGAGAATATGCGTGGGGACATTGATTTGCCGATGGTGATTATCCACGTCGTCAGCAAATTCGTTTTGACTATGTCACTTCTCTTCTACTGCGGTTTTGCGGCATTGCACTCCGTATCGCACGTCGAGGATCCAGGTGACAGGGTGGGCTGGATTTTACTTACAATAGGAATAAACGTTGTCGGGTCTCTGGTCTACTATCTAACGAAGTACCAGGACTTCAGATCTCACGGGATGGGAGGATTAATTCGTCGGCGAAAAAACAACAGTCATTCGTTTTATCGTGCTACGCCATCCGAGCTCAAAGCTGAACAAAACGCGGGTGACCAATCCGCTGCTCGGCTTAAGCTGAAATCTAAATAACCATTAACATGAATACGAAACGCGAGCTGGAAAATCCAACACTGCTTCACACCTAAATCAAACCAGGTAAATCTAGGCTATGTCGGAAATTTCAAAAAAGACAGAGGTTGAGGAATTCGAGGCTGCTCGAATTGCCCGGCATGTTGCTGATGAATTCAATCTTAGAGAAATCGTCGACCAGACACCTGTTCAGTTTTATCTAGGAACGTCTATTCGTTCGGCAGTCTTAAGAGTCACATTAGTAATCGTGGCTCTCTTCTTATTTATAAGCTATTACGAATTTTTCTGGCCAATAATTGCCGTAGCAGCAGCCATCGAAATAAAGAGGATCAATTGTAGAGTGAATGCTTTGAATCGGTTATTCCAATTACACGTCCAACAAAAACAGCGAACAAACGATTCAAACTAACCGTCGCTCATCCACATCCCTCTTGGTTCGCCTTAGCCTTAGCGACGTCCATGGCTGGCTCCTCTCCCAGCGGTTCACTGGAACCCGGCTCAAAAGCCCGCAAGAAAAACGCTTTCACTTCACTTTTATAACCCCTCAGGTTCACGTCTTTTATCTCCTCCCCACTCGCCTGACCAGCGAGCGCATGCCAGGTCACTTCGTCGACCACGATCTGCCCGTGTCCGGCCAAACCACACAAACGTGCTGCCCGGTTCACTCGCTCACCGATGACGGTGTAATTCAAGCGGTCCATCGAACCGATGCAGCCCACCACCACACTGCCGGTCGCCACTCCGATGCCCACTTCAATTGGTCGGGCCATGCCCTGATTCAGCCGATCTCGCTCTTCGATCATCTTCACCGCACAGCATGCTGCGTTCTCAGCATCATCACCATAGGTTTTGGGCGCACCGAACACCGCCATGACTTCATCGCCGATAAATTTGTCCACCACCCCGCGATGCTCATACACTATGTGCGTCATCGCCGTCATATGCGTATTCAACATCTCAATCACGTCAGTCGGTTCCATGGTTTCGCTCAAGGCAGTGAACCCCCGGATATCACAAAACAGAATCGACACCTCACGTGTTTCCCCGCCCAATTCCAAACTTCCGCTGATCAGAGCTTCGGCCACCGCTTCGTCCGCCACCTTGCCCAACACGTCGCGAATCTGTTCCTTGGTTTTCAGGTCCTCCGCCATCGCATTAAAAGATCGAGCCAGATCCCCCACCTCGTCCTTTGATCTGACCGGCACCTGAACTTCAAAATTGCCCTCACTGATTTGCCTCGTTGCGATCGCCATCTCGCGAATCGGGCGCGCAAAGCGGCGCGCTAACAACCAGGCCAATAACATGCCAATCCAAATCGCCCCCGTAGCCACGCCCGAACCTTTTAATCTCAAGTCCCGCAAATCGGATCTTAACTGCGCCAGAGGATACAGCACCACCTCATACGACGACGGCAAGGTGCCGCCCGGATTCAGCAGTTCACAGAACAAACGATAGGATTGCCCGTCTACCTCAATCACAATTTCCTGCTCCAACCTTTGATCGAAGCTTTTAAGGAAATCATCCTGTAATAACGTTTTAACTTCTGCGATCATCTTCGACGACATCTTGCCTGAAAAAATTTCACCTTCCGTCATCACTCCAAAGAACAAACTGTCCCCTCCGGGAGTCGCTGCTTTGGCGTTCAAAGGGTGCGTTTCTCCTTTGACTTTCTCCATGCCGACCTCCCCCATCACTTGACCTAACAAAACCGCACCCAGAACCCGCCCCCCGGCCTCTTGCCGAACCGGAGCAATCACTACCTCCACCAGTTGTTTACCTTGCTCTTCAAGCTCAACGACCAGATAACCTGCCTGCGCCTCGCCGAAACCTTCAATCATCTGAAGTTGTCTACGGGTATCATGACCACCTTGTCGCCGGCGAAACTTGGATGCCCCGACCGGATGCAAATCCCCTGCTTTATCCACCAGAAAAATCAATCGTCTGGCGGTGTGGGAGGACATAGCGGCCTGCTTGTTCGATCCGCGCCCTGCCATACGCGGAAACTTCATCGCCCCCTCCAGCAAACGCCTGCTGCCTGCCACCTCTTCCATCGCCGCCCCCAATTCCATCATTTGCGCCGGGCTGAAATTTCCACTGGCCAAACGCGCCTTCACCGCTTCAGACTCCGCCACCTTGCCTAGTAAATCCATCTGCCCCTCCAGGCGCTTTTTCCTCATTTCGAGAAATGAGGTCACTTGCTCTTCGAATCTTTTTTCAGCCAGGCGGCTATAGGTCTCCCGCACCTTGTCCTCGGTTGAAGCAATCACCAAAACAGTGATCAAGGCCATCACCAAGGCCACAGCCAACATCAATTTAGTCTGGAATTTCAGGCGCATCGGTTTAGACCCTATCAGAATCAAAACCCTCTGCACATCACAAGTTGCGTTATAATACGCTAAAACCCTCCGCTTTATTCTTCACCACCATGAAAATCCGCCAGCCCCCTATTTATTAAGAGTCAGGGTTTCACGGCTTTGACGTCTTTCTCCGGCTCGATGCTCATGATCTTGTCGTGAATCTTGAGGATCTCTTTTGATTTCTCAAAAAACTCCGCCACCTCGGACGAGGCCGCTTTATTGGAACCTACGATTTGCTGCAGTTGATCCAGGTATTTCCCCGAATCGAGAGACACTTTATCCATCTCAGCCTGCGCCCGGTCGTAGGCCTCGCCCACCTTCACCCTTGCGCTTTCAAAAGCTTCACGCCGTCCCTGGTCACGAATGAATGATTCCTCGGCTTTGCGGTAATCCTTACTGAATATGCGTTTGAAAAACGACAGCTTTCGACTTGGCGACACCTCCCCTTGCAGTTGCAACTGCTCGGATAAAAAAGCCTTCAACTCATTGAACTCATGAATCGGTTTTTTATACTGCTCGTGTAATACCACCAGCCCGCTGATAATCGCATCGAGATCTTTTGCTTCTTTTTCATTCAGGGACTCCCCCGCTTTCAACTTATCCTCCAGAACACCGATGTATTCCAAGGTCTTGCGGCTATCGTAAACGATGCCATTCATCTTCGCATAGGTTCTCTCCATACGGGTTTGATGTTCTTTCTTGAGCTTGACCACCTGATCCGACCATTCTTTTTTGATCCGGTCGATCTCATTGCGCTGCTCGTCGAGAGCCGTGCCAAGGTCCGCTTTTTGCTGTTCGAGCTCTTTCACAGCTTCGACCTGCTGGGCCAATTGAAGATTCAGCTCCTTGGTCTCGGCTTGAGACTGTGACCAATAATACGCCAATGCTCCGGCACCAGCCAAAGCCAGCACCAGTAAAACCACCGTCACTATAAAGGGCGCATTGCTCTGACGCTGACGCCGGGTTTCAAAATCCGTTGTTACTTCTTTGTTGTCCATGACTCTACTAAGTTAAATCTCTCTCTATACTCTACCACCAATACCTCTCAATACGCACACCTCAGCAAAAACTTTCAACAATTTTTGCGTGATATTTGACTAAACCCTGCCCCCCACCCACATTTCCAGTCTTTAAGCTTCTTTTAAAATTCCACCCTCTTGTTTATTATGCCCCCTTTAGCTCGTCGCCATTTCCTCACTCAAAGCCTGGCCGCCGCCGTTGGCGGAGGCCTTACTATTATAAGCAGCCAGAAACGCTCGATCGCCCAACAGGCCGCCCAGCCTACTGCAGAGCCAAATCCAGTCATAGAAAATGCCCGTCAAGCAGCACTGGACATCCTCAAACCTTCAAAAAAAGATCTAGAGCACGGTCTCGAACTGCATCGGCAATCGTTGGTCTTTGATGGTTACGGCTTTTCTCCCCGGTGCGCCATCGACGGTGAGCGTTTGAAAAAAGCGATCGCGGCCAAAGCTTCGCCACTCGAATTAAAAGACATGCGCGAAGACATGGGCATGACCCGCTGCGCGTCTGATCCAGTCGAGCGCAAGGAATTCGAACAAGCCTGGCAAGCATCCGGCGTATCGTGCATTTTCCAAAATGCGGGTGAAGAAGGACAAGACCCGATGATCCTGATCAAACGCCTGGCCAATTTCACCTATCTCACCGATATGATGAAAGACTTCATCGTCAAAGCCGCCACCCCGGACGATATCGAAGCCGCTTGGAAAGCAGGCAAACGCAGTCTTTACCTCACCGGCAACGGCGTGCCAATCACTCAGGCCTGGGTCAGCGTGCCTGACGAAATGCGCTACATCCGGGTCTTTTTTGAACTCGGCATCCGTATGATGCACATCACCTACAACCGCCGCAACATGATCGGTGACGGCTGTGCCGAGCCCGCCAACGGAGGGCTCAGTGATTTCGGCCGCAGCGCGGTGAAAGAACTCAACCGCATCGGCGTGATCGCCGACGTCGCTCACTCCGGTTGGCAGACCAGTCTCGAAACTGCCCAGGTATCCGAACAACCCATGGTCGCCAGTCACACCACCTGTAAAAGCATCAACGAGCACATCCGCAGCAAACCCGACAAAGTCATCAAAGCCATCGCCGATACCGGCGGTTACATTGGCATCTGCTGCATCCCGTCTTTTTTGAACGCCAAACACGACGGGGATATCAGCGCGATGCTGAACAACATCGATTACGTGAAGAAAAAATTCGGTGTCGAACATGTCACCATCGGCACCGATGTGGCCTACAGCTCGCGCAACAGCAAGGCGGAAAACAAAAAAGGCGGCCCCGCTCCTCGCACCAGCAAACCCTGGCGCAGCCTATGGCCGGAAGGCTCGCTGGGATCCAATGCCAAAGCATCACAAACCATGGCTTGGACCAATTGGCCCCTGTTCACCGTAGGCATGGTGCAACGTGGGTATTCCGACGAAGATATTCAAAAAATACTCGCCGGCAATGTGATGCGGGTGGCACGAGCCGTGCTGAAAAACAGAAGTGTCCGATGATGCCTCTGCTGATGTCGATTTTTTTGCGATAAGCGTTGAAAGGCGAGGCATAGCGGTGTTATTTTGCCAACATCATGTTCAGATCACTCGGCAGTTCATTAATCAGTCTTTTCATCGTCCTCTTATCAGGCCTGCTGCTTCTGTTTATCTGGACCGGCAGTGATTCCATCACCTTCCAGCGCAACGGCATGGAGGGAGATCGCACTCTGGCAGATTTCGCTGATGCCCAGCGCAAGGACTCGATGACAAAAGAAGTGCCCGATGAACCCATGCCCGACAAACCGGTCGAGGCCAGCAATGTGAACACCGTGCTCTGGCTCAGCATTCCCGGTTTCCGCACCGATTATGTCAAAAAAGCAGACAGCCCGTTTTTTGACAAAATCATCAGCGAAGGTGCTGAGAGCAAAAAGCTGAAACCGATGTTCCCCTGCCTGACTTATCCGAGCCATGTCACACTGGCCACGGGTGTTCCGGTGGAAAAACACGGCATCCCTGCCGACAATTTCCGCAAGGACGGCGAAACCGTAAAAGAACCCACCGACGCTGCCCTGTTAACCGCTGAACCCATCTGGGTCACCGCTACCCGTCAAGACCGACGCGTGATCGTGCACGACTGGCCGCTGTCTCAAAACCAGAGCGGAGATAATGCCGCGACTCACTTCCTCACCGATTACGATGCCAAACTCACCGACCAGCAACGTCTGGATAAACTGATGGAAGTCTGGAGCGCAGACAAAGACGAGAAAAAAGTGCGTCTGGTCATGGCCCGCCTGAACTCCATCAACGATGCCGGTCATCAATTTGGTCCGCGCGCCGAAGAGACGATCACCGCAATGACCGCTTTGGATAAAACGCTGGAAGGTTTTTTCAACCAACTGCAGAAAAAATGGAAAGACCTCAGCAATCCGGGCGACAACCTGGTGGTCCTCATCACCACCGATCATGGCATGGCTGAGTTGCAGAAAAACATCAACCTGTCCCAGTTGATGGGAGAAACCATGAACAAGCGGGCCGACTACATCGTCAACGAAGCGATCGCTCACGTTTATTTCAAAGACTTGCCTGAAGGCGAAGCACAAAAGAAGAAATTCTTCGACGCCTTCGACCGCGAGTTGAAATCAAAAATCTTCTGGCGCTCTTACAGTAAGGAAAAACTACCTCCCGAGTGGAAATTCAACGCGGCTGATCGCATCGGGGATCGCATCCTCGTTGCCAAAAGCGGTTTTGCTTTTACTGAAGCCAAATCGGATGATGGCGAACCGGTGTTCGAACCTTCCTCCGGCCCTGGTCTTTTTGGTTCCTGGGGTTACCCGGTCGAGGATTCTTCACGCATGAATGGCCAGGGCATCATCTGGGGTTTCCCCAATGGATCTCCTGCCAGCGGTGATCTGGGCGAAATAAGCAGCCTGCAATTTCACCCCACTGTGTGCAAACTGCTCGGCATCAAACCCGCCAAGGATGCCAAAGGCGAAGCCTTGTCAGTCAAATAGGGTCGCGGCAACTAGCTGCCTTGAGGTTTCACGTGCGATTCGCTTGCACTGCCCGAGCGATGGTGGAAAGTGCAAGGCACATCATGAACTCTTCCAAGCACCTCGACGATCTTTTCACTCTGCTGGCTTTCCCCAGCATCTCCACTGACAGTGATTACAAGGACGACCTTGACCAATGCGCCGATTGGCTGATCGGCAAATTGAACGATGCTGGTCTCAAAACAGAAAAACACCCTACCGCCGGACATCCGGTGGTCATCGCTCGCAACGAACATCAGCAAGGGCGCAAAACCGTTCTCATCTACGGGCACTATGACGTGCAACCCGTCGATCCCGTAGAGCTGTGGAACTCGCCCCCTTTCGAAGCCACTGTCAAAGATGGCGTCATCTACGCCCGCGGATCGACTGATAACAAAGGGCAGCATTTTGCCCACATCTGCGGTGTCGCCGATACCATCAAAGAACACGGCGACCTGCCAGTGAATCTTATTATTCTACTTGAAGGCGAAGAAGAGATCGGCAGTCCTAACCTCGAACCTTTTCTCAAACAACACGCTGACGATCTGAAATGTGACGTGGTGGTGGTCTCCGATACCGGCATGGTCGGCCCCGGCGTTCCCACCCTGACCTATGGACTGCGTGGCATCGCCTGTCTCGAGTTCACCCTCAAAGGCCCGTCGATTGATTTACACTCCGGCATCTACGGCGGAGCCGTTGCCAACCCCGCCACCGTGGTCGCTGAGTTGATCGCCAGTTTGCATGATACCGATGGCAAAATCGCCATTGAAGGATTTTACGACGACGTCAAACCACTCGAATCCTGGGAGCGCGAGCAGTGGGCCGATTTACCCGATGGCGAAGCCGCCACACTGAAAGAAACCCATGTGCCGGCCTTGTTTGGCGAAACTGGCTACAGCTCGCTCGAACGGCGCTGGGGTCGCCCTACCGCAGAAGTGAACGGCATCGGCGGAGGTTACCAGGGCGAAGGATCCAAAACGGTCATTCCCTCCCAGGCATTTGCCAAACTTTCCTTCCGCCTGGTACCAGGCCAGGATCCGGCAAAAGTCCTGCAACTGGCCGAAGCTCATTTGATAAAACACTGCCCCGACGGTGTGAATATCGAAATCAACGCCGGTCACGCGGGCAATCCCTATGTGATGGATGCTCACTCCAACTACGGCAAAGCCGCGCAGTCCGCGCTGCAAAAAACCTTCGATGCGGATCCGGTATTGATCCGTGAAGGCGGTAGCATCCCCATCATCGACAGTTTCAAACAAGTGCTCGGTGTGGACACCCTGATGTGCGGGCTCGCCCTGCCCGACTGCCAGGCTCACGCCCCCAATGAGAACTTCCCCATCGCCAATTTTGAAGCCGGTATCAAGCTGAACCGCCTGCTGCTGCAAGAGTTGGCCGATTTGGACTGAAAATATAGTCTGGCATCACTCGCTGGTTCCCCGCTGGCAAACCCTATCACTCGATTGCATCTTTAAGACGCAGGCTGCGGTCTGTATCTCAAAGATAGGCGCCTTTATTTGTCCCCGGCAAAAAAAACTAAAAAAACTCAGGGATCAACTGCTTTCATGACGACTCAAAGGTAAAGAGATCATGTCCGACCCAAATTCCAGCACCCAGACGGCAGCCGCCGACCATCATAGCTCCACCGCTATTGATTGGATGGAGATGCTGCGCCGTCATGACCAGCAATTGCGACAAACCGTTGCCGCACGTCTAAGCGGAGGTCACGAACACCATGTGGACGACATCATGCAGGAGCTGGCCATCGCCGTCACCAACAGCACCTGCCCTCCTGAATCAGAAGAAAAAGCCCTACCCTGGCTGTGCCAGATTGCCCGGCATAAAGTCCAGGATCACTGGCGAAAAGTTCAGCGCCAGCAACGACTGAACACCCGCCTCGAAAACTGCCCCCCCGAGCAAAATCCGATTCCCACCCCTTTCGAGTGGGTGATGCAAATTGAATCCAAAGAGCAAATTTTATCAGCCCTCGATCAACTGCCGGAAAAAGACCGCGAGCTCTTATTGCAAAAATACCGCCAGGAAAAAAATTGCCAGCAGTTGGCTCGCGATCAGGGAATCTCTCTGAAATCCATCGAATACCGTCTTACCCGCGCCCGCGGCCTGCTGCGCCGTATTCTCAATTCGAGCCAGGAAACTCAATCATTATGAAAACTCCAGAATCCATGCCCTCGACAGACCAAGACGGCCTACAAATCGAACAACGGATCCAATCACTGGTTGATGATCATCTCGACTCCTCTGCCCGACGGGAGTTGCTTGGCCACATCGACAGCCAACATCCGGAATACTGGCGCTACACCGCGCTTGCTTTTGTCGAACAACAGTTCATTCGCGAAGCGCTGGCTGAACAAAATCCGGCGATCCATGTTCTCCCGCTTGAAAGCGCTAATACATCGAATCAAACCCCACCCGCTCGATACAGCGGCGCTCAATGGGCCGTCGCCGCCTGCCTTGCATTCTCTCTGCTTGCTGGAGGGTGGTGGATGGGAGGGCAAAACAAAAACCTCGCAGCGCAATCCCTCAGCGTCGCCGAAGAAGCTAACGACAACCATTCAACACCAAAGCCCATTCCCTCCACCACCAGCTCAGCAACCCTGCCGCAGGCACTTGCGATGAATGTGCCTATTTTTGATGCGACCAGAGACGAACAGGCAGCACTGGAACAACTACAAAGCTCGGTGCAATCCTTGCGCAAAGCCGAAAATATTCTCCATCAACGTGGTTACAACACCTCAACCAATACTCAATTCCTAACCGCTGATTTAAAGGATGGCCGCCGCTTGGTCATACCGGTCAACCACATCGTTTTTCAACAACAAGCAGAACCATCAAACACCACACAACCACAACTATGAAACACACAAACAGAAGCACCAAATTTCGCCTCAGCTCGGCCATCGCCTGCGCCGCCCTGCTGACAGCAGGCAGCATTCACGCCGAAGACAAACAAGCAAAAAATCCGGCAGCCGAAAAATCCGCCCCTTCGGTCAGTATCTCCATTTCCCAGACTGACAGCAAAACTGGAAAAACCACCCAACTCACTCCTGAAATTGAAGCCGCGCTTAAAAAAGCACTCGGCGATGAAAAGATGGTACAGACTATCATCAGCAGTATCGCTACGGCTGAAAAAAACACCTCCAAAGAAATCGATCCTAAAGGTGAAAACAAAAGTTCCGTCTCGGTGATCTCCAGCGCTTTCATTGTCGGCCCTGATGGCAAAATGACAAAAATTGACGGCAACAAAGCAACTTCGACTAGTTCCGAAGTTAGCAATAACATCGACCTGAGCCAGGTCATCAAAGTTTTCGCCTCAGCCTTCGGAAGTTCGCTCGGCACCGGCAATGCGGAAGGGCAAAGCAAACCTATGCTCCAGTTGACTGATCTGAAAATCAAAACCACCAAAGATGGCCAAGTCAGCGTCATCGACCTGACTCCTGAAAAAACTGGCCATGCAATGCCCGCGACCACTGCGGTTCAGACCGAACTCAAGGAGATCAAAAGCAGACTCGCCAAGCAGGAAAAACTGCTCAAAAAAATCCTCCAGCAACTGGAAGCTCAAAATAAATAAGGGCAGAGCAAAAATACCACTGAAATGCGCTTCAAGCGCTTTCCACCAAGGTCTCGGAGCTGGATTCAGCACGTGGCCTTGGTTTTTTTGCCTTTCATCAGCTGAAAATGAAACCCCGCATAGGTTAATATGCCCGAGTTTAAATTGAGGTTTAAAACTACGGTGTCGGCACATCCAGGGCATTGGCGATGACTGATAAAATTATCATAACCAGAAACACCGCCCCTGTAATATTACACCACAGTCTCGCTTTTTTCGAAGCCTCCAAAGCCCCGTCAAAATCACCTGCCTCGTGAAGACCTGATACCTTGGTCGCAAATACAATCGCCACGATAGCGGGAATACCCGGCACAAAACAACAGAAAAAAGAAAATACCAAACCAATAACCGCCTGCACCAAATACGTGGGAGGTTGTTTCAAATCCCCTTCAGCGCCCGGGCGCCGAGCCACCCCCTGTGGCAAATCCGGCACATTAACAGTTGGGCTCGCCGCTGCCGCCATGCTCGACGAAGCCGTCGGTGCCACCAGCGAGTTTTCAACTCCAGCCACCGGCGATTCCTTTTTAAACGATGTTTCCTTTTTTAAATAACGGCCCGCCAGTTTATGCACTTCTGATAAAGGAACCCAATCACTCATCCCCTCCCTCCACACCCGCGTTTCCGCCGAGATGATCCCATCCCGGACCAAATCCCCCAGCTCCTCTTCCGTCACCGGACCGCGCTGCATATCACCTCGTGCGTAAAACCATTCCATCACTTTATCTTTTAAAAATTATTCATCCTCGCCGCCGCCTATTTGGCAAAATTAAGGGTTACGGCAATCCTGCTGCCAAGTTATCGACACTTGCGCTACAGTGCAAGACTTGAGATAGTAGTTTAAGCTCAAAAAAACACCCCCGATAGCACACCACTATTCAAAGTAAAAAAATATGAACCCGCTCAAGCACCTACTCATCCACCCCCTGTTGCTAATCCTTACAGTCTGGGTCTTCACCTCCTCCTCGTCCCACGCTCAACAAATCAAGGGCAATGGCTGGCAAGTCAGCCAACAAGGCGGCGCCTGGCAGTTTCGTTACCAAGGTAAACTGGTCACCTCCTACCATGTGAAAAGTGTGTTACGGCCCTATTTTTATCCCCTGATCGGCCCCACGGGAGAAGGCGTGACACGCAAGTTTCCGATGAAAGAAAACGTCGCCCATGAATCGACCGACCACCCCCACCACCGCGGCCTGTGGTTCGGATTGGGCAAGGTCAACGGCATCGATTTTTGGCACGAAAAAGAAGGCGCGGGCCAAATCGTGTTCGCCGGACTGAAAGGCATCCAAATCAAAAACCAGGCCGTGACCCTCAAAACCGCCGATGACTGGATCGATCCCGGCTCCAGATTAAAAATCATGGAAGATCGTCGCGACTTCACCTTCAAAAAAGAAGCCGATGGCAGTCTGACCATCGACGCCACCATCACCCTGATGGCCACCACTGGCGATGTGAAAATCGCCGATGACAAAGAAGGCGCTTTTGCCATCCGCACCACCCCGTCACTACGCCTGAAAGGCCCCGTCGCCAAAGGGCACATTCTCACCAGTGAAGGACTGAAAAATAACGACGCCTGGGGCAAGCGTGCCAAGTGGGTCGATTATTACGGCCCTGACTCCCAAGGCAATATTTACGGCATCACCATTTTTGATCACCCCGACAGCTTCCGCCATCCTACCTGGTGGCATGCCCGCGACTACGGTTTGTTCACGGCCAATCCTTTTGGCCAAGGGCACTTTGAAAAGGATGCCGATAAAAATGCCGGGGATCACACCATCAAAAACGGTGAATCCTTAACCCTGAAATACCGCGTTTTGCTCCACCACGGAACACCCGCAGAAGCCAAAGTGGGGGAAGCTTATAACAAGTGGACAGGCAAGTGACCGCAGTTCAATAATGACTAACGTGGCTGTGTCCATGGCCGCCTCCGCCGCCATAACTGTAACTGCGCCTGCCGCCACTGTAGGAACCACGATAACTGGTTCGGGTTCGGGTGGTATAAGTGCGGGTGCTGGTGCCGGAAAAACCTCCAAAAATACCTCGGGCCGGTGTGGGGCTGGTCACGGTAGTTCGTCTGGTGACCGTGCCGTAACCCTGTTCATATCCACTGTAACGGGTATCTCGGCCATATCCATACTCAGGGTGAAAGGCATTGCCATAATTACCTCCACCAAAATTGCCGCCGCCGTAACCCCGCCCTGCATAACCTGCGGTATAACCACTGCCTCCTCCGTAAGCCCCTCTCCCCCCATCATGACTGGCATAAGCAGGCCGTTCAGTTTGTTTTTCCTTATGCTCTGATTTCTGTTGTGCCGTTTTTGTTTTACTTTTTTCCACAACAGAAGGCTGCGTTGCTTTTTGTGCCGTGGCCACTTTCACTCCACATTTGCTATGCCCACTGACTTCCCAGGCATACACCGGCTGTTGATCCTTAAAGGTCTTGAATTTGTAATAGGAATAAACCGGCCTTTTGCAGGTCGGACAGTCAGCAAGAGTCTTGCGCCGTTCGCCCGCTTGGGAAAGCGGAGCGATCATCACCGTCGAAGTAATTACCAGACTCATCAATAAACTAAAAAAAGGAGCATTTTTCATCATTTCATCAGGATTTGACCCATTCCAGGCCGTTTTTCTCGAACTATTCACTCAGTAAGACGGGCTCACCCGGTAAATATTCACCCTTTTCCTCTATTTTTCAAGCCGATGCAAAACAATGCATTCAGCTCACCCTTTTTTCCCAGCCGCTACAGGCGTTTGATTGAGGCGCTTGTTCTTAAAAGCAAAACCGAGAAAGGCCACGCCGATCAAAACCATGAACAAAGAATAAAACTGCCCCCGTGGCAAACCTATGATCAAACCCGCATCAGGTTCGCGGAAGTTTTCTGCCGATATCCGGAAAATCGCATAAAAGATAAAAAACAATCCGGTAAGAATACCATGATACAGATTTTTCCAACGCAAACGCACAAAGATCAGAATAGAAAACAATAACAGCCCCTCGAGCCCTGCTTCATAAAATTGGGACGGATGACGTGGCGGTAAAAACTCGCGCAGCACCGTTTGCACCGCGACATCTCCATTACGGTTCGCCTCGATCACCGCCTCGGGATAAGGCAAACCTGTTTTGACCAACAATTCCTGAACCCTGACCGGTGCCATGTCATAAATCTCCGCAGGGAACTTCATCGCCCATGCCACCGAAGTGACCCGGCCATACAGCTCTCCATTGATAAAATTGGCTAGGCGTACCAGAAACAAACCAATCGGAGCCACCACCACCAGGTTGTCGCCCACCCCGCACCACGATATTTTATTTCGCCAGGCATAAAACCAGGTGAAAATCACCAAACCCAAAATGCCCCCATGACTGGCCATGCCGCCTTGCAGAAAATAGAAAAAAGTCCACGGAGCGTGAATGAAACGATCAAAGTCATAAAGCAACATATAACCCATGCGCCCTCCCAACATCACCCCGAACAAAGCGCAGAAAGTAATGAAGTCGGCCACCTGATCCTCCTTCAGCTCGGAGTATCCCTTGCGCACTAACTGACGCAACAGAAAAAAGCCCAGCACAAAACTGAGCACATAAGCTAAACCATACCATCGGATCGCCAGCTTTTCCGTGAACTGAAAAAGAACGGGATCGAGGTTGTGTAAATAATATTCGGCTATCAAGATGGGCAATCACACACCATGAAGCCCCACTGTTCAACGCTTAATTCTCAATTATTGCTTTCACTGCTCCGATCGCTGCAAAAAGCTTTAGCTAGATAGCAACTGGTATCCCCCCTCGCTCTTCTATTTATACTCAAAAAACAGGACCCCTTTTTCTATAAACACCTATGAATACCTGCGACACCACTCCAAGCCCCTGCAAATCAACTGACCAACCCAGTAGAACACTGCCACCGGCAGTGACCTGCAACGGTCGCCGCCGAATAGAATACGGCCTGAACGGCCTATTTTACAGCCTACCCGAAATCATCGGCATCAGCATCCGCAAAGAACGCCCCGACATCCTACCGCAGGATCAATCACCTCCTCCACCCGGATCCACCCCCGCCTTCGAGTAATGTTAATTTAATTCATCTGCGCCCCTCTGCGTAATTTGCCTTCAAGCAATAATCTTCCGCCGCCACTTCACAATCCCCTCACACCCGTCCTCAATCAGATCCAGCACTTTTTCAAAACCCTCCGGACCACCATAATAAGGATCGGGTACCACTTGATCCTCAAAATTTTCACAAAACTCGCAAAACAAACGCACCTCTCCTTTTGCCCCCTGATACCCCTCTTTCAGCGCCAACACCTCGGACTGATTATCAAAATCCATCACCAGGATCAAATCGAAATCATCAAAGTCCTCGACCTCTATCCCGCGCGCACGCCCCTTCATTTCATAGCCCCGCGCCTCCGCTGCCACCGTCATCCTCGAGTCAGGGCGATTACCCGCATGCATGTGCAAAGTCCCGGCAGAATCCACCTCAATCTCACCCGCCAAGCTCTCCCGCTCAATCACCGTCCGCATCACATTCTCCGCCGTCGGTGATCGACAAATATTACCCCAGCAAACAAACAGAATTTTATATGGATCTTTCATCAACAATTAGAGGCGCTGTGATCAACACTGATTTGCATTATTTACCATGACTTAAACCCTTCTTCCTTATCAGTGTTTATCAGTGCCCATCAGTGGTTATATTTATTGTCCTGTAATGCATTTTTACCACGCTCACTCACCACAAGCAGTATACCACACGCTACGGTCGCGCCACATAACGTTGCGCAATCGGATAACGGCGCCCCATGCCAAAAGCCTTGCTACTAACCCGAATACCGGGAGCTGCCTGGAAACGTTTCCACTCATTGATATCCACCGCCCGTGCCACCCACTTCACCACTTCGCCATCAAAGCCGTCCGCAATGATCTCTGCCACACTCAACTGCCGCTCCACGTAACGCTCCAAAATACCATCCAACACATCATAGTCCGGCAAAGAATCCTGATCCTTCTGGTCAGGCCGCAACTCCGCACTCGGAGGTTTATTGATGGTATTCCAGGGGATCACCTCCTCATCACGATTAAGCCAACGTGACAATTCAAAAACCGTGGTTTTGGGCAAATCACTGATCACCGCCAGACCTCCGCACATGTCTCCATAAATGGTGCAATAACCGACCGCCAGCTCACTTTTATTACCCGTCGTTAGCAACAAATTGCCCATCTTGTTAGAAATCGACATCAGCATCAACCCGCGGATGCGCGCCTGCATATTCTCCTCGGTCACATCTTCCTCGCGATCCCCAAAAACCGGCGCCATCTCGCTTTTCAAAGCCTCAAACACTCTCTCAATCGGAATCTGCTGACACTCGATGCCTAGAAAATCCGCCAAGGCCACCGAGTCGTCCACACTGCCGTCCGACGAAAACTGACTCGGCATGGTAACCCCCAATACATTCTCCGCACCCATTGCCCGTGCCGCAATCGCCGCCACCAGCGCGGAGTCAATACCTCCGCTCAAACCAATCACCGCTTTTTTGAATCCGCACTTACGCATGTAATCACGCACTCCCAGTGTCAAAGCCTGCGCCACCTCCGCCATCGGCTCAGGCCAATCCTCCACTGATTCCTCATCCCCATTCAAATCAACCACCTCCACCGCTTCCTCAAAACCGGCCAGGCGTTTCAACACCTTGCCATCTTTCCCAATCACCGCCGAATGCCCATCAAACACCAACTGGTCGTTGCCACCGATCGCATTGGCATAAACCAGAGGCACATCCAGATCACGGCACAGATCATCCATCATTTGCTCGCGCACCTCAGCCTTCCCTTGATGATAAGGTGATGCGCTCAGGTTCAAAATCATCTGCGCTCCTTTTTCCACCAAAGCTTTTGGCGGGTTTTTCACATACAACTTGGACGGCAGATAATCCTCACTCCAAATATCCTCACAAATCGTGATGCCCATCTTCACCCCCGCGATCTCCACCGGCTCACATTGATTACCCGGTTGGAAATAACGCGCTTCGTCAAACACATCGTAAGTCGGCAACAAACACTTCAATACCACCTGCCCGACTTTACCATGCTGCAACACCGCCGCCGCATTAACAAAAGGGGCGCCCGCTTCTTGTTCCGAAA
The DNA here is from genome assembly GCA_045046875.1 of Verrucomicrobiota bacterium. Classification (GTDB taxonomy): domain Bacteria; phylum Verrucomicrobiota; class Verrucomicrobiia; order Verrucomicrobiales; family DEV007; genus JAADHD01. The sequence goes on along the minus strand of JASFYY010000019.1, from coordinate 49,571 downwards.
AATCAACAAATCCCGTGATCAAAGGCACTTCCCCGGTCTGCGCAGCCAAGTCGCGCAAAGCCTGCAAATTGCCCTCCACAAACCCCGAACGATAAACCATGTCCCGTGGCGGATAACCCGGAATCGCCAACTCAGGCGTCACCACCAAATCAGCTCCGGCTTCGACACATTGACGATACGCCTTGAGCAAGCGCTCGACATTGCCTGCAAAATCCCCAATCGTAGCGTTGATCTGTCCGATGCCGACCTTCATGCGATGACCTATTGATTTAGACTCTCCACCACTCCCGGGTCGCGCACATCCGCCCACTCTCCACTCAACTCCACCGCCTTCACCTTCAAACCATCCTCCACCATGGCGGCAATAGCATCGGTCAGCTCATACTCCCCACGCGGCGATTTCTCAAGCTTCGCGGTGTATTCAAAAATACGTGCACTGAACGAATAAATCCCCGCATTATAATACGGACTGGTCGGCTCACCAGGGCCGGGTTTTTCGATCAAACCCGTCAACCAGCCCTCATCATCGATGAACACCGCACCACCTTGCGACACATCCTCATTGACCTTAACTGTGATCTTAGCATCCACGCCAGAAAACTCGACCAAATCAGCGTAACTCGCCGCCGGCACCAATATATCGCCATAACTCAAAATGAAAGCATCACCCGCAGAAAAATCCGCCGCCAGATCCACCACTCGTCCGGTGCCATCCTGCACCACCTGGGTCACATAAGAAATCTCACAGCCAAAAGCACTGCCATCACCAAAATAATCTTTAATCACCTCCGGACGATACCCCACTACCACCAATACTTCCCTTACCCCATTCTCCACCAGACCACGAATAATCGTCTCCAAAATCGGACTCCCCTGCACCTCGATCATCGGCTTGGGAATATCTTCTGTCAGCCCCTTCATGCGTGTGCCTCGACCCGCCGCCAGAATCACAGCTTTATTAATTTTTACTTCTTCACTCATCACAAAAAAAATTCTATCTCCTACCTTCTAACTCCTATCTCCTTCTTCCCTCACCGCAATCTTTCTACAAAGTTCCCCATGCGCTCCATCGCAATTTCCAGCTTATCCTTCGCCGTCGCATAACAACAACGCACAAAACCCTCGCCAGCCTCACCAAAAGCACTGCCCGGCACCGCCGCCACATTCTCCTCTTCCAGAAATTTAAACGCAAACTCACTGCTGCTGAGACCGAACTCACGCACATCGGGGAACATATAAAACGCCCCACCGGGAGAAAAACACGGCACTCCGATTTGCTCAAAACGCTTGAGCATCAGATTGCGGCGTGTGGCATACGACTGCCGCATCTCCTCCACCGGTCCGGCCCCATTCTGCAAAGCCTCGACCGCCGCCGCCTGACTGGTGATCGGCGCGCACAGCATCGCATACTGATGGATCTTCATCATCGCCTCAGTCAAAACCGGTGGCGCACAGGCATAACCCAAACGAAAGCCGGTCATCGCAAATGCCTTGGAAAACCCATGCAACAAAATAGTGCGATCCTTCATGCCCGGCAAGCTGGCGATCGACACATGCTCGGCCGCCTTCATGCCCTCGTCCTCACCATAAGTCAGCTCGCTGTAGATCTCATCACTGATCACGATGATGTCATGTTTGATCGCCAGAGCCGCGATCTTCTCCAACTCCTCCACCGGCTCAACTGCCCCTGTGGGATTGGTTGGAAAATTGATCACCAGAATTTTGGTTTTATTCGTGATGTGTTTTTCCACATCACTCGCCATCAGCGCAAACTTATCCTCCGCCTTGGTCTCAATCGCCAGCCCCACCCCACGTGCCATCACGATGCCGGGATGATAAGACACATAACAAGGCTGGTGAAAAATCACCTCGTCCCCCGGATTCAACAAAGCCCGAAAAGCCAGATCCAAGGCCTCCGACACCCCCACCGTTACCAGAATCTCATCGTCCGGCGAGTAACGCACCTCAAACTTCTCTTCGACGTAATCTGAAATCTCACGGCGCAAAGACATCAAACCAAAATTGGAAGTATAAGAAGTCTCCCCCTTTTCCAAAGAATAAATCGCCGCCTCGCGAATATGCCACGGCGTCGAATAGTCCGGCTCACCCACCCCCAGAGAAATCACATCGTCACGCCCCTGCACCAACTCAAAAAAGTCCCTAATCCCCGAACGAGGAATCTGACGCAAATGCTCAGCTATAAAATTATCTAAATTCATAAAAATTCACTTTTTTCCATTCAAGGATAAACTTCTTTGAGAAATCGCAGATAAAAAATTCCTTTAGGAAACCACTGATGACACTGATAAGAGATTTACTTTCAAAACCTCCACTTTAAATAGCTCGAACCAACTCGTAACAAAACTCCCCTGTTATCCTTTATTAAAATCTCTCCTCTTATCCGCGCTCAAAACCCTTTCTCCTTTTCGTGCTTTTAGTGGTTAATCCCCCTCTCTTCTCATTCAAGGAGCCACCGCCAACCTTGTCGGCTCACTCTCCGTCTGGGCAAAAAAGCCGCTTTGTTTATAAATCTTCAGTTGAAAGTGCGTCGCCGTCGAAATCACTCCCTCGATCGTGCTAAGCTTCTCCGTCACAAAACTGGCCACATCACGCAGATTTCCACCCGTCACCACCACTGCCAGGTCGTATCCCCCGCTCATCAGATAACAACTCGTCACACTATCAAACTTCGATATACGCGACGCCAGGCGATCAAAACCACCACCCCGTTCCGGAGTCAGTTTCACCTCGATCAACGCGGTCACTCCAGAGTCCCCGGCTTTCTCCGGATCAACCACCGCCTGATAACCCAAGATCGCCCCCTCTTTTTCAAAGGTCGCGATCTGTTCCACGATCTCCTTCTCATCGCGCGCCAACAAATCCGCCAACTCACTGGTGCTGAGCTTGGAGTTCTTCTGCAATTGTTTTATTATGGGATCTATCATGTCATCTACTGGCTATACTGCCGGCTCGCGGCATTCCTTTCACTATATAAAATTTATCAGCGCGGCGTATTGTCTACGTTCAACAATTCATCTGCATCTTCTATCACCATACCTGCCGCCATCCACGCTTCATAACGCCCCCAACCATTATTGAGCAATTGCGTCGTCTGTCCAAAACGATTGGGCGAGTGCAATACCACCGAAAAAATCCGATAGGGAATACGGCTTTTTTTGTCATTCGCAAGCGGAATGATCTTATCCGGCCGACGCGCGCTCGCCACCAGACAATCGCCGGCTTTTGAAGTGCGACCCGTTTTGACTCCGTCGACATAATTGCGCCCCAGCAAATCATTGGTGTTTTTCAAATCAAACGCCAACTCCTGCCCCCCCCGCTGAAAAGTAATGCGCCGTGTTTTCTGATCACAAATAAAAGTGAACGACGATTTGCTCAGAGCAAAAAACGTCAGCTTCGCTATGTCGCGAGCCGTCGAAAGTCCAGGTTTACCAATATGATCCAAACCGCTGGCATTGCGGAAGCGGGTTCTAGTCATGCCCTTCATCTTGGCCAGCGCATTCATCTGTCCCACAAAAGTCGCAAAAGGGTCCGTCTTGCCCAAACGTCCCATCATCTGCCGTCCAAAGTGAACCGCCAAAGTGTGTGCCGACACATTGTCCGATACCATCATCGCACAAAACATCGCATCCCTCACTCGAATCCGGTCCCCCGGAATCATCCCCACCGGATTGGCTCCGCCAATCATCGCCGCCGACGGAGGCACCGTCATCAATTGATTCTGATCCCCACGAGTCACCTTCAGCCAATCCATCGCCACCACCACCGTGGCGATTTTAGTCAAACTCGCCACCGGCACCTTGCGGTCGGCATCGTTTTCAGCCAGAATCTTTCGATAGGTGTAGTCCACCACGATATAACTGTTATTTCCCTGGGCCATGAGCGGTAGACAACCCGATACTAACAGCAAGCCCAACAACAACAAGCCTCGCTTCACCACACCAGGTGAACCAGGCAAAAAACCGCCTTCTGCCTTCAAGCCCATCATCCTTTTTTTATCTATCATCACCTGCATGCCTTCACTGTATCTTTTGGTCTTGCCTGCGCAACCGTGAAATCGAGCAAGCTGATCCAATAAAAAAACCCTGAAACCAGCTATTTCAGGCCAGCTCCAGGGTAATTTAAATAATTAAAATGCGATCGCCTAAAGCTGTTTTTTCAAAGCATCAAACTCAGCGTTCAAAACATCAATTTTTTCCTGGATCGCCGTCATCCGGTTGAGCGTCGCAGTGAGCGACTTGGGCTTCGCCGCCACCTTGCTTTTGCCAGCTGCCCTTTTTTTACTCGCCGGACTGCCGCCCTTCAGCCACTTGCCAACCGATAGAACACTCACTTTGTATTTTTTGGACGCCGCCGCCTGACCCCCACGACCATTCTGAGCATTATGCTCATTAACAAAATTCACAATATTCTGCTTCTCTTTGTCCGTGTAACGTTTTCTTTTTGCTTTAGCCATCTGATTTCTTCCGGGTAAATTTCTAATCCAAGAAAAACCACTGTATCCATACTTTCAATGATATCCAGCAGTCTTTTAGCTTCAACAACCAACAACGACCCACAAAGGAGGGCTGACATTCCTGTCCGGCGAAGGGTCAATAGTCTGTTGAGTTGAAAATTCACTATCGAACATGGAAATTGATTACGACAACGGTAGCCACTTCACAAACAACGAATTTCAACAAAACAACAACGCCCCACCAAATACCAAGAAGCAGCCACAAAAAAGTTTTGCTTGGAAGTCGACACGGGATACGCTAGGAAAAACTACGCAAATTCTTTAATTAACCTCACCCATACTAATATGCCTTACGTCGATACCAACGGAATCAAAATGTTTTATGAAGAAAGCGGCAGTGGCGATCCCGTGATCCTCATCATGGGAATCACCGCTCCCGGTGCCGTCTGGGAAGCCCACGCCGCCGACTGGTCGCAAGACTTCCGCTGCATCATGCCCGACAACCGAGGCGTCGGACTCAGCGACAAACCCGCAGGAGACTACAGCGCCGCCATGATGGCTGACGACTACGCCGGACTGATGGACTCTCTCGGCATAGAAAAAGCACGCATCGTCGGAGTATCCATGGGCAGCATCATCGCCCAGGAACTCGCCCTGCGTCACCCGGATAAAGTGCAGAGCACCGTGCTGATGTGCCCTTGGGCCAAATGTGACCGCTACGCCACCGCCATCTTCAATCACATGATCACCTGCAAATCCCACCTGCGTCCCGAACAGTTCATGGAATGGGTGCAAACTCTGATTTTCACCAAACCCTTCTGGGATAACGACGAAGCTCATCAAGGCATGCTCGAAGGGCTGGCCGGTGCCGCCATCGACTCCAACCCGCAGCCCGTGCACGGACTCGAAGGACAGGCCGCCGCCTGCATCAATCACGACACCTCGGATCGACTCGGACAAATCAGTTGCCCCGCACTGGTCATCGGCGGAGTCAACGACATGTTCACCCCCAAATGGATGAACGACGAAGTCGCCGCCGCCATCCCCGGTAGCGAACAACACCTGTATGAAAATGCCGGCCACGCCTTCCACTGGGAATGCCTCGAAGACTTCAACCCAAGAATAAAAGCGTGGCTCACGAAAAATTGATTGAAGAAGGATTCAGAATCACACTACACGACAAAAAATATTCCAACCACTGATTGCACTGATTACCACTGATAAAGAGGAAAAAGTAAGGCTGAACTATTGTGAATCAGTGTTTCCTAGTGCCCATCAGTGGTTAAATTCTCCGGTTTTAAGAGATGTCGTGTAATGTGATTCAAAATAAACTCCTCTACCTCGCATCCTAAAATTCCACCCAACACTTCCAAATAACCAAACAAGCAAAAAATCACAACTCCTGAATCCTGAATTCTAACTCCTGAATTCTAACTTCTTACTCCTAAAAAAATATGTCCAAAATCAAATTCGGCTCTCAAGTCTACACCTGGTTCATGCAGGAAACCGGTAAATCCTACGACAACAAACTCGATCACATGATCAAAACCGCTGCCGCTGCCGGTTTCAAAAGCATCGAACCGATGGTGCTCGAAATCTCCGAAAGCGCACTGGGCTGTGGCAAATACTGGCTTGGCGATTTCTGCGACCCTATCAAACTCAAAGACAGCCTCGACGAGCACAACATGGAACTCGCAGGACTGGCACTGGTCTGCGCCTGGGACGGCGAAGAAGAAGCCCCCAACGAACGCGAAGCCGCCGACTTCACCATGGACTTTCTCAAACACTTCCCCGGCGCCATGATGGGCACTGTGACCCTGCCCAGCGGCCGTGCCAATGACCTGCAACGCAGACGCCTCAACGTCGCCAAAAACGTCAACGCCGTATCCAAACGCGCCGCCGACCTCGGCTTCACTTGCTCCTACCACCCCAACAGCCCACCGGACTCCCTGGTGCGCCATCAGGAAGACTACGACGTGGTGCTCAGCAGCCTCGACCCCAGTGTCACCGGTTGGACCCCCGACGTCGGACACATCATCCGCGGCGGCATGGACGTGATCGAAACACTCAACAAGTGGTCCCACCTGGTCAACCACATTCACTACAAAGACTTCAGCGGCAACGGCCCCGAGCCCTGGGCGCAGATGGGAACTGGCAAGCTCGACTTTCACCGCATCACCGGCTGGCTCACCCAGCACAACTACGAAGGCTGGATCATCTGCGAAGACGAATGCGAAAAAGCGATCGACGACCCCGATGGCGTAACGATGCAGAATGGCGAGTGGTGTAAGGAGAATTTACAGCCGCTGGTGGAGTAGGAAAACAGACCGTAGCTAAGCGTAGTCGACCTCGCATTGACGTCAGTCTAACAGACCCAAGGGGTCGACACTATGCCAGCCCAGGGTAATCCACCCTGGGAATATTTGCGGTTTGATTCTTTAGTCCCAACGGGACGGCGCTATCCGGCGAGAATTTAGGGGCACCCTTACAGGGTTGACTGTATTTCCCCCATTAAACCTAGGGCGGCCTTGCCCTAGGCTGACATAATACCGCCCCTTTGGGGCTTAGAAAGCGGGCTACCCCCCTATAAAAACTTCTACTCTCCCCATCTCGAATACCGATTCGTCTCACCCGTAATTTATTTATCCCCCCTTGCGTTCTTAGCTCATCTTGACCGCCGAAGCCTACGCCCCACAGATTACAAACAAGCGCCTGCTTTATAATCGACTCCCTTTCCCCCACTGCTAAGCTTTGACCCATGAACCTAGGAGGTCAAAACGCAGACAATTACTTCTCCAAACGAAGAAGACTGCTCATAACCGGCAGCACCCTCATCGTGGCCAGTTGCCTTGTTCTAGGGATCTTTCTTGTCAATTCTGCAATCAAACAACATCAACTGCGGCTAAAACGTGGCCCGGCATTTCAACTTGAACCCCGTGGTCCTTATATGATCGACGGCTTTCACATCAATGACGTGATGCAATTTCTCGCCAAAAAAAACGGGCTTCAATACTTCCACAATCCCGAATTAAAAGCAGAGAAATACAAAATGCATGCGCAGATGAAACCTGACTTTATCCCGATGGAAGAAATGGAAAATCTCGCCTTAAAATACAAACTAAAATTACTCACCTACCGTAACAGTATTTTTTTATTCACTCCCGAGCAATTTAAGTCACGACAGAAAAACTACGCAGAAGAACTCGAACAATCCAAACATTGGCAAGCTTCAATAACCGAAGCAACAACGACAACAGAAGAAGATGGGTTTTTCATGAAAGAGGCCTTCTTAAACGACGTGATTCAATACGCCGCTAAATCTGCGCAGTTGAATTATTTTCACAATTCAGAACTATCTTCCGCGCAATACACCGTCACGGGATATTTCTTCCAAAGCGAAGCCCCCATTCAAAACCTCGAAGCACTGGCGCTCGCCTACGGTTTGAAAGTGATCATCATTCGAGACACCATTTATGTTTTCACCTTATCACAATATTCTTTGAGAGAAGATCTCATCAAAACGCAACTCGAACAATCCAAACATTGGCAAGCTTCGAAAAATAGTACTGCAACGGCAAAAAAAGACGAAGGGTTTTTCATTAGAGATGCTCAAATCAATGACGTGATTCAGTTTCTAGCTAAATCCGCACAGCTAAATTATTTTCATAACCCAGAGTTGTCTTCCACTAAATACTACGTCACAGGGCATCTATCCGATGACACAAGTTTTGTTCGTAATATCGAAGCACTGGCGCTCGCCTACGGCCTGAAAATGATCATCATTCGAGACACCGTTTATGTTTTCACTTTGTCACAATATGCTTTGAGAGAAGATCTCATCAAAACGCAGCTCAAACAATCCAAACATTGGCAGCCTTCGAAGAATAGCACTGCAACAACAAAAGAAGACGATGGATTTTTCATCACAAAAGCCAACTTAAACGAAGTTGCGCAATTCATCGCAGTTAGTGAAAATCTATCCTACCAGCAAAACCCCGAGCTCAACGCTCGACGATACCAGGTCACTGGACACCTATTATCCACAACTCCCCCCTTGCATAAAATCGAGGGGTTTGCGTTAATACACAATCTAAGAGTAAAACGCATCAAAGACCGCATCCACATTTTCACCGCCCAACAATTTGCATCGCGTGAACGAGATGCAAAAAAACAAAACCAATGATTTACTTCTTTTTTATTATTATCCGCGCCATCCGCGGTCAATCTCTTCATACTCCCCCACAAAAAAGGGCGGGTTAAAAAACCCGCCCTCCTATTTGTCCAACATCATCTACCGAACACCAACTCGCCCCCTTTCGCCCCCACCTCGATTTTGTCCCCTTCACTGAATTTCCCTTCCAGGATCTCCATGCTCAGAGGATCGAGCAAGCGTTTCTGAATCACCCGCTTCAAGGGCCGGGCTCCATAAGCAGGGTCATAGCCCTCCTTCGCCAGCAAACCCAGAGCCTCGTCATCCACAAGCAGTTCCATCCCTTGCGCTTCCAAGCGCTTCAAGACACGTTTGATCTGCAAAGTAACAATCTGGCGGATATCCCCCTCGCTCAAACGATCAAAAATGATCGTCTCATCAATACGATTGAGAAACTCCGGACGGAAATGACCACGCAACGCCTCCGTCACCAGAGCATCTCGTTTTTTCGGATCGTCCTCACTCATGATATACTCACTACCAATGTTGCTCGTCATGATGATCACCGTGTGGCGGAAATCCACCGTGCGCCCCTGACCATCGGTGATACGCCCATCGTCCAGAACCTGAAGCAAAACGTTGAACACATCCGGATGCGCTTTTTCGATCTCATCGAACAAAATCACCGAATACGGTTTACGCCGCACTGACTCGCTCAACTGACCGCCCTCTTCATAACCGACATAACCCGGAGGCGCTCCGATCAAACGCGACACTGCGTGTTTTTCCATATACTCGCTCATGTCGATGCGCACCATCGCCTGCTCGTCATCGAATAAAAATTCCGCCAAAGCGCGGGACAATTCCGTCTTGCCTACCCCGGTCGGCCCGAGAAACAAAAATGAACCCAAGGGACGGTTCTCATCCTGCAATCCCGCACGGGAGCGCCTGACCGCATTCGATACCGCCACCACCGCATCACGCTGACCGATCACCCGGTCACCCAGACGGTCTTCCATCTGCACCAGTTTTTCGCGTTCGCCTTCCTGCAATCTCGAAACCGGAATACCGGTCCACGAAGCCACCACCCTGGCGATGTCCTCCTCGGTCACTTCCTCCTTGAGGATGCTGGTCTGTTGCTGCAAGTCCGCGAGTTTTTTCTGCGCCTCGACCTGCTTCTCTTCCAAGCCCGGCAGCGTCCCGTATTGGATTTCACTCGCACGCCCCAAGTCACCCCCGCGTTGTGCCTGTTCCAGTTCATTGCGCGCAGCCTCCATCTCCTCCTGAATGAGACGAGCCTCGTCGATGACCCCCTTTTCATTCTGCCACTGCGCCTTCAAATGATCCCCTTTTTCCTTCAGGTCAGCCATGTCACGCTCGACCTTCTCCAAGCGCTCCTTGCTCGCCGCGTCTTTTTCTTTTTTCAAAGCCTGGCGCTCCATTTCCAACTGCATCACCTGACGATCAAGTTGATCAATCTCGGTTGGCATCGAATCGAGTTCGATCTTCAAGCGCGAAGCCGCTTCATCAATCAAGTCCACCGCTTTGTCCGGCAAAAACCGATCAGAAATATATCGGTCCGACAAATTCGCTGCCGCCACCAAAGCCGCATCCTGAATACGCACCCCGTGATGCAACTCATAACGCTCGTTGACCCCACGCAAAATCGCGATGGTATCCTCGACACTCGGCTCGTCAACCGTCACCGGCTGGAAGCGCCGCTCCAAAGCCGCGTCCTTTTCGATATACTTACGATACTCGTCCAGAGTCGTCGCGCCAATCGCATGCAACTCTCCACGAGCCAACTGTGGCTTGAGCAAATTGGACGCGTCCACCGATCCCTCCGCAGCTCCGGCACCGACAATGGTGTGCAGCTCGTCGATGAACAAAATGATCTCACCCTCCGATGAAGTCACTTCCTTGAGAAAAGCCTTCAATCGATCTTCAAACTCGCCCCGGTATTTGGCCCCCGCGACCATCGCGCCGATATCCATCGCAATCAGTCGTTTGTTCTTCAATGAATCCGGCACATCTCCACTGACAATGCGCCGCGCCAATCCTTCGGCAATCGCCGTCTTGCCCACTCCCGGCTCACCTATCAGAACCGGATTATTTTTCCGCCGTCGGGACAGCACCTGCATCACTCGACGGATCTCGTCATCACGACCGATCACCGGATCGATCTTGCCCGCCCTAGCCTGCTCGGTCAGATCCTGGCCGTATTTCTCCAGCGTCTGGTATTTGCCCTCCGGATCCTGATCCGTCACCCGCTGCTGCCCACGCACCGAAGCCACCGCTTCCAGTAAACTTTTTTCCGTCGCACCCGCCTCTTTCAGCAAAGTCGTCGCATCATTTTTACTGGTCAACAAGCCCAACAAAAAATGCTCCACACTCAAGTAGTCGTCCTTGAGTTCCGTGCGTTTTTTATCCGCCGCTTTCAACACCGCGTTGAGCTCATCTCCCAGATAAACCTGCCCCGTTCCACTTCCGGTAACCGACGGCTGAGCCTCCAGCTTCTGCTCCAGTTTTTGCCGTAACGAGTCCACCGGGACCCCTATTTTTTCCAACACCGGACGCGACACGCCCTCGGTCTGATCCAACAAAGCACACAACACATGCACTGGGTTCAAGGATTGATGGTCTTTCTCCGAGGCCAGGTCCTGAGCCTCACGAAGAGCTTCCTGCATCTTCAAGGTTAATTTATTTAGATTCATATCAGCTTATTATTTATGGTTATATGTCTTATTTATATAGGGCACACGATCTCCGTATCATCCCTATATAATTAGACAGTGATTCCACCTGATATGTTGAATCTTTTCCTAGCTTCGCATCCACCACCAAAGCCCTAATAAATCCTCACCGACCAGCCTGGGACTTCGGCGGATTTTTTACCGAGATCCAAAGTGCTCAAACTGCGGGCGTCTCTGAAATATAGACCTGATTTGGCCAGCACCCAGCGGCGATTCGGAGGAAAAATAGCTCCCTGCCCGGGTCCCTTGCCAACTGCGGTTAAAGAAATCCATGCATTTAAACCTAAAACCTGTCCTTCCTTGCCCAAATTCCAACCATGGCGATAGAGATAAATCCGGGGTATTCTGATTTCCACCTTTTTGGAAGCATTACCTTTGCTTTTCAACAAAGTCCGAATGCCTTCCGGTGGGATCGCCCGATCATAAGCATTTCCAAAAAGCCCCATCTTGGTGAGCTTTACGGTACCGGCACCATCTGCACTGCCAAATAAAACCCTCACCCGCTCGACAAATCCAAACTGCCGGTTTTCGGCCTGGGGGCGTCCATCGATAAAAACTTCAGCCGTCATCGACACCCCGCCAGGGATGTCCACCAAATTAATCTTCTCAAGATCAAAACTCACATACAAAGCATCCTTGTCAGCATCCACCCGCAGATACACCGCCTCCTGTGTCGCCGGAGCCGTCTTCATTACCCGCACCCCGGGAGTGTATTCTTCATCATGAGCCAAGGCTACCTTCTCTCCCAATTTCAGATCCCGCGTTGCTTCCACTTCACGAAAAAACACAAAGGTCTTGCCCTCTACGCGCACCTTCAATTGCACCGTTTCCTTAAAACTGAATACCTCGTCTTTTTCATTGATCGGGAACTCAGCAAAAAAATCTTTTTCACTATTCGCATCCAATTGAAATTTTCCCGAAGCCTTACGCTCTCCCATCTTGATTTCATAATCGCCCGCCAGAGTTTTTTTCTGTCCGTTATTAAAACTCCAAGCCAAACGAACACCGCTCTTCACCCCTACCTGGATACCTTCGTTCCATGTCACCGCTACCGGCTCCAATACCGGTGCCGTATCGATCACCCGTGAACTCCCGGAATCACCCAACAAAAAACTAAACGGCAGACGAGCTTCACCTGGATCCAGACTCTGCAATCGCGAGGGAGCTCCTCCCCGGAACTCACGCTGCTGACGTTTGTAAGTAAAAGAAAACGAAGCCGTTTTACCTGGTTCAATTCGATAACTCTGGAATGCACTCTGCTCGGTCGGCACTAACAATCGCCGGGTGGTCAGCGCCCCTATGAACCCTTCTTTAGCTTCGCTGCCCCCGTTCTTAAACGACAAATCAACTTTAATCGTTTCCGGGTCAATAAATGTTGCCCGGGAAACCACTCTGAACGGAGCCGAGGGCTCGCCGTTGAACAACTGGTCAAAGATTGCTTTGCCCATCGCTTTGTGAGCATTGAGATTTGGATGCAACTGTTCTTTGGGGGGAGTGACAAAATCAAAATTCTTGCCCATTTTTTCAGCCACCACCCCAATTGCATCTTTAGCATCCATTTCGCCTTCACCTACTCCACTGGTTTGCGCAATCACCTGCCCCATATCTGCAAAGAAAATGCCGTTTTTCATCGCTAACTCCCTAGCTATCATCGCATGCCCACGGGTCATACCCCATTCAATCGGCCCTTGGGAAACCCGCACCATCGTCGGAGCCAGTAAAATCACATCCAAGCCACGATTACGGCATTCATCGATGCTAAATTGAATCGACCTGCGATACGCATCGAAAGACAAACCCATCAAGGAATCATTAATCCCATATTTGATAATTACCAGATCCGGTTCATTCAGAAATACATCAGTGGTGATCCTTTGCAAAGCATCAATGGCGGTGCGCCCACCCAGTCCAAAATTCTCCAAGGTAATCTCATCGCCAAGGTATTCGTTCGCTTTGTCGGGTTTGCCTTTCTCAGGATTAAACAAACGCACTTCGCCTGGATAGAAAAACTCCAGACACAAAAGCTCTGCAAACTTAACATGATAAGCATGCAAGTAATTGTGATTAGTGTCCACATCCGGGGTATACATTTCCGTCACACTATCCCCCAAAGTTAGAATGTGCACCGGATCGTGCCGTTGCAATTTGGCGAAAGTTCGCGGTATCAACTTCTGCAGCCTCGCCTTTTGGGCATCGGTTAAAGGGTATGCACCAACTCTAGGCACCGCCCAGAAGCAGCAAAGTGCCAGCAAACATAAAACCACACGTCTCATTGTCATTACGGATATCATTATCAATTCCTGATCCAACCAGCCCTTCATTCAGGCCCATCGGTTCTTACCTGTTAATATTCCACCGGCCCGATGTCAAAAACCAAGTTCATTCCAAATTTTTCCTAAAACCCTCAAAAGGACCTCTCCATGCCCTCTTTTTACTAACAACATTCTCAATTATTTCTGACTTGCACCAAACCACTCTACTGGTCAACACTCCATAGTGGTCTCAAAAAATGAACGTATCGCCGACATGCCCGAGGAAGAAAAGCCCCGGGAGAAACTTTTGCAACGCGGAGCTTCTGCGCTAACGGACGCCGAACTGCTGGCGCTCTTTTTCGGCACCGGACTGCCCGGAATGAATGCCATCGACATGGGGCGGATGCTGGTCAAGCAATCGGGCTCACTGCAAGCCCTCTCCCGACGTAGCCTCAACGATTTGATGCAAATCAAGGGAATTGGCCCGGCCAAAGCCTGCCAACTGGCGGCTATTTTTGAATTTGGCAAACGGCTGGCCATCGAACGCCGCTCCCAGTCCCCGCTCGACAGCCCGGAAGCCGTCTATGACCTGCTCGGCCCCACCCTGCAGTCCCTCAACCACGAATCCCTCCAGGTTTTGCTGCTCAATACCAAATACCACCTGATCCAAGTCCAGGAGATTTCCAAAGGCGGCCTCAACGAATGCATCGCCCATCCGCGCGAGATCCTGCGCGCCGCAATCACCCACTCGGCTTATGCCTTCATCCTCGTTCACAACCACCCCAGTGGCGACCCCTCCCCCAGCAGAGCCGACCGCAAGCTGACCAGCCAACTCAAACTCGCCAGCGAACACGTCAGCATCGAAATGCTCGACCATATCATCATCGGAACCCCTTCCGCCCAATCGGATCAAGCCTATTTCAGCTTCCGCGAGATGGGATTGCTCTGAATTTCGTTGCACCGTTCCATCTCCCCTCTACATGCCAACATCTGCCAATCAGGCTATAATGGTCTATAATGGGACAGACCCCATCTAATTTTCTTTCTTGTGCCCTGTTTTTAGATCGCTGCCTCCCCGTTCTTCCAATGCTGGGCAGCATTTCGCCGCTTTACATCACAGCTATTTCCATTACAGGTTCAGCACTCTTTTGAAAATCCACCCGACCGCCGTCATCCACCCGCAAGCCGACATCGCCGACGATGTCGAAGTTGGCGCGTTCACCATCATTGAAGCCGGCGCGTGCGTTGGCAGTGGCAGCAAAATCCATAGCCATGTGCACCTACTGGGCGATGTGACCCTCGGCGAAAACTGCCACATCTGGCCCAGCAGCATCATCGGGGGTGATCCCCAATCCATCGGCTTCGACCCGCAGATGCCCAGCGGCGTCGTGATCGGGACCGGCAGCATCATCCGCGAGCATGTCACCATCCACCGCAGCTTAACCGAAAACGGACTTACCCAGATCGGGCAAAACAATTTTTTCATGGTAGGCACCCACCTCGGCCATGATTGCCTGCTCGGAGACGGCAATGTCCTGGCCAATAATACCATGCTTGGCGGACATATCACCATTGGCCACAACTGCTTCATCGGAGGAGGAGCCGGAGTACACCAGTTTGCCCGCATCGGCGACTTCGTCATGCTGCAAGGGCACGCCTCGATTTCCCAGGACATCCCGCCCTACGTCACCGCCGCAGGTTTAAACAACATTGTGGGTTTGAACTCTGTCGGCCTGAGACGGGCAGGTTTCGCCCCCGCCATCCGTCGTGAGATCAAACAACTTTACCAGATCTTCTACCGTCAAGACCTCAACCGACAACAAGCTCTCGCCGCCGCTGAAGAGAAATCATGGAGCAATGAAGCAGAAAAATTTATCACTTTTTTAAGCCAAAAGTCAAAACTCGGCTATTGTATGCGCACCAGATAAGGGTATTTTCGTAATGTCACACTGATGTCTGAGTGGGAAAAAGTGCAGTTTTTAGTGGTTTTTTACTCGATTTGTTGTTAAAAAGCCTATTTCCATTATAGATAACTTGCGGTTTAGCTGTAAAATTTTACAATTCCTAATAACTAGAATTTCTAATAACTTTCATAATGCGGCTATCAATTGCCCGTATCATGTTATATTTTCTCCATCAAAGCGAAATGAGAACCTTACCACGTAAAGCCCTGCCGATCGTTATCGGCGTGATCACCGGATTGAGCAGCCTGCTGTATTCACCGCAATCTTTTGCTCAACTAGATGCTGCCGGCAAAAAACTCGGCCAGCTCAAAGAAGCCAGCGGAGTGGATGCTACCGACCTCAGTCAGGCCGCCGGAGTCGCTGCCCAAGCTGCCAGCCTTGCCTCGAATCTGGAGATCCAAAGTGATGAGACCAGCTTTGATGAGCAAATGGGAATCGCCAAAGCCAAAGGCAATGTGGAAATCCAATACCGAGGCACCACCATTCAGTCTGACCAGGCTGAATTTCACCAAACCACCGGTGACGTTTTTGCCCGCGGCAATGTGGTTATTTACAAAGACGGCGGATCCTACACCGCTGAAGAAGCGATCTACAACATCAATACCGGCGAAATGACCGCTTCCAGCCTACGCGGAGCCCTGGTGCCAATCTATTACGACGCCGGTGACATCGAGATCCCCACCAGTGCGACCGACATGATCGAAATGACCGATTCCTGGTTCACCACCCACGACAATCAAGATCCCTCTTTCAAAATGAAAGCCAAACGCATTCGCATCTATCCTGGCGAACGCATCACTTTCAAAAACATGAAATTCTATGCAGGAAATGTTCCCATCATTTGGCTGCCCTACCTTTCACAGCCACTCGATGATGAACTCGGCTACTTTTTCACTCCTGGTTACAACAGCGGCTGGGGTGGCTTTCTGCTGAACCAATACGGCTTCATGATTGGTGACCACACCCTCGCCCAGGCACAATTCGACTTGCGCAGCAGTCGCGGAGTGGCCGGTGGTATCGAATTCAAATCACAAAGATACCGCAGCAACCAGAATTTTGGTCGCCTCAAGCTGTATTACGCCAATGACAGCACTCCCAACGTATCCTTCACCGGCAACGAGCGCCGTATTGGTGATACCAGCGCCGACCGCTACCGTATCAACCTGCAACACCGTGTGTATTTCCCCGGACCCGAAAAAAGCACCCTCTACCTCGACATCGACATCAACAAACTCAGCGACGCCTTTGTTTACAGCGATTTTTTCCCGCGTGAATTCACCGTCGACCCCAAACCCGACAACATTCTCAACCTGGTAAAAACTGATCCGCGCGGCACCTTGTCACTCACCGGTCGTTTCCAGTTGAATGATTTTTTCCAAACTGATACCCGCCTGCCCGAGCTGGCTCTGGATGTCACTCGTCAGCCGATCTTTGGGTCTGGAGTCTTTTACCAGGGTTACACCACCTTCGGCATCCTCGAGGAAAAACTCGCCACCGACGTCCGCAGTATCAGCGAAGCCAGCCGCAAAAACCAAAACAACTTCTTGCGTATGATTGATGACGGCAAAGCCGAAATCAAAAACGGTAACCTAGTGACCGTCGTCAACGAAGACAAAGGCGAAGAAAGTGTCGTGCTGCAAGAAGACTTCAACGAAGAAGCTTCCCGCTCACTGCTCAACAACCTCGACCAACTGCTCGATAACCGCAGCTTCACCCGCCTCGACACCTATCATGAAGTTCTCTACCCCACCGCCGTCGGCGGATGGCTCTCCCTGGTGCCTCGTGCTGGTATCGGTTACACCAAATACCTCGACGTAGGTGCCGCCAACGTCGGCGATCAAGACCGCACCACTCTCCACGCAGGTTTTGATGCCTCATTCAAAGTCTCCAAGGTTTACTCCGAGGCTTTCTCCGAAGCCATGGGCATCGACGAGCTGCGCCACATCACCCAGCCCTACCTCAACTACTCCTTTGTCAGTGCCGACGCCCCAACTGATGGCTTTGCCACCCGCATCGACCGCTTGACCCCCACGACGCGCCTGCGCCCACTGGATCTGCCGCTTTTTACCGCCGTCGACGATATCCAGAACTGGAATATTGCCCGCATCGGCATGATCAACCGCCTGCAGACCAAACGCAACCAAGGCACCTTCGGCTGGTTCGAGTTGAACACCTTTTTCGACACTTACCTCGACGATCCAGAGTTCGACCGGGATTTCTCCAACCTGTTCAACAACATCACCTGGTATCCTCTTCCCTGGTTGACCGCTCGACTCAATTCCCAGATCCCGGTTTTCAATCAAGCCACCGATTTCACTGAAATGGTCAGCAACCTGACCTTCATGCCCACCAAAAATTTCCAGTTTTCGCTCGGTAATTATTACCTCAACGACCACCCCTTCTTCCTCGACAGCAACCTCTACACCTTCGGCACCTACACCCGCCTGGGAGAAAACTGGGGATTCAGCACCAGTCACCGTTTCGAAGCCACTGACAGCACCTTGGAAATCCAGCAATACCAGATCCATCGCGACCTGTCCGCTTGGACCGCATCTTTTGGTGGTATCATTCGTGACAGCCGCCGCGGCACCGATGAATGGGGCGTCGTGATGAGCTTCACCCTCAAAGCTTTCCCGAAAGTCACTCTGCCCATCGACCTGCAACCTGGTTCATTCGGCGGCGCCAACTGATCACACGGCAGCACATCCCTGCTGCCGCATGATTTACCTGAGCCTCGCGAGCTTCATTGCTCCATCACAGCTGGCCGCATCGCTAATGATGTAATATTACTGGCGTATCGCCAAGCTTGGGTATATTGGCGCGACTTGTTTTTAGCCACACACTCAATTTTATGAAAATCACTATCATCGGATCCGGTTACGTCGGACTCACCACCGGCGCTTGTTTTGCTGAAGTCGGCCACGAAGTCCTCTGTGTTGACAACAACGAAGAGAAAATAGGCCGTTTGTTAAAAGGTGACATCCCCATTTACGAACCGGGTCTCGAAGAGATCGTATTAAAAAACGTCGCTTCAGGCAACTTGAGATTCACCACCTCCACCGAAGAAGGCGTGCAAAGCGGCGAAGTTGTATTCATCGCCGTGCCGACCCCGCCCAATGAAGACGGCAGCGTCGATCTGCGTTTCATCGAAAAAGTCGCGCGGGAAATCTCCCCCGCCATCGACAGCTACAAAGTCATCGTTGATAAAAGCACCGTGCCCGTCAACACCGGGGAAAAAGTCGCAGAGACGATCAAACGCTACGCCCCCGACTCTGACTTCGACGTGGTCAGCAATCCTGAGTTTTTGCGCGAAGGCTGCGCCGTCAGCGACCTGATGAACCCCGACCGCATCGTCATCGGAGCCAACAGCGATCGTGCTCTGGCGCTGATGAAAAAAGTTTACGAACCTTTCATGGCCCCCATTCTGGTCACCGACATCAACAGTGCCGAACTGATCAAACACGCCGCCAACTCTTTCCTCGCGCTTAAGATTTCCTACATCAACGCCGTCTCAGCTGTCTGCGAAGCCACTGGTGCTGACATCGAAATGGTCGCCGAAGGCATCGGCGCCGACAAACGCATCGGACGCGCCTTCCTCAACGCCGGCCTCGGATACGGTGGTTCATGTTTCCCCAAGGACATCGCCGCCTTCATCGCCATCAGCGATCAACTGGGCACCCCCTTTGACCTGCTCAAGGAAGTCGAACGCATCAACGTCACCCAACTCGAACGTTTCATCGACCGCATCCGCAAAAAACTGTGGGTGCTGCAAGAGAAAAAAATCGCCGTGTGGGGACTCGCTTTCAAACCCGATACCGACGACGTGCGCTGTTCGGTCGCCATTGAACTGGTCGAGAAACTGGTCGCAGAAGGCGCCCAAGTCACCGCTTATGACCCGCAGGGAGCCGAGAACGCCAAGAACCTGCCCGTCGGATCAAAAATCAAAATTGTCGATTCCGCCGAAGCCGCAGTCAAAGATGCCGAGGCGCTGATCATTGCCACCGAGTGGCCCGAATTTGCCTCAGCGGATTTTTCAGCAGTGCGCAAAAGCATGCTGGCTCCGCTCATCTTCGATGGCCGCAACCTACTCGACCCGCGCAAGATGGCTCAGCTCGGCTTTGAATACCACGGCATCGGCCGTGCCCCGATCGAAGGAGCTCCTTCTAGCGAAGACAGCTGAGCTGATTTTTCAGCCAAAATGAACCCGCGAACGGGTCGATCCCCAACAAGGGCTCCTGTTTGACATCCTAACAACCCAACCAGCGCGAACCCACCTCTGCCATGGCCTCACCCAAACTCAGAAGTATCGCTTTGAAATGCCTTGAACGTTGGGAGAACGAAACCGTGCACGCGGATCGCATCCTTTCCGACCTCAGCAAAAAACACCAACTGGAACCCCGTGACCACGCCTTTGTGCAGCAGATCTTTTACGGCATCATCCGCAACCTCACCCTGCTCGACACTTGCATCGACCATCTGCGCAATCACAAAAGGCTCAAGCACCGCTTGCGCCTGATCCTGCGCATCGGCCTGTTCCAAATCCGCCACACCAACATCGCTCCCCACGCGGCTATCAACGAAACCGTCGGGCTCGCCGACAATCGCCAAACCCGCTCATTGGTCAACGCCATCCTGCGTAATGCCCAGCGCAAAAAAGACGAACTCGATGAGCTCGTCCAATCATTGCCGCTGGACGAAGTTTACTCCCAACCCGATTTTTTGATCGAACGTTGGATCCAGCATTTCGGCGAAAAAGCCGCCACCCAACTCTGCGCCTGGAACAATCAAGCCTCCTCAGTGTATTTGCGTCTCAACTCGCTAAGCAATAATCCGGACGCCCTGCAAAACATCCGCGATAGCGAATCCACCCAGCCCGTGGATGGAGCCTCGGATGATTTCCTACAACTCAGCGGCCCCGTTCCCCGCGACTGGATCGAGCAAGGCCTGATCTACATCCAAGACCCCAGCACCCGCCTCTCCTGCCAACTGCTCGACGCCCAACCCGGACAAAACATCCTCGATGCCTGCGCCGCGCCCGGAGGCAAAACCATCCTGTTAGCCGCAGCGATGAAGAACAGTGGCCACATCCTCGCCGCCGACTGCGACGAAAAGCGCCTCGAACGCCTGCGCGAAAACCTCGACCGCAGCCATGTCAAAAATTATCAACTGGCCCAAATCGATTGGTCCAATCCCGACAAGTCCGCAACCGACTTCCCCGCTCCCGCCTCCTTCGACAGCATTCTCATCGACGCCCCCTGCAGCAATACCGGAGTGATCAAGCGGCGCATCGACGTGCGCTGGCGTCTGCGCGAAGAAGACTTCCTCAGCATGCAACAGCAGCAACTGGTCATCGCCAGGAATTGCCTGCCCCTGCTCAAACCCGGCGGCCATCTGATTTACAGCACCTGCTCCCTGGAGCCCGAAGAAAACCAGCAAGTGGTCGACATCCTGCTCAAAGAATTCCCCGACCTACAACTCGAAGCCTCGCAACAAAGCCAACCCTGGCAAGACGGCTTCGACGGCGCCTTCGCCGCCCGCCTCAAGCTGAACGGCTAACGACTAAAAACCTTTTCAAGGATTTTGAGAAAAGCTAAAACTGGAACTAGAACAGCAATCACCCGCAGCTTTGCATCAAATACTCCGCCACAAGAGCGCAAAAAATCACTTCACCACTTCTTTCGACTCCACCGGCAGACCTAGCTTGACCCAGTCTTCGATGCCACCGTTCAAGCTGTTCAAATACTGGTAACCGGCACTTGCCATACGAATCATAACTTCGATCGAATAAACGTTCTCATTGCTACCGTAAGCTAAATAAACCTTCTTGGTATCATAATCAGGATGCGCAATCAATTGCTCCTGTATCGACTGTTTTTCAAAGTCATAGGGAAAAGAAAGCGCTCCGGGGAGGTGTCCCTTGTCATAGTCCTCAAGTCCCCGCACATCCAACAGCATCGCATCCGGATTGCTCTCTAAAAAATGTTCCAAATGCTCAATGTTCAAGCGGGTCAGCGTCTGCTGGGTCGCAGGATCAAAGGGCGGCAGGTCCTCCACATCCACCGCCTTGATAACTTTTGGCCCGGGAGGACGACAAGCCGTCAGCCCCAGGGCGATCAATAACAATATCTGGCAAATAGTTTTCACTGACCAGAGATTAGGCCAGCTCGACGGTCGATCAAGTGCGAAAGGCAATCATCAAGATCGGCTACTACTACCTGCATGAATCCGCCTTCCCTCCGCTACGAAAGGTTCCACTTCCCCAATGCCTGCCATGTGCTAGATTCTCGCCACTATGAAAAACCCTGATCGCAGAAATTTTCTCAAAACAGCAGGCCTGACCGCTGCCGGACTCGGCACTATCGGCCTCCAACACGATGCTTTGGCGGCGGTAGAACCCTTCAAACGTGCTCCCGGCGGCGCGCGTTTACGACTGGCACTGGCAGCGTATTCTTTCCGCAATCACTTTGCCTGGATGAAGGGCAAAGCGAAAAAAAACAAGGATCCGCAGATCACAATGAATGGTTTTGTCGACTTCTGTGCCGAGCATAACTGCGGTGGTGCGGAGTTGACCAGTTACTTTTTTCCCGGCGATGCCAAGGAACAATATTATGCCGACATGCGGGCTTATGCCCACCAACGCGGCGTGGAAATCTGCGGCACGGCGGTAGGGAATAATTTTTCCAATCCCAAAGGCTCGGAGGAACGAGCCAAACAAATGGAGTATGTGCGTTTGTGGATCGACCGCGCAGCTTTAATGGGAGCTCCCCACATTCGGGTTTTTGCCGGACGCCACCCCAAGGGGGTGAATGAAAAAGACGCCGAACGTTTTGCGGCGGAGGCGCTCGAAGAGGCCGGTGAATACGCGGGCAAAAAAGGCATCTGCCTCGGCATCGAAAACCACGACAGCATCGCCGACTCCGGACGTTTGCTGCGCATCGTCAGAGCGGTCAAAAGCCCTTGGGTCGGAGTTAATTTGGACACCGGTAATTTCCGCACGGACAATCCTTACAAGGACATCGCGGAAACCGCTGCTTATGCGGTGAATGTGCAACTCAAGGTGGATATGCGCACTCCCAAACCCGGCCCCGCTGATCTTGATCGCATTGGCAAAATCCTCAAAGACTCGGGTTATCAAGGTTATGTGGTGCTGGAGTATGAAAAAGACGACGACCCGTTTGAAAACGTGCCGCCGGTATTGGACCGCATGCGCAAATTTTGCGACGCCTGAACGCATCTTCGAATCACCATGAGCATCCGGCTACGTATCATGCAGCAGGCCGATCTGGCCTTCGCCAACGAACTTCGCCAGATTGCCGGATGGAATCAGACGCTCAACGACTGGCGACGCTTCCTGTCGTTATCGCCAGACGGCTGTTTCATCGTTGAGTGGAACGGTGAGGCCGCGGGAACCGCGACCACCACTTGTTACGGTCAGGATTTGGCTTGGATCGGCATGGTGCTGGTGCATCCGGACTTCCGCCGCCGTGGCTTGGGCCAGGCTCTGCTCGAACACTGCATCCACCATCTGCGTGAGGTGAAAAAAATCCGCTGCATCAAACTCGATGCCACTCCGGATGGCCAGGCGCTTTATGAAAAACTTGGTTTCAGTGCTGAATGGGGTCTGAAACGTTGGTTGGGCCAGGGCGGTGGCCACACAGACAACCCGCCCCATGACGAACTGAACGAACAAGCACTGGAACTCGACCGCGCGGTGTTTGCCGCCGATCGCAGTCAACTGCTGGACTCACTGATGCCGGACGGCCTGGCCAGTCGTGTCCTCGATGACGGGTCCTACGGCCTGATGCGGCCCGGCATGGCCGCCACTTATCTGGGTGCTTTCATTGCCGCCAGCGAAAGTTCGGGGCTCAGCATTGCCCGTGAATTGATCCACTGCGCCCCGCAAAAAAATATCTTCTGGGATTTGCCCGACGCCAATAAAGCCGCCATCCAGCTGGCAGAAAAACTGCAGTTCGAGGCAAAACGTGATTTACTCAGAATGTATCTAGGCGACAATAGCCCTGCAGGAAATCCTCTCGGCATGTTCGGCCTCGCCGAACCCGGCCTGGGTTGACGATCCCTCTTGCCCCCCTCCTTTCAACTTAATAACCCCATATCCCTGACTCGTATGAAAACCAAACTACTCATCGCAAGCATCGCTCTGCTTGGCATCATCGGTTCACCCGCCCAGCAAAAAACCGGTGACGAAAAATGGGTCGATCTGTTCGACGGCAAGACCCTGAAGGGGTGGAAACCGGTAAGTGGAAAAGCCGTTTATACAGTGGAAGACGGCGCCATTGTCGGCACCACCGCCCCCAACACCTACGACAATGTGCTGGCTACAGAAAAAGAATATGGTGACTTCATTCTCGAACTGGACTTCAAAGTCCACTCCCTGCTGAACTCAGGCATCCAAATCCGCTGTCACAAATTCAACGAAGGAGATGAAAAACCGAAAAAGGGCAAAACCGCCCGCCCCGGACATGTTTATGGTTATTCTATAGAGATCGACCCCTCGGATCGTGCTTGGTCTGGCGGGTTTTATGAGGGAGGTCACCGAGGCTGGTTGAAGGATCTGACCGATAACCCTGCCGCCCGTTTTGCTTTCAAGCAAAACCAATGGAACCATTTCCGCATCGAAGCGATCGGCGACCACTTCCGCACTTGGATCAACGGCGTGCCAGCCATTGACGTCCATGACAGCGAAACGGCTACCGGTTTTATCGGCATCCAGGTTCACGGTCTCGGTAGCAAACCGGAAAAGCGGCAGGTGCGGGTGCGCAACATCCGTATTCAAGAAAACCCCAGCCCCTCGCCGGTAGCTAAAACCTACGTTCCCAGCACCGGCCCGATCGTTCCCGACGGAGCGCAAATCACAAAACTCGCCGATGGTTTTAAGTTCACTGAAGGCCCTGCCCAGGGACCGGATGGACGGATTTATTTTTCCGACATTCCCAACGAACGCATCATGGTCTTCGATCCGATTTCGAAAAAAACCACGGTTCATCGCGAAAACTCCGGCAAGGCCAATGGTCTATGGTGGACGCCTGCCGATGCTTTACTCGCCTGTGAAGGCGGCAATCGCCAACTGACCCGCACTGATTCCGAAGGAAATCTCGAGGTACTGGCGGACAGCTTCGAAGGGGAAAAATTCAACAGTCCCAACGATTTGGTGCAAGATCAAGTCGGCGGCATCTTTTTCAGCGATCCTCGTTATGGCAACCGCGACGACATGGAGATGGAAGTCGAAGGGGTATATTATTACAACCGCCGCAAACAAGTCACCCGCGTGATCGACGACCTCAAGCGCCCCAACGGCGTTTTGCTTTCGATCGATCACAAAACCCTCTATGTCGCCGATACCGACTTGAAAAAGATCTTCGCTTACGAAGTCACCGGTGAAGGCACCCTTGGCAAAAGACGGGAGTTCGCCAACATCGGCAGCGATGGCCTGACCCTCGACGAACGCGGCAATCTCTACGCCACATGGAAAGGCAAAGTCTGGATCATTTCCCCGGAAGGCAAAGACCTGGCGCAAATTGATTGCCCGGAAGGCCCCGCCAATTGTTTTTTAGGTGGCCCCAAAGGCAATACCCTCTATATCACTGCCCGCACCGGATTTTACTCCATCGATTTGAACGTGAAAGCCCCGGCTCCTTACCGGGGGAAATAAGGGTCACTCCACCCCCCCTAGAAGTTACCTCTGAGAAACTTCGAATTAGCGTCCTGCATTCTAGCAGCGTTATCAGCTTTATTCGGGGCGGGGTAATTAGGCATGCCGTTTTCATCTTCGGGAGCCGTAGCGCATCCGGTAAAAGTCATCACCATCACCGGAGCCAACAAAATTGCGAGTAAAGCAGAGAGTTTCATAGCTGCCCTTTTATCGAATTTCCAAGGCGAGATCAAGTGAATTCCGTGAATTCCGCCTCTCAGGCTTCTTTTCTTGTCATTTTTCATGGCGGTCAGACGAATTTTCTCCGATACTCCGCTCTTTGTATAAACATTCATGGCAAGACCTGCACCCATCAGCACTGAAGATCAGCAAAACATCTCGGAAATCCTGCGTAAAATTCGCAAGATCGAGCTGAAAACACGTGGCTTGGTGCGTGAGAGTGTCGGCGGCGAATACCACAGTTGTTTCAAGGGCGAGGGCATTGACTTCGAGGACTTCCGCGAATACCAGCACGGCGACGAAGTCCGTTCCATCGATTGGAATGTGACCGCCCGCATGGGAACGCCTTATATCAAAAAATTCACCGAACAGCGGGAATTGAGTGTGCTGCTAGCGGTAGACATCAGCGCCTCCGGCAACTATGGCAGTCACGAGCAGAGCAAACGGGAGCTGATCGCCGAGGTTTCAGCGCTGCTGGCTTTCAGCGCTTTGCAAAACAAGGATAAAGTCGGCCTGATCCTGTTCACTGATCATATTGAAAAATATGTGCCTCCACAAAAAGGCAGCTCACACACCCTGCGCCTGATCCGGGAGATTCTGTTTTGCCGCCCCACCCGTCAGCAAACCCAATTGGAGGACACGGTTCATATTTTGAGAAACCATATCAAACGCCGTTCCCTGGTTTTTTTGATCTCGGATTTCCTCTTTGCTGACAATCAACTCGACGAATTAAAAAGCCTCGGTCGCCAACACGACCTGGTCGCCATCCAAGTGAGCGACCCGGCGGAAAAAAAACTGCCCGCTGTCGGTCCGGTCAGATTGGAAGATCCGGAAACCGGCGAGCAAATAGAGCTCAACACCTCGAACCCCCGGATTCAACAAGCTTACCAGCAGCAAGCCGAAAAATGGCAAGAACAAGTGAACGCCCATTTCCGCAAATTGGGCATCGACAAAATCGACCTGATCACCGACCAGGAGTATCTGCCTGCCCTGCACTCCTTTTTCAAACGCCGGGGAGGCATGGGGAATTAATCCACTCGTCTGACAGATAACCCTGATTCTAAAACCCGACTTCGAAACCTTTTTGCCTTGATGATCCCTGCCCTTGTAGCACAAATAGCACCCAGCCAAAGCGATGGCGCAGAGTTGCCTGATATCCAGGACATCATCTCGCCGCAGGCTTCGCTCAACTACGGATGGATCATCATCATCACAGTGGTGGGCGTGCTTGTGGTTGCCCTTGTGATCTTCTTGCTCGTCTATTTCATCCGCAAGGACAACAACCGCAGCCATCAGATCCCCGCCGGACGGATTGCTTTGAAAAAACTGGATGAACTGGAAACCCAGGCGAGCACACTGAGCGCGAATGTTTTCAGCCTACAGGTTTCTGATATTTTGAAAGACTATCTAAAAGAACGCTTCAAGGATTCGTTCCGCTATGAAACCTCGGAGGAATTTATCAAACGACTGAGCAGCGGAGCTTCCCGCAGTCTGCCGCAGAGCTTGCAAACGGATCTGGCAAACTTTGTTGGACTCTGCGACCAATTAAAATTCGCCCGCTTTGCCAATGCCGAAGACCACAAACTGCCGTTGCTCGCAGAAGCACGCCGAATCATTCGTGAACCTATAAACATCAATGCCACACCTCCTGTTAGCTGATATCAGTTGGCGTTTTGTCCATCCCTGGGCACTGCTGCTACTGCTGCTCATCCCCGTACTCGCGGTGATGAAGGGACGGCGTGGTCAACAGGCAACGGTCGTATTTTCATCTCTGCACATCCTACGCCAACTCGGCCCCATGACCCGCTCCCGGGCAGGTGCGATCCGTCTTGCCCTGATCTACCTCAGCATCGCCCTGCTGATACTCGCTCTAGCACGACCACAAAAAGTGCGCTCCACCGAGCGAACCAGCGAGAGCGGAATCGAGTTGCTCATCGCCATCGATGTGTCCCGCTCAATGCAGGTCACCGACTTCACCCTCGGTGGACGCAAGGCGACCCGGCTGCAAGCGGCAAAAAAAGTCACCCGTGATTTCATCCGCGGACGCGAAACGGATCGCATCGGTGTAATCGCCTTCGCAGGTCGCCCCTACCTGGTCGCACCGATCACCTTGGACCACGAGTGGATCGAAGACAGTCTCGAACGGGTGCGCATCGGGCTGGTAGAAGACGGCACCGCCATCGGCTCGGCCATCGGCGCCACCGCCCGACGGCTGGAAAAACGTCCGGCAAAAAGTAAAGTGGTGGTATTGATCACCGACGGGGTGAACAACGCCGGCAGCCTCACCCCGATCACGGCGGCAAAACTAGCCAAAACCCTTGGTATCAAAATCTACACCATCGCCGTTGGCACCTATGGCAACTACACCGTGCAGACCCCGGTCGGGCCGCAACATTTGCAGCAGGAATTCGACGAAGAAACGCTCAAGGAAATCGCCCGCATCGCCGACGGTGAATACTTCCGGGCGCAAGACACCTCCAGCCTCGAACGCATTTTTGGATTGATCGACAAGTTGGAAAAAACGGAAGTCAAAAAACACGTCACGGTTCATGCCAAGGAATATTTTTTCTGGTTTGCTATCTCTTCCCTGGCTTTTGCTCTACTATCTTTGATTGGGGGAGAAACCTTTTGGCGACGCTTACCTGAATGATGCCCACTTTTGCCGAACCAGTTTATTTTTGGATGCTGCTTGCGCTGATACCGCTGCTGCTATTACGGCTGCGTGCGCACCGCCTCAGCCGCAAAGGCACCCCCGGACTGGTAGCCCACCGATTACGCAACGAACTGGTCATCGGCGCCAATCCCTGGTTGCGCTGGCTGGCCTTCACTTTCCATTGCCTGGCGCTAACCTTCATCATCGTAGCCCTGTCCCGTCCGCAATGGGGGCACGAAGAAATGCCAACCGAATCCGAAGGCCGCAACATCATCATCGCCATCGACACCTCGCGCAGCATGCTGGCGACTGATCTGCTGCCGGATCGCCTCACCCGCGCCCGCCTGGCGGCCCAGGATCTGGTGGATTCTTTGCCCAATGATCGCATCGGTCTGATCGCCTTTGCTGGACGCGCTTTTCTGCAAGCTCCCCTGACCATGGATCACATGGCCATCGTGGAAACGCTCAACCAGATCGATACGGAAGTCATCCCCCGTGGCGGGACCAACATCAACTCCGCTGTCACGATGGCGATCGAAACCTTCCGCAAAATCGATAGCAAAGACAATGCGCTGATCATATTCAGTGATGGCGAGGACCTTGAAGGCGGAGAGCAGTTAGCCCAAATCGGCAAGGACGCAGAAGAACTCGGCATGGTCGTCATCGCCATCGGCGTAGGCACCCAGGCAGGCTCGATCATCCCTGACCCCAGCGCGACCAGCCCTGGAACTTTTATTAAAAATGACAAGGGCGACATTGTTCGCAGCCGTCTCGACCCCGCCGCCCTGCAACAACTGAGCGCGCGCACTTCACGCGGAATTTATCTCAATCTCGGCTCCGCCAGCTCCATCGCCGACATCGTCGGCAAAGCTCTAAGCCAGATCAAAACGTCTCGCCATGAGGACGCCGCAAGAAAACGTCCCATCGAACGTTTTCTCTGGCCGCTCGGCTTCGCTTTACTCTTTATGATAGCAGGTTTCATTCTGCCTATTTCCATCCGCTACCAGCAACGCCGCACGGCAATTGCAGCACCTTCTCCGGGCAGTAAACCCAAACCCTCCGCCACTCCACCACCGCTGCCCGCCGCCGGTAAAACCGCCGCTCTGCTTTTATTTGCAGGATACTGCACCCTCTCCCCGTCGCCCTTGCAAGCTGAAGAAACAACTGCCAAAACCGCCGCTCTGCCCGCCCTCGAATCCTACCAAAACGAGGACTACCAAACAGCGATCAAAAGCTACCAACAAGAAATCGAAGAGGAGAAATCCCCGGAAAAAGAATCCCAGCTCCACTTCGGCTTAGGATCAGCCGCCTACCGAACCGGTGATCTCGAACTCGCCGAACAAGCTTTTGGCAAAGTGCTCGAGCGTGCTGACAACAACAAGCTCAATTCTGACGCCCACTACAATCTGGGCAATACCCTGTTCCGTCACGGCCAAACCTTGCTCAAACCAGCCGCCGCAGGTGACGGCGAACAAAACAACAACAATGCCCCCGGTCAACCCGACATGAAAGGTGCCACCCGCCAGTGGCAAGCCGCGATCGAACATTATCAGGCGGCCCTGAAAACCAACCCCAAGCACGTCCCTGCCAATGAAAATTTAAAACTCGTGCAAAACTACCTGAAACTCCTGCAGAAAAAACAGCAGGAACAAGAACAGAAAAAAGATCAACAGGAGAAAGAGGACGATAAAAAAGACAAAGAAGACGAAGATAAGGACAAAGAAGAAGATAAAGAAGACGGCGAAAAAGACGATCAGGGTAAAGGCAAAGATCAAAAACCTGATCCCAATGGCTCTAAAGATCCCGATGGGAATCAGCCTCCGCCCAAAGATCAGGACAAAAACAGCGAAGGCAAGCCCGACGATAACAAGGACCAGAAATCCCCTCCACCCTCTGATTCGAAAAATCCGGACGGGGAGAAAAAACCCTCTGATCCATCAAAAGACAAACCCAAAGACCAACAAGACGGCAAGCCGGACGGCAAACAAAAACCGCCCCAACAACCCGGTCAAGCCGAGCCCGAGCAAAAGGACCCCGAAGGAAATTTGAAGGCCAATCCGAGTCAACAACAACCCGCCCAAGCTGCTGATGCCCGCAAGAGCAAGGAAGATCAAAAACGCAACCCTGAAACCGGCTTTTCTCCGCTGGAGGCGCGCCGCTTACTGCAAAGCCTTTCGGACGAAGACCTCAGCATCAAACCTCTGATGCGACCTGCCCCCGCCCAACCTTACAAAAACTGGTGAGAACCTTAGTTATGACATCTCTTTTCTCATTTTTTACTTTTAGAATCCTACCCGGAAATAGATTCCCCATCAGTGGCGCGATCATCGCAGCACTGACTATCTGTTTATTTCCCTTCACCGCCTGGTCACAGCAGGCCGTCCGGGAAACCAAAATCACCAGCCTGCTGCACAGCCGTAAAATCGCCATTGGCGAAACCGGGGTTTTTGCCATTCAAGTCGACAATGGCACCTTGGACGAAGCTCCCCGGGTGATCAAAGCGCCCGGACTCGACATCATTTTCCAAGGCCAGAACTCCAGCCTGAGAATCCTCAACGGAGTCAGCAGCAATCAAACCCTCTACTATTACGTGGTCAGTGGTCAGAGTGCCGGCAGTTTCACCATCCCGGCACTCAGCTTGAGCGTCCGGGGCAAAAGCTACACAACCAAACCCGCCAGCCTGGTCATCTTCAAACGCAAAGCAGGCGACCTGACTCTAGACGCTTCCAAACCCTACTTCCTCCGCCTCACCGCTCCCAAAACCACCCTTTACGTCAACCAGATCGTGCCACTGGAGCTGACTGCCTTTGTTCGCGGTCAAGGCAGCATTTATGAAATCGGAGCACCCGATCTAAAGAACGAAAATATGATCGTCAAACCCTTTCAGCGCAATGTAACTCAAGGCAATCTGATGATCGATGCCTACGAATATTCCACCGCAAAAATCCAAGGCTCCATTTTTCCCATCCAGCCCGGCCAACAAGTTCTGCAATCCGCCAATCTGCGCTGCCGTTTCATCGACCGAAGCACCCGGGTCGGAGGTGGCCTACGCAGCCTATTCACCCAGACCATCACCCGCACCCTGCAAAGCAACTCACTCACCTTCGACGTCAAACCCTTGCCAGCCGAAGGCAAACCCACCACCTTCTCGGGTGCGGTGGGAAATTTCAACATGGAAGTCAAAGCCTCACCGCTCAAACTGCAGGCCGGCGACCCTATTTCCATCGACATCACCGTCGAAGGGGTCGGCAACTTTGACCGCCTCTCCGCACCCACTTTCCTCAGCCAGAACCCACAGAAATGGCGCACTTACGAAGCACGGAAAACCATCGACCCCAATGAAAAATCCGACGGGGTAGTGCCTGGCAAAAGCACCTTCACCCAGATCATCATCCCTTTAGGTGAAAGCAATGAACTGCCGCCTTTTGAAATCAGCTTTTTTAATCCTGAGACGGAAAAGTATGTCACCCGTCGTTCGCTGCCCATCCCACTGGAAGTCGCCCCCGACATACGCCCCTCCAACTCCGGGGCAATGATCTCTGCAGGCGGCCATTCATCTGGCGCGGGCTCCGTCACCGCTCCACCCAGTCCTAACTTTGACGACATTCTCTACATCCGCAAAAACAAACCGCATAATCGCAGCATCCAGGCCTCACTGCAGCACCGTCCGGCATTCTGGTTTGCCCAGGTCGTCCCGCTACTTCTACTTGGCTGGATTTTAACAATTACCCTGCTTCGTTTTGCCAAACTAAAAGGACTAGGTGCCAAAAACACCCAAACGAAAATCAATTTCCATCAAGTGAGAAGCGGGGTTGACGCCTCGGCCTCTGCTCGTGCCGATTATTACAAAAAAATCGAGGAATGCCTCAACGCCTGGCAACATCAAAGCAAACAGCCACTCGACTCCCAACCCGATACTCTCAAGGCTGGTTTCAACGCGCTGAATTCGCGCTGCCAGTGGATCCTATACGGAGCACCGGAAAGCGATCGCCATGCGCCTCCTACCGAACAGGAAACCACCGAGGCCAGACAAATCCTCGACGGCCTTTCCCAAAATCTGACATCCGCTTGATCCCTTTCAGCCAATGCCTTTTCTAAATATCAACTTTATCCAATGGATCCGCATCTGCCTGCTACTGGCTTTGCTCGTGCCTGCACTTCAAGCAGCAGATTCCCCCGAAGAGGCTTATCAAAAAGGCAATGAACTCTACGAAGAGGGCAAATACGATCAATCTGCTCGCTTGTATCAAAAAAGCTTCCAACAGGGACATCTTTCTGAAGAACTTTTTTACAATCTCGGCAACACCTTCTTCAAACAGGAAAACTATGGAGAGGCCGCTTTATGGTACCGCCGTGCGCTCATTCTCAATCCGCGCATGCCGGAGCCTCGTCAAAATTTACGCACCCTGAAAAACCGGGTTGGTTTACTCGACTTTGAACCCAAGGGAGTCGACCAGTTCATTTCCCACTTCCGTGAAAGCGAACTCACTTCGCTGCTCACCATTTGCACCTGGCTGGCTCTGCTCAGTCTTGCCACCGCTCTGTTCGTCAAACGTCTGCGCCCCTGGCGCCCCCTGCTTATTGCCGCCTGTTGCCTCTTTATCGGCCTGACCTTTACCGCTATATTAGCACTGCGAACCTATCGCAAACATATCACGGTTGATCATCGTGCCGTGATCACTGCCGCCGACGCTATTGCACAAACAAGCCCGGTGCCAGATGCCAAAACCGTGATCGAGCTGCCCCCTGGCAGCGAAGTGCGCATCGTTACGGATAGCGGTCCCTGGCAATACATCGACATCCCGGGTGAATTGCGCGGGTGGGTCAAAACTGAAAACCTTGCCCCACTCTGGCCTCCCACTCCGGCGGACCAGGAAACACCGGCTCAGAATCCATGACTGCGGTCAAAAGGCCAGACAAACCAATTCTGCTCATCGCAGCAATGACAGCGTCGCTTCGATGATTTTATCCTCGACGTCCAATGACAGGCGGCTTGCTTTGGCAAAAGAATCCATCGATTGATCGACCTCATACCCGCCTTCGGGAATCATCTTTTTTGTCGCGATGTAACAAGGGTCGTCATTGGAATAAGCGTTGACCCACAACGATCGCCTGCCCGACTCCCGCTTCAAACGCAAAGAGTAACCCGCAACGACTTCGCCCGCCAAAAACACCATCGAGAGATCCTCTCCGAAATTCCACACCTGTATAGGATAAGAAAAAGCAGCAGGGGTGACCTCTCCGCGGTCCAAACGGTCCAACATCACCTGGGCAAAATACGCAGCATTCGCCCCTTGTTTGAGCCGTTGTTGCAACTCATCACGCCCCGGCACATGATCCACCGACAACTCAATCTGCTTGATTCTGCAATCAGGTTTTGATTTGAGCACCTTCATCCCTCCCTCCAACAAACGCTCCACTTCA
Organism: Verrucomicrobiota bacterium; assembly: GCA_045046875.1. Taxonomy (GTDB): domain Bacteria; phylum Verrucomicrobiota; class Verrucomicrobiia; order Verrucomicrobiales; family DEV007; genus JAADHD01. Next base: position 16,012 of record JASFYY010000019.1, on the reverse strand, counting down.
CCCGCTACCGCTTGACCATGTCGGTTCACCACATCAAATCCAGCTGCCACCCCCCGGGGCTTTGGATTGGCGTCTCCGCCACAGCCCAAAGCCACCATTGCGATGCAATCAGGATGTTTATCTTCAAGTATTTGTGCTGCAGCCCCGGCCCAATCCCCATGAATTTTATTAAATTTCGAGCCATAGGTGGTTCCATGACAAGCATAACTCAGAAACAAGGCTCGCAGCTCCCCCTCAGCACCCAATACTCTCAATACAGGCAAAGCATGATCGACTACTCCCGCTTCATTGGGTCGCATCCCTACCCATTTCCCATCTTTCACCATTCTCCGGTTAGTGGCAAAACCCACTAATCCTTCATCCCAGGAAAGTTGTGAAGGCTGGCGATTATCAAGCGCATCCAAAACAAGCTGCTCCAACAAGTCCAACAGGTGATCCGTGTATTGCTTGATCCGGGCTTTTTGTGGAGCCGGGATATTACTTCCGAAATACGAATCCACCAACATACTGCTCAAGGCCGGACCGCTATGTGTATGCGTCACGCACACCGCTAGTTGCGAACGTTCCAGTCCCATCTTTTTTTTCAATCGAGCCGCCAATGCCTCAACCAAAACCCCTGGTGCACGGATCAACTCAGCGGTGATCAGTACGCTTGGCTTTTGATCATCACTGCCGATGACCAGGGCTTTGGCCCAGATTTTACTCGCAACCCCCTGCGATGGCTCACGACGATTGGCATACCCCGCCAAACGGATAGCTCCATGCGGGGTGATATCCACCTTCGCCACCCCCACCGAAAACAAATCGCTCTGTTCCGCTGAGACGCCACTCACAAAAAAAACACCGCCCCCAATATAATCATGAATACAGGAATCAACTGCGACTTGCAGATCAATGACAAACAATCGGATTTTTTCATACAGGAGCCAAGATCGCCTTATTTCAAAAAACACTCAAGCGTGGTTTTTAGAACTTTTTGATTTTTTCTTGGATGAACTGCTTTTCTTCTTGGATGAGCTGCTCTTCTTTTTAGAAGATGAACTGCTTTTTTTATGCGAGGATGAACCGGATTTATAAGTCTTCCCGTGTTCATCCTTCAAAGTGAAATCTTTCACGTTGTATCCCCGTCCTTTATACCAATCCAATGTATGGTATTTTTTGGGATGCCCTCTGCCCACATTCCCGCCCGTCAGTTTGTATTTTTCATCATGGCTTGAGTGTTTTTTACTCGAAGATGATTTTTTATTATGATCGTAACCTCGATTATCATGACGATCATCATGACGATCTCGATAGGCGTAACGGTTATAACCAAAATAACTCCCTCCACCATAATGATTAGAATACCTCGTCCCACCGCCGTATCCGTATCCAGATCCGTATCCTGGAGAATGACCCGAACCATATCTTCGTCCACCATCATACCACGGCTCAGCCGAATGATGAGATCCCTGCCCGATATCACCTCCCCCATATCCGTAGCCCGCCATTCCGTAAGGAGCGCAAGACGGTAAAAAAAACAACGCACTTACCGCAACGCAGGCTCCCAGTAGCCCTACGCTATTTATCCCTCTATTTGAATTTCCTTTGTTTCGTAATTTTGGCATCAGTAGTGTAGACGGGATAAAACCTCTCTTATTCAATTTTAAAATTAACCCCAACCATTTTTCTCCATAAAAAATAGCCCCATTATCCCTGCTTGCATTCAGCCTGCATATCTGATACCCCTCAACACGGATAATCCCCCCACCTAATATGAAAACTTTCAGCCTATTTCGCCACTGCGCCCATATCACGCTCTCAGTCACTTTTATTTTCACCGCTATCTCCCTGCACGCCGCTGACTCCGCCTCGCGCTTCTTAAAAGACGCGCAAAAAGGAGATCTCGAATTTAGCTCCATCGGACGTTTGGCCTTTGGCCCGGACGGACTGCTACTGTTATCCGACCCACGATCTGCTTCCATCCTTGCCATCAATACCGGAGACACCGGCCCTTTGGTCAAACTGGAGAAAAAAATCAAAAACATTGATTCCGTCCTCGCCAAAGAACTCAAAGTCGAAACCGATGCCCTCAGCATCATCGACATGGCCGTCAATCCCGCCAGCGGGCGTATTTATTTCAGCCTGAACGTCAAACCTGGCAACCAAGCCATTCTCATCGCCATCGATGGTAAAGGAGAGATCCATCGCCCTGAACTGGCAAAGATGGAATACGTCCGCATGACCCTGCCCGTGGGAGACAAAGGCAAGCTGCGCAATGTCACCGATCTGGCTTGGGCAGACTCCAGTGTGGTGGTTGCCGGTCAATCCAATGAAGAATTCGCCAACAAAATCTACCAAATCCCCGTGCCACTCGAAAATGGAGTCAACGCCCGCTATTTTTCAGCCGAAACCTACCACGTTTCCCACAAACGCTGGGAAACCAAAGCCCCGATTCAATCTTTCATCCCCTATGAGGAAAATGGAGAATTCTACATTGTCGGCGCTTTTGCCTGCACCCCGATTGCCAAATTCCCACTCAGCGGAATCGAATCCGGGGATAAAATCAAAGGCATCAGCATTATTGAATTAGGCAGTGGCAATCGTCCACGCGATATGTTCACTTACAAAAAAGATGGCACGGAATGGTTGGTCACCAATACCAAACGTTTCCATAAAAAATTCGGCCCCAGTGTTTACTGGGGAGCCCGGGTGGACATGAAATATCTGTCTGCTGACAAAGCGGAAGACACCAACGAAAACGCCCCGCGCCGCAATGTGAAAAAAACCAGCGGCCCGGACGCCAAGGGCATCGAAGTCATCGATGAACTGTACGGAGCGATTCTGGTCAGCCAATTGGATAACGAACAGGTCATCGTCCTACGCGAAATCGAAGAAAACGGCACGAACCATAACCTTGAACCTGTCACTCTTCCCTGAGCCCCGCTCACGCCCATTCCTTCGCTCTTTGGCTACCATCCGTACCAATGCCCGCACGAATCGCCCCATGATTTCACACGGTTTACACTCCACCGCATTAGTCGCTGTTTGCCTACTGTTGCTAAACGCTTGCGAAAAAAGCCACCAACCCGTTCGACCCAAAACCCCTTCCGAGCAAAAACAACCGACTGCCGCTGATAACATCCGCATCCACCCATCTGTTGATGTATTGCCCGCCAATCACCTGAAATTCTACATTGAATTCCCCGCCCCCATGGCTAGGGGGGATATCTTCCAGTATTTTTCTTTAATTGAGAACGAGTCGGGAGATGCCGTGCCTGACCCGTTTCGCGAGATAGAGTTGTGGGACGAAAGCGCACGCCGGCTCACTCTCTGGTTCCATCCCGGCCGTCAGAAACCCGGTGTGAATCTGAATATCGACATCGGTCCTATTCTGGAGGAAGGAAAAAACTACACCCTGATCCTCTCGGGGAAATGGCAAAGCGAAACCGGTCAATTACTTGGCAAGGATGTGAAAAAAACATTCCGCGCCGGCTCTGTGGACAACTCACAGCCTGATCCTGAAAAATGGCAATACTCAATCCCGGCGGCTGGCAGCAGTGCTGCTTTGACTATCACCTTTCCTGCTCCGCTCGACTACGCCCTCATCCCCCGCACCATTCAAGTCCGATCCGATCACAATTCCCAGATCAAATCATCCCACGACGGTCAATCCATCCACTTCACTCCCACCTCCCCCTGGAAAGCAGGGCAAATCAAAATAGACATCGCTCCGATCCTAGAAGACCTCGCCGGCAACAGCATCGCCCGCCCCTTCAACCTCGACTTGCAATCAACTCCCGAACTCCCCAAACCCACCACTGTCACGAAAAGCTTCACGATCAAATAAATGATCCATGCAAAATGACTCAATGGTAAATTCCTAGTCCCCCACTCCAGTGAATTCCTCATCAGGAATCAAATTCAGACCCATCAACACGCTGTCATGGGCGCCCCCTTTCATATCCAAAACGTAGCCTTCAATCCGGCACAGTTCATCAAAACCCGCATCCCGGAAAGCATCGACCAATTCCGCTGGCGCTCCCATCAACTCCGATTCCAAGCGCGTCAGCCCCGCATGCTGTCCCAAGCCCACCAGGCTGCGAATCAAAAGATGCATCAATCCATGCCCGCTGTATTCAGATTTGACCATCATATTCAAAGACCCGATATGGCGCTTCCAGCCCCCCTGGCGTTGATGCAATATGCCCAAAGCCACTATTTTTTCGCCCTCTATTGCCAACAAAGGCAAGTTGCAGTCATAATCAACACTGCGACACCAGTCCATGAATATGTCTGAACTCGAACACGGCCCCTTGATAAAAAGCCGCTCTTCCGGCTGCAAAGCCAGCATGAAATCACACAAAGCCTTTTCATCATCCTCCCGCAAAGGACGCACCGTATACATCATCTCATCCGTCAGCGCTACTTGCTGCGGATACTCCTCCAACGCAAAATCCAACATTGTGTCCTCCTCCTTTCTAGTTTCGAGACTAGTCAGGAAGTCGAGGTAACAGCAAGATAAAAATTCTCAAATGTGAGAATTTTACCGGATCCGCGAGCGAATTTGTGGTGAAAATCAGTAGGACAAACGACGAATCGCCCGGCTCTGAGCCTCCTGAATCCCTAATCGACTGCTACCCGGAGTAGGCTGTGGCGTGATCCCCTGTGAAGTGCCCGAATCGGCATCAGATGCACAACTCATCAAAAACATAGCTCCAAAAACAGCCAAACTCAGTCGCAAAATTCCCTTTTTCATGACCCGATATTTATCACAAGCCCAGCCCGAGGAAAAGCCTTTTTATCATAGTCTGGTTTTATTCAACAAAATCAGCCCTCGTCTTGTCATAAATAGTAGCCAAATGGCTGTTGCCGTTCACCTGTTGTCAAAATGAAGCCTCACCTCCTGCATCCTCACCCAAATCCAACGGTTCTACTCGCCGTTCTACTTGCCTGTATCCTGCCATCGGCCAAATCCGCGGAAAAACAGTTACCCGCAGGTAAAATCACCTACGAACAACACATCCGCCCGATTCTCAAAGCCAATTGTTTTCATTGCCACGGGGAAGGCGACAAGCTCAAGGGCGATCTCGATCTGCGCTTACGACGTTTCATCGTCAAAGGTGGCGAAAACGGCGCCGCCGTTGTGCCCGGCGATCTCAAAAAAAGCTTACTTCACCAGCAACTCATCAAAGGCGAAATGCCGCCCGAGGACAAACACCTCAAAAACGAAGAAATCGCCCTGATCGGCCAATGGATCGCAGCCGGTGCCCCCACCCTGCGCGACGAACCTGAAAAACTCTCCGGTTTTGCCATCACCGAAGAGGAACGCGACTTCTGGTCTCTGCGCCCGGTCAAATCACCACCACTGCCAAAGGTCAAACACAGTGAGCAAGTCGAGACCGCCATCGATACCTTCCTGCTGGCCAGGCTTGAAAAAGCCGGCCACCATTTCAATCCCTCTGCTGACAAAGCAACCTTGATCCGCCGTATAACCTTTGACCTCACCGGCATCCCCCCTTCCCCTGCCGAAATCACCACCTTTCTCGACGACCGACAACCCGGCGCTTACGAACGCCTCGTCGATCGCTTGCTCGCTTCGCAGCATTTTGGTGAACGCTGGGCGCGCCACTGGTTGGACGTCGCCGGCTACAGCGATTCGGAAGGTTACACCGCCCGTGACACCGTGCGCAACTGGTCGTGGAAATACCGTGATTACATCGTGCAAGCTTTCAACCACAACATGCCCTTCGATCAATTCATCCGCGAACAACTCGCCGGAGATGAAATGGTCAAAAGCCCGTATAAAAATCTCAGCCCCGAAAAACAATCCAAACTCGCCGCCACCGGTTTTCTGCGCATGGCCCCCGACGGCACCGGCTCCGGCCCGGACGATCAAAAAATCGCCCGCAACCAGGTGGTCGCCGATACCATTCAAATCGTCTCCACCTCCCTGCTCGGCACCACCATGATGTGCGCCCAATGCCATAATCATCGTTATGACCCGATCCCGCAAACTGATTATTACAGCATGCGTGCCGTGTTCGAGCCCGCCTTCGACTTAGTGCATTGGAAAAATCCCGCCAGTCGCCGCATCTCCCTCTACACCGATCAAAACAAAGCCGACGCCGCCAAGGTCGAAGAAAAAGCCAAAGCGATGAATGACGCACGGCTCAAGTTGGAGACAAAATATGTCAATGAAGTCGTGGAAATCGAAATCGCCAAGTTGCCCAAAGAAATACAGAACCCGATTCGGATCGCGCGTAATACCGAAGAAAAAAAGCGCAACGAAGCTCAGCAACTACTGCTCAAAGACAACCCTCGAATCAAAAAAGCCTCGGGCGGATCGCTCTATCTCTATAATCGTAAAGCCGCTGACGAGATCAAAAAACTCGCCGCCGACATCAAAGCCGTGCGCGACACCAAACCGCCGCTCAACTACATCCGCGCGATGTGGGAAAAATCCGGTGCCAAACCTCCCCTCACCCATCTTTTTAATCGGGGCGATCACGAACAACCCAAAGAAGCGGTTCCCCCGGCCGGCCTCACCGTGCTCGGCCAATGGGGTGCTGGAGCCATAGCTGACAACAACCCCGACCTGCCCAGTACCGGACGCCGACTCGCTTATGCCGAGAAACTCACCAACGGCAAACACCCGCTCGTTTCCCGGGTGCTCATCAACCGTTTCTGGTCGCACCTTTTTGGCCAGGGCATCGTCACCACCCTCGGTGACTTCGGCACCCTCGGCACCCGCCCCACCCATCCTGAGCTGCTCGACTGGATGGCCGCCGACTTCAGCAGTCACGGCTGGGATTTCAAACGCAGCCTCAAACTGATGCTGATGTCATCCGCCTACCGGCAAAGCTCGGATCGTGACGCCGACCTCAATCAGATTGACCCACAGAACCATCTGATCGGTCGCATGAGCGTGCGCCGCCTCGATGCCGAATCCATCCGCGATTCGGTACTGGTGATGAGCGAAAAATTTAACCCCAATCTCTACGGTCCACCCGTTCCCGTTATGGAAGACGGAGTCGGCCAGATCGTCGTCGGCAAAGAAAATAAGGACGGTGAAGGCAAACCCGGCGACCCCCTGGGGCTGGACGGCCAGGAGTTCCGCCGCAGCCTCTACATCCAGGCTCGCCGCAGTCGTCCGCTCGCCGTTTTGCAATCATTCGACCGACCGGACATGGTCGAAACCAACTGCACCGAACGCAACTCCTCCACTGTCGCACCGCAAGCGCTGATGCTGATGAACAGCCAATTCATCACCGACTTCTCGCTTCACATGGCCAAACGCCTGCAACGCGAACGCCCAACAGATCTCGACGCCCAGGTCAAACTCGCCTGGAACTTGATCTACGGTCGTCCCGCCTCCGATGCCGAAGCCTCCGACGCGCTTTCTTTCATCGAAAACGAGCAACGGGTTCTCCCTGCCCCCGCCGCTGCGGCCAAACCGGCCAAAGGCAAAACGGCTGCACCAGCCCCCGATACCGCCACCCTCTCCCTCGCCACTTTCTGCCAAGCTCTGCTTAGTTCCAACGAGTTCCTCTACTTGAACTGATCTTTCTTCATTTTCAATTTCCAACTGTCCATTATTCAACATGTTCACCTCACGCAGAGATTTTTTAAACCGTAGCGGTATGGGAATCGGTTCCGTCGCATTGTCCTGGTTGATGCAGCGCGAACAGACTTTTGCCCGCCCGGTTTCCGGCAAAACTGAATCTTTTGACTTACTGCCCAAACAACCCTTCGAGCGCCCCAAAGCCCAGGCGATGATCTCGATGTTCATGCAGGGCGGCCCCAGTCACATCGACCTGATGGACCCCAAGCCTTTGCTGGAAAAATTCGCCGGCAAACCTTTCCCCGGAAAAATCAAATACGACAACGCCGCCCAGGCCAGCTCCACCGTGCTCGCCTGCCCGTGGAAATACAGCCGCTGTGGCGAATCCGGCATGGAAATCTCCGAACTGCTGCCTCACCTGCAAGGCATCGCCGATGACATCACCATCATCCGCTCGATGACCACCGGAGTGAACAATCACGGCCAGTCCATCCACTCACTCAATACCGGACGGGTCACCCCCGGCAACCCCGCGCTCGGTGCCTGGCTGTCCTACGGACTCGGTAATCAAACCGACGAACTGCCCGCCTTCATGGTGCTCAAGGATCCCCGCGGACTGCCCGTCGAAGGCGTGCGCAACTGGTCCAACGGCTGGCTGCCCTCGCTCTACCAAGGCACCGTCGTGCGCTCCAAAGAACCACGCATCGCCAACCTCGACGCACCACCCCACCTCAAAGGCGAACCGCAAAAACGCTACCTCTCCTACCTCGACCAACTCAACCGCCAACACCTCGACCAGCATCCCGGCGAACTCGAACTCGAAGCCCGCATCAGCAGCTACGAACTCGCCGCCAAAATGCAAACCGCGGCCAAAAACGCCCTCGACATTTCCGGCGAATCCAAAGCCACCAAACAACTCTACGGCATCGACGACCCGGCCACCGAAGAATTTGGCACCCGCTGCCTGATCGCTCGCCGCCTGGTCGAACGCGGCGTTCGTTTTGTCCAGCTTTTCACCAAAAATCAATACTGGGATCACCACGGCACCATCCGCAAACGACTGCCCGAATCCTGCAAATACATCGACCAACCCGCTGCAGCCCTGGTTCAGGACCTCAAAGGCCGCGGCCTGCTCGATACCACCCTCGTGCATTGGGGCGGAGAAATGGGACGCCTACCCGTCATCCAAAACGACACCGGCCCGGACAAAGTCGGACGCGACCACAACACCTACGGCTTCAGTATGTGGTTAGCCGGAGGCGGCGTGCGCGGTGGACACATCCACGGAGCCACCGACGAATGGGGTCACCACGCCGTGCTCGACAAGGTCACCCACCACGACTACCACGCGACTCTATTACACCTCTTCGGTCTCGACGCCGACAAGTTACGCTTCAAACGCAATGGCCTGCCGGTAGGATTGATTCCGCCAAGCGATAGCGGCGAGGTGATTCGGGCGATTTTGAAAAGCTAGCAGGCTCACAAGAAGGCTGTAGGCTGTGGAGGGAATTTCCTCCTATTCCTTATTCATGTTTTTTAGTGTCCATTCGTGGTTCTCATTCTTGACTCACCAACACGCCCCCCCTACTTTCAGGGCATGCCTGATCCCGATCAGTTCGCGCCAACACGTCTCGACGATCCCCCGTCTCGTCGTAGCTTCTCGCGCATGGCTAGCAAAATCGTTCTTGCTCATCTAGTCCTTATCCTCGCCATCCTCATCCCTCTAGGCATCCACGAAAACCGCCAAGCCCAACGCGACTGGGATGATTTCAAAGCACACTGGGAAGCCAAAGGCGAGATATTCGACCTCGAAAAACTCATCCCTCCAGAAATCCCCGACGAAGAAAATTTCGCCGCCGCCCCGATTATAGCCGAAGTCTTCAATAACCCTGATGACAACCGTTTGAGCTCCATTGACCTGAATGAACTTTCCGGTTTTGGCGACAATGTTCACTCCTCCAACAACACCCAGCGCGCGCGTGGAGCATTCGGCAACCAACTTTCCGATCACTTAGAAAAACCTGAAGACTTCCCAACGGACAAACTGGCAGCAAAAGGCCTCCTCAAAGCACTGGAACCTCTTGAAGCCATTCTTGCAGAATTTAAACAAGCTTCCCTGCGTCCCAAAACAAAGCTTCCTCTAAATTATTCAAAACTAACAAAAATAGATCGCCCACATTTAAAGCCCCTATTATCCATCACTAGAGCACTTTCTTTACGGGCTCGATCCCATATCGCATTAAACCAATCCATCGCCGCCAGAAAAGACATTCTAACCCTATTGCGTATTCTGCTTGTTTTTGAATCTGATGAATCCTTCATGTCTCACTTGATTTCTTCTACCTTTTACAACATCACACTCCCCATTATATGGGAAGGGCTCCATTCTAATATTTTCATTTCTAGGGATCTTCTCCTTATCAAAAAATCCTTGCAGAAACTGGCACCGAAAAAAAATCTAGTCGCTGCGATTCGTGTTGAAAGAGCCATCGCTCTTGCTTTACTAGAAAATCACCCTGAAGAATTCTACGCCACCCTCAAACTCACTTATTTCGAAGATTATTCCGACATCGCCGCACTCACACAAGTGTTGCGGCATATCGGATTATCGCAGGCTTTTCTCAATCGTAATAAATTAACTTTTTGCCGTTTTTTCCAAGACAATTATCTTACTCAAAACGATAGAATCCTAACCGATTGGATCAACATGGAGATAGCCGCACAAAGCAAGGCTAACTTTACTTCAATCAAGGATCACCCTTATCTCTCCGCTCAACCAAACGCAACCCTTCTAGCAACCTTCTCTGCAGACGTCTACTACGCCATCGCCGAACGCACCGCCCAGATAGCCACTCGCATCGATCTCGCCCGCATCGCCATCGCGCTCGAACTCTACCGCCGCGAGTACGGCGATTATCCAAAAACCCTCACCGCCCTTGCCCCCACTTACCTCGACACCATCCCCAACGAGCTCATCACCGGCGATCCCCTGCACTACCGTATCAAAGCCGACGGCACCCCCATCATCTACTCCGTCGGCCTCAACAAAACCGACGATCGCGGCCTGCTCAAACAAGACCCCACCCAAGGCGACTGGGTCTGGCAATACACTCTGCCCAAAAACTTCACCGAATCCGACTGGCGAAAGTAGCTTGAGACATTGCAGGCCAGTGAGAATTAGGTAACCCCCTACTTACCAGCACCCTCTCTTTTAATTCCGCTAAACAACTCATCGTCAACTGCAATACTCAGATCAGGCAGACGAAAATAAGTAGCTTGCCCATCAGGATCGACAAACTGGGTCAACACAAGTTCAAGATCTCCAGGCCGTTTGACTCGAAAGCCGGGACTCCACGCCTGGACATGGGCGGCAACACCGCCGGGAATGATGGAGTCATCAGCCACAGGATCCTTAAAAGATTGAGGATCCAAAGTGATTCGACTGAGATCCGCAGCATCCAAAGAAGCCAGAGTTTTATTCTGGGATGGATTCAGGCAAAAAACCAGAGGTCCACGCATCACCGCTACCCGGCCTGACTGACGTTGCCGACCACGAACCAGACGCCACGGCATCGGCATTTTCAAAGTGATCGTATCCCCTTTCCGCCAGGTCTGCTGGATTTTGTAAAACTGCCCACCAGGGATAGCTTTCCCTACCGGCTTACCATTCACTGAAACATTCGCAGTCGAACACCAGGAAGGTATACGCAACTGAACCGGAAAATCCGACGGCTTCGAAGGATCAACATGGATTAGCACCTTTCCTGATTTGGGGTATTCGGTTTCCTGGCGCACTACAAGTTTAACCTCACCGGGTAAGCCTATCTCAGCTTTACTGTCGGTATACAGGTTGACGGCAAAGCCCTTCCCCGCACGATAAAAAACAAAAGACGGCAGTTCGGCAATGATACGTCGGTAATTCCCCGGACAACAGTAGATATCGCGAGAATAGTAAATCCGTGGCCCTTCACCAGGCGAGTAATATCGAATCTTCCGGCCATCCGGCGACTGGGCAGCAAACAGGGCATTATGGATACTGCGCTCTATCAAGTCACCGGAAGCAGAGTCACCCTGAAGGCGCAACAAACTGTCATACATCCGAATCTGGTAAGCAGTGGCACAGGTTTCCCCCAATTGACCACGCAGGTCTTGATCTGCAGTCCAGATCTCCTGTTGCCCGGCACCACCAGTGATGGTCAAACCATCACCCTCGGTTAAAAAATCCATCGCACGCTTGGTTTGATGCAGCAATTTCGGATCATGATCTACACGAAACAACTCCAGTTGGGCCAGACTGCGACACAGGTAGGCATAAACATGCCCCTCTATCATGGGGCGGCGCCCGATCACAATCCCCAGATCCCAGTTGGGCAAGTCACGTTGGTTTTTACAAAAATCGAGATATTGCTGCTGCCCTGTCAGTTGCGTCAAACGAATGAGAGCTCGTTCCAGACCAGTTACCGAAACGCCGGTTCGAACTCCCGTCTCTTTATCCCAATCCTCGGGTATTTCCTTCCAGTGTTTCAACAGATAATCAGCCGCCGACTGCGCTGCTTGCAAAGAAGACTTTGTGCCAAAAAATTCATAGTCACTTTCCAAACCATAAATGATGTATCCAATCTCATGGATGTCCCACAATTTTTTCACCCGGAATTCTGGATCCATCATCCCAATATACCCGTCAGGTTCCTGGGTTTGGATCAGTTCGTCGATGATTTGCTTCTTTTTGGCAATCACAGCAGCATCATCCGTGTTGGCTGCAAAGCGGACAGCGGCATCTATCAACTTACCGATGCCAATATATCCACCCTTACTCTTTTTTTCTTGGAAAGGTTTTAGAAAATCATTTTTGACATCAAGAACGAGTAGGTTGTTTTTGATCGTCACCTCAATACGTCGACCCAGCTCGCCCCCAACCTGTACCTGTTCCGGCCTCAGCGGCACCAACAGATCATCTGATTCCGCGGCAGATACAACGCAGCGCGTAGACAGAACCAGCATAGTATAAAACCACTGACGATATATGTAGAAATGAAAAGAGGGAGGAATCATAGCTTCTCTATTACTTTTAATAAATGAGGCGAGGGCTTATCACCAGGGTTATTTGCCATCGTCTTACGCGTCTTAAATTAAATTTATCAGCAACATGAACTACTTTCAATATACTTGCCTTTGGCAGTAGTCTCAAATAAAGCCCTCTTGAATATTGGTAAAAACCACCCAATATTTGCTTATTCAAATCATTCAAAAGGGCAACCCTCCTTTCGACTTACTGCCCAGTTGACAGCCATTCGGATATGAGGACCCTTTGGTTTAAAGTTGTAAAACCGTAACGTCGACCACTCTTCGCTCACATTTTTTCACAGCATTCTTATAATCCGAAAAACAACTCAAAGTCCCACTCCCTACCTTTGACTCTCTACACCTTCCTTTGAAACTGGTTCTGTTTTCAGCATCCCCCCATCGATCAACTTCTGCTTCTCCCCCGGCGGATAAACCCCACTCACATAACGCCCGTGTTTAAAAACCGCGTCCCACATCACCCGCCCATCCTCATGCACATCCTTCACCGGTCCGTCCCACAGTAAATTTTCCACAAAACTCCCGGAGAACCTCAGTCGCCCATCCTCAAACCACTTCACGTGCCTCCCAAAAGCCTCCCCCTCTTTCATCATCGCATCGATCTTATGCACCCCGCTCTCAAACCACTCACGATGCCGCACCTTCTCGCCATGTTCGTAATCGAGCATTTTTTTCATCCGGCCATTTCCATACCACCAAATTTCCGCCCCGTGCAATCGACCTTGCTCATAATTGGAAAAATAAGTCATCCTCCAGTTTTTATCCCGACTGATCACCACGCCGGTGTGTGGTTTCTCCCCTCCCTTCACATAAGTCAATTCATCCGATTGCCGCACTTCAACATCCCCACGCCTGACAAAATCAGCTTTCTTTTTACTGTCTTCGCCATGGTCGCTATCAGATTTTTGACAAGCCAAAAGCCCCCAAAGGGAAATCCACAAGCTCAACCATGTCATCCTACGTTTCCACATCATGAACCATCTTCGACCAAAGCCGTCGATCTGCAAGTGCTGCCTACATCTCTTCCTTATTTGTTTGTAACATTTTCTTTACCTGATTCAATCTGCAAGGCAGACCAACACACCATGCAATCTCCACCTCTCAAAATCCTCCTCGTTGATGATACCAAAATCAACCTGCTGATCCTGGAAGACCTGGTCCGCTCCATGGGGCATCTCTCCATTTCCGTCGAAAGCGGAGAAGCCGCTCTAGCCTCCATCGAAGACTCCCAGCCCGACCTCATCCTGCTGGACATTATTTTACCGGGACTCGATGGTTACGAAGTCCTACAAAAATTAAAAAAATCACCGCTCCACTGCGGCATCCCAGTCGTCATGATTTCCTCCCTCGGTGATACCGAAAGCGTGGTGAAGTGCATTCAACTCGGGGCCGATGATTATGTAACCAAGCCCTTCACTCTCCCCCTGCTAAAAGCCCGTATCACCTCGGTGATGGAAAAACGTCAAGCCTCACTTAAAGCAGACCAGCTTGGTCGCTACACCTTGGAGAAAAAAATCGGCGAAGGAGGCATGGCCGAAGTTTATCTCGCCCATCACGCTCTGCTGCGCCGACCTACTGCAGTTAAAGTTCTTAAACGAAAAATGCTCAATGAAGAGAACCTCAGCTTGTTTGAACGCGAGGTTCAGATCACCAGCAAACTCACCCACCCCAATACCATCGTCATCTTTGATTACGGTCGCACCCCCGACGGATTTTTTTATTACGCCATGGAATATCTGGACGGCATCTCACTGCAAAGCCTGGTCGAACAAAACGGCCCCGTGCCCGAGGAACGGGTCATCCAAATTCTCAAACAAGTCTGCGGTTCGCTGGCAGAGGCTCATGCGAATGGGCTGATCCATAGGGACATCAAACCCGCCAACATCATGCTCTGCAACCGAGGAGGAGAATACGATGTGGTGCAAGTGCTGGACTTTGGCATCGTGCAAAGCATGAGTGAAAAAGAGCAAGCTGCCCAAGAAGATTACGTACTGGGAACTCCCGCCTACATGCCTCCGGAATCCTTGCAAAGCGGCACCGAACTGGATGGCCGCAGCGATTTATATTCACTGGCGCTGGTCGCTTACTTTCTGCTCACGGGTAAAGACCCTTTTAATAAAGGCAGCTTGGAGAAAACCATAGAAGCGCAGATCAACGAAGCCCCGGTATCTCTATCGATTATTCTAGGTGAGAAAATCTCCCCCGATTTTGATCACCTGATCTTAAAATGCCTGGAAAAGGAAATGGAAAACCGTCCACCAAATGCCCGTAACCTTCGTGCATCGCTGGAACAGTGCCAACACCCCCATGACTGGACCCGCAGCCAAGCAGAAAAATGGTGGGATCAACAAGCTGCACACTCCGCGTCACTGGACACTGCGGCCCCTTTGTCAGACAATTCCCCGCGCACCCTCAGCATCGACCTACTGAGCCCGCGCACGCAGCCCATGCCCGGCCGACCAACCGGATCAGACCGGCTATAAAACCAAACTCCACAGGAGTGCTGACATTCCTGTCCGCTAACCACCGAAACGGCATGGCCGCTTAGCAAACCCCAGCTCATTCATTTATCAATCCTACGGATGATAAGCCGGCGTCTCGGATCGCTGACGACCATCGATCATTGCCTCCGTAATAAGCGTCACTCGATCAATCGCCCGCTCCAAAAACGCCTGCCCTTTTTCCGCCGTAGCCAGCGAAGGGCGTTGATCTTCCTGATCCTGCCACATATCGGTTCTGACGTTTTCCGCAAATGCAGCCAAGCCCACCGCCGTCTCAAACTCCTGCGCGTGACCCGGTAAATCCTCGGGCAAACGCTCACCACTCTCCAACAAGTCCCGTGCATCTGCTTTGTCATACACATCCCAATAAGACATGAAATGCAGGTTCAGCGGTGAAAACTCACGCAAATACTGATCCCACACCCCCTTGATCGGCGCCACATTGCCGCCGTGCCCATTCAGCACCAGCACATTCTCAAAACCCGCCTCCGCCACGCTGCGAATCAAATCGTTCAACACCGCCATAAAAGTCCCGGGTCTCAAAGTCAAGGTGCCTGGATGTTTCATGTGATGCTCACTGATGCCCACCATCAAAGCCTCGGCCACCAACACCTTCGGACTGAGCTTCTCCGCCACCCCCTCCGCCACCGCGCACACACTGCGCCAATCATGCTCCATCGCCAGATGTTCCAGATGTTGCTCAATCGCGGCCACCGGTAGAATGCACAAGTTCAAATCCCCGCCTTCCATCCGCTCACGAAACTCCCGCCGCGTCAATTTTCTCAATAAAACCTCATTGTCATTCATCATATCTCATTTAACAATTATCATTTTCCAAGAACCGCTTCTATCCCTTTAGGTTGCTCCATCTCTTCGGTAATCAATT
>JASFYY010000018.1:0-76885 GCA_045046875.1 Verrucomicrobiota bacterium | reverse complement strand
CCTCCTCCTTATCCGGCACCTCCAACAGCAAATGAAAGTGATTGTCCATAAAACACCAAGCCAGCGCCCGCAGCCCACTAAACTTCAACTGCCGCATCAGGATATAGCGAAAAGCCTCCTTCTCATCATCCCCAAACAGCTTGTATTTCCCCGCCGTCCGGCTCACCACATGATAATAATTCGTCTGCCCCACCTCACCCAACAAAAATTCCCGCGTCTTTCTCATAAAAACCACCCTATCAACCCCACCACCAATCCACAAGCAAAAAATAACTTGGGGTCTGACTCCACTCATATTATCTACGCTACTGACCGCATCGTCGCTTAATCTCCGATCACTTCTCGGTAGATCTCCTCCAGATCCGTGATCTGCTGCTGGCGGGAAAACTTGTTTTCCACGCCTTCTCTCGCCGCTTTACCCATCGCTTCCCAGCGCGACTCATCCTTCAATAGAACAACCAGTTTTTCAGCCAACTTTTCCCAATCTCCCTCCTCTACCAAGAGCCCGCTCTCTCCTTCTATCACCGCTTCAGGAATTCCTCCATGCTGCGTAGCGGCCACTGACAAACCGGTGGCCATTGCTTCAAGCATTGCGTTTGGCACCCCCTCCTGATTGCCATCTTTTCCCGTCCGGCTCGGATGAATAAAAATGTGAGCTTTAGCAAATTCCTGCCGTAACCGCTGCTCTCCAATAAAGCCCGTGAGCTCAATCGCTCCGGACAATCCTAGCTCTTCAGCCCAACCTTCAACCTCTGCCCTCAGCGGTCCTTCACCAATCAGGGTAAGTCGTGCTTGAGGAAAAGATTCTCGTAATTTTGCCAGCACTTTCAAAGTCACATCCAGGCCTTTTTTTTCGATCAAACGACACGCCTGTACCAAGCGCCACTGCCCGTCTTCCGGCACCATACGTTTCACCAAAGGCCATTGCTGCAACGGAATCCCCGTCCTCGATAGTCGTATTTTTTCATCAGGGCAGCCCAACTCAAGCAAAGCCTGCGCCAAAGACTGCGATCTCGCCAATATCCGGTCAGCGGAGGCAAACACCCTTTGCATCGCCAACCGATACGCCGCCTTGTCCATATCCACCCCTGCATCAGCTCCGTGAAAACTCACGATCACCGGACAAGGTCGCGTTTTTGATTCCAGCAGCGGCAGCAAATGCATTCCGATATGCCCAAAATACACATGCAGCAGCTCGGCACCTCGCTCATCCAATACCCTCTCGATTTCCCTCCGCTCCCCGTCAAAAATCGTCCATGGGGCTTTTTTACATTTACTTCCCCAAAACCGTCTCGCCTCACGCCGCAGACCATTCGGTCGTGGCAATTGAATCACTCGATCTTCAGCAAAGGGAAATTTATCCGCATGCATCCGCTTTTGTGTTAGGATAACAGATTCATAATTCGACAGACCCACAATCTGCCGGTACACGTGCAGCATCTCCGACGCCAAAAACGTCGCACAAAATGATGCCACTACCGGTTTAGAACTCATCGCTGAATACAGCACATAGCACTTGTTACCCGAATGGACTACCAGGAAAAAGCACGACGTGTCATTCAACTCGAAATCGACGAGCTACAAAATCTGCACTCCCGCCTCGACGAATCCTTCGGACTAGCGATCGAAGCACTGCGTCACGCACTGGATCAAAAGCGAAAAATCATCATCGCCGGAGTCGGGAAATCAGGCAACATCAGTCACAAAATCGCCGCCACTCTGAACTCCACTGGCGCCACCGCCACTGTTCTAAATTGCCAGGACGCCCTACACGGAGACCTCGGCCTGGTCGAAGAAGGCGATGTGATGCTCGCCTTCAGCTACTCAGGAGAAACCGCTGAACTGCTCAATATTTTGCCCCATCTCAAACGTCGCCGCGTGACATTGATCTCCATCACCGGTCAAGCCGACTCCACTCTCGCCCGCGTCGGCGACATCACTCTCGACATCCATGTCGAGCGCGAAGCCTG
Source organism: Verrucomicrobiota bacterium (assembly GCA_045046875.1). Taxonomy (GTDB): domain Bacteria; phylum Verrucomicrobiota; class Verrucomicrobiia; order Verrucomicrobiales; family DEV007; genus JAADHD01. The sequence goes on along the minus strand of JASFYY010000018.1, from coordinate 74,915 downwards.
CCCGCTGAACCTAGCTCCCACATCCAGCACCACCAACATGCTGGTGCTCGGTGACGCCCTGGCCATGACCTTGCTCGAATCCCGAGGATTCAAAAAAGAAGACTTCGCCGAACTGCACCCCGGCGGCTCACTCGGACGCGCCCTGCTCACCAAAGCCTCCGACATCATGCGCAGCGGCAACAACATCGTCATTTTATCCCCACAGGAAACCATCAAGACCGCGCTGGAAAAAATGACCGCCGCCCGCAGCGGAGCCGTCATCGTCGTCCACGACGACCAGTCCCTCGCCGGCATTTTCACCCAAGGCGATTTCACCCGTGCTTTCCAGACACAAAACGATCTGGCCAGTTGCAAAGTCAGCGACTTCATGACCGTCGATCCGATCTCCATTCCCGCCGACAAACTCGCCGCCGAAGTTCTCGCCCTACTGGAGGATCACCGCATCGATGACCTCGTGGTCGTTGATGACAACAACCAACCGCTTGGCCTCATCGACATCCAGGATCTCACCCGCTTGCATATTCTATAAAAACGCGGCAAAAATAAAATTCTACACTCGCCAAAACCCTTAACTTATGTTAAATTTTGGATTCTAATTTGTTTAAACTTTTCAACTTATGGCAGTCGTAGCAACTCAAATCAAAAAAGGGCAGTGTATCTCATACAAAGGCGAGACCGGAATCGTACTGCATCTCGAACATCGCACTCCAGGCAAAGGCAACGCCTTGATCATGGCCACCGTCCGTTCGTTTCAATCCGGTAAAACCAAAGATATCCGTTTTGCATCCGGCGACAAAGTAGATCTTGTCATGACCGAACGCCAAAAACTGGAGTTCAGTTACAGCGACCCCAGTGGCTACCACTTCATGGATCCGATCACCTTTGACACCGTTACCTTGTCAGAAGAAATGCTCGGCGACATCAAAAACCTACTGATCGACGCGCTGCAAGTCGAAGTGCTCTACCTCGACGGCAAACCTGTCAGCGTCGATCCCCCATCTTCCGTTGAACTCAAAATCACCGAGTCCGCCCCCGGTGTCAAAGGCGACACCGCCAATAACCCGACCAAAGAAGCGACTCTTGAGACCGGCCTGCGAGTTCAGGTTCCTCTTTTTTGCAAACCCGGCGATGTCATCAAAGTAGACAGCTCCACCTGCAAATACCTCAGCCGGGTCTGATCCGGATCATCCCGGCCAAAAGACATTTCCAAAAATGACATCCGGAGGAAACTCTGGCTCTGTCTATCGACTGCGCCCCCACCGCAATCCCAAATGTAAAAGCCCTCTTGTTTTAAGCACCGCCAGCTTATGGCTGCACCCAGACGCACCAGTTCTAGCTCCAGCAGGAAACGAAAGTCTCCGGCCTCCACGACCAGTCGACGTCGCCCTCCCGCCGCGCGCAAGAAACCCGCCGCTGCCCGCAAACGAACTGACTCCGCCTCCGGCAATAAACAAATCGCTGCTTTTGTTGAAGGTGAATCCGTCCCCGTTGCTGCGCCCTCAATGGGCCTCATGCACTGGTTGCGACTATTAATCGGAATCGCCCTGCTCCCCCTGGTGTGGATTTCATTGGAGTCATTTTTCCTCAGTTTTGCCCATGCCACCAAAAACGGCGCTTTCTGGCGCACCGGTGAATTCTGGTTTTTCACCATCGGAGCTGCCATTTGGCTAGTGCTTTTTTTCGGCCTGCGCAGTCGACTCATGTTGTGGTTCTACGTCGCCGGACATGAACTGACCCATGCCGTATTTGTCCTATTCTGCGGCGGCAATGTCAAAGGCATGCACATCTCCAGTTCCGGCGGGCATATCCTGACCAACAAAAACAACTTCCTCATCGCCCTCTCCCCCTACTTCGTGCCTTTTTACACAATGCTCATCATCACCCTATGGTGGATCATACAAGTGGCATTCCCCGACTACCCCATCACCATCGTCCATGACCGCATCTTGTTCGCTGCGATCGGACTGAGCTGGACCTTCCACATGACCTTTACCCTATGGATGATCAATCACGATCAGCCCGACCTGCAGCAAAACGGCCTGCTTTTTTCCGTCGCCCTGATCGCTCTGATCAATATACTGCTCATTTCCAGCTTCCTCGTGTTAGCTTCCCCCAACGTCACCTGGGAGTATTTTGCCCTGACCTGGGCCAACAATCTGGCGACCTTCCACCACCGCCTGATGGAATCCATTCGTGAAATGATCCACATGGTGATGTGATTGCTTGCCATGGGGCACACTTTGTTGCAAACTTCCCCATGTCTAAAAATAAAGCCACCTCCAACCCCTCTCATTTTTCTCCATCACGCCGTCAATTCCTGAGCACTGCCGCCACCGCCACCAGCGTTTTTGCCGGCATCCAGTTTTTGCCATCGGGTGTTCTCGGAGCCAATGCCAAACTCAACCTCGCTTTTGTCGGAGCCGGAGGTCGCGGCGCACAGAACATCAAAGGCTGCATCAGTGAAAACCATTACGCCTACGCCGACGTCGACCAGATGCGCTGCGCCAAATCCCTCAAAGCCAGCCCCAAGAGCAAATATTACAAAGACTGGCGTGAAATGCTGTCCAAAGAAGCTGGTAATATCGACGGCGTAGTGGTCTCCACCCCCGACCACAATCACGCCATCGTCGCCATGGCTGCGATGAATGCAGGCAAACACGTCTACGTCGAAAAACCGCTGACTCTGACCATTTCCGAAGCCCGTGCCCTGCAAAACAAAGCCGAAGAAAAAGGCCTCTGCACCCAGATGGGCAACCAAGGCCACGCCAACGAAGGCGCCCGCCGAACCAACGAGTGGATCCAATCCGGCGCGGTTGGCGAAGTTCGTGAAGTCCACACCTGCACCAACCGCCCTAGCTGGCCACAAGATATCGTGCGCCCGAAAGAAGAAGAGATTCCCGCCACCTTGGATTGGGATACCTGGATCGGGCCCGCCCCAATGGGTCCCTACAGCAGTCAGATCGTGCCTTTCAAATGGCGCGGCTACATCGACTACGGCACCGGAGCCCTCGGCGATATGGGTGCACACATTCTCGACCACCCAGTGTGGTCACTTGGCCTCGGCGTGCCTGCAAGCATCAGCGTAGAAATCGAACGCAAAACCGCCGGTAGTGAAAAAGTCTCCCACCCGGCCTCTTGCAAGATCACCTACGAATTCCCCGCCCGCGGAGATTCCCCACCCGTCAAGTTGATGTGGTATGACGGATCTTACGCCATCCCACGTCCGAAAAACATGGACGACAAATTAAAAACCCCAAGCAGTGGCTGCATTTATTACGGCAGTGATTTCACTTTCATGCACGGCAGTCACGGAGGCATGCCACAACTGGTCAACTCAGCGGATAAAAAGAAATTTGTCGAGCCTCCCAAAACCATGGAGCGCTCCCCCGGTCACCACAAAGAGTGGATCGCCGCCTGTAAAGCAGGTGATCCCAAAATGGCCAAATCCAACTTCAGCTACGCCGCCCCGCTCACCGAACTGATGCTGCTCGGCACCATCGCCGCCCAAGTCGGCAACGGCACCAAGCTGACCTGGAATCGTGATAAAATGACCACCGGCAATGCTGAAGCCGACAAACTCATCAAACGCAAATACCGTGACGGCTGGGCGCAGGTTGGCTAACCTGCCACCCTTGTCCACGATATCAACATCCTATTCTCCCACCATGTCTAAATCCTACCCCATACCCTCAGATGACTTACTGCAAGAGCAACTGACCACTCTGCAGTATCAAGTCACCCAGCGCTCCGCCACCGAGCGCCCCTTTGAAAACGAATACCACGACAACAAGACCGAAGGCATCTATGTCGACATCGTCTCTGGAGAGCCCCTGTTCAGCTCCAGCGCCAAATACGATTCCGGCACCGGTTGGCCCAGCTTCCACACCCCTCTGGTCACTGACAATCTGGTCGAAAAACTCGACTTCAAAATGATCTTGCCGCGCAAAGAGGTCCGCAGCAAACACGCCAACTCCCACCTCGGTCACGTTTTTAAAGACGGCCCGCAACCCAGCGGCCTGCGCTACTGCATGAACTCAGCCGCCATGCGCTTTATTCCAAAAGAACAAATGAAGGTGGAAGGTTACGGAGTGTTTCTCAAAGACGTGGATTAACATAGAAGGTATCCACCTCTACTACTCCCCACCGATCCGGTACAAAAAATTCTTGGAGCGCACAAACAAAGCCCCGTCGGATGCCGCCGGAGACGCCAACGATCCATCATCGAGCTGGTTTTTAGCACTCAGCTGATATTCCCTGCCGGGTTTCACCACCGTTGCTCCACCGTCCTCATTGAAAAAATAAATATTGCCACCGCCATAAAGCAGCGATGCCGTCACCGTGCCTTCCATTCGCTCAGACCATAACACCTTGCCTGTTTTAGCATCCACGCAGCTGCCAACGGTATCCGCTGCCAAATACAATTCATCACCTAACAACAATGGTGAGGATTGCTTAGGAACCCGCTTGAGCAATTTCCATTCCACGTGCGTCCCGCTGATATCTCCCCGCGCCTTGGCATCCACCCGCACCGCCCACAACTGAGGTTTCCCCAAGCCGGTATTGATATACAACAGCTTCAACTTTTCATTATACACTGGTCGTGATGAAGTCGAATGCTGGGGAACATTCACATTCCACAGCTCTTCGCCCGTATCCGGATTATAGGCCCAACAGGCTTTGGCCCCCACGCTGATCATGATATCCTTTTCGCCATCGTTAATAAAAACAGGCGTGCTGTAAGCCTTGCGCATGTCCCCGCTATTGGCCGGCCGCCCTTTGTCATCCAGATCTCCGAAATCCGTCGAACGATCCCGGACCCAAATGGTTTTCCCTGTTTTTTTATCTAAAGCCGCCAGATACTGCCGGTCTGCTCCGTCAAAAGTCAGGATCACAAAATTCCTCCACATCGCTACCGAAGATCCCGGCCCGCGCCAATGACTGCAACGCAAATCCGTCCGCCGCCAAATCTCAGCATAACTTTTCGTATCCAGACAAATCGTGCCATAGGAGCCAAAATGCAGATACACCCGCCCTTTCTCAACCGCCGGCGAACACGCCGCATAGTTATTGATCTTATTCGACAAAGGCTCGGGATTATCGTTAGTAATCAACACTCGGTCGAGCAACACCTTGCCGCTTTTCTGATCGATACAAAGCACCGACATCGTGCGCCCATCCTCACTGGCCGTCTCCACCCATACCTTGCCTTCCATCACAACCGGCGTCGCCCAACCCGCTCCGTGAATAGCAGTTTTCCACTTCACGTTTTCTTTTTCACTCCACTTCACTGGCAAAGCCTGATCCTGCACCGCATGCCCATCCCTGCTTGGCCCACGAAATTCCGGCCAATCTGCAAAGGCCCCGTCAGGCGCAAAAAACAGGATCCAAATGATCGCCGCAAATAGAGTAAAGCTCTTCATCTTTCAAAACAAACCCACGAAACCTAGCCCGTCAATGACTGCCTATCCCCCCTTTACAAAATTTACTCGATTTTCTAATTGGTAAAGCCGCACATCAACCGCAAGTTTCCCCATCATGAACAACGAACTCACCCCATCACCATCATCCCTGCCACAGCCCGACCTACAATCCACCGCCTCTTATTCGAGTGATACCCATAGCAAACTGATCGGCTACCTGTTATGGATTTTTGGATTCACCGGAGCCCACCGTTTTTATTATGGCAAACCGATCAGTGGCACCATCTGGCTGTTCACATTCGGCCTGCTCGGCATCGGCTGGTTCATTGACCTCTTCCTCATCCCCTCGATGGATCGCAAAGCCGAACTGCGCTTTGAACCCGGCGAGATCGACTATTCCCTCAGTTGGATTTTGCTCACCTACCTCGGCCTGCTTGGCATCCACCGTTTTTATCTAGGAAAAATCGGCACCGGTATTATTTATCTGCTCTCCGGCGGCATCTTCGGCATCGGAGTGATCTACGATTTTTGGACCCTCAACGCCCAAATCAGCGAAGTGAACCACGCCAAAAGCAATAGCCAATAAAAGCCTGTCAGTCTACAGCCTAATCCGCTACAGCCTTCCCCTCACGCCGCCGACTCACCTTCGTCGTCATCCACACTCTTGAGCGCCTCCACCTCCGAATCGTCGCCATCCTCTTCGATCTCGCGCCTCCATTTACGGGAAATCCAAGGCCTTACCCCGCCATAGATCAAATAAGCCGTGAAGATCAACGCAGGCACCACATGCCAGAATATCACTGCGCACACCGCCACCAGAATAATCACAAAAACCCACGGTAAAGACCGTCGGGTACGCCAATTGATGCGTTTGAAACTCGGATAGTGATACTCGCTTAGCATCAGGAAAGACAACAACCACATCAAAAACAACAAGCCGTATTTCCACGGCCCCACCTCTTTCTCCCCCTCATTCAGCCACAGCATCAGCAAAGTCAGTGAAGCGATCAGACCCGCCGCAGCCGGTATCGGAAAACCGGTGAAATCCTTGTTACCCGACTCATCCGGATTTGCCGACATGCAATTAAACCGCGCCAGCCGCATACCCCCACAAAGCAAATAACCGAAAGCCGTCAACCAGCCCAGCCGGTGACCAAAATCATTCAACACAATATCCATCACCAACAACGCCGGCGCGATACCAAAAGACACAATGTCCGCCAAGGAATCAAACTCACGCCCGAACAAGGACTCCTGCCCGCGCATTCTCGCCACCCGGCCATCTAAAAGATCAAACACACAAGCCCCCAAAATCAAAGCGATCGCCTTGTAATAAGGCATCACCCCACTGTCCGGATCGCGCATCCCTTCAAAAATCATCAGAATTGCCAAAAACCCGCAAAACAGGTTCCCCGCCGTCATCAGATTAGGCAATAAATAGATTTTTGGTGAGTTGCTTTTCATCTCCCTTTGAGCCTTCCTTCCAGTCAAAGCAGGATTTTAGCCCAGAATCCCCCCTTTGGCGACCTTTTTGAGTCAGCTAACGGTGTTTAACGATTCGAACTATTAGATAAATTCGAATAGCTCTAGAACAAATGGGCTTTTCCAAGTAGGTCACCAGCATAATTACAGACAACAAAACCAGAACCCTAAAAAGCCTACCCTCTTCACTTGCATTAGACAGATATAGAAATCTGTCCTACTTTCACTCCACAGTCTGAACTTGCCTAGCTCTGCCATGAATACCAATAAAGAAATCGAACTCACCCGAGATGTGGATGCCGTCCAGATCCCCAGCGGTGAAAGCATCCACCTTCCCGTAGGAACCAAAGTGATGATCACCCAATCACTCGGCGGCACCTACACTGTAGCGACCCAAGCCGGACTGGCACGTATCGCCGCGTCCAATGCAGACGCGCTCGGTCTCGAAACATCCGACGAAGCCGCCGCCACCAAAAACGCGCCTGAACAACTCGCCGCCGATGGCGACTTGGAAGGTGCCGTTTGGGAGCAACTAAAAGCCGTTTACGACCCCGAGATCCCCGTCAACATCGTCGATCTGGGACTGGTCTATGATTGCCAGATCAAAGAAAACGAAGCCGGCGACAAAGAAGTCACCGTCAAAATGACCCTCACCGCTCCCGGTTGCGGCATGGGACCCACCATCGCCGCGGACGCCCGCAATAAAATCATTTCTCTGGAAGACATCGAAGACGCCGTCGTCGATCTCGTCTGGGATCCCGCCTGGAATCAAGACATGATCAGCGAAGAAGGCAAAATGAAGCTGGGGATGATTTGAGGAAGGCTGTAGCTGTTTAGGCTGTTAGGTATTTAACAGCACCCTGCCCGTAAGGAAATTTCCATACTTGTCTTAGGTGATAAGTCTCAAGTTCTTACAACTTTCAGAGACCACACATAAAATCCACCAAGCTAAAAAGCTACAGCCCTAAACGGCTACACCCTTCTACCTACGGCCGGAATTCCGATATCTTCCCATTATAGGGATCAATCTGCACCGTATAAAAGTTCTTGGGCACCCTTCCCGTATCCGAGCCCTCTTTCACCAAAGTGACAAACCACGTGCCACCCCCTCCCGATCTGCCAGGCAAATCGGTCGAACCATCAGGGCGAAACCGAAACGATACATAAGTCGCACTTTTACGACCGTTGCCACTACCTCGGGGAATATCATATCTTCCCGTAGCAGGCGATGCCCCACCGCTACCGGGTTGCAACAAAGTCGACAACTGGGTATTCGTGCTGATAATAACTGGTGCTTGCACCCGGAAAAACTGGCTAACAGGATTAGCTATCCCTTCTTCGTCGTATTGAAAAAACTGGAAACCACGAATCTCATCTTCCACCTGAGCTTGCAGGTCATCCGAAAATTTAAAAAACCGCACCTCGACATCAATATTTTTCGATAAAGCCATCTGCTGTGCCTGACTTAACTTGTTACGCATCAAACTTCCCGCCGAAGTCAAACTACTCGATTGCAACAAACTGAACAGTTGTGGTGCCGAAAAAGCAAACAACACCCCTATCACGGTGATCACCACCAACATCTCCATTAAGGTAAAGGCCGATTGACTTCCTTGCCCCCCTCTACCGCACGCATCACTAGTTTTTGTATTCATAGAATATGGCGCTCTAAATTTGCTCGACTGTTTCATCACTATTTTATCACTCACTTGTTACCATCGCCACCAGACACTACAGCTACTGTGTTTATTGCGTGCTCCATTTTGAACTACGAATAGCAACCGTCGTGCTAAAAATTTTAAAATTTATTTTTCTGCTATTCAACTCAGCTTTGAGCTTCGCAATATCACTCTCATATTGCTGGGTTGATTTAAAAAAACTGCCAGGAATCAACGAGGGCATGCTTGCCCCGCCACCGCCCTTATCCTCCAAACGAATCGCCGAAGTTTCATCGATAGCCACCATCGTTACTTTTACCAAAGGAGGCACCTGCTGCACATACAAAGCAAAATTAGCGTTCTGCTCATTAGAATCATAACTATAATTTGGAGCGATACTGCTGTATGTCTGGTTTTGCTGACTAGGATTTGTCAAAGCTTCCCGTGGAGAAGCGATCAGACCAATCACATTCTCGGCCAAAGGATGGCTATAGGTGTCCAATTTATATCTATACCACTTGTCATAAACCGCCACTCCATTCGGGCTAACCAAGCGCTCTTTATCTCCATCCACGTAAATCTGATTTTCCTCCGCTGGCGGCAGATACTCCATCAAACGGAAACGATACTTCGGCTCAGCTTGAACAAACGCAGGTTTAAACATCCGGTCATTCCCATACTCCACATAATAACCGCGAGCATTAAATAAATTTCCTAAATTTTGATACTTATCAGAAGTCCCTAACGGTGCTTGGAAAAAAATGGCATGCGTGGGTTTGTTTGTCCCCAGTTGACTCGCTTGCATGGTCTTAAAATGCAATTCAGATTGCCTTTTGTATTTAGTCACCTGGTTGTTGTTGTCCCGTTCGTAATCCAGATAGGTATGCAGCGTCGCTTGGGACAGATTTTTGCTAATGATATCAAAAGCCACCCGCGCCTCCCTGAACTGTGAAATACGAGCCTCGGAATACGTCCAAGTCCGTTGAACCTGTGTCAGCAACTGAGTTAGCATTAACAACAGGACAGAAAGCACCGTCATCGATACCAGCAATTCAGCTAAAGTGAATGCCGAGCTTATATTTTGTTTCGACTCTGCCTTTTTTGAATGTTTCATATACTTAACAAAATTTTCTACGACTCAAGACCCAAAATCCTTCCCAAGCTTCGTAATCGTTGCTTGAAAGGTTCTTATATTATTTAAAAACTTAGCATCATTAAAACCGGCCGAAGTTTCAAAAACCTCGTCAAGCACACTGGTGATTTCGACAATCACCAATTGCAGGCTGGGATCCGGGGTTGTCGAAGCTGGCACGAAGGTGCCTGAATAAGTGCCTCCACTGATACTCTGCGGTAGGGCCTGCCCCCTGTTCGGCACATTGATCCTAGCAGTGTAAACATGATTAAGGCCAAATTCCTCACCCGGCAGTGCATTCGGTCCACTTTTATATATCTGGATACCCTGGTCATCATAAAATCGAACACCAGGGCTACCCGATCTATAGTCAAACTGAAAACGGGATGTCCATTTTGCCAATTGTAACTCGCTAAGGATCTGCTGATGGATCCGAGTCTCGATTGCACGGTCACTCGCTTCGCGCATTGTTTTCATCCCCGCAGGTAACATTCCCATCAAGGAAACCAAAGCCACTGCCGTGATAGCAATCGACACCGTCACCTCAATCAAACTGAAACCCGCACGCCGACCAGAATATCCTGACTTTTTTTCTTTGTTATCCATTATTGTTTTTACATTCATAATCAGCCCTCCCTTTCAGTTTAAGGTGAAAAACGACGAGTATTCAATACCCGATATCGATAAAAACGGTCAATCGCCTGCGCATTGGAGGCCGTAGCATAATCCGGTATATCCTGATCATTGGGGTCGATATAACGCTCAATCACCGTAGAACCGCGGTATTCGCCCACCGGTTGATCATACTCCGGATCCCATTCTCCCTGCGGACGGCCCTTGGCCTTTTTCAAAACCTGCGCGCGGAAATGCACCTTGAATGTATTCGACTTGGTGGTCAGACGAGGGTAAATGTCCGCGTAAGGGCGTTCACGGCCATTGTCGCCCACCACCGCGTGATCCCGATTGTATTTACCACTCCGCATTTGCGCCACTGTCGGGGTATAAGTGCCCGCTTGATTACTAAAACCGGACGCTTCACCAATATCCTGGGGAATGAGAAAAATGTCGCAAATCTCCGTTGCTGATTTAAAAATCTGATTTCTAGAAAATTTTTCTGTTTCAAACTGTTGCAACGTTTTGTCCGCCACGATGAATGTTCGCATGCTCTTTTGCTGCAACGTTCCGCCATAAGGGCTATATTTCCAGTGATACCCAGCTCCACGACCCGATCCCGATTTGTAATCCTTAGCGTGCTTGTTAGGAACCGTCATCATCACTTCTGATTTGAACACTCCATGCAAACCTGTAGATCGTTTGATATAAGAGAACGGCAAAATTTGATAGTTCATATTGATTTTACCCGCAGTGGAAAGCGTTTCACTGATCGCGTAAGGCTCCACCACCGGCATCCAGAACAAATCCATGATCAAGTGATCCTTAGGAGATAAAGCTCCCGGATGGGAAGTGTAGCCATTGCCTACAATATCCGGCCGGAAAAGCAGGGTCTGCCAAGCGCCGTTATTCAAACCAGATCCCTGATTATCTAAAGCCGCCGTCGGTAGCGAGCCGAAGACCCCGGGCCCAGGCATAATTCGATTTGGAGAAAAATACGACGGCCCTCCAGGTTCGTGAATATACTCCCGAACAAAATAAGGGAAATCACCATAATCACGTCGCATATCATAGGCTGTTTTAGGCACGGAACCCGGGGCAGGCCGGTTCAACGAGTGAGTATTACCTTCGTCCGCCTTGTTAATATAAGGACCGTCTTGAGCATTGCCCATGCCATTATCAAAATCTCCATACAAATTCCAATTTACGGAGTCCCTCCACAGCGGGGTCGGAGCATGCCCTCTTGATTCACTAATCTGAACCAATTGCAATTTGGGATCAACGGTTCTAGATCCTTCGTGCCTACCCGACCCGGCAAACCCCCAGTAGTTTCCCCACGCAGAATAAAAAGTATGCCCCATTTGCTCTCCTGCTTTAGCATACGGATGAGGCTCGAAAAGGCTTCCTGGATCCATTCTCGCTGCAAGAAGACGATAGTCTCCATGTGGCACCCCCATCGACCAAACCGTGTCGCCCTCCTTAATAAATCTCGCTCCATAATAAGGGCTGCTGTTTGACCACGACAAGCGCCCCCTGTCCGCTGAATCCTGACCTTGCAAAAAAGCCCCGTCATTGGACAAACTCCACCATGCACCAGGAGAAGCCTCCGGAAAAGTAGTCACACCAAATTCATTAATATATTCCCTTCTCCCGGAAGAGAGGGACGGAGTAGGCATATTCCCGTTAAGTTTACTCAAATTCAGACTTATTGTCTGAATCACTTCGGCCGGTGATTGAGGGCTAGAGGGCAGATTACCGCCATCATCGACATTCGAATACATTTTTATTGTAAGAGTAGCGCCACTGAAGGCTACCACATTTCCGGTTATCTTAAACGGTCTACTGATCCAAGGATAGGTATTGTAATCAGATGCTGATTCGCTGTCTCCTGGAGCAACTCTCCCCCATCTTCCCTTTATCTTTTTAGAAGAACGCATCAAAGATCGGAATCCACCATTCCCCCCATAATGCCGACCACTCCATACTCCTGTGAAAGGCACCCCATTTGCCTTCCATGTAGCCGAACCCGGAAACAATCCCGATTTGCCACCAATCGTAATGCTACCCGCACCCGACACATCGAATTTAAAATCCGGGTTGATAGGAACCCATCCCTGACTTGGTGAAAACATTTTGAACAATATAGCCGCCTGCACAATTTTTTCTCCCGGATTCAGCGGCTGACCACCATTGGCTATAGCCAACATGTTATTGTGATTTGCTGCTTGCCCTTCTGGACCGGGACCTGTTGTCCCTGGAGGATAATTACTGTAAGCAACCTTTCCATTTTCTGGATAAGGAACCCCGCTCTTTCCTCCACCTCCTGAAACTTGGGTTTGAAACCGATCATTAGCATCCCCTCCTTGCCCGCCTGAAGCGCTCCACGCTCCTTCATTTCCATCTGCACAGCATATCAATTGCACACCCACCTCAACAATTGAGTAGAAACGCCCAAAGCCTCTCGTATTGACCCCTCCCTTATTTATTTGAATCGGAGTAACTTGCCCATGCCCCATATGAATCCCTCTCTCATTCTTATCACTTTTCCGAAAATTTGTGTAAGTCCGGTGATTATCTCCATTGCCAGACGTGAAAGCACTTTTCCAATTCTCACCATAGATCGTATCATCAAAAAGGTTAGTCGAACGTATATAATCAAAAATTTCAGTCAGTAACTGATTCTGATTGTTATTTCCATACTTGCTCTTAAAATTACCACCAAATCCAGGGATGTTGGTTTCCATCAAGTCGTCCAAGTATGCATACAACTCTCTGTTCCGTTTAATGTTGTTATAATCAAATGTCGAGCTATCTGCATTTTCACGCTGGAAATGATAGATATTGCGCCTGTCATATTTATTGCTCGAGGACGGATTCACTCCCACCTCCGCAGTGAACCTGATCAAATTATCAAACGGTGTGGCGTATTTTTCATCGGATGAGCTCCTCTTGTTATAAGTCGGCCAAATACTCACCCTTGGCGTGTTAAACAAAGTCACCTCCGGCGCTCGACTGGTCGCTGTTAGAAAAAAACGGGCGCGCTCCAGTAGTTGGGCCACTCCACCTCTCTTCATATACTGCGTTGGAAACTCATTCTCCGTCCTATCCGGACGCAAAATAAACTCATCAAGGGAAGGGTAGAGCCGATCCTTGTCCGGAACCAATCCATTGGGCTCTTGAGCTTTCATTGAACCCGCACGTGAACCCCCGCCCACCACTCGCGGAGTGAGGGCATAAATCATGTCCATCGCTTTACGATTGAGTACAATATCCGCCTTGCCTGGAAAAAATACTGGCGACAAGGAAGTGGTCGCTGGATGCGCCGGGTAACGCTGCCATTCATGCGCCGCCGGTTGATAACGACCAAAATTCCGATCAATGTCCCCGCCGGTACGAGGAGTGTCCCACACCATCCCCCCCGCTGCGGTGTTCACATTCAACTTCGAGCTCTCGTCATCTGTCCAAAATGCCACCCGGCCAACAATAGGATTCTGCTCAGTCGGATTTCCTCCTCCGCCCAAAGGCACAAAGCGCCCCTTACTGCCACCCGCCTGCATATAACCCATCGTGCCATCTTCCAATTGATACAGCCACTTCACTGGCATCGGCAAACTATCCGCTTGGCTGTCAGCTCTTTTCACCGCCTGCGCCAGAGGACTTCTACCAACATCAGCCGTGCTGTAGTCAAAACCCTCCACCTCCTGGATACTCTTAGCGCGGGGATCCACAATCGGATAAAAAACCTTGTTCCCCCGAATCACCGGCTCATTTAAATCAACAAAAACAGCAGGGTTGGAAGACCAGGTTTTAAGATCCGCCACATCCCTGATCACCAAATCTGCCTCCACCGTTTCAACCATTCGGTCATCAGAATAAAGCTTAAAGCCTTTAGCCATCGTGCCACTCACTTCATAATTCCGGATCACTCCGGGTTGGGAAGCCCAGCTATACGCTTTCGCTTGAGGTGGTGTCGCTTGCCCCCACGAACCAGTTGTCGCGCTGCGAATCTGCCCGATCACCATATTCACTGCCGTTTCCGACAGATGCTTGGCTTCCATGCCTTGAGAATAACTGGTCGCCGATTCCAACTCACTCTGCGCCATGGTAAAAAACGTCAGCACCAGAATAGTTGCCAGTGACATCACCGTCAGCACCGTGAGCAAGGCCACCCCCTTCTTTTTCTGACGCTCTGGTCGTTGCTCCCTCAGCCCCTTAATCTTCATTTTTGTTTTCATGGCTCAAATATTCAAAGGTTTTACAGTAATAACTTACTCGGTATTAATTGTTTTACAATGTAAATGCCGTAAACACAATGTTAATACAAGAAAAAAAGCATTTATTTATAGAATTCCTCTATTTCGTTGGATCTCACTGAATGAAATTCCCACTGGACCCCTTTTTTCCACGAGGCACGAAATCGCTTGGATCCGTCTTTCCGCCCAATTTCAAAATCTCCCGCTTCAACCGTTGGACCTTCCCTTCAACCATCGAAGTTTGGGAACCGTTCAAGGCTCCTGTGAACAATTCTTTTTCCAATTCCCGCACTTTTTCCTCCAATTCCCGCAAGGCTTTTTTACGGCCTTCCTCTCTGATGTCCTCGTTTGATTTAACCAATTTCTCCGAAACCGGCAGAGTTTTCACAAATTCCCGATCTGCGTCTGAAAGTTTCTCAAGCGCTAGGGTAAAAGCCTTCTGATCCCGCTTTCTCACAATCGCGATATGGGTCGTTGTACGCTTGATAATCGTCACATCCAATTCCCTGCCATCTTTCCCTGTGATGGTTCGTTCAATCGGCAAAGCCAAAACCGAAGATTGCTCAACCGGCTCCACATCGGAATACTCACTGCGTTTCGCCACCGTCCCCGCCTCCGGTTTTTTACAACCCACCACACCCATCACCAAAGCCCCTGTCACAATCATCACTAATTTCATAAGCAGAACAAAGCTAATAAACAAGGCAGGTCAACCCGTAGAACAAATTTCCATATTTATTCACACACCGTCCCCTCCACTCCCAATAACAGAATTGGAACCGCAGTGCAACGAAGATCGCCGGAGGCAATTCTATCCTACTTCTTCTTCCTCTTCTCGTAAGTCGGCAGCGGAAAAACCTCCGACGGTACGTGCTGCTCATCCATCTGCTGGCGCATACGCTTGACCACCTCCAAATTCTGAGCTGCAACGTTATTCGCCTCCCCTTCATCCTGACTCAAATCATACAGCTCAATCTCCGTATTGCCCTTGCTCATGTTCTGTTTCACTGCCTTCCACTTACCCGACCACAAGGCCTGCTGACCGCCGTAACTTGGAAACTCCCGATAAAGCAAATCCCGCGCCTGCTGCTTTTTGCCCTCCAATACCGAAACCAAACTCACTCCGTCCAGCCCTTCCGGCACCTCGCTCGAATCCCCCACCACTTCCAGTAAGGTCGGCAACCAGTCCTCGAAACCCGACACATAGTCGCTCACCGTGCCAGCTTTCACATGCCCCGGCCACCTCACGATCAAAGGCACCCGCACCCCTCCTTCATACAACGATCCCTTCAAGCCGCGCAGCGGCCCCACACTTTCAAAAAACTCGTAGTCCACCTCATCACCCAAATGAGTCGTGCCATTATCCGAAGTGAAAACCACAATGGTATTCTCCGCCAAATCCAACTCATCCAGCTGCTTCAACAACTTGCCCACATACCTATCCATGCGCGAAATCATCGCAGCATAAGCCGCTTTGGGAGTCATGTGCGGGGTATAACCATAACGCTTGCCATTAGCATTACGACCAGTGAAAGGTTTTTCCTTCCAACCCAATTTCAAATAAGGCGCCAGTTCCTCATCCGGCACATGCAAGGCCACATGCGGGATCATCGTCGGATAATATAAATAAAACGGCCGGTCTTTATTTTTGCGCATGAACTTCAAAGCCTCGTCATTGATATGATCCGAGGCATAATCCGTACCTTTAAACATCGCATAACTTTTTGGATCCAGCGGATCCGCCCCCTCTGCCAAACTCGCATGCCCGGGAAGCACCGGGTTGTTCTTCAGCGCAAAATGTTTGTCATCATCCTGCAAATAATCCGAATAATAACTGTGCGCGCGGCTTTGGCAGTTGTAACCAAAAAAACGATCAAAACCCTGTTTCAGCGGATCACCGCTCGAACCCGGACGCCCCAAACCCCACTTGCCAAAAGCTCCGGTCGCATAACCCTGCTTCTGCAACAACTCCGCCACCGTCACCTCACTTGCAGGAATCGGCTCCTGCCCGAGCGGCTTGGTCGCTTTATTGGTGCGCACCCACGCATGGCCGGGGTGTTTGCCGGTCATCAACACGCAGCGCGACGGCGCACACACCGCGTTGCCCGAATAATGGCGGGTGAATCGCATGCCCTCTTTAGCCAGTTGATCCAAATGCGGAGTGCGGATTTTTTTCTGCCCGTAGGATCCCAACTCGGAGTAACCCAAGTCATCAGCCATTATAAATACAATATTCGGCTTTTGATCGGCCGCTTGCGCAGACGATGCCCACACGGTGAATACCAGCGCCAAAGCAAACAGCAGGATGGCAGTAGGAAAGGAGGGTTTATTTTTCATTGGTATTAATTTGGAGTTTATAAGTCACAGAGGGCGCTTACCCATCAGTTCTATCCCGCAATCCGCTCTCGCGCCATCCTTTTTTCTCAATACCTACCTACGCAAATACGCCATGGCCCAGGCATGACGGCGCTCTGTTTTGCTTCCATTTTGTGAGGTCAAAGAACAAAATACCGCCATTCTTTGAACAGTCCCCGACTGCTCTCGGTCAAAGCCTGCGCACACCGGATAAATATTCCCTTGTGCAAAAAATCTCATTAGCAACAATGACTTCTATTCTTTCCAAGCCACGGTTTTTTGCCCTAGCCATCCTGCTTACGGGTCTCGCCCCGCTGCCCGCCAACGCCCAGACCAACGATCTGCTCAAACGCGGTGCCGCCATTTACAAAAAACAATGCCTCGACTGCCACGGCCCCAACGGCGAAGCCGTCGAAGACAAAACCGACGACCCGCTCTACGGCAACCGCGACCTTGCCTCGCTGAGCAAACGTATCGTGCGCACCATGCCCGAGGACGAAGAAGATCTCTGCATCGGTGACGACGCCGATGCCGTCGCCGCCTACATCCACGACGCCTTTTATTCGCTCGCCGCCCGCGCCCGCAACACCCCCGCCCGAATCGAAACCGCACGGCTCACAGTTCCCCAGTACCGCAACAGCGTCGCCGATCTGGTCGGTGGTTTTCGCAATAACTTCTCCAATCCGCTCGGTGACGAGCGTGGCCTTTCCGTCACTTACACCGGCACCCCTCCTAAAAAAAACAAAAAAGACAAACCCAAAAAAGAGCATATCAAAGGCCGCGATGCACGTATCCAATTCAATTATGGCGAAAAACTCCCTGAGAAACTACGCGGCAAAAAGCTCGACAATAATGTCTTCGAAGTGAAATGGGAAGGCTCTATCATCGCCGAAGAAACCGGCGTGTATGAGTTTGTCATCCGCACCCGCAATGGCGCTCGGTTTTACATCAATCAACAATTCTGGTGGGTGGCAAAAAAAGGAGGCAAAGCCAACATCGACGCCCAGGTCGCTTCCAACAACGAGGTGCGTGAAGAAAAATGTCGTATTTTCCTACTCGGCGGACGCGCCTACCCGGTTGCTTTGACCTATTTTAAATTCAAAGAAAAAAACGCCTCGCTCGAGCTGTTATGGAAAACACCGCACGGCAGCGTTCGCACCATCCCCGAACGCAATCTCTACCCTTGGGGCGTCGCCGAATCACTGGTGATCGACACCCCCTTCCCCGCCGATGACCGCAGCGTCGGATACGAACGCGGCACCCAGATGTCCCAAGCCTGGCTCGAAGCCGTCACCCAGGGGGCCATCCACACCGCCAACTATGTGGCAAAAAACATCGACGATCTGGCCAAGACCAAAAAAGACGCGCCCGACCGGGCAAAAAAACTGCAAGCTTTCGGCTTGGCTTTTATCGAGTCCGCCTTCCGCCGCCCCCTCAGCGAACAGCAACGCCAACAAATCACCGCCACCTTTTATAAAAAAGACCAGGCCGCAGAACCCACCGCCAAACGACTGGTGATCTTCGCCCTGACCTCACCACGATTTCTCTACCCCGACCTTCCCGCCGCCGCCGATCACGATCCCTACCGCATCGCCGCTCGCTTGGCGTTGACCTTGTGGGATTCCCTACCCGACAAACAACTGCGCAAAGCTGCCCGTAAAGGCCAACTCAAAAACCCCCAGCAAATCGAACAACAGGCCGCGCGCATGATCTCCCACCCCCGCACCAAGCAAAAAATGCACGGATTTTTCCATCACTGGCTCGAACTTGACCGCGCCGAATATGTCGCCAAAGACAAAAAGACCTTCCCCGACTACGATCAAAAACTGCTCAGCGACCTGCGCCGCTCACTCTTTCTTTTCCTCGATGACACCGTCTGGAACAACGACAAATCCGACTACCGTCAACTGCTGCTGGCCGACTACCTCTACCTCGACAAAAACCTGGCAAAAATCTACGGACTGAAAACACCCGCAGACAACAACGACTTCCAACAAGTGCACGCCGACCCGAAAAAACGCTCAGGCATTATCACCCACCCCTTTCTGCTCACCACGCTCGCCTACCACAACAGCACCTCGCCCATCCACCGCGGCGTATTCCTCACCCGTAACATTCTCGGCATGAGTTTGAAATCTCCGCCCACGGCGAACAAATTCGAACCCGCCAAATTCGACCCTTCCCTGACCATGCGGGAAAAAGTCGCCGACATGACCCGTTCCAAAGCCTGCATGGCCTGCCATGTCTCCATCAATCCACTCGGTTTCAGCCTCGAACACTACGACGGCATCGGGCGCTGGCAGACCAAAGACCAGAACAAACCCATCAACTCCAAGAGCGATTTCAAAACCGCATCAGGTAAAACCATCCACCTCAACGGAGCCCGCGACGTCGCCCAACTAGCCGCCGACCATCCGCTTGCCCACCGCGCTTTCATCCAGCAACTTTTCCATCACTCGGTCAAACAACCCGTTCTCGCTTACGGCCCCGGCACCATGGCCAAACTGGAAAAACAATTCGCCGACTCCGGATACAACATCCGCGCACTGTTAAAAAACATCGCCACCGCATCCGCCACCAAAGGCGTAAACCCAAAAAACTCCGACTCCTAAATCCTGGCTTCTGAATCCTGAATCCTTCCCCACCCATGCACCGCCGCCAATTCATCCACGACCTCGGTTTTTCCGCCGCCGCCCTGCCCTTCCTCACTGGCTTGCCCGGTTTGCAAGCCGCCGCCAAAAACTCCGCAGCCAAAAAGCGCCTCATCATCATGTTCTCGCCCAACGGCACCATCCCCGGTGCCTTCTGGCCGAAGACCGAAGGCGAAGATTTTGAACTGCCACCTATTCTCGAACCGCTGCAGGCCTTCAAAAAAGAAATGCTCGTGCTCAACGGTGTTTACAACAAACTGCAAGGCGACGGCGACCGCCACATGCGCGGCATGAGCTGCCTGCTCACGGGAGCCCCCCTGTTCCCCGGCAACATCCAGGGCGGATCCGACACCCCGGCAGGCTGGGCCAGCGACATCTCCATCGATCAACAAATCAGAAACCTTTGCCAAAAAAATCCCGCCACCAAAACCCGCTTTGGTTCACTCGAGTTCGGCGTGGCGGTGCCCAACCGCGCCGACCCGTGGACCCGCATGGTTTACGCCGGCGCCAACAAACCCGTCGCCCCCATCGCCGATCCCAAACAGATGCTCAACAAGATCTACGGAGGCATGAAAGATAAAAAAACCGTGGTCAGTATTCTGGATAACTTAAAAGGTGACCTGCAACAAGCCTCCAAAAAATTGGGCGAAGAAGACCGCTCACTGCTCGAAGAACACCTCACTCTGGTTCGCGAAATGGAAAGCGAACTCAAACAGCAGAACGACAACAAAAAGCTAACCCACCAGGTTTCGGATATCGATCCCAACATCGAATTGCTCAACGACAACACCCCGAAAATCAGCCGCATGCAGATCGATCTGTTGGTCAACTCCATGGCCAACGACATGACCCGCATCGCCACCCTGCAATACATGCGCTCAGTCGGCCAGGCCCGCATGCACTGGATGGACATCGACGACGGCCACCACGGTCTCTCTCACGAACCCGACGACAACAAAGAAGCCGTCGCCAAGCTGATCAAAATCAACCGCTGGTTCAGCACCGAACTGGCCTACCTCACCGAACGACTACAAAAAACGCCCGAACCCGGAGGCGACGGCAGCATGCTCGACCACACTCTCATCATCTGGGTCAACGAACTCGGCAAAGGCAATACCCACACCCTCGACAACATCCCCTTTGTATTGATCGGAGGAAAACAGCACGGCATCAAAACCGGACGCCACCTCAAAGTCGACAAAGTTCCCCACAACCGCCTACTGATGAGCCTCTCCCAATCCATGGGCCACCCCCTCAAATCCTTCGGCACAGAAAAACACTGCGCCGGCGGCGCCCTGAATTTAAGCTAACCCTATTTATAGGCCATGTCACGGCAGACCTCAACGTAGAACAGATTTCCATATCTGTTCTCTAAGGGGTTATGTGAAACTTTTAATCTGGCAAACTTCCACACCGCACCATTATCACTTGGAGGGGCGAGTTGACGGCTACGCCGCTGCGGGTGCCGCTGCGCTGCATCTGTCTCATTTGCACTCGACTCTGCGAGACCGCGCCCACACTATTGACATCCGAACCACCACTCTGCCTGAGTCCGCACAAACTGACTCCCACCCCACCCCCACGCTCGAATTCCAAACCAGCCCCAACCGGGGCGACCCTACCAAACATCAACCCACCATAACCAAAAAAAAACCGGATCCCTCTCGGAATCCGGCTCTAAATTTTCAAAGCCAACAGCTTCAGCCATCGATTTCCTGTTTATGGAAAATCGACCAGTCATCGAGGTTATTAAGATTAACCGCATCCTTGATCGATCCATCATCCGGACGACCCGCTGCCTCAAGAATCTCTGCCCGGGTAGCATCCTCGTGAATGTAACCAATCACCCCGGCATTCAATTCATCTATCTTAGCCTGATCCAAAGATCCTCCTTTTTGTTCAAGGATCCAGTTCTCCAACTGGATGTAGCTAGGCTTGACACTGCCGATGTAATTAAGGAACTCCTCACGATCAATGCCCAATGCATCGAGCACCATCTGATCATATCCAGCACCCGCCGCAGGATAGTCATCATGAAGTTTGTCCACAGCAGCCAACGACGCTTTCTGCCACAAACGGGGGAGGTGAAGAACGCCCAATGGACCGGCGGTTCCAGAACTGATAGTAGGTACGATTTTGCTCATAATATTTTTCTAGATTGTATTTTCCTTATGGAATGGAAAACCTACAAAAGATCCCCAGCAAGGCAAAGGAAATCCACCGATTAAAACCTTATTCAACCCCTCGGCATCTCCCCCTCTTCTAGAATACTTTGACCGAGCCTCTATGACGAAAAATTTCCTTCATCGGCGGAAGCCATACTCCAACACAAAAAACTGTGGTTTCAACTCCGCCAAAGGTTCGCGCAACTTTGCCAGTTCCTGTTCCGAACCATGAATCTCCAAACGCAAAAAATCGGCAATCTTCAGACTCTCTTCGAGCAAGTCCCCGACATTGTCCAAGTGCTCCAACACCCCTTCTGCTCCTTCATAACCCTCTCGGCAATGCGCTTCATCACCATCAAAACTAAAACCATAATAAAGGCATTTTGACTCTTTCCTTGTTTTTGCCACAAACCTCTCGCTCAAATCTTTAAACGCCTCGATCTCACCCTGCTTGATTTTAAAATAGGGCACGATGGTGCAACATGTATCTTCAGTAGCCATAATATATTCCTTACTTGTGTATTAGTCTTATTTTCCTCCTTGACGCCTCTTGGCCTCCCCCCCCCTTCACTCCCCTTCCGCCAGACAATACACCGAACCGTCCTGCAAACTAAGAAAAATCCGCCCATTCGCCGCAGCCATGCCATCAAATACCGGCGGTGACGGCAGCTCAATCTGGGCAGATTTTTCTCCATCAGAGATCGCCGAGACATAAAGAATACCTCCCTTTTTACCTCGCCACGCGGCCATCGCGGTGTCCGCATCTTTCAACTTCAACGCCTCTTCCCCATCACCCACCGGGCTGAACTCATCCGGAGGCCCGGCGATGAACACCATGTCAGGCGTCACCACCAGCGCAGTGGCGAGCAAGGGAACCGTTTTTGTCCAACGATACTCAACCGTTGATTGCGCTGGAACTTTTTTCTTTTTCCCTTTCCGGGTAATCACTTCCTTCGGAGGCACCGTGCTGCGATCATAGGAGAACAACTGATACTTCTCGCCTCCGCGCCACTGGCCAGTATTGCCTCCAGGATATTTATCCCGGCCAAACCCAATGATCTGGTTTTGGTCATAAGAAAGAATGCGCCCCGAAGCGACTTTGTTGCCCACTTTCCACCACCGGCTCCAATGCGATTGGAATTCATCGTGAACCACCCAGTAAGCCCGATGCCACCAAGTATCGTCAAGCAAACCCAGGGGAGTAAAAAGATGCACCCCGGTTCCGGTTTCATCCCCGGTCTTGAAATCCACTTTCAAATGCCGCATATAGAGATCCGAATTATCCGCCACCAGCACATCGGAGATCACGCCCTGCACATCCTTGCGATCCTCTCCCACTTTGGGTATTTTTTGTTTACCACTACCCTCTTCCGGACTCCAGATGGTGGTATCCTCCAAGCGCTCACCGCTGATCGCATCGAGCTTATGCAAACGGATTCCCCCGTCGAGATAAGAAGATCGACCCGCCGAACACACCAGTTTGCCATCCTGAACCAGCACCGCTCCATGCACCGGCCAAGCCGATTCCAACTGGCCACGAATCATAACCAAGCGCTCTTCCGGCGCCGCACGGAAACGCCAGGCCAATTGACCGTCAGTGGCCGACAAGGCATAAACCCATCCGTCCGCCGAGCCAAAATAAACTCCACCCTGGTAAATGGTCGGCGGTGAATCAATCCGTCCTCCCACGGTGAACTGCCACTGCTCTTTGCCACTTTTGGCATCCAGCGCATGCAGCGTATGTTGGTCAATCGCAGCAACATAACACTTTCCACCCGCCACCACCGGACTGGTCAAAGGTCCACCCAGATCAATCTTCCAGGCTTTGCTCAAATCAGTCGATACCGTTGTCGCAGCCATTCCATTCCGACCTGCTGCTCCGCGAAAAGTAGGCCAATCCCCTGTTCCCGATCCATCCACCTTCACCTTACCAAGTTGAGAGAAAGCCGGCCCTTTTTCAAATCTCGGAGCTGCAGAAACTTTCTTACTACCCGACTTGCTGTGAGTCGATGCAAAAGCATATAACCCGCTCAGCTTGGTTTTCATGTTACAAGCGCAGGAATCCGGCGGCACATAAAGCAAACCGTTGGCCGGCATGATGCCATACTGGCAAGTGCCGCGAATCCAATCGTTCTCGCGAATCTCTCCCGTTTCGGTGTCCACCATCTGCACTCCCATCTCCCCGAACAACATATACTTACCCGCCACCTTACCCCGATAACAACGCGGATGCATGTAAGGCTTGGGCGTCTTGATCTCTTTCCGCACCTTACCCGTGAGCGGGTCGAGCGCCACCCTCGCCCCGTTGCTACGCATCCACAAATTCTTGCCCACCAGCATCAGATCCGGCGGCGCATTGTATTCTTGTTTGCTTTTGCCCTGCCACAGCAACTTGCCTGTTTTGAAATCGTAAGCGTGCACTTTTTTGAAATCCGCTGCCAATACCACCTTGTCCTCGACCACGATGCTCGGTGATTCCCACTGCATTTCCCCCGTTTTCAGTTTGCCCTTGGATATCGGCAACTGCGCATCGAAGTCCGCGCTCCAAGCCTGCTTGCCCGTCTCGCCATCAAGTGAAAAAACGCGGGTCGGTGTCTGCACCAGCACCCGGTTGTTTTTCAAAGCCATGCAGGGGAAAACCAGCTCTTCCACTTTTTCCTCCCACAGAACTTCACCGGTATAAACCTTCGCTTTCATGATCTTGCAATGATGTTTCAGGAACTCCCCGCGCCGCCGTGCCGCGTCGATTTCATCATGCGTATCCACTTCTTCATCGATCAACAAAGTCACCTCGCCATCTTTATAAATGATCTGCTTGGTTTTCTCCGATCCTGGAATAGTGCGGATCGTCTTGCCCGTCGTCGCATCCAACACCGATACCGGATCGGTGAAAGCCATCGTCACAAAAACCTTACCATCTGCTGCCACCAAACGAAAAGGCAAGCTTGCCGGCCCTGCCCGAAAACGCCGGTACTGGCTCACCCAGTCACCCATCCGCCGTCGCCAAAGTTCGATCCCATTAAAAGCATCGCGGCAGATCAGATACCACTCACTCGGCAGTCGGATATCCACCCTCGGGCCGTCGTCGAGAATATAGAACATCTTGCCACCACTCGACACCGCCGCACTGAAACTCGCCTGCTGCTCATGCGCCCGGGCAAACTTGGGCGGCGCCATCCACTGGATCTGGTCCGGCGGCCCCACCAGAGTATCGGTCGAAACCGGGTTGTTATCTGGCGAACGCAAAAAATGTTGCCAGTCGTCCATCGCTTCCGGCCGAGGCTTGATCGCCTTCCTCCACTTGTCACCCTCGCGAAACCAAGCCTCGCCGTTGGGTACCAATACCCGCAGAATTTCCTCCTCTGCAACCAATTCCACATCTTCAACCACCATCAAATTCACCAGATTATCCGCATAAGGCAGTGACTTGGAAAGCAGTCGGTCAAAAACAATTTTGCCGTAATTGCCCGCTTTCAGCTCCCGTTGACGAGCGACAGCCACTTTACCCGCATCCCCATCCAAACCCTGAACCCGAAAGCCCTGCCCGCCTAACAACTGAGCCGTCGTCGCCCCGTCACCACAACCCAAGTGAACCACCAAGCCCCCCTTTAACCCCGTCGATTTCAAAACCTCGCCAGGATCGGCAAAAGCCGTGGCAACAAAAAAGGCAAACAAGGCGAGAGAGGAAAATAGACTTTTCATAAGTCAGACATTTTCCCTGCAGCAAGCCCTCAGAGCAAGGCATTTCCCTTAGCGCATTCGCGTATAAGCTGATCTTTTCCTCATCACAAATACCAAACAAGCTAGTAGCAAAATCACCAGCGCACCCGAAAACACCAACCCGCCAATTCCAGCTTTCTCTGCCTCCTCGACTTCCCCAGCCTCCACTGTTTCCTCATTATCAACCTCCCGCATCTTCAACCCAAGCGAAAAAGACTCATCCCCACCCAATAGAATCTGCCAAGGCACCTCCTTACCTGGCGCAAGCTCCGCTCCCTGCGCATCGGCCCACCAAAAAACCACATACTGCTGGCAATCATCCGCCAGAAAAAAGTTCATCTGTTTCTCATCCGGTGCCGGATTCCACTTCCAGATCAATGTCAGAATCTGATGTTTTTTCACCTCATCCTCTGTCACCTCGCCCGATTCCAATTCCTCCAACCCCGCCCCTCCGATCGGCACCGGACTGTCCTGGGGAAAACTTATGTCATCCCTGAAACTAGCCACAGCCACCTCAGCCAAGGGTACATAGCCGCCTTCATCTCCACCGCTCACCTGAATCAAAGAAGTCAGCACTTCTAGCGCCTGTTCCCGAGTATCAATATTAGGGTTATCAGTGATCTGGAGGCTCAACGACAACTCAATCCCCCCAGTCAGCTCATCCTGACTCCATCGCGCAAAAACGAAATCCGAACTGTGTGCCAACGCACCTGCCAGCCCCACCCATAGCCAAAAAAAAGTCACCAGCCCCCATCTCATTGGGTAGCTGGTGACTTTTAAAAAATGCCTCATATTCTACTTCTTGTCGAAGCGCAACACCCTACCGTGCACATTCCACTCGGTCACGATGATGTTGCCATCAGCGTCAAAAGTCAACCCGTGCGGTGCCGTGCAAACTCCCTTCTTCCAGCTCTCGGGTTTGACCTTATTAGTGCTGATTTCACCCTTGGTTTCATTTTTTCCCAACTCAGCCACCACCTTGCCCTCTTTGTCGAGCACCACCGCGCGCCCGGCCAATTCAGCCACCGCAACCAGATCTCCATGGAAATCAGCGGAACAAGGCAACCGAATCCCTTCGGCAATCACCCCGAGAAACCTGCCATCCAAATCCAAATGCACCAAACGACGATTCGCCCGGTCGCAGACCAATAGGCGATTGGGTTCAAAACGCGGATCGACAAACACCTTGTGTGCGGTTTTGAAATTATACGGAGCCTCGCGCCCACCGAACGAATTCAAATACTTTCCGCTTTTGTCGAAGCGATGAATAAAATCACGTCCGTAACCATCCGAGATGTAAATATCTCCCGTCGGCCCCACTGTCACCGAAGTCAGTTTGAGTGTTTTGCCGTCCTTGCCCCCTTTGAATTTATCCGGGATACTCTTTTTACCATCAATCGTAAGAACCACCGTCCCATCCAATTTCATCTTCACCATCTTCGCTTTACCAAGCACCGAAGCATAAATAAAATCCTCGCCTCCCTCGTTATTGATAATAAAACCGTGCAAAGTCATCGGCGCACCTGCCACATTCCGCAGATACTCTCCATCCTTGTTATAAATCTGAATCCCTCCTTTATCCCCCTCGACGCTGATGTAAACATTACCCTTGGAATCAACCGCCGCATCACCGTGCGAATTACCAATATGATCCATACCCTGCGGAGCTTTCAACCAACCCGGAACCAATTGATAAGATACTTCCGCCTGTGAGAGACTTGCCGTCGCGAACAGCGCCGCGCTTGTGAGAGTGATAATGAGAGTTTTCATAGATAGATTTTTTTAGATTTTTGCGCTTCGTTTTTAGGATTAGAATTGTCACAAAATTCACTTCGCCACCACCGGATCCTGCCCGTCGACGGTATAAATCGGAGCCTTCGCCTCATCGCTGACCTCCAGCCCCAACCAATGCCCGGCCAGACAATGTGTAGGAAAACCGCAGACAAATGCGTAATCCCCGGCTTCATCAGCAACAAAAGTAAATTTGGCCTCCTTGGCGATCGCCACCATGGGATCCGGCGATGATGCTCCATCCCAATAAGGATCACCCACTTGCACCTTCCTGGTTTTTTCTTCTTCGACCACCACCACGCTGTGGGGAACCGGACTGGCATTTTTAAACTGTACCTCCACTGTCCATCCGGTGGGAATCGTATAAACGGCACTTCCCTTGAAATGACCATTAAAATTCATGCCATGGTTAGCATCATTGTAAGTCGCGATGATCAAAATTTTGACCGTCTTAGCTTTGGCACCCAAAGATATAAAAACCGCATCCGCCGGTGCTTTTTTCTCCTCGCTCCTGACAACTGCCGGGCTCAATGCCCCCAGAGTCGCCGCAGTCGCCGCTGATAAAAAATGCCGTCGTTTCATAATGAATTAAAATCAACCCGGATACTTACGCCCACTACTTCTTGGATTCAAGCGCAATGGTCTTGGCTCCCTCCGGCACCTTGTCCGAAGGCACCAGCATCCATAATGAGCCCGGTTTATTATCATAGGGATCCACCGGGCCTCCATAGTTAGGTGTCGCTGTGGTCACATAAATCGTGCCATCCTCTCCATCCCCGGATCCAGTGAAACGCAACGTCGAGTCCAACAGTTCTTCCATCTGCCATTTGCCCGCACCATCACGAGCCATGCCCCAGAGTTTGCCCGAACCCCAGTCCCCGACAAAATACGTACCATCGAGCGAAGGATATTTTTTGCCGCGATACACCCCCATGCCGACCACACAAATGCCCTGGTCAACGTGACTGTATTGACCAATCGGCATGATGCCCACCTTCGGCGCGTCTTTAGCCGACAGCGGGAACGGATAAGTGCCACACATGAACTTCCAGCCGTAGTTTTCACCGCCTTTGCTGCCCGCCGTCTGCAAACTGATTTCCTCCCAGTGATTCTGTCCAACATCGGCGATATACATCTCTCCCGTCTTGCTATCGAAATGCATTTTCAAAGGATTGCGCACTCCAAAAGCCCAGATTTCAGGCCGGGCCTTGGGATGAATCGAAGCGAATTTTTCTTCGCTCACTCCAAACAAAACCATCAACTGCTTGGGCGTGATAAAAGGATTGTCCGGTGGAATCGCATAACCTCTGTCCGCCGTATGGCTATTGACATCGATACGTAAGATCTTCGCCAATAGCGTGCTCAAATCCTGTCCGGCACTCAACACGTCGCCTTCCCAACCGCCATCACCACTGCCGATGTAAAGATAACCATCCGGCCCGAAAACCAACTCACCGCCATTGTGATTCGCATAAGGCTGGGGAATCTGCATCACCACCCGGGCGCTGGCGGGATCAGCCCTATCCGGCTTTTTGGGATTCACCTGATATTCTACGATCAGCGAGTCTCCATTGAACCACATGTCAGAATAGTGAACGTAAAACTTACCGTTCTTTTTAAAATCAGGATGAAACTCGATGTCATAAAGTCCCTGCTCCAAAAACGAACTCACCGTGGTATCCTTGATGTCGAGGAAAGGTCTTTTAAGCAATTTACCATCCTTGATGATGCGAACCAAGCCGGGACGCTCGACCACAAACAACCGGCCACTGCCATCCTTGGCCGAGGCGATGTTGATCGGATCGATCAAACCACTGGCCACTTCGACCAATTTAACCGAAACTTTTTTCGCCAGCTTGCCACCAGGCTCGGCAGTGTTCGGCGGTTGTTGGGCAGAAAGCGAGCTCAGGCCAAAAGCCAGACAAGCAGTCGTGATGAGGGTCTTTTTCATAATTTTAAAGCGTTGTTATATTTGAACGAAAAAATAAAACAAAACTTTACCCTAAACGTCCAGACAAATAAAAATCTTACGATTTATTTCAGATAATGTTTTTCATCCACCGGACGCACCGCCAGATTGGCAAAAAAACCGATCACCAATAAACCGGCCATCACATACATCGTCGTATTGTAGAGGCTCGAAGTCGGATCCAGCGTGCCTTGCGGGGCGATTTCCATCAACTTGGATACTGTCACACTTTTAGCCGCCATCAGCTGATCCAACTTGTCCACCGATGCTCCGAAGGTCTGCTGAAATTTTTCCGGATCGACCTTCGTCGCCAGATCATTGATCGCTTTATCCACCGAACTCTGACGCAGGGAAGTGATTACCAAAGGCCCCAGCACCCCGGCCGTGCTCCAGGCCGTCAGCAGACGCCCGTGAATCCCTCCGACAAATTTGGTGCCGAAGATATCCGCCAAATAAGCCGGAATGGTGGCAAAGCCACCTCCATACATAGTGAAAATCAACATCGTCGCACCGTAGAAGATCACCAACCAAATCGTCGCCGGCGAGGCACTCACCGCGCTCGCGGCAAAAGGGATCGAAAGATACAGCAATATGCCTAGGACAAAAAAGCAATGATAGGTATTTTTACGCCCAATATAGTCCGACATGCTCGCCCAGAAAAAACGACCGCCCATGTTAAATACGCTGATCATCAAAACATAAGTCGCCGCAAAAGCCCCATCCGCGTCCACGATCGACGGCAAAGCCGTGCCAAAGATTTCAGTGATCATTGTTTTGGCCACTCCGATCACCCCAATACCGGCAGTGACATTAAAACAAAGCACGATCCACAACAGATAGAACTGCCGCGTCTTCAAGGCTTCATCAATGTCCACGTTGTGTTGAGTGATCATTTTTTTCGAAGATTTACCTTCCACCGGAGGAGTCCAACCAGCAGGTTTCCAATCCTCCGCCGGCACCCGATAAGAAAAAGACGCAATAAACATCACCACAAAATAGACCACCCCCAGTGTGATAAAGGTACTCGCCGTCCCGGTATTACCCGTCCCCACCACATAAACCCCCTCCAACAAATCTCCGCTGACATCCGCAGCTCCAGCGACAATCACCTCTACTTTTTTTCCTGCCACCTCGGCAAAACGCACCCCTCCTTCTGTAACCAATTTGACCGCATCAACCGCTCCCAAATACTCCGGACTTTCGGAAAAAAACTTCAATAAGCTCCTTTTGATCGGCGCCGCAATCATCGCTCCACCGCCAAACCCCATGATCGCCATGCCCGTGGCCAAGCCCCGGTGATCAGGAAACCAACGGATCAAGGTACTGACCGGCGATACATAACCCAGCCCCAATCCGCAACCACCCAGCACGCCGTAACCCAACTTGATCAACCACAGCTGATGAGTTGAAATTCCTATACTTCCAACAATAAACCCACCACCCCAGAGACACGCCGCCGTCACCCCCACGCAGCGTGGCCCGACCCGCTCCAACCACTTACCACCAATAGCAGCCGCCAAGCCAAGAAAAACAATCGCCCAGGAAAAAATCCAAGCCACCTGACTCAAACCCCAATCCCCCGCAGCCGGAGCCACCACCCCCAACTCCCGCATCAAAGCCGGATTAAAAATACTCCACGCATAAACCGAACCGATGCACAAATGAATCGCGATCGAAGCAGGTGGCACCAACCAGCGATTATAACCCGGCGGCGCAATGATCGATTCTTTAAGTAGGATTTTAGGGATCATAGGGGGAGGATTTGAAGTTCAGATAACGGAAAGTCCAAGCTTATTTACTCCCTCCTGACAAATCACTCCAGCTTTTTCTTACAGATCCCCATCCTCCACCTCCTTCAAAATCAAACAAATCTCCTCCCACGCCTGACTTTCATCCTCAGCAGATGGGGCAACTTTATCAGGCTGCAAAGCAGACAACCACTTACCCAGGCTCTTCCGCCGCGCCGACGAAAAACGTGCACTGTATCCACGGTGTCCCTTCTCCCCACTCCGCTCCAAAACAGACAGGTCGATCACAAAAGCATCACGCCGCCCATGGGCACGCGTGATCAGGTTTTGATAATAAAACAAAACCCGGTCCAATAATACCCAGGGGAAATTAGGGTTCTTAGGTGGCCCCGCGCACAAACGCACTCCCCCAAGGCGGGTCTTTCCACTCGGGGTCAAAGGATTGCTCACCGCGATCTCGGCCAAAGCCTGCCCCTTCCACAAAGCAAAACCTCCGCCTATCGCCCCTCCTATCAAAGTGGGAATCCCCCCAGACAAACCGCCTATCGCCAGATCCCCCAGCAACCCGACCGCTGCACCACTCACCACTCCCGTCATCACCAATTGCCCCCGGTTCAAACCCAACACCTGCCACACTTCCTTGGCAAACAAATCCCCCATCGCCTCCGCCGATTGCCCCTCAATCTGTAGAACCGCTTCGCTGTGATGGAAAATATCCAGTAAGCGCCGATGCTGTTTTTCCTCCACCTTGCGAATCTCCTGACGATACTGCTCACTCAAATCCTCCACCATCTGCTCTCGTTTCCCACGCCGCTTGATCTGATCCCCGCTCACATTGCGGCAAGCCTGACGGGTAAGGCATTTTTCCAACAACTCCACCATCACATCCGCCGCATCATTACGGCGCTGCTGCCACTCTTGTTGCAACAAACGAATCGTCTGCTCTATGCCCTCCCGGTGCCCTTCCTCGATCTCCAACAAATGCTGCAACAACCTAATCCTCTCACCAAAACGCGCACGGTGAGCATTGAACTCGCGGGTCAAATTAAACGATTCCCCCAAATGCTTTTTCCAATCGCCAGCGAATTGACCTTCAGCACTACTCTTGTTATTAAGAATCGCCATGCGCGGGCGCCCTGTCCAACGCAGGATCTCCATCTCCGCCAAATGGTTCGGCCGCACTGGTTTCGAACCATCCACCACATACACAATTCCCGCCCCCTCCAACACCGGCTGCAGCAAACGAACCTCATCTTCAAAATCCCGACTGCCTGCAAACTCTTCCACAAAAGCCTGCACCGATTCCGCCAAAGCCCGGGTATCCCCCGCTTGCTCGTGATGTTCCTTCATCCACGCCAAAGCTTGACGCGCTCGCTGAAACCCCGGGGTATCAATAAATTCCAACACCTTGCGCCCATTAATCTCCAATCCGATCGACTGACTGCGCGCTGTTTCTCCCGGCATTTCGCTGACCCGGATTTTTGCCTGATCCCCCTCCTCCACCAGCGTTGCCAAAACCGACGACTTGCCCTCGTTCACCTGTCCCACCACGGCAAACTTCGGCACCTCGCTGCGCTGATTCTGATCACTTGTTTCAGCCATCTGATTTGCGATAAGGGTAAACCGTCAAACGCGCATCATTGCGCTCCGACACTAGATCCTCCCATACCTTTAACTCCGCGATAGAAGGTTCGGAAAAATTTCGCCCTGCTTCAGGCGGCCCCAATAACAACAAGCGAACCGCCCGCTGTTGCCCGAGCAAACTGCGCAGCTGATTAAGGAAATCCGTCGCTTCACGTGGAGCCAATGCCCACGACTCCACCACCACCACCAACCGAACTCCGGCCTTCAAACTCACCACCTTGTTGGCCACTTGCTCGATCCTTTTCGCATCCGCTCGCGCGTCCGTTTCATTACCTGCAGCAAAAGTCTGCAACGGATTCAAACGCAACTGCTGCAACAAAACCTTGCGCAACTTATCGGCGTCAGGATTCAAGCCGCCCCACAACAGAACCACCGCCTCGTCATCCGGCCCCTCGTTGCATACCTCTATCCTCAATGCGGTCAGGCGGCGCCACAACTCCCGATAACGTCGTTCGACAAAAGGATAGCGGTTTGTCGAGCGGTTACCCCACAGACCGATTCCAATACGTAAAATCAGGCGGGGCAACAATCCCCAAAAGAACACTGACCCTGCTAAGAAAGGCACCCACACCGCTGCACTGTTGACAGCTTCTGAAGGAGGATAAATTTTATCTGCACCCTCCATCGTGATTCTTGTCTCGGCAATACCCGCCGCTGTCGGCAACCAATCGTTCACGGTCATTCCCCAAGGAGCTGAAACTGCTCGCACGATTTGTTGCAACGTCTCAACAGCCGCAGCTCCAGAAGTGCTTTCCCAAAAGAAACGCACATCCATTGCCATCATACAGCCTGCAAATCCGGCCAATATACCAATGTTATACCATACCGCTAAAGTTTGCGTCATCGCCGCAATTGGCCATGACAAATAATTACGCTGCTTCAAAGCCTGCCAGTAATTCTGCACTTTTTCGCCCGCCCGACCAGCTCGAGCCTTCAAAACATTGCCAGCCATTGTAGCCAACATTTCCTTAAACAAAGTCTGTATTATCCCCAATCTCCCTCTCTTTAAACCTTTACCCATAGCCCCTCTAAAAATTATACCCCCCACTAGAAGTGTTAGTAAAAAAAGCTGGGGCAGAAGCGTCGCCGCTAGAAACATCATCACATTAAAATACCGTTCCTGCGTATGCATCAAGGAATTGACAAGAACAGCTCCCATCATCATCAAAATCGGCCAGGACATTTTCATGATTCGGCACGCTTGCACAAACACCTCTCCCGGCATCAGGGAAAGCTCATCCCCCTGCTGTTTAGCAACTTCAACCTTCCTTTGCTGCAACCAGATCCAAATCCCGTGCGATCTCAACGAGAGCGACGCATCCCCCACCATACCTTTTTCTCCCAGCACCGGCAGCAAATTATCCCGGGCAATCTTTTCATCCCGTAACACCAAATCACCCTCATCAATCTCCACATCCTGTTGCAGGAAATAGTCGAGATCCAAAAGATCCTCCACCTCCCAATGCACTTGAATTTCTATTTGCGATTCAGCCATCCCCCTTTGTTTCACTCCGATTTAGCCACCCCAAAGTGATCCCCCATGCGCGCATACAACTCCCTGCCCTGTTGCGTATTTTCAACCAAATCCTCCGCCAACTCCACTACCCCAGGCTCAAATAGTTGCATCGTCATCGATCCACCAAAAGCAAAATAGCCTTTTTCTTCTCCCTTAGTCACCCTCGAACCCGACTGGTAAGTCTGGTGAATACTACCCACATTGGTCGCCCCAATTTCCAAAATCAGCACCCGTCCAAAGTTCTGCGTTTGCAACTGAGTGATGACCCGTTTGTTCTCAGTAAGAATATTTATATTCCGCCGCAAAGCAATCGGACTGACCGAATAAAGCGGCCCATTGATCAATTGCCAATCCCCCACCTCGCCTGCAACTCCAAAATGAAAACGGTGATAATCCACCGGACACAAACGCGAAATCACCACCGAACCCTTTTCATAATCCTTCGCCAAACTCTCATCTCCTAACAAATCTACCAACGAAAGGCGCTGTCCCTTACAGTAAATAGAATCCACCTCACTGACATCCTGAAAACCCAGATGCCGCCCATCCGCCGGAAAAACTGCCACCTCGTCTCCACCCACAATCGGCCGAGCTTGCGCCTTGAGCTTACGCGAGAAAAAAGCATTAAAACTCTCAAAGTCCTCGCAGTTTTCAACAAACTCGTCTGCATCCAGTTCATACTGATCAATAAAAGGCTCAATCAATTCCCGAGTTGCCCCCTTATCCATGCGCCAGCCATACCACCGCGAAAACAAAGCCCGCTTAACCACCGCCGCCAGCATCAACCTTCCCGGCAGGGTTTCGTAAGCCCAACGCAAATAGGCCTCTCCATAGATTTTCTCGGTCTTGATCGCACCGGCATAACGATCAAAATAATCGATCCTGCCGTCCTCCTCCAAGCTGTTGTTATGCTGACTCACTTGGCTTCACGCTGGTCCAGAATTTGATTCCACTGCTTCAAGCGCTGCTCTTGCGCTTTGAACAAGTTGTCCGTTGAATCCAAAATTTTAATCCCCACAATTTTATCCCCCACCTCGATCGACTCCACCACCTCCAGACCTTCATTCACCTCCCCAAAAATCGAATACCCCCCATCCAAATGCTCCGTCACCCCCAGGGTGATAAAAAACTGGCTGCCTGCTGTATCCGGTTTCGACTTCCTCGCCATCGAAAACACCCCGACCTTGTCATGTTTCAAACCCGGCGCGATTTCATTTGGCAGGAAATATCCCGGCCCACCTTTACCCGTGCCATCCGGATCCCCTCCCTGAATCACAAAATCCTCCACCACCCGGTGAAAGCTCAAGCCGTCATAATAACCCCGCTTCGCCAAATTGAGAAAACTCGCCACCGTGATCGGAGCCTTGCTGGCAAACATCGTCGCTTGGATATCTCCCTTATCGGTTTTCATCACAATCCTGACATCCTCCACCACAGGTGCAGGCCCCGGCTTTACGGCTTCAACCACAGGCTCCTGCTTCTCTCCCCCACACGACAGCACCAACAGCGTGCACAAAAACAAAGCTCCTACTTGATAAAATATCTTCATTATCCAGAACTTTACCCCGCCTCAAAAAAAAGTCTATCAAGTGATCGGCATTGGTAAAAAAACACCCTGCCTGCTGTTCCCCACACAAATGGCTCAAACGGATTCCTGAAATATCATTGCTAAAATCTCCCGCAATTCTATGCTGCACGGATTGGCAACCCCGTTCCACATTTGCGGCCTCTTTCCTACTGCCTAATCCACCTAAAGCCTAGCGCCTCTCCCATGACCATCCTTATCACCAACGACGACGGAATCACCGCTCCCGGGCTTGCCGCCCTGTATGATGTCTGCCGCTCACTGGGCATCAATGCCAGCAAGATTTTCACCGTCGCGCCTGACCGCGAACTCTCTCAAAATGGCCACCGCATCACCACCTACAGCCCGATCAAAGTCGAACAAATCGATACGCAACACTATTCCGTCTCCGGAACTCCTGCCGATTGTGTTCGGCTTGGATTGACGGAACTGCTGCCCTGCAAGCCAGACCTGATCCTTTCCGGCATCAATCCAGGAGGAAACATGGGACACGACCTTTACATATCCGGAACCGTCGCCGCTGCCCGCGAAGCCGCCTACCACGGCGTGCACGCGTTCGCGATTTCCCACTATCTTAAAAACGAGCTCCCCCTGCATTGGGAAACTGCCAGCCACCGTGCTGCACGAGTATTAAAAATCCTGCTCAATCAAAAAACTGGCGATGGAGTTTTTTGGAACATCAACCTCCCCCATCTACCACCCGATGCCGCCGAACCTGAAATCGTTTTCGACTGCCCACCCGAACGCCAACCCCTGCCCAATAGCTTCAAATCCACCGAAGGCGGCTACGTCTATACCGGCGACTACAGTCAACGCCCACAAAGCCCCGGCTCCGATGTCGCGATCTGTTTTGGCGGTAACATTGCAGTTTCCAAAATCTCCGTGTAACTTTGCTTCATGGCCGACCAACCCAACGATCCGCCTTCAAAACAGCAAGCGCTGAAAGACGAAGCGCGCCAGATTCTTGGCAGCTGGGACAGCGTAATGAAACCCCAGGGCTACCCCCCCTATTTCGAACAACCTGAAAACACAGTCCTCCCCGCTTTCGATCCCAGCGCAGTAAAATTCACCCCGGCAAATGCCTGGTGGTTGTCCGAACTCTGCCGCCTGGTTTACACCCCCGACAACAAAGAAGGGCGCAAGCCGTGGAAAAAAATCATCCGTTTTGACTACTTGGAAAACACCACGTTTAAAGAGATTCATTCCATCCACAAAACCGGCACCCACGCCGCCATTTACCACTGCCACCCCGCTGGGCAGCCTGCCGACATTTATCACATCCTCTGTTTTCGAGGCACCAGCCGTTTCCGTCAATGGGTGCTGAACCTCAGCCCCGCACCCACCCGCTGGCATCCAAAAAAAACGGCAACCCCCAATTCTGAAGAACCCTACGTTCACAGTGGCTTCAAGATTCTATTCGACCGTATCTGGCCACTGATCGAACCCGTCATCGCCGATATCCCCGGCCCCTTCATCTACACCGGTCACAGCCTCGGCGCCGCCCTCGCCACCATGGCAGCCCTACGTAAAGCCCCCGCCCAACTCTACACCTTTGGATCCCCCCGCATTGGCAACGCCGCCTTCCGAGATCAACTCGACCACCCACCTCATTTTCGCATCTGCAACCACCACGACATCGTCACCCTGCTACCGCAAACCGTAGATCAACTACAACCCTTCGATTTCCATCATACGGGACATTTCATCTACCTCGACGAAAACGGAGAAGCTCAGCACAATCCTGCGCCTGAGACCCTGGCCAACGAAGACTGGGCTCCCGACAAGCCCCTCACCTATCTCACCCGCACCTTCAACAGCCCCCACCCACCCGAATGCATCCGTGACCACTCACCGATCCAATACAGTAAAAAACTGGCCGCTCTGGCAACTCATCCTCTCAAAATGTGAGACCCTCTTTTAAAATGAGCAAATTCATCTAGACAAGGCGAAGTTAGCAGTCGATGCCTTTCCCTGAATAACGATTTCACCCACCCCCCCCCCACCATGATCGTCGACGTCCACAGCCACGCTTGGAAATACCCACAGCACTTTTCCGCAGACTTCATCGAGCAAGCCAAACAAGCCCGCGCCGGTCTTGAAGTCGACTTGACCGTCCGCTACGACGAATATCGGAAAACCATACCCGCAGATGAGGCAGTCCACACCATCGTCTTCGGCGGCAAAGCCAAACTCAGTGGACTGTGGGTCGATGATCAGCATGTAGCCGACTATGTCAAACAGTCCCCCAGTGACATAACCGGATTCCTATCCATCGACCCGACCATCAACGGCTGGC
This sequence comes from Verrucomicrobiota bacterium, assembly GCA_045046875.1. Classification (GTDB taxonomy): domain Bacteria; phylum Verrucomicrobiota; class Verrucomicrobiia; order Verrucomicrobiales; family DEV007; genus JAADHD01. The sequence continues at coordinate 36,918 of JASFYY010000018.1, read as the reverse complement.
AGGATGAAATGCGCAACGGCCATCAAAAACTCGACCTCAAAGGAATTAAATTGCTGCCGATGTACGCGGGCTTCAAACCCGACGACACCAAACTCGACGAGCTTTGGCAGTATGCCAGCGACCACCAACTGCCCGTATTACTACACACCGGCACCACCTTCATTTCACAAGCCCCGCTCGAATGCACCCTGCCCCGCCATCTCGACCCGGTCGCAACCCGCTTTCCCGAAGTTAAAATCATCATGGCGCACCTCGGTCACCCCTACGAAGGCGAAGCCATCGTCGTTGCGCGCAAACACCGCAACGTTTTCACCGACATCAGCGCCCTACACTACCGCCCCCACCAACTGTATCACTCTCTGATGCTGGTGCAGGAATACGGCATCTGGGACAAAGTGCTGTTCGGCACCGACTACCCTTTCACCACCATCAATGAAACCATCGCCGGCCTGCATCGACTGAATCAAAACTTCGCCCCCACCGCCGCCGCACGCCTGAACGACGATGAAATCGAAAAAATGATCTACCGCGACAGCTTGAGTCTGCTAGGGCTGAAAAACTGAACTTTAAACCATGCAAGCACAAGAACAGTTACAAAAAATCGGCGTGATCGGACTGGGACTGCTTGGTGCCGACATCGTCGCGCTCATCTTATCCCGAGGCTTGAAAGTAGTGGCAGCCGACCTCGACTCCGATGCCCGACAGCAACTGCCTCAACGGGTCTCCACGGCTTTAAGCGAACTGATCGAACACGGCGGCGCCAAGCAAGATGACTTCGACGGTTGGCAAGACCGGCTACAAGTCGAAAACTCCTGCGCTGAATTCCAGGACTGTGATTTTATCATTGAAAGCGTCGCCGAAGATGCCAAAATCAAGGCTGCAGTTTTCAGCTCAATCGAAGAGGTTGTCAATGCCGACACCCCCGTCAGCACCAACACCTCGGGACTGCCCCTGTCCGACTTTCAACAACAACTAAAGCACCCCGACCGCTTTCTGGGCATGCACTTCTGCCAACCCGCCTACGCCCAGCCCTTCATGGAAATCATCCGTGGAGAACAAACCAACGACAGCACCTTCGGAGCCGCCCATCGACTTGGACTAATGTTAGGAAAAGAACCCTGCCTGATCAATCGTGATTTACCTGGGTTTGTGGTCAATCGCATAGGTTACGCCATGTACCGAGAGGCAGCGAACCTCGTTGCCGAAGGCGTCAGCGACTTTGCCAGTATCGATAACGCCGTGCGCAATACCCTTGGCGTATTTATGTCAATGACCGGCCCTTTCCGCTGGATGGATATTTCCGGTGGGCCCGCCCTCTATGGGCGAGCAATGAAAACCATTTGGCCCACTCTGGACAACTCCGACTCGCCACCAGAATTCATTCAGGAAATGATCGACCAGAATGACCGTGGTGCGGTCAGCGGCAAAGGATTCTACGACTATCAATCCGGCGATGGTGAGCTTTGGGACAAAGCTTTCCGCCAACACGTATGGAAACTCCTGAAGCTCAGACATGAAGAAGAAAGCCAGGACGATTTTCCAGACCAATAAAAAACACCCCATGAAAGAAAAAATCCACTTACTCATCATAGGTGTCGGCTCGATCGGCGAACGCCACCTGCGTTGTTTTCAGGCTACCGAACGTGTTGAACTCACCATCTGCGAGCTTAATGATGAACTCCGCAACCAAGTCGGCGAACGCTACGGCATCACTACACGTTACGACAATCTGGAAACTGCTCTGGAGCAAAAACCTGACGCTGCCCTGATCGCCGCTCCCGCCCACCTGCACATCCCGCTCGCCCAGACTTGCGCCCAAGCCGGTTGCCACCTCTTGATCGAAAAGCCACTCTCCACCAGCACGGAAGGCATCGACGATTTGATCCAATACACCGAACAACAAAAACTCATCACCAGTGTCGCTTTTGTCTACCGTGCCCACCCCATTGTCCAAGCAATGAAAAAAGCCATCGACAGCGGCACCTTCGGCAAACCATTGGAAGTCATCACCCTCTCCGCCCAACACTTCCCCACTTACCGCCCCGCTTACCGGGAAATTTATTACAACAACCATGCCGCCGGTGGCGGCTTGATCCAAGACAGCCTGCCTCACGTATTAAATGCCGTTGAGTGGCTGGTCGGCCCCACCACCCGGATCCTTGCCGATGCCGCCCACCTCAAACTCGACGGGGTCGAAGTCGAAGACTCCGCCAACGTTTTAACCCGGCATGGCGAAAATAGCGAGATCATGGGAGTTTTCAGCTCCAACCAACATCAAGCCCCTAACGAAACCAGTATCACCATCGTCTGCGAAAAAGGCACCTTACGTTTTGACTACCAACGCAATCGCTGGGGCTGGCTGACCGAACCCGAGGGCGAATGGCAATATCAGAATTTCACTATAGGCCGTGACGACCTCTTCACCCATCAAGCCAATAGCTTCCTCGATGCCATCGAGGGCAAAAACAAACCTGCCTGCACCCTCGCTGAAGCCAAACACACCCTACTCGCCTGCCTCGCCATTCTAAAAAGCTCCCAGCAACCTCCCTGGATCCCCATTGGCTAACACCCCCTCTATTCATCACTCTCCAACCTTGCCTACCATGTCAGTATCGCTACCCACCCTCTTTGATCTCACCGGAAAAACCGCACTCATCACCGGAGCCAGCGGCTACCTCGGTTCAGCCATGGCCGACGCCCTCGCCGAAGCCGGTTGCCGACTCGTCGTCACAAGCCGCGATGCCGGACGCGCCGAAGCCATAGCCACCGCCCTACCCCCTGTGAGCGGTGCCGAGCATGTCGGCATCGCCCTCGACCACATGGACGAAGATTTCATCAATCGAGGATTCTCCGAAGCCCTTGAAAAAACCAACGGGCTCGATATTCTAATCAACAACGGCAACGAAGCCCTCGGCAAGGACTGGAAAGATGTCAGCGCCGAAGAATTCAATCGTCAACTGGCCAATCAAACCGGCTACTTCCTGCTCGCCCGCCTGCTGCGCGACCACTGCGTCGAACGAAACGAGTCCGCCTCCGTAATCATGATCGGCTCCATGTATGGCGTCGTCGGCTCCTATCCCGATACTTACAAAGACATCTGCGCCATCAGCCCAGTCGGCTACCACGCGCTGAAAGGGGGCATCATCCACATGACCCGCCATCTTGCGGTTTGCTGGGCCAAAGACCAGGTGCGGGTCAACTGCCTCAGCCCCGGCCCCTTCCCTGGCGAAGCCGTGTCCGCCGAACTGGTCAGCCGCCTGGAGGAAAAATGTCCAATGGGCCGCATGGGGAAACCCGACGAGCTCAAAGGGGCCATCGTTTTCCTCGCCTCCCAGGCCAGCTCCTACATGACCGGACAGAATATGCTGATCGACGGCGGTTGGACCGCTTGGTGATATCTTCTCTCAGGTTTTCCTCAACTCCATGCCATTCAGCCCCTCACACAAGCCTGTTTTCCACCCGTCGATTCGCTCTTTACAAAAGGCCTTCCCTACTCCATATTGCGCGCCCTATGTCCATAGTCATCACATTATTGACCGTTTTCCTGGTGATGGTGAGCCTTTTGCTCATCCTCGTCACTCTCATGCAACGTCCTAAACAAGAAGGACTTGGCGCTGCTTTTGGTGGCGGCATGATGAACGATACTTTCGGTGCGCAAACCACCGATGTGCTGCAAAAAAGCACCGTCTGGCTCACCGTTGCATTTTTTGGAGTCGCCATTTTACTAACAGTGCTCAATACTCGCCACTACAAAAACCAACGCGACGTTGGCAATATTCTCGAAAATGTTCAAAAAGCAGAGCCTATTCCTGGTTTTCCAGCTCCAGAAGCTACTCCAGCGGCTGCCGCTACAAACACCCCGGCTACCGACAGCAAAAAAGCCAGCGATAAAAAAACGGCTCCCGCAGCTAAAAAAGATTCTCCAAAAAAAGCAGCCGCTAAAAGTGACGCTTCCAAGCCTGCTCCTGCAAAAGACGCAAAAGCAGACGACAAAAAAGCGGACAGCAAACCCGCTGCCAGCGACAAGGCCAAATAACGCCGGCTCTTGTCTGGTTCGGTTAAGAGCCAGACGACTTGCATCGACCCCTTTGATGCGATTATATTAAGCGTTTTTCTCCATACTCCATGGGAAACGCCCAACGATCACCCGGACTTCTTGTCAACTGCGGACAATTGGCAACTTACGCCACCTACCGCTGCCTCGAAGTCTTCATTGGCCTCCTGCCACTGGCATGGTGTTGGCGCATCGGCAGCCTGGTCGGCTCAATCGCTTATTTTTTCGGCGGCTCCTACCGACGTCTGGCATGGCGTAACCTCAGCATCGCTTTTGACGGTGAAAAAAACACCAGCCAAATTCGCCAACTAACCCGCCAGCATTTTCGCGCGCTGGGACGAAGTTTTTTCTGCAGTATCAAAATCGCCCTGATGCCCACCACCGCCGTCGAGCAATGTGTCTCTTACGAAGGCCGCGAACATATCCTAAAAGCCGCCCAAGACGGCAAAGGCGTGATCACCACCATCGCTCACCTCAGCAACTGGGAAATCCTCTCCCAAATCCCCTCTCTCGGCCCCGACATCCCCCGTTCCACCCTTTATCAACGCCTGTCCAACCCCTACTTAAATGAACTTGTCGTGCGACGACGACGCAAATCCGGACTCACACTCTTCGACCGCTCCAGTGGATTTTACGGCCCACTCAAACACCTGCGCGAAGGCGGCGGAGTCGGCATCCTGATCGATCAACACGCAGGAGATCGCGGAGTCTGGTGCCCACTATTCGGGCGCCTCGCTTCGACCACCAATCTGCCCGCTCTACTCGCCCAGCGCACCGGCGCCGCCATCATCCCCGTCGGCGTGCGCGCTGATCGTCCCGGACATTGGACCGTCACCTACTCCCCCCCGGTGACCGCCCCATCCACCGCCACCAAGCCTCACCAGAAAATCAACGACATCACCGCCCAACTCAATCTGGCGCTGGAAAACTTCATCCGTAACTCGCCCGCAGAATGGTTCTGGGTTCACGACCGCTGGAAAACCCCCAACCCCCGCTTCCTGCTATCCGACTACCGACGTGGCATCTGGGCCGGTGATCCTAGCAAACTCAAACCCTACCGCGTCATCGTTCGCTCACCCAACCCGCTCGGCGACGCCTGCATGGCAGTACCCGCCATCCGCGCTTTGAAAAAAGGCCGCCCCGATATGGAGCTCACCATTCACTGCCGCGAAAACCTACTGCCTTTCTGGCAGCAAGTCAGCGAAGTCGATCATGTGCTGACCACCCCTCGCTCCGCCAATCCCTTACAAGTTGCACGCACCGTCCGCCGGCAATCGCTGTATTTTGAAGCCGCCTTGTTATTCCCCAACTCCGCCCGCTCTGCGATCGAATACTTCCTCGTCGGCATCCCACGCATCGTCGGCAATCGTGGCCACTTCCGTAGCTGGCTACTCCACCAGATCCCCAAAGCCCCTAAAAAAATCACCACTCCGCCTCCTCATCACGCCCACACCTATCTCGAAGTGATCCGTCAAATGGGTGCCCATACTGACGACTCCAGCCTATTTGATTTCCCACCACTAGCAAAAAAAGCCTCCTGCCCCGATAATCCACCACTCAAGCTCGGCATCTGCCCAGGCGCCGAATACGGCAATGCCAAACGCTGGCCCATCGAACGTTTTGCCCAAACCGCCGAACAGGCTTATAAAAAACACCAAAGCAGCTGCATCGTAATCGGCTCCCCAGCAGAAAAAGGAATTGGTGAACATTTCGAGCAACTTTACTCCCCTCCTGGATGTCGCAACCTGGTTGGCAAAACCACCATCAGCGAGATGATCGACGAGCTCAAGCAATGCGACCTACTGCTCACCAACGATACCGGCACCATGCACCTCGCCGCTTTTCTCGGCATCCCTACCGTATCCATCTTCGGCTCCACCGAACCGGCTCTCACCAGCCCACTCGGCCACGGCCACCGCATCATCCGCCGCCACGTCGACTGCAGCCCCTGTTTCCTCCGCGAATGCCCACTCGACTTCCGCTGCATGACCGAAGCCAGCGTCGAAGAAGTCAGCCAGGCCCTGCTCAAAACGATGGCAGAACTCGTGTAGCCCCCCACCCCTCTACCTCAACTCACCTACACAAGTTGAAACAGGCATGAGGTCTGAACAGGCATGAGGTCTGACCCTTTCCACGATCGGAACGCTTAGCGGCCTAACAACAGCCTTCCCTGCTAAATCTGCTTACGGCGCTTGCGTTTTAAGGTCAACTGAGCCAGCGACTTCTGGATCGAAGCCTCCACCGTGGCGATCTCTTCGTCGGATACCTTCTCCGAGAGAGCCGCCTCAGCCCGTTTGAGAGCTTCTTCGACAGCAGCTTCATCAATTTCATCAGAAGATACCGCGAGGTCTGTCAATACCGCAACACTCTCACGAGTGATTTCAACCACCCCTTCACCTACAGCAAGGCTTTCCTCTTGGCCGTCTTTGGTGTAGCGTAGCTCACCAGGCAACAAAGTCGTCACCAGCGGCGCGTGACCTTCCAACACACCGAGCTCCCCTTCGCTTCCCGGAATCACCACCCCGTCAACGTCATCAGAAAAAGTTCGTTTATCCGGAGTTACAATATCAAGACGGAAAGCCATGGTCGTTATTATTAAAAGCTTCTTAACTCAAAAACCCTGTTCACACAGTGAAACTAGATTAACTCTTGTCCACTGTATCAATGCCGCCCTTCATGTAGAAGTTCGCTTCGGGCACATCATCGTGTTTGCCTTCGAGAATTTCTTTAAAACCACGAACCGTTTCTTCGATCGACACATACTGCCCGTCATGACCGGTGAACACCTTCGCCACCGCAAAAGGCTGTGAAAGAAAACGCTGGAGTTTACGAGCACGGAACACGATCTGCTTGTCCTCAGGGCTCAACTCATCCATGCCAAGAATCGCGATGATGTCCTGCAAATCCTTATAACGCTGAAGCACATTTTGCACCCCGCGAGCCACTTTGTAGTGCTCTTCGCCCACCACATCGGGAGCCAGAGCATTCGAAGTCGAAGCCAGCGGATCCACCGCCGGATAAATACCCAGCTCAGCAAGCGAACGTTCCAATACCACTGTCGAGTCCAAGTGAGCAAATGTGGTTGCCGGCGCCGGGTCAGTCAAATCATCCGCCGGCACATACACCGCCTGGAACGAAGTGATCGATCCTTTGTTAGTCGAAGTGATTCGCTCCTGCATCGCTGCCATCTCAGTAGCCAGCGTAGGCTGATAACCCACCGCCGACGGCGTGCGCCCCAGCAAAGCAGACACCTCAGAACCTGCTTGTGAGAAACGGAAAACGTTATCCACAAAGAGCAACACGTCCTGGTTCTCTTCATCACGAAAATACTCAGCCATCGCCAATGCGGACAAAGCCACACGCAGACGAGCCCCTGGCGGCTCGTTCATCTGACCGTAAACCAGAGCCACTTTTGATTTACTCAAGTCTTCTTGGTCAATCACACCAGCCTCGCTCATTTCCCAATACAAATCATTACCCTCACGAGTTCGTTCACCCACTCCAGCAAAAAGCGAATAACCACCGTGACCTTTAGCGATGTTGTTGATCAACTCCATGATCACCACCGTCTTGCCCACACCTGCACCACCAAAAGCGCCCACTTTACCACCCTTGGTGAAAGGGCAAATCAAGTCGATCACCTTAATGCCTGTTTCCAACACCTGCGACGAGGTGCTTTGATCGGTCAAAGGAGGCGCCGAAGCGTGAATCGGATAACGCTTGGTCGTCGAGACTTCCCCGCGTTCGTCCACTGCATCACCCGTCACATTAAAAATACGTCCAAGAACACCCGCGCCCACTGGCACTGTGATGGGCTCACCCATGTCGGTGATTTTGACTCCACGTTTGAGACCTTCTGTAGTGGACATCGCCACCGCGCGCACCCAACCGTCACCCAAGTGCGATTGAACTTCGAGAGTCAATTTAGTAGTCTTGCCGTAGAGATCATATTCGATCTGCAATGCATTATAAATATCGGGCAATTTTTCGGCATCCGAAAAATCAACATCTACCACCGGTCCGATAACCTGAACAATTGTGCCTTGGTTGCTCATTTTTTTCTTTTTCTCCTAACTTAATTCTAATCCTAAATTTTAACTAAAATACTACTTTTCCCCTTAATCCAGCGACTTCATAGCTGTCGTGATATCCAGCAGCTCGGTCGTGATCGCCGCCTGTCGAATCTTGTTGTATTCCAACTTCAGATCCTTAATCATTTCGTTCGCGTTATCCGTCGCGCTCTTCATCGCCACCATCCGAGCACTGTGCTCCGATGCTCTCGATTCCTGCATCATCTGGAATACCTGGTAGTTCACATACTGAGGCACCACTGAGCCCAACACCTGCACCGCACTTGGTTCAAAAATATAATCACCCTCGACCACTTCACCCACCTCTATCGGCTCGCTCTCACCGCCCATTCCAACAAAATCCTTATCACGTCCCAGATCAATCGGGCGAATCGGTAACAGCGTTTCAATCGTCGGCTCCTGACTCAGCGTGCTGATGAAATTAGTGAACGCCACCTTCACCTGATCGTATTCCCCAGCGAGAAATTGATCCATCACATATTTTGCCACCAGCTTCGCTTCAGCGAAATCGGCTGGGTCAGACATTTCAAAATCCGCCACCAAATTTTTCTTCAAGCGAGCCAACGCCTGACGACCTTTCCGCCCCACCGTCACATAAGCGGTTTCGTCATCACCCACATCAGTGACCTTTCTCAGCAAGTTCGTATTCAGACCACCACACAAACCTTTATCAGTCGTGATCACCACCACCAAAGTCTTGCCACCTTCGCGCTCTTCCAACAGTGGATGAGCCTCCTCATCTGTATTGGCTTTCAGATTGACCAGCACACCGTTCAGCAAATCCGCATAAGGGCGTCCCGACGTGGCGAAATCTTGCGCCTTTTTCATCTTCGAAGCCGCCACCAATTGCATCGCATTGGTGATCTGTGCGGTGTTGCTAACCGACTTGATACGTCGGCGAATGTCCTGGGTGTTAGCCATCGAAAATTAAATAAGGTTGGTCTTTATGGTCAGTTCGTTTGAGTAAAAGGGTCTCCGCAAAATCGCATCCTCAGACGCTTAGCCAGCTACAGGGCTTTTATAACTATTTTTAAAATCTTCAATTGCCGTTTTCAGATCAGCACCGATTTCATCAGTGATCGCCCTTTCATCACGCAGCTTGCCCATCAGCTCGTCTTTACGAGTAGAAAGGAATTCTTCCATCTTCAACTGACAATCTTTCACATGCTCCACAGCAACGTCGTCAAAGTGTCCGTTCTGCATCGCCCAAAGAGTCGAAACCTGCAGTTCTAATGGAATCGGTGAATACTGATTCTGTTTGAACAGCTCCACAATGCGCGCTCCACGATCCAAAGTCGCCTTGGTCTTTTCATCCAAGTCCGAACCGAACTGGGCAAAAGCCTGCAACTCACGATACTGAGCCAAATCCAATTTGGTCGTTCCCGACACCTTCTTGATCGCCTTGGTCTGCGCAGCAGAACCCACACGACTCACTGACAGACCCACCGAAATCGCTGGGCGGATGCCTTGATAAAACAAATCCGTTTCGAGGAAAATCTGACCGTCGGTGATCGAAATCACGTTGGTCGGAATATAAGCAGACACATCGCCCGCTTGAGTCTCGATAATCGGCAAGGCAGTCATCGAACCTCCACCTTCTTTTTCACTCAGACGCGCAGAGCGCTCCAGCAAACGGCTGTGAAGGTAAAACACATCACCCGGATAAGCCTCACGTCCAGAAGGACGGCGCAGCACCAATGACATCTGACGGTAAGCCACCGCGTGTTTGGAAAGGTCATCAAATACGATCAGCACATCCTCACCCTGATCCATGAACCACTCACCAATCGCACAACCGGTGTAGGGAGCCAAAAACTGATTGGTAGCCGGCTCCGAAGCCGCTGCTGAAACCACCGTGGTGTATTCCATCGCACCCGCGTTCTCCAAGGTCTGGATGATTCGCGCCACGTTAGACAGTTTCTGTCCAATCGCGACATAAATACAGTAAATAGGTTTGTGATCCTTCAACTTCCCCTCAGCCGCCGCGCGGTTCTGATTGGCCTGAGAAATAATCGTATCCACTGCAATCGTAGTTTTGCCCGTCTGACGGTCACCGATGATCAATTCACGCTGACCACGACCAACAGGAATCATCGCGTCGATCGCCTGAATCCCCGTCTGCACCGGCACACTCACACTCTGACGAGCGATGATACCGGGAGCGATTTTTTCCACCGGATACTGCACATCCGATTTGATCTCACCCTTGCCATCAAGAGGTTGGCCCAGAGCATCCACCGTGCGGCCGAGCATTTCGCGACCCACCGTTACCTGCAACAAACGTCCCGTAGTGCGAACTTCGTCACCCTCTTTGACATTCAATCCATCACCGAGCAACACCGCTCCGACTTCCGTTTCCTCAAGGTTCAAGGCTAGTCCATAAAGACCGCCGGGAAATTCGATCATCTCATTCAACATCACGTCGCTGAGACCTTCGATTTTCGCCACGCCATCACCAATTTCGCGAACCACACCGACGTTTGACTTCGTCACCGATGTTTTTAGACTCGCAATTTCCGATTCCAGTTCCTGCAGGATGTTACTCATGACTCGTTTATTAAAATAAAATTAAAATCTTCTTAAAACCTATACCGCTCTATTCCACTGACCCTCAGCCAATCTTCTCACGCAAACGCTCCAAGCGATTGCGCACACTGCCATCCCACACATCACTACCGACTCGCACTCTCATGCCGCCCAGCAATTCGGGATTATGCTTAAATTCCGAGGTGATCTGCTCACCATATTTACCCTTCAAATCTGCCACCACACTGACCTCCAAAGCAGCCCCCAACGGACTCGCACTTTCGATCACCGCATGGCTTTTTTCCAACTCAAGTCGCACCAAGTGGGCGTAAGCATTGATCACCCCCAGATAACCTCGCGGTTTATCTGTTGCCAGTTTTCTCAGCACCGTCTTCACCGTGCTGCCGTCCACCTGACCGCTACTCACGGTGGCTTTCAGCAGTTGGCGGGCGATGCGCTGGGCGTCTTTGCTACCTTTCATCTCAAAAAAAATTAGACTCTTACAAAGCCACCTGACCAGCCGTTTCCTGGTTGATACGCTCCTGATCCTTGTCGTCCAAAACCTTGCCGGTGACCTTACCTGTGGTATCGATCACCAAACGACCGAAGTCACGTTTCAGCTCCGTCATCAATTGCTCGTGTTCGAGCTTCGCCGCCTCATTCGCCTTGGCGATGATTTGACCGGCTTCCGAAATCGCGTCCTGCGTTTTTTGTTCACGCACTGATTCGGCACTTTCCTTGGCTTCGGAGATCAAACGATCTGCGTCAGCATTCGCCTTGTCCAGCATCTGCTGCACATTGGCCTCCGCCTGCTCCATCTGCTCGCGGATTTTTTCCAGATTAGCCTCCCCGTCAGCGATACGCCGACGACGCTCTTCCAACATCGCCATCACCGGACCAAAAGCAAATTTGCTCAGGATCAAATAAACGATGAAAATAATGATAACCTGGGAAATAAATTTTCCCAAAGTGAATCCAAAAGTATCAAGCAGCTCGCCCATGGTATTAAAAGTGTTGTTATCTGGAACTGCCCGCAGGACTCGCGCCCTGCAGGCTGAACTTTTCTGCAGCGGTGATTATTTCATCGCCATCAAGAGACCGTAAATAGCGATAGCTTCCGCCAACGCCATTCCGATAATCCCGATAGTCAGAATTTTACCAAAAGCCGTTGGGTTACGACCCACCGACTGAGCGGCTGCCATTCCAACAAGCCCCACACCGATACCTGCTCCCAGACCAGCGAGGCCCAGTGAGAAGAAACCGTTGAATTGCAGACCACCTGTCACTGCTGCCGCTGCGTGTGCTGCAGGTTCTGCAGCTGCTAATATCATTTCAAATCCAGACATATTATTTTCCTTCTTTAGTTGTTGTTTTGTGTTTATCCCCGCCCACTCACTACGGATGGTCCCAGGAACAAAATTCTATAAATTTTTAATCAATGGTCATCCTCATCGTGAGCCGTCGACAGCTGCACATACACCGCACATAATAAAGTGAATACGATCGCCTGAATCAGGCCAACCAGGATTTCCATGAAATAAAAGGGCAAGGGCACCAATACGCCTAGAATTCTCGAAGGCCACTCCCCCATTCCCATCAACGCACCGATATTGCCCATCGAGTGCAGCAGCGTCTCCCCCGCATAAACATTACCCAGCAAACGAAAGGACAGTGAAACCGGGCGAAACATGATAGAAATGATCTCGATCACTCCGACAAACATGAAGATCGGCAACAGCGCCCACCACATGAAACCCGTCAAGCCTCCCTTGGGCGCAAAAACGTGTTTAAAAAAGCCAATCACCCCCGTCTCCTTCACTGTGATCCACACCCACATGAACATGAAAACCGCAGCCATGCCAAAAGTCATGTTCAAATCTGCCGTCGCTGGACGCAACAGAGGGACAAAGCTGTGATCATCCGGATCGATCATCAAAAAGCCCACCTTCTCGCCAAAACCAATCGTTCCCACCCCGGGGATCAGCCCGAACCAGTTGGCACTGAGGATAAAAACAAACAAAGTCGCTAATAAAGGGAACACTTTCGGCGCCACCTTTTCACCTACAATCTCCTCTACCTGGCCGTAAAGAAACTCGACCACAAACTCGACAAAGTTCTGTTTACCATCCGGCACCAGTGCCATCTTGCGCGTTGCCATGCGAGTGAACAACAAAATCACCGTCGTCACGATCACCGCAACCAGAATCGAGTTCGACAAACTGCCCAACCCGGGGATATGGGGCGCATTAATACCGCCCGCCGCGAGAATGGCGTGTGAAAAGGTCTGGTCTATCAAATGAATTTGCATCGAATGAACGAAGAGTAAAACATGCCAGCGAAGCTTGAATCAACCACAAAAATCACAAGGCATCGCTTCTTATATGCCGCCTAAAAAAAACCGCAAGGTTAATTTGTGAAAAATTTCACAAGCGCCCCAAAATCCGCTCAGCCCTGCAAAACAAATTTCCATATTTGTTCTCATTTATCATTCATAATTCACAACTTTTAAGATCGAATCACGAATAACCGTTTTTTCTAATTCTTTAACAGCAAAGCGGCTACCGCTGTTGTAATCGCTGTCACTCTCGAAAACCTACCAATTCCCCCTCCGTTTTACGGCAGCGATCACAAGAAGACCCCCAACTCGTCCGCCAAGGATAGAGTTCAGTATCGATCAAGCAAGGACCACCACCCTGCAGATATGAAAATCTGCACTGCTCCCCTTTTTTTGAGCTTGCTCATAATTCACCCTTTTACCGAAACTTTCTCTCAACGCTCGTTTGTAATTCGCGCTCAGATCCGAAAACAATTTCAGCATTCACCCTACCTAATTCCGGCAAGAGGAAATCCCCCGCCTCTCACTCTTTCAGGTTTCCCTTGATGAAATTTGAACTCTCTACCAATTACGAGCCAAAAGCTTCACCAAAATCACATCTTACCCCATCTACCTAGGAAAAAAGCACCCTCCCGGCCAACCTCTGACCACATCGTTGAAATCATCATTCAACTCAGCTTGAGCGACGAAAAAATTTTCATTCAAACAAACTCCGACGGCTTTTTCAAAATCGTTGAACACACCAACGAAGCCCCACTCTGTGAAGTTTCCCCAATTATATACTTCCCCCACAATAAATAATTTTTTTCCAGAACCCCTGGAGCTTGATCGCTCAGGCCTTGATTCCGTATTCCTTAAAGTGCTGGGACGAACCTGCAAACTCGTATCGGACGCAACTGCCCAGTCACTGCTTGATGACAAGGTATCCGATTGAAAGGTTTCCAAATGGCATTTTATTTTCATCATTCTTATCGACGTTTTGATTTAAAATCCTGCTCAACCCTCCACCTTACCTTCCTCCTCCGAAACAATATCCGACAGTGGAACCTTCAGATCCTCGTTCATCACCCCCGCTCCCGATTGCCGCATAGCACTCAATTTTCGGGACAGGGCCACACTTGATGATGTCAGGCCTGACCCACTGTATAGGAAATTGGAAGAATTATGCGCATGGATATTCATCCTCCCTGCCGTGGCAATGGCGTCCTGGTTGGCTCCCAGAAACAGGAACTCCCAATTATACTTGTCCTGCTGGTGCTTTATCATTTTCGAAATGATATTTTCAGAGTAATCGGTCGAAGAATTTTCCATTCCATCGGTGAAGATGGCGATCACGACTTTTCCTGGTCGATCATCCTCCTTCATAGCCGCCAGCCGTTTGCCAATATTATCAACCGTGCGCCCAATGGCGTCCAGCAAAGCGGTCGATGCGCGGGGAACGTATGTGCTCGCGTCTAGTTCCACCACTTCACGAATCGGAACCGCATCGGCATGAAGAAGATACTCATCGTCAAACAGCACCAGGGTAAAGGTAGCCTCCTCCGCTTCGTTTTTCTGCGCCTTCAAAAAACTGTTGAATGAAGTGATGGCAGCTTCCGTAAGACTCCCCATCGAGCCGGAGCGATCAAGGATATAAGCGATTTCAGTATGCGTTTCTTTCATAGTATGATCACCCTAGCCCATAGGGTGGGACATATTCGGGGGGATACAGGATTATTCTTGCTTCCAAATGGCAATTTTGCTTTTTTAGCAGATAGAATCGATTACAAGGCAGGGCAAAGTAACACCACACTCAAAGCATCATGACACTAGGAACAGGATCGACAACCAGGGAAAGCAATGCCCGCGCACCCATAGGCCGTTTTTTCAAAATACACACCGAGATCCGCAGAAACCAGTATCCCAACTGCACTAATCTCAGCAAAAAATTAGGTGTCACTAAAAAAACCATCCAACGGGACATCACCTACATGCAGAACGAGCTGGATTTGCCCCTCGTTTACGACAAAAGTCGTCACGGCTACTTTTACAACAAGGCCGTACAGGACTTCCCGATGTTCAAAGCAACTTCCGAGGATATCGTGGCGCTCTTTTTAGCAAGGAAAGCCTTGGAGCCGCTGAAAGGCACCCCGCTCGAAGCCCAACTGGGACAGAGCTTCCGCCAAATCGCCGCGTCCATGCAGGGACAAGTGATCTTTCGCTGGACAGATCTTGACCAGGCTTTTTCCATAAAAGAACCAGGAGTGACCATTGCTGACGTGCGCCTGTTTGAAAAAATCACCGATGCTGTATTGAAAGGTCACGAAATCCGCTTCGATTACAAAAAACTCGGTGCTCGGAAAAAAGAATCACGCCATCTCCAACCCTACCACCTCACCGAGGTCGATGGTGGCTGGTATGTCGTCGGTTTCGACCTGAAGCGAAAGGCCAAAAGAACCTTTGCCTTCCAGCGCATCACCGGCATGCAGCTGTTAAAATCCAAACGTTTTGTGCGCCCCGATGATTTTGAACTCAGCGAACACCTGTCCGGATTCGGAGTATGGGAGAATACCAAAGCCGATGGAGGCAAATACAAAATCCGCATCCGTTTCTCCGGCTGGGCGGCCCAACTCGTCAGTGAAAGACGCTGGCACCCGAGTCAGAATATCACCCAGAAAAATAAAAACGGCTCACTGATTGAACTGAGCCTCGAACTGGGAAACTTAAAAGAAGTCACCCGCTGGATCCTCAGCTGGGGAGGACAAGCCAAAGTCCTCGCCCCCAAGGAGCTGAAAGCCGCCGTGAAAAAAGAAGTCGCGCAAATGGTCAAAAATTGCGGGTGACAACCCGTTGCCTTTTTGCCGTAGGATAGATTTCCAAATCTGTCCGTCCTTCAAATAAAAAGGCAGTCAAATCTGTTCTAAAACGAGTTCTCATACGCGCCTATTTGCGCCATACCCACTCATTCAAGTTCACTGGAATCCGATTTTCGCAGACGCTTTCACATCCTCCACCCCGTTTGGAGCTTGATTGTAAATTTCTGCGAGGGTGTATTCCTTACCCTCTTCCAGCTTGATGCCAATTTTACCCGCAATCTCCCGTGCCCGGGTGTAGTCCAGGGGAACAAACTCTTTCATCGCTGTCAGACGTCCGGAGCGCACCACCGCAGGATCAAAATCATCCACCGGACAGTTGGCGGTGCAAACCAGGTGCACTTGCAGGAAATCCCCCAGCAGACCATCACACATATTCAGCAGCTCACTGACACTGCCGGAGCTGTCCTTTGTCCTTACCGACAACAAACGCTCAGCATCCTCAATGATGATAACCCGCTTCATTTTTTTCTTTTTCTTCCGATCACCTTTGATATCAAAGGGATGATCCCTACCGCGCATCTCTTCACTCCAGAATTCGACCATGGTAGGACTGGTGAGCAGATCAAAATCGGTCAGATTGATCAGATAAAAGATATGGGTTTCTCTCAAACGCGAAATCAAATGCCTGATGAAATAGGTTTTCCCGGTTCCCGGGTCGCCGCGCAATATCGTCAGTCCCTGCGAGCCAGCTCCCAGTTTTTTAATAAAACCCTGCTCCCAATCAGCAAACTGATCACCATAATGTAAGTTCAAATCATCACTCGCCAGCTGATAGTTCTCCCGCATTTTTATCCGCTTGGATTCCACGTTTTCTTTGGTGACATTGATCAGATTGAAAAATGCTTTTTTCTTTTTAGCAGCTTTGGCTGTAGGGAGGAATTTCTCCCGCAAAGATAACAACAGTTGCTCCGCCACATTGGCATCTGAAGAAATCACCGACAAATCATAACCACCGTCCTCAACCATATGGATATAGGTTTGCTGCGAGTTCATCAAAAGCAATCTCAACACCAGCGAACCCTGCTTCTGCGGATTTTTACTTTGTGAGCGTAGAGAATATTTCACCACAAAATCCCCCAATACCGACTCTTGTTCCAGCAAAGCCCTCAAGTTCCACTTCCCTCTGGCCGAACACAAATGAACCTCCCCTTCAGCAAAAACCTGCGGCACCTGGTTGCGAAAAATATCCCGCATCCATTTCTGCAACGGCCTGCTTCGCTGATACGAATTAAACGGTCTCGCTGCCGCCCGGTGCTCCGCTTTGGAAAAACCTTTATCAAAAGGAGTGATGACTTGTTTGATATTCATAATTTTTCTACATCTAGCCGCTACACCCTGCCAAACTTGCCCGGAATAATCCCAATTACAACTCGCGAAGGCCGCCCTCTATTCAAATATTAGTGCCAAGGGTAAGACATCAACAGGGCGATCCTTGTTATTTTCCGAAAAATCCGCCTCCCTAAAAAAACTCCCCCGCAGGAGTGCGGGTTTTCCTACCCGCATATTTCCCCGAACCTTCTTTCATTGACAAGCTTACAGAAAATCAGCTGAATGAGAGAGTTATTAACAAACAAATCAAACTGTAAATGAATTTCCCGAAATACTGGGCAAAAGGTTCGGCGAAGCTTCCTCTTCAGACTCGAAATCCGTCAACTGGAGAAGATGGTGAATCATTTTCATGCTGGGGATGGTCTAACTCTAGTGTGGAGGAAGCTCGAAAAATGGGTGCTGAACGAGCGACTACAATTGCGAATATCATACGGGAAAAAGGAGTAACGAGCAGCAACGAATATCTCTATGGTAACCGCCCTTTGCGGGAGGAGGTATTGGAGGAATGGATCGATGATGCTGAAACAAACTACGCCGTGGTCAGTATCAACTCCTACGGATGTAAGGTGCTTAATACGGCTTCCTCCATGTTTGTTGACGTGGATTTTCCTAAGCCTGTAGGTTTGTCGTTTTTTGTAGAATTAGTCAAAAGCCTATTCGGATCCAAGAGTCCCTGCGCACGTGAGGTATTCGAGCATGAGGCGATAGCCAAACTGCAAAATTTAGCTTTATCCGATCCAAGATTCGGCGTCCGCATTTATCGAACTTTTGCTGGACTGAGATACCTCATCACCCATATCCACGCAGACCCAACCTCCACCACGACGTCTAGAATCATGGAGCTGCTCGGGGCCGACCCTTTATACGTCAAACTTTGCCAACGGCAGGAATGTTTTCGCGCACGATTGAGTCCAAAGCCGTGGCGGTGCGGAATAAAGCAGACAAAAAAGCATTTTCCGTGGAAGAGTGTCGCGGATGAAAAAACATTCCGCGATTGGCAAGACGAGTATTCAGAAAAATCCCAGCACTTCGCCTCCTGCCATTACCTCGATCAAATAGGCGACACTACCATGGATGCAAAAATCAGCCGTGTGGTTGAATTCCACGACAAAGAGACCAAGGCGCTTTCCAAAACAATAGAATTGGCATGAAAATGCAGGCCAAATTTACCTTCTGATCACTCAAACACAAAAGGTGGCTCAGGACGGGCTCGAATTAATCTTTGAAGGCGACCGCATTTTTTATGACTTTCGATATGAAAGTGAGTATTTACCCTGTAATGAGTCAGGGCAAGTAGAGCACCCAAGTGGTTTACCATCAACAAAAGGTGGCTCGGGACGGAATCGAACCGCCGACACAAGGATTTTCAGTCCTCTGCTCTACCAACTGAGCTACCGAGCCTTTTGTGTTTTTTCCGGTCGAATCAGTGACGACCGGATTGGTAATCCCCACTCGAAGGCGGAGAAGTGCGATACCTTTACCCCGCTCCTTGGAATTGACAACCAGAAAAAACAAGGAATTCAAGCCGCTGTGAATCACTCTCAATCCGCCGCATCCACCTGGGCCTCCTCCACTTTCCAAATCCGTGCATCCACTCGACTGGAATCCAGCCAATCGAGATGAGTAGTAGTGATCAGTTTTTGTGAATCGGTCGGCCAGACCCGCATCAGGGCGTTGCGGCGATCTGGATCGAGTTCGCCAAATACATCGTCGATCAACAGCACCGGCGGGCGGGCGGTTTTTTCGATAAACAGCTGACTCTGCGCCAGTTTCAAAGCCAGTGCGAGCGTTCGCTGTTGCCCTTCCGAGGCAAATTTGGCCGCCGGCATCTGGTTCACTTTGAAAATCAGATCGTCGCGCTGCGGCCCGGCGAGCGTCTGCCGACGACGTTGTTCGTCGCCACGGCGACGCTGCAATTCGGCGGCCAGATCATCGTCGTCGCCGGAGGCGGCACGGTATTCGATCTGCAAATTTTCGTCACTCTCGCTGATCTGTTTTTGCGCCTCAGCTGCCAGCGGAGCCAGCTCGGCGATCAATTCATGCCGGCAGCGAGTAAGAATCGCACCGTTCTCGATCAGGATTTTGCTATACGCATCAATCTGATCCCAAGCGGGTGAGGCGTCGCGTTTGAACAGAAAATTGCGCGAGCGCAATGCGCGTTCGTAAGCTTTGAGCGCGGGCCGATAAAGCGGGTAAAGCTGCCCCGCCATGAAGTCGAGGTAACGCCGCCGATGACTGCCACCGCCTTTGACCAAAATCAAATCATCCGAGGCGATCCAAACCAACAGCCCGCTGTAGCGCAAATAAGCCGACGCTCGCCCCTGGTTTTCGCCATCCACCGCCAGCTTGCGCCCACCGCGCGCACTATGGCGCAAGCCCAACTGGCAATCACCAAACTGACCGCGCACCGCAAAACCCTGCCCCCCGCCCGGCCCGATCCGGCTCAAATCGCCGAGCGTCGAGGTTCGCGGAGACTGCAGGCGCATCAGCGCGCAAGCCGCTTCGAGGATCGATGTTTTGCCCTGCGCGTTGTTGCCGACAAAAATCGTCAGCCCCGGTTGCAGTTCGATCTGCAGGGACTCAAAACAGCGAAATTGGTTCAATTCGAGTGACGACAGCATGGTGTAGGGAAATGCAAACGATCACAGTGGCACAGGGCTTGGGTCACGGAAATGATATTTTCCATTGAATTTTCACCTTGCGCGTGCATCTTCAGCCACTTTTTATGGCTCAGAAATTCCAAACTCTGCCGGGATTTCGCGATTTCTATCCGGCTGACTGCACGGCACGCAATTACCTTTTTGGTCAATGGCGTGCGGTGGCGAAGGGTTATGGCTTTGTCGAATACGATGCCCCGATCCTCGAACCCACCGATTTATACAAACGCAAAAGCGGCGAGGAAATCTCGAATCAACTGTTTTGCTTCACCGACAAGGGCGAACGCGACGTGTCAATGCGGCCAGAGCTGACTCCGTCCCTGGCCCGCATGGCAGCAGCACGACAGCGTGATTTCAAAAAGCCACTGAAGTGGTTTTCCATCGGTCAGTTTTTTCGTTACGAGAAACAACAGAAGGGTCGCTTGCGCGAATTCTATCAATTCAACTGCGACATCCTCGGTGAATCCTCACCGGCAGCAGACGCCGAATTGGTGGCGCTGTCGATCGACCTGATGCTCGAACTGGGTTTCACCGCGCAGGACTTTGCTATCAAATTGAGCGACCGCACCGCTTGGTCGATCTTCATCGAACAAGAAGGCATCGAGATTGAAAAAACAGACGCTTTTTTGCAAGTGATCGACAAACTCGAACGCGATAAAGCAGAAAAGCTGGACGAAAAACTCGCCGCCCTTGGCACCAGTCTGACTGCGGTGCGTGAGTTCATCGACTCCGGAGTCGCCGAGGAAAAATGCGAATCCCTCCAACAGATCCTGGCTGAACTCGACGCGCGCGGCATGCGCGACTTCGTCCGCATCGACCTGAGCATCGTGCGTGGCCTGGCTTACTACAGTGGGCCGGTTTTTGAAGTTTTTGACATTGGCAAAGGCATGCGCGCCATCGCTGGTGGCGGGCGTTATGATCAACTGGTCAAATTGATCGGTGGCGTGGACTTGCCAGCGGCAGGATTTGCGATGGGCGATGTGGTAGTGACCGATTTGATCCGCGAAACCAAAACCGCCAATCAATTGCTCGAAGAAGATGTTGCCGGGGAAACCCTCGACGCCTACGTGGTGATCGCCGATGAACAACAACGCAGGGAAGGCCTGCAAGTAGTGCAGCGTTTGCGGGAAAACGGCCTGCGGGTGAATTTTCCTCTGGCCGCAGCCAAGGTGAACAAACAATTCCAAAGTGCCGAACAGCAAAAAGCCGATCTCGCAGTGATCGTCGGCAGTGACTACCCACAAATCAGTTTCAAAACTCTGGCCAAACGAGAAGAATGCAGCTGTGACATCAGCGAGCTCGAAGACATGGCCGACAAACTTTTACTTAGCTTATAAAGTAGCTTCTTTAATTTTCCATTCAATCCATTCAAATCATGAGCAACATCTACCGCACCCATCACTGCAACGAACTGCGCAAAGAGCAAGTCGGCGATACCGTCACTCTGACCGGTTGGGTCAATTCCACCCGTGATCACGGCGGCGTGATCTTCATCGACCTGCGCGACCGCGAAGGCCTCACTCAAGCCGTATTTCGTCCGGAAGAAAACGGTGACGCATCGGCGATCAGTCACAAACTGCGCGCCGAAGACGTGATCACCATCGTCGGTCGGGTTGACGCCCGGCTGGAAGGCACCACCAACGACAAGCTGGCCACTGGAGACATCGAGATCCTGGTCGAAAAAGTGGACATCCTCAACAACGCCGCGGTTCTGCCTTTCCAACTGGACAAAGACAATTTGCACGAGGACACCCGGATGAAATACCGCTACCTCGACCTACGCCGTCCGCGCATGGCGCGCAACATGAAGCTGCGCCACGTAGTGAGCAAGGCCACTCGCGACAGCCTCGACGAAGACGGCTTTATCGAAATCGAAACGCCGGTGCTTTCCAAAAGCACTCCAGAAGGAGCGCGCGACTTCCTGGTTCCTTCACGCCTGAACCCTGGAAAATTTTACGCCCTGCCCCAGGCTCCCCAGCAATACAAACAGTTGCTGATGGTCGGCGGCATCGAGCGTTATTACCAGATCGCCCGCTGTTTCCGCGACGAGGATCTACGTGCGGATCGCCAGCCGGAGTTCACCCAGATTGATATCGAAGCTTCTTTTGTCACTATCGACGACATCCTCGGACTGACTGAAAAAATGCTCGCCCGCATTTTTAAGAATGCTCTGGATGTTGAGATTCCAGCTCAATTCGAACGCATCACTCACTACGACGCGATGAACACTTGGGGCAGCGACAAACCCGAGCGTCGCTTCGACATGAAGCTGACCGACTTGAGCGATGTTTTTGCAGAAAGCAAATTCAAGGTTTTCAAAGGCACTCTCGATAACGGCGGTGTGGTCAAAGCGATCAACGCCAAAGGTTTTGCCTGCGTGACCACCGGTCAGATCAACCGCCTGACCGAACTTGCTCAGGAAACCGGAGCCAAAGGGCTGGCTTTCATCAAAGTGGAAGACGGTGAATGGAAATCCCCGATCGTGAAGTTTTTCAGCGAAGAAGAAAAAGCCGCGCTCAGTGAAAAAATGGCAATCGAAGAAGGCGACCTGATCCTCTTCGGTGCCGACACATGGAGCACCGTCTGCGAAGTGCTCGGGCGCATCCGCTTGAAAGTCGCCGGCATTCAGGAGTTGCTGAAAGACAACAAGGACTACGATTTTTTCTGGGTCACAGAATTCCCTCTACTCGACTTCGATGCCGAAGAAGGCAAGTGGAACGCTGTGCATCACCCCTTCACCCGCCCAATGGCTGAGGACATGGAATTGTTGGAAAATGAAGAGACCCGCGGCCAAGCTCGCGCGCAAGCCTACGACGTCATCCTAAACGGCACCGAACTCGGTGGCGGCAGTTTGCGAATTCACGAATCCGGGCTGCAGCAAAAAATGTTCAGCATTCTGGGAATCGATGAAGAAACCCAGTTAAGCGAATTTGGCCACCTGCTCGACGCCTTCAATTTTGGCGCACCTCCACACGGTGGTATCGCGCTGGGAATGGATCGTCTGGTGATGCTGGTGTGCGGCGAAGACAGCATCCGCGACGTGATGGCTTTTCCAAAAAACAACAAGGGCCAGGATCTGATGAGCGCCAGCCCGGCGGATGTCGATTTTAAACAACTGCGCGAGCTGTATGTGAAATCGACTTTGAAGGAGAAAAAAGAAGGCGAGTGATTTGAACGCTACCATCGCAGACCTCTGGCAGCTTATCCAAATCTGCTAGGGTTTGTATGCAACTTGGTGGGAATCAAGCGGATTCAAAAAGTCTTTGGGGTCTTGGGAAGTTTCCCTATCAGGTAATTACTTCTTAACTGCCCCCCAGCCTCAGCGGCTCGCTTCTTCAAAAAACGACCAGACAATGACGTCATCACCCGGCTTGGGCTTGCGCGCGGTTTCACTGAATTTATTTTGACTGGTCAGATCGGCGAGCACCGTCGCGCCATTGATCTCAGTCACTTTCACATAACCCACAATCGATGTGCCACGCCTGACGGCAAACTTGGTATCCTTGGAAATATTTCTATTTTTGCCCGCATCGATCTGGACAAAACCCCAATCAGGGTCAAACGCCACCACTTTGCCTGCCACCGAGGCGTTCAAGATCTGCTTTTCAAACACCGATTTTTCATCAACCGCAGCCCCGCCCTGCGGGAAAAGCGCAGCAGAAGCCCCATTTGCCCCCGCGGCTCCCCGTTGATTCATCACCTCACGCAGCGTGCCCGACTCAGCGGCGGCGATGGTGGCAGCTCCACGTGTCTGATTTACTTTTTGTTGGAAAATCTCCTGTTCGGCAGCTCTCAACCTTGCCTGTAACTGCGCGATTTCCGGATCCACGACAGCTGCCGGAGACCTTGACGCACCCGCTGTTGACGCAGCCGTAGCCGCTGGTAAATGCTCTGTTCTATACGCAGGCGGGGAAGATTGAGCCTGTGCCTGCTGCTGTGCAAGCGGGGCAGTAGCTGGGCTGGGAGTCCCCTGCGACATCGACGCCGCAGGCAGCGATCCCCTGGGGTCCAAAGTGCTGGCCACCGAATCAAGCCCCGATGGTTGCACCAGCGCATTACCGCCAAGCGCGGGATTTGCCTGACTACCCGGTGCTGGACGCTGATTTTTGGCCAATACCCCGTACTCTTTTTCATACTGAGCCCTAAGATATTTGCTGTAGCTATTGCCGCCCACCACCAACAGGACTAATCCTGCCACTATCAGAGCTATCATGCTTGCCGTATTACCCTTCATAATCTCGCTGTAAAAATTCAATCGTTGCGCATAGAATCGCGTGATCAGAGGGAACTTACACGATTTTAGGCCAAGTTGAAAGCTTGCAAAAATAAATTCTATCGCCTGCCCAAGGTGAAAACCAGCGAGCGGGATGGATTTAGAATCCGAAATTTGTGATTTAAAATTAAAAAACCATCAATACAGCTCCATTAAAAGCACCCGCCCGTGCCTTCCTTTCACCGTTCTTCACCCCCCTCTTAAGCACCGAAGCTTTAGCCAAGGAGCTTGCCCAACATACAACATTCCCTCCCCCGCCCCGTATGACATGGAAAAAAATTACCGTTTTTGCATCTCTCGGCTATGATAGGCCTTCAAAATCATGAGTTCGAACCCAATCCATACCACTCAGACCCAATTTTACACCACCCCCGAAGGCTCGGGTGGCTTCCAATTCGTCGATGGCGGATCGATCCCGCAATTGACTCTCGCTTACGAAACCTATGGCGAACTCAATCAGGCCAAGGACAACGCCATCCTGCTTTTCCACGCCTTGTCGGGTAATCAACACGCCGCAGGCTACAATCCCGCCATCCCGGAAATCGGCGATCGCTGGACGGAGGAATGTCACCACGGGTGGTGGGAGGACTTCATCGGGCCGGGCCGGGCCATCGATACCGACCGTTTTTTTGTCATCTGCATCAACTACGTCGGCGGCTGTTACGGCTCCACCGGCCCCTCCTCAATCAATCCTGATACGAACAAACCCTACGGTTCGACTTTCCCCCACATCTGTGCACGCGACATTATCAACAGCCAGGTGCTGCTGCTCGATCACCTCGGTATCGATCAATTGCACGCGGTGGTTGGCACCTCCACGGGCGGGCTGTTGTGTATCAACTTTGCCACCACCCACCCTGATCGCACCCGTATCGTGATCCCGATAGCAACCGGCATCCGCACCACGGTTCTCAACCGCATTTTCCTGCTTGAACAGATTCTGGCGATTGAAAACGATCCCAACTTCAACAGCGGGGATTATTATGACGGCGAACGCCCCGACCGCGGACTGATGCTGGCCCGTATGATCAGTCACAAGTGTTTTGTCCACCTTGACGCCATCGAACGCCGTTCCCGACGTGATGTTGTGCAAAGCGATGACCATTTTGACTGGTATTCAGCCTACGATCAGGTCGAATCCTACATGCTTCATCAAGGCAAAAAGTTTGTTCATCGTTTTGACGCCAATACCTACCTCAGAATCTGTGAAATGTGGTCGCGTTTTGATCCGGTCAAAGACGGTCAGGCGGAAAACGCCCTGCAGTTGTTCGGTCGCTCCAAAAAGCACGACCACACCTATCTGGTATTCAGCATCGACGAGGATTATTGTTTTTATCCCGAAGAACAAGCCGCCCTGGTCTCCTGTCTGAAAGAAGCCGAAGTATCCACTATTCATATCACGGTGCATTCCGACAAAGGCCACGATTCGTTCCTGCTTGAGCCGGAGCTCTACACACCGCACATCGCCCACACCTTGAACCAGGGATAGGCAGCGCAGCTCCGTAGTTGCCTTTCTGCCGGTTCGCGCCTACACGTTAAGCTATGGTAAGACATAGTGTATATTTCTGGCTGGACGAATCCATTTCGTCGGAACAAAAACAAGAATTCGTCGGTGGCATGCGCGCCCTTTTTGATATCGACGTCGTCAAACACGGCTCCTGTGGTAGCGCCGCCTCCACCCCTGAGCGACCCGTAACACAAAACACCTTCGACTACGCCCTCTTCCTCGAATTTGACAGCGTCGAGGATCACAACACCTACCAGACCCATCCGGATCACCAGGTCTTTATCGATAGCTTTGCCAAGTGGTTCAAAACAGTCAAAATTTTTGATACCGAAATGGCATGAATGTGATCATTCAAAATCCCCAGGGCGAACAACTCGACTACGCCTTCCATGGCGATGGCGAGAATAAAAACCGCATCATACTGATCGGCCATGGTGTGACCGGCGACAAAGACCGCCCTTGGGCCGTCGCGCTGGGTGAAGCTTTAGCCGAAGCAGGTTTCAACGCCCTGCGCTTTTCGTTCTCTGGCAATGGACAATCGCAGGGAGAATTCCGCGAATCTACCATCAGCAAAGAAGTCGCAGACCTCGCTGCTGTCATCAATGCGGTCGAGCAGGCCGGATACCAGGAGATCGGCTACGCAGGGCACAGCATGGGCGGCGGCGTCGGCGTCATCCGGGCCGCCGCTGATTCACGACTCAAATTTCTCATCTCTCTCGCAGGCATGGTGCATACGGCCAAGTTCACCCAGGTGGAATTTGGTGATCAGACTGCCGACCAAGGTTTCATGTGGGATGAAAAAGATTGCCCACTTTCCAGCGCCTTTGTTGATGACCTAACGCAGATCGACAGCGTTCTGCCTCTCGCCGCGCAAATCAGCATCCCCTGGCTACTCGTTCATGGCAGCGAAGATGACGTTGTGCCGATCGGGGAAAGTCGTGAAATATTTAACCCTACCCGCAGCAACCAAGAGCTCATTGAACTGCCCGGCTGCAACCACGTCTTCGCCGACGAAGCACTGCCCGCAATGATCCAAACCGTCACTCAATGGATGAAAAATTTGTGACTCGGCTGCCGCAAACCCTTCAAACCAAACTCCGGACTCTCCCTTGAAAATATTCATCCCATCGCTCAACTGGTTGCTCGTATTTGTACCCGCCGCCATCATCTCAAAATTCTTTTTTGCAGACGCTGCTACTTTCACTTTCATCGCCTCCTGCTTAGCCATTATCCCACTCGCCGGCTGGATGGGCAAAGCTACCGAACACCTCGCCGAAAGAACCGGCGACGGCATCGGCGGACTGCTCAACGCCACCTTCGGCAATGCTGCCGAGCTGATCATCGCCGTGGTCGCTTTGTCCAAAGGCATGACGGACATCGTCAAAGCCTCGCTCACCGGTTCGATCATCGGCAACATCCTGCTGGTTCTCGGAGCCTCGATGCTCGCTGGTGGATTCAAACATTCCGAACAAAAATTCAATGCCACCGGAGCTCGCATGCAGTCCACTTTGCTCACTCTGGCTGCGGTCGGACTGGTGGCTCCCGCCGCTTTCCATCACTCGGTCGGTGCCAGCAGCCAGTTACAGGAATCCCACGTTGGTCTGGCCATCTCCATTATTTTGCTAGTGACCTATGCTTTGGGATTGTGGTTCTCACTAAAAACCCACCGTCACTTGTTCAGTGGCCATGGGCACAGCGTCGACGACAGTGTCGAAGGCAGCACCGATCACCCGACTACAGCTACCTGGCCGCTCGGCATCGCCATCGGAGTGCTGGTGATCGCCACCGCATTTGTTGCCTGGATCAGTGAAATTCTCGTCGGCACCGTGGAACACGCTGCCGAAGCCTTCGGCATGAACGCCATTTTTGTCGGAGTCATCATCGTGGCCGTGATCGGTAACGCAGCCGAACACAGCACCGCCGTATTAATGGCCTTGAAAAACCGCATGAATCTCAGTGTCGGCATTGCCGTCGGTAGCAGCATCCAGGTCGCCTTGTTCATCGCACCAGTCCTGGTCATCCTCAGTTTTTTTATCGCACCCACACCGATGGATCTGGTTTTCACCCTGCCCGAAGTCATCGCCGTGGTGGTGGCCGTTGCGATCACCAGTCAAATCTCCAGTGACGGACGCTCCAATTGGCTCGAAGGAGTGTTATTGCTTTCCGTTTACGCCATTTTTGCCGTGGTTTTTTACTACTTGCCGGAAACTCCCCACCCTTAATCACTCCTCCATTTTTCGACTCGGATGAAACCCTTTGCCCCGCTAATTAATATACTGACTACCTGTTTGCTGTTTTTTGGCACTCAAAGCCTCAGCCCTGCGGCAGAGCAACCTTTCCCCAAGGTTCCGATAAAAAACGGTGACCAAATCCTCTTCCTCGGTGACAGCATCACTCAAGCCGGCCTCTACGCCGCCCTCATTCAAACCTGGTTGTGGTTCGAATACTCCGAGCTAAAACTGGACATCATCGACCTCGGCCTCAATGGCGAAACCGCCAGTGGCAACAGTGAAATCGACCACCCTTATCCACGTGCCAATGTTCACGAACGCATCGATCGCATTCTAAAAAACACCGACCCTGATCTGGTATTCATCTGCTACGGCATGAACGACGGCATCTACCAACCCTTTGCGGAAAAACGATTCATCGATTACCAACACGGTATCCAAAATTTACTGAAAAAACTGCGTAAACCCGGACGCAAAATTGTGTTAATGACCCCGCCTCCTTTTGATCTCTTCACCTTCCGCCAAGGCCATGACGTAGCTCCAAAAAACGCCCCTGTTGATTTTCTCTACAGTTACAAAGCGCCCTATCAAGACTACGATCAAGTGCTGATAAAATATGGTCAATGGATTCTCTCCCAAACCAACCAAGTTGACGCCGTAGTAGATCTGCACCCTGCTCTCATCCAACTTATAAACAAGCGCCGCGCTTCTAATCCCGACTACAAATTCAACGACGGCATCCATCCTCCGGTTGAAGGTCACCTTGAGATGGCGCTGACTATTTTAGATAGCCTGGGCGCTGATCGAAAACTGGCCGAAACAACTCTCAACCAACTCACCGGCATTCACCGTTTTGCCGCGACGGAGGATCAGCAACAAAATCCCACTGACCTCTGGAGCACTGTCCAGAAACGCCACCGCTTGCTTACAGTTGCCTGGATCGAACACATCGGGCACATGAAGCCCGGCAAAGCCAAAACCCCGAGCTTGAGAGACGCTCAAAAACAAGCCGCTGATATGGAAGTGGAAATCCGCCAGAGTCTGGCTGATATTAGAGGGGAATAATTTTTCAAAATCATGGTGACATCCCAAGCTCTTTCGCCCAACGGCCCCAAAGTTTCACAAATCGTCTTCGGCACCTGGCGCCTGCTGGATAATGACGAAACTCCGGCGACACACGATGTCATCAAGCTGCTCGAACTCTGTCTCGAACTCGGTATCACCACTATCGACACCGCGGAAATTTATGGCCTCTACACAGTGGAAGCCGCACTCGGAAAGGCTTTCAAAGATCAACCCGGACTGCGTGATCAATTCCAGATCATCAGTAAGTGCGGCATCGATGTGCCGTCCCAGGTGAAAAAATCGGCCGTATTGCCCCATTACAACAGCTCGGCCGACAACCTCATCACCTGCACAGAAAAATCCCTGCGCCTGCTGAACATCGACCATCTCGACGTTCTATTAGTGCATCGCCCTGACTGGTTCACTTCGGCAGATGACACCGCCAGCGGCCTCGACCAACTGATCAAAGACGGTAAAATTCTTCATGCCGGTGTTTCCAACTACAACCCGCATCAATTCGACCTGCTCAATGACCGGGTGACGCAAAAACTCGTCACCAATCAGATTGAGTTCAGCCTGCTGCACATGGACCCGCTGGATGACGGATCACTGAGCCAATGCGAGCGGCAACACATCCGTCCGATGGCCTGGTCCCCACTCGGTGGCGGACGCCTGTTTGACCAGGATAACGAAGCAGGGCTTCGCATTCGCAAGTGCATTGACGACATGCGTCACAAATACGACGACATTGACGACGCCACTCTGGCTCTCGCCTGGATCCTGGCACACCCATCTCAACCGCGTGTGATTCTCGGAACCACTCAAGGCAAACGCATCCAATCTTCCGCCCTCGCAGCAAATATCCAACTAGACCGACAGGACTGGTATGCTCTGTGGCAAGCAGCCAAAGGCCAATCGGTGCCCTAATAAAACATCCCCAAACACCATGCAAAACAAATACACCCATCACGCACTGAGTCTCTGCGTCCTATTCTTCGTTTCGATCCTATCCGCGCACGCCGCGCCGAAAATTACCACTCTTGAGGTAGGCACCAGCGCCCCCGATTTCACCCTGCCCGGCATCGACGGCAAAGACCACTCGCTCGCCGATTATGCCAACAGTGATATCCTAGCCATATTGTTCACCTGCAACCATTGCCCATCCGCCCAAGCGGTCGAAAGCCGGGTCAAAAAAATGATCACTGATTACCAGGAGCAAAGTTTCCAACTGGTCGCTATTTCACCCAATCACGCAGAGTCGTTGCGGCTCAACGAACTCGGTTACTCGGTTTACGGCGACACCTTGGACGAAATGAAAAAACACGCCGCCGAACAGAAATTTAACTTCCCTTACCTCTTTGATGGCAAAACCCAAAACACAGCCCGTGCTTACGGTGCTCAAGCCACTCCACATATTTTCATTTTCGACAAAGCCCGCAAACTGCAATACGTCGGTCGCATCGACGACTCCCGCTATGGCGATCCCTCACTGGTGAAATCCCACGACGCACGTAATGCCATCGACGCCCTGCTGGCCGGCAAGGCTCCGGACGTCAGTAAAACCCGCGCCCACGGCTGTTCCACCAAATGGGCCCACAAACAGGATCTGGTTCTCCAATACAACGAGGAGTTTGAGAAAAAACCGGTCACACTCGAAGACATCGACGCCGCCGGGATAAAAAAACTCGCCTCCAACTCAAGTGATAAACTGCGCCTGATCAATCTCTGGGCCACTTGGTGCCCCCCGTGCATTGCAGAATTTCCCGAACTGGTGAAAATCGGACGCCAATTTGAAACCCGCGGTTTTGACTTCATCTCGATCAGCATGGATGCCGGGGAAATGAAAAAACAAGCGCTGGACTTTCTGCAACAGGAGCACGCCGCCCTGCCACGATTGACCGAGAAATCCGTGATCAAAGAAGGACGCAAAACCAACAATTATATCTTCACCGGAGACGACACCGATGCTCTGGCGGAAGCTCTCGACCCGCAATGGGAGGGGCCGCTACCCTATTCCATCCTAGTCGCACCCGGCGGTAAAATCATCTTCCGCCAAGCCGGCGAAATTGATCCAATCGAATTAAAAACAGAAATACTCAAACATCTGGGGCGCTTTTACACCCCTCCGGTCAAATCCCAAGCTGCCGGTGAAACTAAAAAAGCCAAATAAAGCTTGCTCCTTTTGACTTCCATTTTCCAAAAAATTCCCTATAATACAGCCACTCGCCCGAAAATTTCATTTTGACATAAGGGGTGATAGAGGCTTTTAGGATACGATACCAATCACTATGAAACTACTTTCGGGAACCTTCACCCTTCTGGCTGCTGCTTTAATGCTACTCGGCAGCACCTCCTGCGCCACCTCGGACCGCAGCGCATCCGCTGTCACCAAGGTCAAATATTATCACCTCGATCCGACCGTTCGGGTTCGGACTTACGACCGGATGATCAGCTTTGAGGAACGCTATTACCGCCATGGCGCAGTAGACAACCCGCAACTACTGGAAAAAGTAGGTCACTACTACAGCGTATTTTGGAGAACGGATGACCGCGATGCGGATGTCAAACTGCGACTGGACTACCGCCACCAGGCAACCGGTCCCAAAGAATACTCCTTTGAAGTTGCCGTGGACAAAGTGCGTCGCCGCAATGTGACTAAATTTGCCGTGATCGGAGACGAATACACAAAACTTGGAACCGTAACTGCTTGGAAAGTTTCGCTGATCATCAACGGCGAAGTCGCAGGTGAGAATAAATCTTTCCTCTGGGAATAAAATTTGCACAACTCTAAACCTAACAAGCTCGAACTACCACCTCGAGCTCTAGGCGGTGATTCTTTTGGCTTGTCCATACCGAATCGCGAGCATGTTATTGTTTATTCACAGCGACAAGCCCGCTTTGCTGATGCATCCTACCAAGCAAACATCTGCCTGGCTGCTTTTTACCGCAGATGACAATCCCCCACCCTCCTAATTTTTGCGAAAATAATGACCCCGGTGAATAGTAACGATGGAGACATACTCGTCAGTTGCTTCGACAATGTCGACTGGATCCGCGTGGAGGGAAAAGGTTCCTTTCAAAACAGCGGCAAGGTGAAAGAATTCACCCGCCAGAGCTTCGACAAAGGCCATCGTAATTTTGTCATCGATCTAGAAAACTGCCCTGCGGTCGACTCGACTTTCATGGGCACCCTCGCCTCCATGGCGCTCAAGCTGCGCTACGAACCCGAAGGACGTGTGGATGTCATCAACGCCACCGGACGCACCCGCGACGCCATGACCAGCCTCGGCCTTCATTGCCTGCTGGAGATGGACGACGACGGCAGTGCATGGAAGGACGAGCGTGAACTCGTCGCCCTGAATCTAGGCAAGCCCCTGCCGCCACACGACGACCTGAGCAAACGAGAGGAAACCGCCAATGTGCTGGCTGCCCACGAAGCCCTGGTTGAAGCTAACAATGATAATTTTTCCCGCTTCAAAGATGTGCTGGAGTATTTGAAGGACGACCTCGATGGTGATGAAAACACATAACGTGGTCTCCACTAGCTTCCCCACCCCTCAAGTAGTGCCACACGGGTTCGACCGCTGATGAACAGTCCCATTTATCTCATACTTATCGCCATCCTCTTGGCCGTCGTCGTGTTACTCTATCGACGGCTGAATAAAAAAATCGCCCAGCTGAGCGTTGAGAAGGAGGCTATCGAAGTCGAGGAGCATCGCTTGTTTGACTTTCTCCATGGCCTCGGAGCTGCGTTACAAGAAGACAGCTCGCCCCCCAGCATGCACCGTTATATCGTCAACGGAGTCATCCGCGTAGTCAAAGCCGACGCCGGCGTGCTCTACTTGCTCGATACATCTGCCAAAAAATTGGTTCCCGTCTGCCTGAGCAAACAATTAGCGCCCGTCATCCCCCTGTCCGCTGATCTGGTCAAAAAAGCCACCGACAATGCCAACTCCCTACGAAGCTATTTGAGCTTGGCCACTGCTAAAATGGACTCCGGACTGCTCGGCAAAACACTGCAGGACGAAAAACCTCTTTTTGCCCCGGCATTAACTGAACACCCTCTTTTCGAGGGCAGCAGTAATCCTTTTCAGGAGAATCTGGCAGTCATGACGGCACCACTGATTTACGGGAAGAAAAAAATCGGCGTGCTCGCCGTCACCAAACACCACTCCGCGCAACCTGAAGAACCGGGCTTCACCGCCAATGACATCGACGTTTTCACATCCATCGCCGAGCAGAGCTCCTTTGCCCTCGGCAGCGCCCTCATCCACACCGAAGCACACGAAAAACACCAACTCGAACAGGAATTGCGCAATGCCAGTGAAATCCAACGCATCCTGCTACCCCGCTCCTCTCCCGGACTCAAAAACTATCATCTGGCAGCTACCTTCACAGCTGCCAAAATGGTCAGTGGCGACTACTACGATTATATCCCGGTAGACGATCACCACTGGGGGGTTGTGATCGGTGACGTCTGCGGCAAGGGCATCCCGGCGTCGCTCATCATGGCCATGTGCCGTAGCGTGCTTAGAAGCAGCGCGGGCGGACAATTTTCTCCAGCTCATGTGCTGCATGCACTCAACCGCGTGATTTTCCCGGATATCCGTGAGGACATGTTCATCAGCCTGCTCTACCTCATCATCAAAGATGACAGCGGCGATATCGTGATGGCCCGGGCGGGACACGACCCCCCGCTGCTCTGCCACCACGATCAAGAAGGTTCCATCGAAACCCTGATCCCCGCAGGCATGGCGGCAGGCATTGACATGGGTGATGTTTTTGACCGCATCGTTCAAGACTACCGTTTCACCATGAAAACCGGTGATGTGCTCCTGCTCTACACTGATGGAGTCACGGAAACGCTCGACGCCGAAGGCGAGGAGTTCGGGGTGCAAAGGCTCTCGGATGTGCTCAAGGCTTCTCACCACGAAGGCGCCGATGTTGTTATCGAAAAAATTTCTGCCGCGTTAAAGGACTTCAGCGGACATGACCAGCAAATCGACGACATCACCTTGATTGCTGTCGAAAAGCGTTGAATAGTCCCGTCCCTTGACTGAACACCTGATGACTCGGGAAAAATTCAGCCAAATCAATGCAATCACTTACAAGCGGATGCCATGACAAACGATCCTAAACAAGAAACCACTCCTGAAGATAATGTCGAAGAACTGAACATCGACGAAATATCCCAGGACCACGAAGCTACGCAAGCGGAGGCTGAAGATAATCAAGCCTCAGGGACTCCTGAAAACGAAGTCGAAAAATGGCGCAATCTGGCACACCGCAACCAAGCTGAACTGGAAAATTTCCGTAAACGCATGGCGCGTGACAAAATGGACGCGATCCAATACAGCAACCTCGGTCTGCTGGAAGAGTTATTGCCCATTATTGACAACTTTGAAATGGGACTGATGGCAGCCAAGGACGTCTCTGCAGAATCAGTCATTTACCAGGGCATGAACATGGTTCACCAACAGATGCAAAATTTTCTCACCGACCATGGAGTCGAACGCATCGAAGCCACCCTCAAAAAATTCGATCCTAATCTACACGAAGCCCTCGAGCAGCGTCACAGCGACGAAGTGCCTGAAGGCGATGTGATCCAAACCACCCGCCACGGCTACAAATGTAAGGATCGTCTGTTGCGCGCCTCTAACGTAGTAGTATCAAAAGGTCCCGAGTCCGCGGGAGAATAATTTTTTACTTAATTCCTAACCATGGCAACTATGGCCAAACGATGTTATTACGAAGTTCTCAGCGTCAGCCGGGAAGAAACCAAAGACGGGATCAAAAAATCCTACCGCAAACTCGCGGTGAAATTCCACCCTGACAAAAACCCCGACGACGACACCGCCGAAGATAAATTCAAGGAAATCGGCGAGGCTTATGAAGTCCTCAGTGACGAACAAAAGCGGGCCGCTTATGATCGCTACGGACACGGCGCTTTCGGCGGCGGTGGCCCTACGGCTGGTCGCGGCGGTGGCGCTGGCGGTTTCCACGACCCTTTCGACATTTTTCGTGATGCGTTTGGATCACAAGGCGGTGGTGGAGGCAGTATCTTTGATGAAATTTTTGGCAATGCCGGTGGCGGACGTCGGCGCCAGAAACAAGGCCTCAAGCGTGCCGGCGCCGATTTGCGTTACGATTTGCAAATCAGCCTCGAAGAAGCTGCATTTGGTATTGAAAAAGAACTCGACCTCGAAAAAATGGGGCGCTGTGATCGCTGCGAAGGCTCGGGTTCGACCAAGAGTGGTGAAGTGCGCTCCTGTGGAACTTGCGGAGGAGTTGGCCAGGTCGTCGCTTCCCGTGGATTTTTCCAAGTCCAACAACCTTGCCCTTCTTGTAACGGCGCTGGTGAAACCATCGCCGATCCCTGTAACTCCTGTAACGGCGAAGGACGGGTCAAAAAAACCAGCCGCATCAAACTCAAAATTCCAGCAGGGATCAGTCAGTCCTCCCGCCTACGCTCATCAGGCAATGGTGAGGCAGGCATCTGCAAAGGCCCCTCCGGCGACCTCTATGTGGTTATTCATTTGCGCGAACATGAAATCTTCGAACGCGAAGAAGACGATCTCTATTGTGAAATGCCCATCTCATTTGCCCACGCCACACTCGGCGGTGAACTGGTGGTGCCCACTTTGGAAGGGAAAGCTTCGATAAAAATTCCTGCAGGCACACAAACCGGCACCGTTTTCAGGCTGCGTGCCAAGGGCATGCCTATACTCGGATCCAACAACAAAGGCGACCTTTTGGTCAATACCCAGATCGAAGTCCCCACTCGATTGAATAAAGAGCAAAAAGACAAACTGCAGGACTTCGCGGAAAGCATCGGAGAGGAAAAT
Source organism: Verrucomicrobiota bacterium (assembly GCA_045046875.1). Classification (GTDB taxonomy): domain Bacteria; phylum Verrucomicrobiota; class Verrucomicrobiia; order Verrucomicrobiales; family DEV007; genus JAADHD01. The sequence continues at coordinate 1,150 of JASFYY010000018.1, read as the reverse complement.
TCTCCCATCCATGAGACCTTCTTCGAAAAAGCTAAAAAGTTTTTCAAATAAACAATCATCCTTCATCAAATGTCCCAACACCGATTCTACATTCCCGCCGAGATCTGGAACCCTGAATCGCTGGCACTCTGTGAAGGTGAAGCCAAACACTGCTCTGAAGTTTTGCGTTGTAAAGTCGGCGAGCGTATCACCGTGTTCAATGGCCAGGGCACCGAGGCTATCACCGAAATCGCCTCCCTCGAATCAGGCGGACGCCACATAACACTCAAGCTGATCGCACTCAACAAAACCCCTCGCCCACCAGCGCACCTCACTCTGGGACAAGCCATTCCCAAGGGCAAAAACATGGATCTCATCGTCCAGAAAGCGACCGAACTGGGAGCCTCGCAAGTTATTCCCTTGTTATCAGAACGGACGGTGGTCAAACTCGATGCCGCCGAAGCCGAAAAAAAACGCGCCAAGTGGCAAAAAGTCGCGCTCGAAGCCTGCAAACAATGTGGTCAAAACTGGCTGCCACAAATCGCAGCGATCCAATCCGTAGAAAGTTTCCTTTCCACACAGGGTAAAACCCCTCCCCAAGCCGACGAACTGCGACTCATCGCCGCCCTACACCCCGACGCCCAATCCTTGAAAAACATCCTCTCAGTAGAGGCAAGCGAATCCGAAACCTCTCCCCAGTCTGCCACCATCCTGATCGGCCCCGAGGGAGACTTCACCCCCGCCGAACTCTCCACCGCCGTGACCGCCGGTTTCCGCCCCCTATCTCTCGGCCCCATCGTCCTGCGCAGCGAAACCGCTGCCATCTACGCCCTCAGTGTGCTCGCACACGAGCTCATGCGCTGAAGCTTGCTATTGAAGCTGATTTAGGGTCTCGACAAGCTCGCTCAAGCCCCGTCCCCAAGTCCCGCAACACCCGCAGTTGCCCCCATTGCGCCCCGCGCATTTTCCTCCCCCCATCCTTACGGCGCTCTCCAAAACACTCCCGTCGCCCCGCAAAAAACTCATCCACAAATCCCTGACTCCCCAACACCGCCCCATCAGTAAAATATCTCACTCGGCAGCGCAAAGCCGCCGCCAAAGGCAATTTCCCGCCCGCCTGCAACACCTCATCAATCTCCTCCCGCGTAAATCCCCCCTTACGCCGATCCAC
>JASFYY010000017.1:0-8792 GCA_045046875.1 Verrucomicrobiota bacterium | reverse complement strand
GTGATGGCGCCAGAAATTTTCCGACTGAGGCAGGCAAGGGGTGTTATAAGTAGGAATGAAAAAATTCAGTTTTTGGTGGGCGAGGACTTGCATTCTGGCGATGATTTTGTTGTTTGCGACGCAAAACCTGCAAGCCAAACCACCCAATGTGTTGTTCATATCGATTGATGATCTCAATGACTGGACGGGCTCATACGGGGGGCATCCGCAAGCGATCACGCCCGCACTTGATGGGTTGGCCAGACGTGGAGTGCAATTTGAAAACGCTCAGTGCCAGGCCCCGATTTGCAACCCTTCACGGGCGAGCATGTTCACCGGTTTATTGCCCTCGACGACGGGTATCTATTTCCTCGGGCCGGATTTTCGGTCAGTGGAGCGGACTGAAAAGGCGGAAACTTTGTTTCAGTATTTTCATCGCAATGGGTATGATCTGTCGACACGCGGCAAGATTTTTCACGGCCGGATGAGTGAGGTGGATCGCGCTTCTTTTGATGAGAACAGTCCAGCCCGACGCGGGGCTCCGTGGCCGAAGGTGAAATTGTCTTACGACAAGCCCGGTTCGTCAAAGTTGTGGGATTGGGGGGCGTGGTATGAAAAGGATTCGGATGACAAGGATTACCTGACGGCAGAATGGGCGGCAGAAAAATTCCAGAAATTGGCGGATCAGGACAAGCCGTTTTTTATGGCTTTGGGTTTTTCGCTGCCGCACGTACCGCTCTATGTGCCGCAGAAGTGGTTTGATCTATACCCGCTGGATTCGCTGGAATTGCCCGAAACGATGAAGGGGGATATGGATGACATCTCCAAGTATGCGATTTTGCTCAATCAAAGCGGGGCGGCTCCGCGGCATGAATGGATGGTCAAAAACGATGAGTGGAAACACGCGGTGCAGGCGTATTTGGCCTGCACCAGTTTTGTCGATCATTGCGTGGGAATGGCATTAGAGGGACTGGAGAAAAGCGGGTTGGTGGAAAATACCATCATTGTCGCGTGGGGGGATCATGGTTTTCATCTGGGGGAAAAGGAGCGCTGGGCCAAGCGCTCGCTGTGGGAAGAGTCGGCGAGGGTTCCCTTGATCATAGCCGGACCGGGGATTGAGAAAGGTGCGGTTTGTGAGAGGCCGGTCGGCTTGATTGATATTTATCCAACGCTGGTGGATTTTTGTGGTTTAGACAAAAAGGATGGATTGGAGGGGATCAGTCTGGTGCCTTTACTGAAAGATCCACAAGTGCAATGGGATCGTCCCGCGCTGACTACCTTTGGTCCGAATAATCACTCATTGCGTTCTGAACATTGGCGATTTATTCAATACGATGATGGATCGAGGGAGTTGTATGATCACCGTGAAGATCCCCATGAATGGAAAAATCTGGCTTCGAACCCGCAGCATGCGGAGCTGATCAAAGATTTTGTGAAGCGCTTGCCTAAAGTCAATGTCCCGGCGGATCCTGCCAGCAGCGGTTCGGGTTCTCCACTCTATCGCGAGCTTGAGAAAGCGAATAAAAAGAAGTAGCTGTTCAGGCACCGGATCCGGGCCTGGATTGTGATAGCCGCTGGGTCAGATACTGCCGAATCCCCAACGCCAGGGAGTGGGGAAGTAGGGGCTGCCGCCGAGACGGGTGCCGATGAAATAAATTTCCGAGGTGAGCGGGTTGCCGCTTTCCTTGATCGCTGTTTTGAGTTGGAGGTCGGCATCCAGGCGGTCGCGGCGACTGCCGCCGCTCCAATAAACAAGGTCGTGTTCGGAGCAGGCCGAGCACCAGCGCTTGGGATCCGAGGGGGGGCCATCGGGAACACCGCTACAGCCATCGGACTTGAAGGTTGTAGTGGGTATTGCCGGGGAACTGTGTTGGTAGGCCGTAGTTTTGCAGGCAGGCAGGGTGCCGATAAGCAGCAGTGCAGGTAGAATAAGCGAAAACCTGGCAAAGAGGCTAGGAAGAGCCACCATGTTTCTCTGGAGCTTCGTCTTCGTGGGTTTCATAGTATCCGAGTTCCACCACACGCAAGCCGTGGTCGGCGATTTGTTCAAGGTGATTGTTCATCTCGATGGAGAGCATCCCGGTTTGCACCGGTACATCCTTTTGCATCTGTTTCATCGCTGCTTTATTGAATTGTTTGCGGTGTTTGTTGGTCGTCGCTTCGAGCGCGCTTGCGCGAGCCAGATCATCTTCGCTGATGGGGGCACAGAGTTTCACCCGGTAGAGATCTATTAACTCACTGATCACCTTGGAGTGATTTTCGATGCCTGCCGTGGCTTCATCGGAGAAGGTACGTTTCTTTTCGTATTTGCGCTGGGTGAGTTTCACCAGACGGTAGATGGCATCGCAGATTTCTTCCAATTCGGAGACGACTCGTAACATGCGAGCCACGGTTTGTGCGTTTTTGGGGCTGAGCTCAGCAGCTGAACAGCGAACGAGATATTCGGTGATGTCGTGGGTCAGAATGTCGGCGTCGTCTTCAAGCTCTTTCAGAGCCTGCACCGTTTGGGTGAGATCCTCATCAGGCCGTTGAAACACCTTGATATACCCGTCGAACATTTTGCGGGTGATGCCACCCATCTCTTCCATCGCTTTTTCTGCTTCGGGGATGTTGAGCTCGCCGAGATCCACCATGCTTTGGGTGATGAATTTGAGTCGGTGGCGTTTGTCTTCGGTTTCGGATTGGGGAATCCAGCGGATGACGATTTTTTCGATCAGAGGTACAAAACCGATCAGCAGAATGATGTTGGTGAAATTAAAAACGGAGTGGAAAATGGCCAGGCTGAATCCGATGTCAGAGGTGTGTTTGGCCGTGCGCATTGAATCGGGCAGTTGGGCGGAAACCCAGTCGATGCCCTGGATGAACCAGCCAAAAATCAGCATGATCCAGAGTACCCCGATCACATTGAATAAAAAGTGGGCGCGCGCCGCCCGGCGGGCGTTGGTATTGGCACCGATCGATGCCAACCAAGCGGTGACCGTGGTGCCGATGTTTTCGCCGAGCACGATGGCAGCAGAGTCCTCGAAACCAATCCAGCCATTAAGGGCGAGGGTCACGGTGATCGCCATGGCGGCAGAAGAGGATTGCACGATCAGGGTCAGCACGATGCCGAGGGCGAGGAAAATGAAACGGGAGCCGAGCCCGTGGCCGCTGAGACTGCGAACCCAGCTGAGCACGGCTTCTGCCTGGTGTTTGATGAGCGGATCGGTGCTGGCGATCATGCTTTTCATGTCTGGAACAGCGTGTTTGAGCAAGCTGAGTCCGAAAAACAATAGACCAAATCCAATGAGAACCTCGCCAGCACTTTTGACGCGGTTTTTTCCGGCAAAAAAGAAAGGGAGGCCGATGCCGATAATGGGGATAGCGATTTTGGAAAGGCTGAATTTGCCCACTGCCGCGATGATCCAGGCGGTAACCGTGGTGCCGAGGTTAGCCCCCATGATGACTCCGATGGACTCAAACAGGGTGAGCAGGCCGGCGTTGACAAAACTGACAACCATCACTGTGGTGGCCGAGCTTGATTGCACCAGCATGGTCATGATCAGGCCGGTGAAGGCCGCGGTGAAGCGGTTGGTGGTCATGGTGGCCATGACCTTGCGCATGCCGTCACCGGCGACGCGCTGGATGCCCTCGCTCATAACCTTCATTCCATAGAGGAATATACCGAGGCTGCCGAGGATCTGTAGGATAGCGAAGAAAATGGCCATGATGGTTTTTGGAACTTAGCAGAGAAATAGCGGATATTTGCAGAATGTCACTCAAAAAAACAAGCCTGTGCAAGATAGGCGCATGGAAAAAAAATGGAAACTATATAGATACAGGCTTCAGACTTTATTCGAGGAAATAAAATTTTCCAGTGCTGGCGGCAAGTGGCAGCTGAAATCGTGGAATCCCTGTTCATCGTTCCATGAGAGACGGCTGGCGTGCAGAGCTTGCCGGTTGAGCAGCAGTTGTTGTTCCAGAACAGGCGTCCAACCGGTTTCGATGAAGTCGAGATAACAGTGTTCGCCGGGTTGGCCGTAGATTTTATCGCCGACCATGGGGTGTCCGGCGTGCTGCAAATGCACACGGATCTGGTGTATGCGTCCGGTTTCCGGGCGGCATTTGATCAGGGAAAAACGTTCGCCATTGTCGGTGATACGGCGGAAGCGTTTGATCACGGTGAAGTCGGTGCGGGCGTTTTTGCCTTGTGGGTGGACTATTTGTTTCACCCACACAGGAGAATCCTCAATTTCGCCTTTGCGTCGCAAAGGGGCGTCGATTTTGAATTGATCCAGCTCCGGCCAGCCCCAGACGATGGCGAGATAGCTCTTGTTGAAGTTTTTGGCCTGCATCGCCAGTCCAAAGCGTCGGGCCGATTCACGGGTCGTGGCAACCAGCACAATGCCGCTGGTCTCCCTGTCCAGACGAGTGATGATGGATACCTGGCCGCCGTTGGCGATTTCGAAAGCCAGGTAAGCTTTCAAGCCGTCCCATAAGGTGGAGGGATTGCCAGGCACGCTGGGGTGAACCAGTAAATGAGCGGGTTTGTCGACGATCACATAATCATCGCCTTCAGCGATCATTTTAAAATCCGGGTTGTGCAGTTTTTCTTCGATAGATGGAGTGGCTGGGGTATGGGGTTTGATGTTTCCTCCTTCTTTCCGAATGGGACAGAGGTGGACAGGTGTTCTGGTTTGCTAGGTTTGGATGGGAATTGCCCTTATAATTACTGGACTCGCGCCGGTTTTCGGCTAGTTAAAGGTCACTATTATGTCCGCGAGTTCCCAATACCAGCAAACTCTTGCCCAGCCTTCGACTCTTACCGGCACTTCCCTGCACACCGGCGAGAAGGTGACCTTGACCATGAAGCCTGCTCCGGTGGGGCATGGGTTCAAATTCAGACGCATCGATCTTGATGATCAGCCCTTCATCGAGGCGCTGGTTGAGAACGTGCAAAAAGTCGAGCGGGCGACCACTTTGGCTAAAGGGTCGGTCAAAGTCCACACCGTCGAGCATGTGATCTCGGCACTGACCGGCATGGGCGTGGATAATGCTCTGATCGAGATGGATGCCAACGAACCCCCGATCGGCGACGGCTCGGCAGCTCCCTATGTCGAGTGCATCAAAAAAGCGGGCATCGAAATCCAGGATGAATACCGCAGTGTGTTCGAGGTGCGCGAGGCGATTCATCAGGAGACCCGTGATGGCTCGATCATCATGGTGGTGCCTGATAAAACTTTCCGTATTTCCTGTACCCAGGTGGGTCCGGATGGACGTATGACACAGTACTTCAGCACTGAGATCACTCCAGAGATTTACGAAAAAGAGATCGCTCCGGCGCGGACTTTTGTTTTTTACGAAGACGTGGAGCCGCTGCTTGAAAAAGGCTTGATCAAAGGTGGCAGTCTTGAAAACGCGATTGTGGTCAAGGAGGACTCGGTGATGAGTAAAGAACCGATGCGCTTCAAGGAAGAGTTTGCCCGGCATAAAATTCTCGATCTTATTGGCGACTTGATGTTGTCCGGCAAACGCATCATGGGGCATGTGATCGCGATCAAACCCGGGCATGGGCCGAACACCGAAATGGCGCGTCGTTTGTCCTCTGACTTTGGACGCCTGATGGGAATGGTGCCGCCGGTGAACATCCCTACTGGGAAATCGGTGATGGATATCAATGAGGTGATGCGCTTGCTTCCGCACCGTTACCCTTTCCTGATGTTGGACCGGGTGGTGGACTTTGAAGGCGACAACAAATGCACCGGAGTCAAGCAGGTCACAGTCAACGAGCCGTATTTCCAAGGGCATTTCCCAGGGCATCCGATTATGCCGGGAGTGTTGCAGTTGGAGGCGATGGCGCAGGTGTCGAGCATTTTGTTGCTGAGACAGGAAGGCAACCAAGGCAAGATCGGTTATTTCATGAGTGCCGACAAGGTCAAGTTCCGCAAACCGGTGTTCCCAGGTGATACATTGTTCATCGAAGCCGAGATTTTGAAGATCCGTGGTTCGATCGGAGTGGCGGCCGCGCGCTGTATCGTTAATGACGAAGTGGTTTCGCAGGCTGACCTGAAGTTTGCGTTGATGGATGTTTGATTAACAATACAGTAAAATAGAGGACATGTCCGAGATTGCCATTCATCCCACCGCCATCATTGATTCGGCAGCCGAGCTTGCCGAGGGGGTGCGGGTCGGGCCGGGTTGTGTGATTCGTGGCAAAGTGACTATTGGCGAAGGTTCGGTTTTGTTGAACCATGTGACGATCGAAGGGCCGACCGAAATTGGCTGCGGTAATTTTTTCCATACGGGAGCGGTGATCGGTGGCCGCACTCAGGATCTGAAATACGATGGTGAGCCGACTTATCTGAAAATCGGCGATCACAATGCTTTTCGGGAATACGTCACCGTGAACCGGGCGACGATCAAGGGCGAGTCTACTATCATAGGCAGTCACGGAAATTTTCTAGCCTACAGTCATATTGCCCATGATTGCATCGTTGGGGATCATGTTATTTTTTCCAATAACGGCACCTTGGCCGGGCATGTCACGATGGGTGATCACGCCATCCTTGGCGGTCTGACCGCGGTGCATCAGTTTTGCCGTATTGGGGAGCATGTCATCACCGGTGGTTGTTCGAAGATCGTGCAGGACATCCCACCTTATATGATCGCCGATGGCAACCCGGCCAAAGTGCGGGCGATCAATGCGGAGGGTTTGCGCCGCCGGGGATTTGATGGGGAGAGCATTCGCACGGTGAAAAAAGCTTTCAAAAAACTGTACCGCAAGGATTTGAATAAATCCGACGCGATCGAAGCCTTGAAGGAGTTGGACGATCCCAGCGGGGTGGTTAAAAATTTGATTGAATTTGTGCAAACAACTGAGCGAGGGATTCATTGAGCCATCCGGGTGGCGGGGCAAAATGAAACATTACGGACTAATACTGCTGTTATTGTTTTCGTTGGGGGCGAATGGGCGGGCGGCAGACCCTGCTGAGAAAAAAGCAAGCAAGCCTGCAAAATCTTTGCAGAGCCGGAAATACGCGGTTCGCGTGAGCGCCGAAGTACAGCGGAATCCGGCGCAGATCAAATTGCTGTGGCCGCAAGAGCAGGTTTTGTCCTATGTGTTGTATCGGCGGGCTTTTGGTGAGCAGCGGTGGAGCGCAGCTCCTGCTGCGGTTTTGAAGGGCGACGCCGATTCCTTCATTGATAAGAAAGTCGAAGTAGGGGTTCAGTATGAATACCGGATCGATAAATTTGCGCAAGCTTATGTCGGGCGTTCGTATATCTGCAGTGGCATTGAGCTGCCGCTGGTGGAAGATCGTGGTGCGGTCTTGTTGCTGGTGGAGTCGGGCGTGGCAGTTGAGTTGCAGGACGAGTTGAAGCGTTTGCAGCAGGATTTGACAGGGGATAGCTGGAGGGTGATCACGCGCCAGGTTGGGCGCAATGATTCGGTAGAGAAGGTGCGACGCTTGATTCGACAAGTTTATACGGAGAACAAAACCGATCTCAAAACGCTCTTTTTGTTGGGCCATATCCCAGTGCCTTATTCCGGTTCGATCAATCCCGATGGTCATAAAAACCATCTGGGTGCCTGGCCGGCGGACTTGGTGTATGCCGATGTGGATGGAGAGTGGAAGGATGAAAAGACGCATAAAACCTTTAACCGTGGCAATCAAGAAAATGTGCCTGATGACGGCAAATACGATCGAAATAGTATAGAGCCCGACTCGCTGGAGCTCGAAGTCGGACGGGTGGATTTGGCTGACATGCCGGCGTTCAAGCTGAGCGAAGTAGAGTTGTTGCGGCGTTATTTAAAAAAGAACCACCGCTTCCGTCACGGACAGGTGATGGCTCTGGCCAAGGGGCTGATTGACGATAATTTCGGAGCTTTTTCCGGCGAGGCATTTGGCTGGGGCGCCTGGTCTAATTTCGCCACCTTTTTTGCCGCCGATCAGATCGATGACTTGGATTGGTTTTCGACTTTGCCCAGGATGACCTATTTGTGGGCTTACGGCTGCGGGGGTGGCAGCAATAACAAAGCCAATGGGGTGGGATTCACAAAAGATTTTGCCGAGCAAGGGTCGCAGGCCGTTTTCACTATGCTGTTCGGCAGTTATTTTGGTGACTGGGATCACCCCGATAATTTCCTGCGTGCGCCATTGGCTGCGGAGGGAAATGGATTGACCTGCGTCTGGGACGGCCGTCCGCATTGGTTTTTTCATTCGATGGCGATGGGTGAGAATATAGGGTATGCCGCACTGAGAACCCAGGCCAATGATTCTTATTCTGACTATCTCGGGCCGGACAATGTGCGGCTTACGCTTTCCGGAGAAAACGACGATTCCGAATGGGAGCCCAATCCTGTGCATGTCGCCTTGATGGGGGATCCGACTCTGCGCATGCATGTTGTTCCACCACCGATCAAAGTCAGCGTGAGCAAAAGCGGGCAGGGGAACTTGATCACCTGGCAAGCTCCCTCTGGTATCAAAAAGATACCACGACAGGATTATGCATACATCGTGTATCGGGGAGCCCGTGCGGACGGGCCATTTGAAAGGCTGGGCCCGGAGCCGATCAAGCGACTGAGCTTTCTGGATGAATCAAAATCCAACTCCCAGGGAACAGCGTTTTATTTCATCAAAACCTATAGCCTGCAGACCAGTGCCAGCGGGACTTATTTTAATGCGAGTCAGGGAGTGCTGGCGCAGAGGACTGAGTAGGGGGGGGGTGGCAGGGGGTTCACTTTGATTAGGTGGAGTTGGCGTGATTGCGTTGGGCTTGGTTATTTTGAGGTCGCTATTTTGATTGCCTTGTTGAGATTAAATTGTAAAATGCAT
>JASFYY010000016.1:0-24670 GCA_045046875.1 Verrucomicrobiota bacterium | reverse complement strand
GGGTGCAGGACAATAAAGTTAGCCCTTACTTATTAAAAACTACCTTATCACACCTCAACATCATTTCGCCCTTTTAGGGCTGGCAATGAAATCGATTTAACCCCAGCGCTTCGCACTGGGTGAAAAATCCAATTCTTCGAGCGGAGTGGAGACAGCCGGAGGCAACGGGCGAAACGCATAGCGGTCAGCAGCTTAACTATTTTGTCTTACTCCCTCTTCCGATTTCCTAAAAAATCATCCCCTCTCAAAGTCCTTCCCAACCTGTTCATCCATGCAAATCCCCTCGCCACTCCCTCGGGCTCACTCCTTTTAACTCTTTAAACAAGCGGTTAAAATTCGACAGCGAGCCAAACCCCACTTCGTAAGCCACTTCCGAGATCCCCAAATCCGACTCCCTCAATTGTTTGCACGCCTGGCTGATCCTCAGCTCACCAATGAAGTACGACAAATTTCGCCCTGTCATGCGTTTGAAATATCGCGAAAAAGCCGCCGGGCTCATACCGGCCACGCGCGCCACCGCATCGAGACTGATCCCCCCACCTAAGTTAGCATACACGTAATCATACGCACGATTAATACGCTGCCCTGCTTTATGATCACGCAGCGGCACATGATGACTAGAGGACAATCTACTAGCTAAGCCACTCCCATTTGCCAACTCACTCAAAATATCCAGCAATATAAGCAAGCGATTCAAACCGGACTCATCCATCAAATCACTCAATCGACTGCCAATTTCCCTACTCAGTTTGCCATCACTTGAAAAACACAAACCCTGCCTGGCTCGCCCCAACATCTCCCTGATACCCGCGAACTCCACCGCACCATTCATCTTCCCTCCAAGAAAGTCCTCACCAAAATGCACCACCACTGCACGGGAAACCCCTTCACTTTCACTCTTCGAACTACGCCAGAAATGCGGCAATCCCGCGCCCAACAAAATCAAATCCCCCGCAACAAAAGGCTGCATGCTATCACCCACAAAGCGCTCCCCACTGCCTTCCCGAATAAAAGTCAGTTCGCACTCCGGATGGAAGTGCCAGGGCGCATCGAAACTCACTTGGTCAATTTCCCGAACCCCAAACGAAGCTTCATCCTGCGCATTTATTTTTTCAAAAACTGCCCGCATATCACATGTTTATGCCCAAATATTAACATCTTTACCCTTATTTGGTCAAAATATTGTTACTATTGGACAATCAAGAGGTAGTTGAGATAACCTTGATTGGCTAGGGTTCTTACGAAACCACCACTACCACAACTTGTCGGACATGCGTTCCGCACCCCATCACCAATCCAATAAAATGTCTGATTCCCAAACACCCTGCAACGACCCTTTCGAAAAAAAACGCAGCGACGATGCCGTTCTCACCTGCCCATTCCAAGGCGATGACATCCCCATGATTCTGCGCCACGCAGACGTCCGGGCGGCAGCCAAGGATTGGAAAACCTACAGCTCGGACGCCCCCTTCCGTATTCCTATTCCATCAGAGGAGGAATTCCGCAGAATGCGTCAGCTGCCCATCGAAACCGACCCTCCCGAGCACACCGACTACCGCAAGATCGTCGAACCTTTTTTCAAGCGTGCCAAGGATCCCCAAGTCATGGCTAACATTGATACTCTCATCGGCCAGTTGGTTCAAAATGCGATGAATCAGGAGTCGGTCGAAATCGTCAGCGAGTTCTCACTGCCCTTGCAATCACGAGCTCTCACCCACCTGCTCAATTTGCCCGAATCGGAAGCCGACACCTGGATCTCCTGGGGCATCCATGTCTTCGGTGACAAGTCGGGCGAAAAAAGTGGCCACGGACTTGAGCAATACATCGAAGATCAATTTGATCGCGCCCTCAAAAACCCCGGCGAAGATTTTTTCAGCGCACTCACCCAAGCAAGTTTTCAAGGCCGCTCACTCACTCACGAAGAAATGCTTGGTTTTGCCAACCTCACCTTCGCCGGAGGACGCGACACCGTCATCCACACTGTCTCATCTATTTTTCACCACCTCGCCCACCATCCGGAAGCCCTTGAATTCCTCCGCGAAGATCCCAAACGCATCGACCTCGCTTCCGAAGAATACTTCCGCGTAGCATCTCCGCTCACTCACATCGGACGAGTCTGCCCCGTTGATACCGACGTACACGGTTATCAAGCCAAAGCCAATGACCGGGTTTCCCTCTGCTGGGTTTCCGCCAACCACGACCAAGATGTTTTTGACAATCCCCATGAAACCCAACTCGACCGCAAACCCAATCCTCACATTGCTTTTGGAGCAGGCACCCACCTCTGCCTCGGAGCACCGCATGCCAGACTGCTAGTGCGCACCCTATTGCGCAAACTCTCCGAACAAGTTGACCACATCCGAGTGATCAAAGAAGAGGCGCTCATTGAAGACGAAGCCGCTTACCAACGCTGCAACGGCTTCACCTCCCTGACGGTCACGCTCAAAGCTTTTTAGTTGAAGCCGCTTGACCACATTCAATACTTGCCGTCAACCCGAAGTCACCTGCTTCGGCAGGGTGACCTTGGTAGTCAGTTTGTCTGCCTCAAGCTTGTGCTCCATCCCTCCATTCAGCAACCGCAGATAAACCTCCACCAAAGTCAAACCCAGACCAAAACGATCAGGATCAGAGCGTGCCGCATCCTGTTGCCAGAACGGTTCCTTCAAAAACGGCAAGTCAGCCTGCTCCAGATCCTTCACGGTGTTTGTAATGGAAAACCCATCTGCATGACTACTCACCGTGACAGGCGAATCCACCGCTGAGTGGACTACTGCATTGGTTAGTAAATTGTCGATCACAGCTCGAAGCAAACCTGGATCTGATTCGATCTCCCCACTATTCGAAACCTGCCCCGCCCCTTGCACACGTTTTTGGTTTTTTGAGTCCAGGGTGCCAATAGCTTTTTGAAGGCTCTCGTCAATGGACAACGGTTCGTTATTAATCTCAAACGTTTCTGACTCACCTTGATGAATTGCCGTAAGCACTTCGATTATTTTACTCATCCGCTGACTGATCATTGCCCCCTGCCGGCAAACCTCATTTGCTTCATTCCGCGCATCCTTATCAAAAGAATCCACCGCAACTTCCATCAGCGAACGAATCTCAGCAACAGGCGTCCTGAGCTCATGCGCCAGGTTAAGCGAAAAACGCCGCTCTCGATGAATGGCTGCGTCGAGACGTTCGATAAGCTGATTGAATTTAACGATCAGAGCTTGCAGCTCTATCGGAACTTGCTCGCTTGGAAGCTTGGACTGCAAATTATCAGCTTCCATTTGCTCGGTCAATCGAGTGATTTTCACGACGGGTCGAAAAGCATTCTGAACCAACTTTGGCACGAGCATGAAAGTAGTGCCCACAAGCAATATTCCAGTTATTCCGAGCGCCGAAGCTAGAATAAAAAGAGTATGATTCAAGCCGTCGGTGCTTTCAGTGATCACAAGAAAAACGCGGTTTTTCTCGTCAGACTCATCATACGATTCAACAAACGCTTGCTCGCTTGTCGTCAAAGGAGTCTGCCCCGCAAGAGCTTCAGAGGTCATGCTGCCCACCCCCTTGATCAACAGAGGGAATGAAGCAAAAATAATTCGCCCTGAAGCCAGACCCGGCAGATTAAAGTTTTCAATTTTACTTCCGCCACCTGCTGCCAGGCGATAGGGCAAATGTTCATCGTCGCTCAGGGATAATGAACGGATCAGCGATTTGCCCTGAAAATCACGCAACTCATAATACGCCTCGTTTCCAGAGTCCGTCGCTCTAAAGTTTTCCAGATTCAATTCATGAAACTCACATTCCAGTCCCCCATCCAGCTTGCGCTCTGTCTCGGCAATAAAATCCTCTGCCACTCTCATCAGATTTTTATCAGCCTGCTCATAAAAAGCGTGCTGCATGAAAAAATACACTCCCACTGAACTAAGCCCAAAAAGAGCACTGATGACACCTGTCAAATAAAGCACCAGGTGACGCTGAATGGATAGCCGGGGATTCATCATGTTTAAACTGGAGACCTCAGCATATAACCCCTTCGCGGAACCGTATCTATCATGCCTTCACACTCTGCCACTGCCAATTTTTTACGGATATTGCAAATCGCGGAGTCCACTGCATTACTCTTCAAATCAAGAGCATGGTCATAAACGTGCTCAGTCAATTCTGTACGTGATACAATTTTCCCAACTCGTAAAGCCAGATATTCAAGAATACTAAACTCACGCGGCCTCAAGCGTAGCTCTTTGCCTTTAATCCAAATACGTCCAGCCTGGGTATCGAGCAATAGATCCCCAATATTCAAGTGCTTGGACTGTTGACCGTAGCGGTGACGAACGAGCTTACGAACCCTCGCCAACAACTCCGTCCAGGCAAAAGGTTTCACCAGGTAATCGTCCGCCCCTGATTCCAAGCCATGAACTCGATCCTCAATCGCCACTCGCGCCGTCAACATGAGAACCTGACTATCAATGCCCGCTTTTCGTAGTTCTCGCAGAACTTCAAAGCCATCCATGGTTGGCAACATGACGTCCAGAATAATCACATCATATGTCACCTCCAATGCGGCATCCAATCCCTGCTCTCCGTCCTCAGCCAAATCCACGCTGAAGCCTTCCCTTTTGAGCCCCCGGGAAACGGACTCTCTGAGTGAGCCTGAATCTTCGACATATAAAATGCGCATAAAGCAATAGTAACATTAAACGATAACTCCTCCACATTACCGAAAGATTACCAAAACAGCGTCATTTTTTATCCTGATACATGATTTAGACGCCATTCAATAACCTTTCGGTAATCTCTCATGGCTATAGTGGGAGCTCTCATCAATCCTCCACTATTATTATTTTCCATATTGCCTTGTTTCTGAATCGCATGCAAAAACCCTTTCTACTTTTGCTGATATTCGTAGCCCTATCAGGGCCAAGCGCCTGCGTTTCCTACCATGAGCAAGCTCTGTTACCCGAAAGTTCGGCAAAAGGTTTCACCTCAAGAACCCTGCACGACAAAGAACTGCAAAGTTTTCTCAATTCCCAAAACGCCGCTCACGGCAGCTGGACACCCGACCGGCTCGCCCTCGCCGCGACCTTTTTCCATGGAAGCATCGCCGTGGCAAAAGCTGAACAAGATGAAATCGCCGCACGGGTCGAAACGGCCGGACAAAGACCTAACCCCATCTTATCATTCTCCCCCGGTTACAATTCGACAAGCAGCGGCATCTCCCCCTGGCTTATCACCCCCACGTTGAAAGTGATCATTGAGACGGCTGGTAAACGCGACTTACGAATCACCCAAGCTCGTGCACAAACAGAAGCCGCCCGACTGCGCGTAGCCGCCATTGCCTGGACCATTCGTCAAACCGTCCGCACCGCGATGCTCGATCTCTACGCTGCACGCCAAATCGGCAACCAACTGCAAACGATACAACTGTTAAGCGAGGACGAACTGAAAAAACTCCAGTTAATGGTGGAAGCAGGAGAATCCTCCGCCTTTGAATCCAACCAGGCACGCCTCTCCCTCAACAGAGCCCGACTGGCGCAACATGACGCTGAAAAACTGAGAGCCACCGCATTCGCTCGGCTCGCAACAGCGATCGGAATCCCTTCCTCCGCACTCAACAAAGTAACTCTCGATTTTTCAGTCTTCAAATCCCTACCGCCGGATCCCGGAAAAACCGCACGACGACTTGCTCTAACTAATCGCGCCGACCTGCTGGCTGCCCTCGCTGATTACGCCGCTGCCGACGCCGGCTTACGACTGACAGTTGCCCGTCAATACCCCAATCTGCAACTCCAACCTGGATACGAATTTGACCAATCCGAAAACAAATGGTTACTCGGTTCCCAAGTGGAATTACCCATTTTTCATCAAAATCATGGGCCGGTCGCCGAGGCTGAAGCCCGACGAAAAAAAGCCGCAGAGATATTCGAATTCAAACAAGCGGCTGTTTTTGGCGAAATCGAACTCGCCACCGCTGCCTACCGCACTACTCGTGATAAAGTTAAAACCGCTACCAAACTCTCCGAAGAAGCCGAGCACGCCGGCGAGACCACCCGGCGTATGGTCGAACTCGGAGAACTCGCTCCACTCGAATTAACTCGACGGCGGATCGAAACCGCCGCCGCCGCCCTTGGCCTGGTAAGGGCTCTCACCGAAGCCCAGCAAGCCCTCGGTGATCTGGAGGCCGCCGTGCAGATTCCAAATCAAAAAGTAAAATAACCCCTGCTTCAAGTTGAAATGAAAGCACCCACACTTATTATAACTTTTATCCTCACCTGGATAACCAATCCAACCTCTCATGCACAGAGTATCGAGGGCACCTCTTCCTCTCCAGGAGTTGAAGTGCAAACGGCAAAAGTGATCCGCACCACCCTGCGTCGTCGCATCACCGCTTATGGGATTATTGCACCAGAACCCGCAGTCAAAGGGCATCCCGCCGCAATTGCCCGACTGTCCCCGGCTCTGGCGGGCATCATCACCGAAGCCAATGGCATCGAAGGGCAAACCGTCAACAAAGGCGACCTGCTCTTTCAACTCGACAGTCGCGTCGCCCAAGCAGCTCTTACCAAAACCAAAATGACGGTGGATTTTGCTTTGAAAAATGCTGAGCGCCAAAGAATTTTGATCAAAGCCGAGGGCACTTCGAAAAAAAATCTCCTGCTTGCTGAGCAGGCTCTCACTGAAGCACAAACTGAACTCGCCACCGCAAAAGTGAACTTATCCCTGCTTCACGCTTATGCCCCGATATCCGGTGTCCTGACGAAATTTTCAGCGCGCATCGGTGAAGCCGCTGACCCCGCCACAGTATTGGCAGAAATTGTTGACTTGAATCACCTCGTCGCCATCATCCGCGTGCCTCGCAATGACGTTGCCGAATTAAAAAACGGGCAACAGGCTCTGCTGCGTATCTCTGGCAAAGAATCTCCCACTAAAGCTTCGGTATCTTTCATCAGCCCACAGATCAATCCCTTGACCAATACTATTTCCACGCGTCTTACCCTGGCGAAAAAAAGCCCGCTGCGTCCCGGGCAATTTGTCGCGGCCTCTATTATTATACAAGAGAAACCCCAATGCCTCGCGGTTCCCCGCGAAGCGATCCACACCGATCACAAGGGCAACAGCACACTTTCCATCGTCAGCAATGGGACCAGCAAACAAATGAGTGTCAAGACCGGCCTGCGTGATGGCCAGCTCATCGAAGTGGAAGGCGAGGGTATAAACGAGGGGGTGACCGTCATCACAACAGGCTCTTACGCCTTACCGGACCATACAAAAATCCACTCTTCTGCGAAGTAACCGCAACAATTTTTGATTTAACAGATGATGAAACTCGACGAACTGGCAGCAGCAGAAGGTAACGCCATGGGTGGTTTTGCCATCCGCCACCGTCTCGCCATCATCTTCATCACCATCGCCATCTGCATCGCTGGTATTTATGCCTCGCGACGCATGCCTTCCTCGGTTTTTCCGGAAACCAATTTCCCCCGCGTAGTCATCCTCATCGACAACGGCGTCATGCCCGCCGACGAAATGATGGCCACCATCACCCGACCGATCGAAGAAGCGATGAAAGACATTCCGGGGGTGGTTCAGGTTCGGTCCGCTACTGGCCGGGGCGCTGCCGAAGTCAACATCTTCTTCAACTGGCAAACCGACATGGTTGAGAGCGAACTCTACGTTCTCAACCGCGTCTCCCAGCTCAAAGCCAATCTACCCGCTACGGCGAAAACCACTGTCTGGCGATTGACCTTCAACGCATTTCCCGTCATCGGCGTTAGCCTTACCAGCCCGACACGCAACATCACCGAACTATCGGATCTCGCCCGTTATGACATCAAACCCCGATTCCTCCGCATCCCCGGAATCGCCCGAGTTGATCTGGTGGGCAGTCGAACACCGGAATACCATGTGGTGGTTGACCCACTCAAACTCGCTGCCGTCAATCTCTCTCTCACTGACGTCACAACATCCCTGGAGAAAAACAGCCTCATCTCTCCAGCGGGCTTTCACATGGAGAACTACACCATCTACCTCGCGGTCGTAGATGGACGGCTCAGAAATATCGAGGAAATCGAAAATTTTGTGATCACCATTCGCGACGGGCATCCGGTTCACATCCACGATTTTGCCCATGTCGAACGCGCACCCGAACCCGCCTTCAACATCGTCAGCGCCCAGGGGCAACGCGCCGTGTTGCTGAACATTCGCGCCCAACCCTCCGGCAGCAACGTATTGCAGATAGCTGAAGACATCAAATCCCAGCTCACCGATTTGCGCAAGACTCTGCCACCGGATATCGAGCTCTCATTTTACTACGACCAGTCCCTGTTAGTGAAAGAGTCAGTGGACAGTGTCTGGGAAGCCATCTTCATCGGCCTGCTCTTTGCCGTCCTCATCCTCTACGCCTTCCTTAAAAACTGGGGCAGTGTGCTCACCGCCATCGTTGTTATTCCTGTCTCCGTACTCGCCACCGTTGCCGTGATGCTTGCCGCAGACATGACATTCAATCTCATGACCCTGGGCGGAATCGCCGCAGCCATCGGCCTCATCATCGATGATGCCATTGTTGTCGTCGAAGCGATCTACGCCAGAATCACCCAGGGGAAACCCCGCTTCGAAGCGATCCAAGCAGGCATGCACGACATCCTGCAACCCTTGATCGCATCTACCCTGACACCTGTCGTCGTTTTCATTCCGCTCGCCTTTCTCGACGGACTCGCCGGAGTCTTCTTCCGCGCCCTTGCCCTGACCATGGTGGTGGCACTGCTCACCTCGCTCGTCCTGGCGGTTACTTTGACTCCCGCCCTCGCATCTATTTTCCTCCGCGAGCGCAGTAAATCCAAAACCGCCTCCCATGCTGATGAAGGAGGTTTCCTGCTGCGCCCCATCCTCCGCCTTTTCGACGGCTCGCTGCGTATTGCACTACGCTTGCGCTGGCTAGCCCTGATCGCCATCCTCGCGGTGGGAGCCAGTGGAGCTAAAATTTACCAAAATCTTCCCACCGGGTTCATGCCCGATATGGACGAAGGGGGATTTGTCATCGATTGCCTCACTCCCTGGGGCACCAGCCTCGAGGAAACCGACCGCATGATGCAACAAGCCGAAGCCATCCTACGCGCCACGCCCGAGGTCGAAGGTTATTCCCGCCGCACCGGAGCCCGCCTCGCTCTGGCAATCGCCGAACCCAACAAGGGGGATTTTCTTGTCAAACTTCGCACCGATCGAAGCCGCAGCACCGAAGAAGTGAAACAGGAATTAAGACGCAAAATCAACGAAGCGGTACCCGCGGTCGAATGGGAGTTCCCCGGCATCCTCGGCGACCTCATCGGTGATCTCACCTGGTCTCCTGACCCCGTCGAGGTGAAACTTTTTTCCAACGACACCGCCTGGTTGATGAAAAAAGCCCCCGAAATCATGGAAGCCATCGAAGGAGTCCGCGGCGTGGTCGATACCAACGACGGACTCAAGATGACCGGCCCCACCATCAACTTTCGAATTCGTCCACTCGATGCGCTGCGCCACGGCCTGACCAGTGAGGATATCGCCGCTGCCGTCAACACCTCCATGCTCGGTCGCACCGCATCTTCCGTGCTGGAAGATGACCGAGTGGTCAACATCCGGGTGCTGGGTGAAGCCAGCGCCATCAAACAAAGCGACCAATTCCGCGACCTGCCACTGCGCACCCCTGCGGGTAATATCATCAGCCTGGGACAAGTTGCCGACATCACCGAAAAAAGCGGGCAACTCGAACTCAACCGCGAAGACCTGCGCCAGCTGGTCGCTGTCACTGCCTCATTCGAAGACCGCGATCTCGGAAGTGGCATTGCCGAGATCAAAAAAGTGCTCGATGCCGACCCATCCATTCCTCCCGGCACCATCAGTTACGGAGGACTTTACGAACAACAACAGCAGAGTTTCCACAACCTACTGGTTGTACTCTGCCTCGGCATCGTCCTGGTTTTCACCGTTTTACTGATCGAATTCCGATCCTTCCGTGAGCCGATCGCCATAGTGCTCGGCTCCGTGCTCGCCCTGATTGGAACCCTGGGTGCCCTACAAGTCACCGGCACCACCCTGAACATCGTCAGCTTTCTGGGAGCCATCATCGGCGTCGGCATCGTGGCAAAAAACGGCATCCTCATGCTCGACCTTGTCGATCACCATTTAGCTGAAGGGGTCAGCCTCGACGAGGCCCTCATCCGGTCCGGTCACCGCCGGTTCCGCCCCATCCTGATGACTTCACTCTCCACCGTACTGGCGATGGCTCCGCTCGCCTGGGGCATCGGCCACGGAGCGGATATGCTCCGCCCTCTCGCTATTGGCATCATCGGCGCGCTCTGTATTTCCATTCTTTTCTCACTCATCGCCACACCCGTCATTTACCGTCTCATCGGCGGAAACCGCAAATAAGAATCTCCTGCTCATTTCCTAAATCAAACCACCGATAATCGCTGAATTATATTACTTTTTTGCTTCAATTCTACTTCCCCATCAGTGATTATCAGTGAAATCAGTGGTTATATAAAATTTTGCCGCATAGTTTGTGAAACGGTGCCTGCGACAGGGGTGCAAAACAAAAAAGTTGGCCATTGGCTACTGAAAGCCACCTTATCCCCCATCAATATCATTCCGCCCTTTTAGGGCTGGCAATAAAACCGATTTAACCCCAGCGCTTCGCACTGGGCTACATCATTGAGCACCGTTGGTGCAATAGAGATGAAAGCAAACTGTCCTGTAAGGACAAAATGTGATAACCCAGTGCGAAGCGCTGGGTAAAAAATCCAATTCTACCAGTCCTGCAAGGGCGAAATGCATAACGGTCAACCGCTTAACTATTTTTACCCCCCTGCGACAGCTATTCGTGAAAAGAGGCTTGCCGTTAAGGACGACGGTCGTTATGTTTACCAAGCCTACGGCCACAAGCTCACAACCCGCTTTTTTATGAAAACGAATACCCTGCTGTTATTTTTCGCTCTCGCTTGCTTCCCCTTAGCTGTAAAGGCACAGGACAAATCAGCCTCACTGGAAGAAATCCTCAGCAAACCTGAATTCTGGAAACTCTCCCAGGATGCTTTCATGGATCGTTATGGCCGACTCGGCTTCCGTTGGACCTCAGACACCAAAGAGTCAGCTCGCGTATCAGGCGGTGGAGAAAAGCTATCTGTTAAAGATGCTACCGTCGGCGAAACCATTATCACGTTTGCCGATGGAGTGCCCAAACAAGTGCAGGTATCTATTTTCAACCGGGGCGACGACGCCTACCTGCGCGAGATTGAGTTTAATGGGGAATTGCAAAAATGGAACCGCATCCTCAGCAGCATCAGCAGCGCCAAACCAGAGAAAAAAGCCCGCGACAACAAAAGCGCAGTCAAAACCAAGGGAGTCGTTTGGAACAATGACAACTTCGCCTACCTCTTGGAATACAGCAGCAAAAAAGAAAGAGGTGCAGCTTTTCGCGGCGAATTCATTCGCTTGCGCATGGCTCCCATCGTTAAAAAAAGTTTCATGGAAGAACAACTGTCCGGGCCAGTTAAACGAATGAAAAAAGGCGACCTTCCCAACAACGTCGTACGCGAAGATGGCGACGTGTATATCAAAGGCATCCCCATGGTCGACCAAGGTCAAAAAGGCTACTGTGTGGTGGCTGCCACCGCACGTATGTTCGGTTATTACAAACTGCAGGTTGACCAGCACGAGATCGCCCAAATCGCCAATTCAACTGCCAGTGGAGGAACCAGCACCAGCGGCATGATCGATGCGCTCAAAAGCATCGCAGGTCGCTTTAAAATGCGTATCAAAACCCACGATGCGATGGACTATCAGGACATGATTGACCTCAGCGAAGACTACAACCGCATCGCCAAAAGGGCCAATGCAAAAAGAGTCCCCGCAGGTGGCAATGCAAACAACTGGTATAATTTTGATTATTTTGACCCCGAAATACTCAGAACCACCCGCTTAAAAAGCAGCAGCGGCATCAAAAAGTTCGAAGCCGAAATCAACCGCTCTATCGATGCGGGCATCCCCCTTCTGTGGACCGTGACTGTAGGCATTTACAAAGAACCTGTCCGTATCAGCCAAAGCCGGGGCGGCCACATGCGCATGATCATCGGTTACAATACGGCCAAAAAAGAAGTCATTTTTTCCGACACTTGGGGCGCCGGGCATGAGAAAAAACACTGGGGCATCGAAGAAGCTTATTGCTCGACCAAAGGTCTCTACTCGATTCAACCGACCATGTAACCTTCAACTGCTACTCTTAGCCCCTGCCTGGATATGCCTTTGCCCCCATCTCCCAAAACGTCGAAAGACTACGATACCGGCACCCCTTTCCCTGCGGTCACCGATCCTCCGATCACCGAACTGCAAAACATCGCTGCGGTTAAAAAAACCACTCGTCTGCATTCGCTCGATGCTTTACGTGGTTTTGATATGTTCTGGATCATGGGAGGGGCAAGTCTCATCCATGCGCTGACAGCCTACTTTGACTGGGGCTTCCTCCATGCCATCAACGATCAGCTCCATCATGTGGAATGGGACGGATTCACGTTCTATGACATGATCTTTCCGCTGTTCCTGTTCGTCGCCGGCGTCGCCATGCCTTTTTCCCTGACCAAACGCCTGCAGCGAGGAGAGGAAAAAATCAAACTCACCCGCCATGTCATCCAACGCGGACTCATACTCGTCTTGCTAGGCATTGTGTATAACAACGGACTCTTCCAGACCACCTTCGCTGAAATGAGATTCCCCAGCGTTTTGGGCAGAATCGGATTAGCCTACATGTTTGCAGGTCTGATAGTCCTCAATACCAAAATGATCGGCCAAGCGCTTTCTTTTGTCGGTCTACTGCTCGCCTACTGGGCGATGCTTAAATGGATTCCGGTTCCCGGACAGGGTGCCGGAATACTTACCATGGAAGGCAGCCTGGTGGGTTACGTTGACAGCCATCTCATTCCCGGCCGTCTCTACAAAGGAGTGCATGATCCCGAAGGACTGCTGGCCACCATCCCCGCTGTAGCCACCGCGCTGTTGGGCGCTTTGACCGGGATTTTCCTCTCTCCTGAAAGCCGTCGTTTGCAGCCCTGGATGAAAGCCGTGTGCCTGGCGCTGGCAGGAACCGCCTTGCTCTGGTTAGGTAAATTCTGGGATCCCTTTTTTCCTATCAATAAAAACCTCTGGAGCAGTTCTTTTGTCGTATATGTCGGCGGCTGGAGCTTGATTTTCCTGTCCGTATTTTACTTCATCATCGATGTGCTGGGGTTTAAAAAATGGGCCATTTTTTTCACCGTCATCGGACTCAATCCCATCCTCATTTACATGGCTCCGAAATTCATCGACTTCTCTTACACCGCAAATGCGGTATTCAAAGGTTTTGCCGACTCTTTTGCCGCCAGCTTCGCCCCTGTGCTCATGGTCACCGCCGCCCTCGCGGTCAAATGGTTACTGCTCTACCTGCTCTACCGTAAAAAAGTATTTTTACGGATTTGAAGCACAGGGCACTTCCGGAGAGCTAGGCTCACTTTCGAGTCGACTTGATCAAATCCACCAGCAACTCCCCATTGTGGTTAATCGAATCGGGATAATCCTCTAAAATCTCTTCAAGCAATTCCTCGGCATCATCCTCTTCACCGGTTTCATTGTAATGATGCGCGAGTAAAAACCGCGCATAAGCTCCCACTTGCACGCCGTTGCCATAATAACAATCGCCATAATCGTCAATGGCCTCCTCAAGATACTCCTCTCGATCATCACCCCGACTCATCTGCGCGAGGTATGTAAGCGCGCAGCCGACGCGGTTCGCTTCGTCGAACTTATCAATCAATAACAACAAGCTCTCCTTGCCCTCCTTGCTTTGCCATTTTTTATTGGCCACTTGATACAGATCCTCAATCTCATGCAACTCATCGCGTGAATAGATTGCCGCATCCTTTCGCATGCGTGCCCTCGCTCTCTGTTTTTGTTTTTCCACCACCTGCTCCCGCCCCATCCTGGCCACTGCCGGTGCGGTAGAGGATTCAAGTCGATCAATCTTTTTCTCCAAAGCCTTCACCTTGGCTTCAAGCTCGCGCACTCGCTCACTGTCTTCCGCCACCACCGACCCTGCGAAAAGACACATGGCCACAACGATCATTCCATATTTTATCATATTATTTCCTTTGTTCTTTTTTGACTTATCTCCACACACAAATATTCAATATTTCCCACATTCTCTACCCCTTCACGATTCCTCAGGCGCCTGCGCCGCACGTTTTTCATAAGTTTCAATCGCCCGCTGATAAGTTTTTTCCGCCTCCGCCCTCTCCTCTTTTGAAATCCTTTTGCTGCGGTTTTTCCACAAACGTTTCACCGCTTCCGCACAATACAGAATGCTGCGGCGCGAAGCCCGGATGGGCTTGCCCGCGACCATCACATTCACCGGATTAGTATGCAGTTGAGGAAAATGACGCAAAGCAATCCAACTGCTGCGATCCACCTTCACTTTGAATTTCAAATCATGCGCCTTGCCATCCGCCGGCACATACCGACTGGCCACCGCCCGGCCATTCACCACAATTTCCACCAAACGCTTGCCCCCCTTCACCGTCTCCAAAGTGCGCTCAGCATGCAAGTGCACCGTATCCCCTACAATACGGCGACCCGCAGCCGGAGTGATCTGCCCATAAGCCACCGCCTTGGGCAATTCCGGCGCAAAAGCCACGGTCGCCGCCACTTCAACCTCCGCCGCTTGGTCCAGCTGCAGATCGGATTGACCCGGCACTTCGCCATTCACACTGAACTTCAAAGCATGCGCGTAACCATCGGACACATAAGACTGCCCCTTCTCCACCCCGCGTATCCAATCCTCGTATTTCAATTCCTTGATCTCCCCCATCTGCACATAAACCCGACCCTGCCCCACCCGCCGACTGCTCATGCAAGGGTAATCAGTCTCTCCGCTGACCTTCAAAGGAAAACCACTGTTCAACAAGTGATACCAAGTGTTCCACTCTCCTATACGATCCGTATCCATCGCCGAGATGAAATCACAAACCCCTTCCGGCACGCTGACAAAAATCTCCAAGGCTCCGCCTCCCATCATTGCCGGAATAGCCAGATTGGGCAATTGATCAAGTGCCTCGTTAGTCGAGAACAAAAGCTCCCGCTCAGAAAGCGACTGGCTTCGGTCGCTATCGATTTTGTTAAAATCCGCAGGCAATACCTTGCCCGCCACCTCCATTTCACTGAGCAGTTCATCTCCATCCGCATCATAAGCCAACATTGTCTCTTGTGCCGAAGTCCCCGCATTGATGCGCAACGACGAATGCGGATAACCGGTAACCCCTCCCTGATCCTTGCACCAACGTAATACCGGCACCGTCCAGCTCGGCCAACCTTTCATGTTACCTTGCGTGCCAGGATAAACCTGATCCTTCAGATTCAGCAAACACACATGCCCCAAAGCAGCCGATCCAAAACCGCTGATCTCGAGGTCATACTTTATCAAAGTCAACGGCTCGCTCAGCTTGTCAGCCTGCGGAGAAAAAAACGACCGTTGATACTCCCAACCATAACCCCAGGTCAAAATGCAGCCCACATTCAGTCCCTCCCCCTTCACCTGCAGAAAAATATCCTTTGGCGTCACCCCCTCGGACGGACTGGTGTAATGCGCGCAACCCGCCGCGTGGATATGATGATCCCCGCAATAAAATCCGTATTTCATCGGATCCACCCAACGCTTCAGGGAAAGCTCCAAATCCATTGGCTGGGCGGCACTCACCACAATATCTTTCTGCAGCAACTCATACTCCGGACCACGGTTATACTCGACACTCAACTTGCCCGGAGGCAACAACACCGACTCTCCATGATGGCGGTATATCTGCGGCTGAAAAAACAAATCCGGCGCGAGCCGCTTCACCTGCGAAGGATAAACATGCCCCTGCGGATCACGAAAAACCAAGCGTGCCGTGCTTGGTTGCCCATTCTCATCTTTGATCGCCAGTTTGACCACCGACGCTGGTTTGATATCAAACAAAACCGGCACCTGCCCCCGAAACCCCAAATCCTGAGTGCCCGCCCCCACATCAAAACCAATCGTTGCCTCACGTTTTCCCGCTTCACTGCTATAGATCAGCGCAATCGCATACTCCACTGCCAGCCCACTCAAGCCTTCGGTCATCGGCGGAGAACGGAACATCTCCACTGCGAGAAAACGATCACTCACCCCCTGCTTGTTTTCATTATCATTCAATTCCGTTTGCGCCATGCGCTTCAAAATGGAAATCGCCGCTCCCGCATACACCGCACCCGCCTGCGGTGATACCACCTGCAATTGCCCGGCCACCGTGCTGCTGTTGATCACTTTCACCAGACAGGGTGTGAAGCCCCCCTGCTGCAACCCCGCTTTTGCCGGACCTCGGCGAACCTTCACCCGCACCTCCGGATTCAGCTCCACCACAAACAACACCTGCCGATCCAAAACCTGCTGCAACTTTGCCGCATCCCTCTCAACCGCAGCCTGTCGAGCAGCCTTCGCCACCTCCATAGGCAAAGGTTTACCCAAATATTCCAAAGCCGTGAGCAAGCGACTGACATTAGCCGCCAAAGGCTGCCCCTCCACCTCAGAGACCATCGGCACCTCATTTTGAGCTTGCAGCCTCACTCCATTCACACACAGAATAAAACAACAACAAACAACCGAAATCCTAGGGGGCAGATATTTCATATTTTCATTGTCCCTTATCCACTTTCCATTGTCCATTATTTTCCCCACAACCCCTCCCTTGCTAAATCCCTCTCTCCTTCAAAATTCAACATTCCTTGCTCAACATTCCACATTCCCTCCCCCTCCCATCTTCTCTTCCTACAGCCTATAGCCTATAGCCTATAGCCTAAACACCTACCGCCTCCCCTAAATCCCCCCATGCACTACGCCGACTACCTCGTCATCGCCGCCTACCTCGCTTTCATCATCATCATGGGCGTCGTTTTTGGACAACACCAATCGCGCAAGGAATACTTCGCCGCCAGCAACTCGATGGGCTGGCTGGCCGTCGGGCTCAGCGTCATGGCCACCCTGTTTTCCTCCAACAGCTTTGTCATGTATCCCTCCGCCGCCTACGGCACCGGACTGACCGTCGGCGCGGTGATGATCTCCTTCACCCTGATGACCCCACTGGTGATCTGGGTATTCATCCCCATGTTCCGTCGCCTGAAATGCCCCACCGCCTACGAATACCTCGAACGCCGTTTCCATCTCTCCGTACGCTGCCTCGCCAGCGGCCTGTTTGTCCTGCTGCGCATCGCCTGGATGGCTGCCGCCACTTACGCCGCTTCACTGGTCATGGCCAGCGTCTCCGGTTTTTCCCAGGTCAGCGTCATCATCGCCCTCGGTGGGGTTTCCATTCTCTACACCATGATGGGTGGCCTGCGCGCCGTCATGTGGACCGATGTGGTGCAGTTTTTTGTCTTTGCGATCACCATCATCCTGGTAGTCCTGCTGCTCATTTCGCCCGAAGACAGTGGAGGTGTCAGCGGCATCGTCGATTCCTATTTTGAAGGCCGGGAAAAGGTCCTGTTTGACTTCACTCCCTCGATGACCCTCAAATTCGGCAGTTGGGCAGTGATCACCGGAGTTTTCCTCGAAGCTCTCTCCGCGTTTGGCGCCGATCAGGTAGCGGTGCAACGCTACCTCTCCGCCAAATCAGAAAAAACCGCCAAAATCGGTGCCTTTCTTAATCTCGCCGGCATGTGGCTGATCATGCCCGCCCTGCTTTTCATCGGCATGGCGCTGCATGTGCGTTTCGAACAACAGCCGCAGGAGCTGGTTCCCGTAGTTCACGAGGAACTCAACCGTTCACCCTTTAAAGAATGGCCCACCGACATCCAGAATCGCGAAGAGTTTGCGGTTCTCGCAAAAGGCAATCCCTCGGCAAATGACATCAAATCCTATTACGCCTCTCATCCCGAATCTGTCCGCGAAGACATGCTCACTCTCGGTTTACAAGACCAGGCCCTGCCGCGTTTTGTCGAACTTCATTTCCCTCCCGGCCTGTCCGGCCTGTTCCTCGCCGCCCTCATGGCCGCCATCATGTCGAGCATCGATTCCGGCATTCACTCCATAAGCACCGTGCTGATCGTCGACTTCCGTGACCGCTTGAAGCCCCAATGGAAACCCAAAAACGAAAAAGACGACGTGCTCATCATCCGTTGCTTGGTGGTATTCATCGGAGCCATCGCCGTCACCCTCGCCTGTTTTGTCGGTGATCTCGGGGACGTCTTCGACATCGGCAAAAAACTCACCTCCGCATTTGGCGGCCCCTTGCTCGCCATCTTCATTCTCGCTTTTTTCTCCCCCCGGGTCAGCACCCGAGGTGTTTTCATCGGCATCTTTTCCGCCACCGCCATCACCATCTACCTGATGTACGCCAACCCCGATTGGTTCTCCGTCTGGTACTGGCCGATCGGATTCAGCCTCGCCATGTCCCTGACCTGGATCCTCAGCCTATTCCTCAAAGACCCCTCCTCCACCCGCGGAGCCAAGGACAACACCTTCCGCGCAGTGATGAAGAAATACAGGAATGGGGAGTTAGAAGATAGGAGTTAGAAGATAGGAGTTAGAAGGTAGCATCTCCGAGGAACGCTCCCTGCGCCCATTCCTTACTAATTCAAAAATGCTAAATGTTAATTCCTAAATGCTAAATGAAATGACTCCTTTGGCGATATTCCCACTGTGCATATCCGCAAAAGCTTCGCCCAGTTGATCCAGCTTGTAAGTCCGGGTGATCATTTCATCCAGTAACAAATCCCCCTGCTGATACAGCTCCAGCATTTTTGGGAAATCCACTGGAGCATTGCACAAACCATAAAGCGGATTCAGATAGGTTTTATCCCACTCGAACAGATTCATATCGATCGTCAGATCCTCCTCGATCCCGCTCACCTGCACTGCTGTGCCCGCATTGCGGATCATCGCCAGCGGAGCCGCCCCCAGCGCTGGCACCGCCGTCGCTTCAAAAGCATAATCCGCCCCACGGGTTTCAGTTAAAACCCGCACCTCCGCCGCCGCATTCAGCAGCCCCTTGTCATTTTTATCCGTCTGAATGATATGCGTCGCCCCAAACTGCTGCGCCATCACCAAGCGCTCCGCACTCAAATCCAGCGCAATGATGCGTCCCGCTCCTGCAATGCGCGCACCCTGAATCACATTCAATCCCACCCCACCACAACCGATCACCACCACCGAAGATCCCGCCTCCACCTTGGCCGCATTCACCACCGAGCCATAACCCGTCATCACCCCACAGCCAATGATACAAGCCGCTTCATAAGAAATATCATTACCCTCTGGAATCTTCACCACCGCCTCCTTGCGCACCATCGTCAGCTCAGACATCGTGCCAATATTAAACGAGCGTTCAATCGGCTGGCCATTGCCACGCAACGTCGCCTCCACCCGCGCATGCCCTTCTAATGGCGTCGGTGATGCCACCGGCGAATGTTTTTCACAAATCGCAAAGTTCCCCCGCTGACACTGAAAACACTCACCACAAGAAATCGCCCAGTTCAATACCACCCGATCCCCCGCCGCCACCGTCTTCACATTCTCCCCCACCGCCACCACCTCACCCGCTCCCTCGTGCCCCATCACAATCGCCTTGCCCCAAGTCAGCGAATCATAATCCGTATGACAAACCCCAGCCGCCCGAATCCGCACCAACACCTCATCCCCCCCCGGATCCTCAGCCACTTGTAAGTCGGTGAGCTCAAAAGAGCCGTCTCCCAAAGCAATAACAGCACGCGATTTCATAAATATTCCCTACCTTCCTACTTCATCAATCTTCTCTTCCCTCTGCATCATTGCCTGCGAGTAATTTCCTCCGACTCCTCCTCTTCTCCACTAAAAAATCTATTCTCTTCAATTTCGTGTCTTTCGTGGTTTTCGTGGTTCTATTCCCCCGGCTTCCACCACGCCATCAATATCTTACTCAATATCTGCTCACCATAAGGATTAGCATGAACCACATCGCGATAGAACACATGTGGATGCACGCCTGACGACACCACATATTCCGCCCAAGGCGTTGTCATATCCAGATAAGCCGCACCCTCCTGCTTCGCCAGTTCCTTCAAACCCGCCCCATACGCCGCACTGCCCGAATGCTGTGCCTTGGCCAGCGCTTCCGGCTGACGCGGATCCGTCGTGCCAAACACCCCCGAAGCCAGAAAAAATTCCACCTGCGGCAAATCCTTGCGAATCTGCTGCATCACCTCGCGAATCGAATCAATGTCCCCACGCTGACTGATACCACCTATAAAAACCAAATCCGGTTTGCGCGGAACGATATACTTCTGCACCCGCCCCTCTTCGCGATAGTGACGGCAACCGCCACCTCCACGCACATACACCGTCGTTTTGATTTTCGCTTTGGGATACGCCTCTTGAAGCTTCCCTACCCAGCCCGAACGCATCGTATCGTTCACAATACTATCCCCCACCGCCATGATATGCAGATCCCCTCCCTCAGTCAGAATCTTATGCGTGCGCTGCAAACCCGACCAATCCTGCTTCGCCACCGTAAACTCCCCCTTGGGCATCTCCTGCTGAATCTGCTCAATCTGCTTCAGCGAACGACAAGGTGAGGCAAAAATAAAATAATCCTTCTCCGCATCCTGTCGCGGCGCTTTGATATCCGGATTGTATTTCGACGGCAGCGCCCCCTTTTCCGGAAACTTCACCGGCGAATCCTCCATCATACTGCCCGGCCGCGTCCGGGTATTCACCTTGTTCTGATCCCCCTTCTTCGCATCCTGCGCCAGCCCCACCTGCCCCAGCACCAACAGCCCCGCCCCCATCAGTCCAATCATTTTACCTATCTTAAAACTCTTCATCATTTTCATTTTCCATTCACGCTTGCCCATTGTCAATTGAGTCTCTCCCAAATCATGCTCTTTCTTTCCTATCCTTAGTGTCCATTCGTGTTAATTAGTGGTTCCAATTCTTAATTCCTCTTCCCAAATGTTAATTGCTAAATCCCAAATGCTAATTGTAGCCTCCCACAATTCCCACAAAACCGAAGAAATCGCCGCACTGCTCGCCGATCACTTCAACCCCATCACCGATCTCACCCAACAGTCCAATCCGGACGATCACCCCGCACCCGAAGAAACCGGCAATACCTTCGAAGCCAACGCCCTGATCAAAGCCCTCGACGCCAGTGCCCGCTTCCCCGACGCCACCATCCTCGCCGACGATTCCGGCCTCGAAGTCGATGCCCTGGCCGGAGCTCCGGGAGTCTATTCCGCCCGCTACGCCGGCAAAAACGCCAGCGATGCAGACAATCGCAGCCACCTGCTCTTTGCACTGGACGGAGTCGCCAAACGCAGCGCCCGTTTCCGCTGCGTCCTCATTTTAGTGAAAAACGGCAAAGTCCTCACCTCCTGTGACGGCACTTGCGAAGGCTCCATCGCCACAGCAGAAAGCGGCGATGGAGGCTTCGGTTACGACCCGCTCTTCATCCCCGAAGGATACAGCGAAAGCTTCGGCATCCTGCCCGCCACCACCAAAAACCAACTCAGCCACCGCGGCAGAGCGCTGGAGAAGTTAAAAGCCTGGATTTCAACGGCTCCAATGGATAATTGACAGCCAATCCCGCGAATGCAGGTAAAACAGGCGACCTCACAACATTCCCTTCGACCTCTCAAACCCCAAAGGGGTAGCCCTATGTTAGCCCTAACGGGGCGACCCTAAAGGCTTGAGATCAGCGTCGCCTGGTTGAGGCTATTTTTTTTGCTCCGACCTTCCCGGGGCGATGCCCTCAGGCTGACATAGAGTCGGTACATTGTGCCGGTTAAACTGAATCCACTCTCAATTTCTCGTGTCATTCGTGGTTCCAATTTCTTCCAAGTGCTCCCGCAGCAAGCCCCTCATCTTCTCCACCGTCCCTTTATACTCAGGATCCCTCGCCAGGTTTTTCAACCGCTTCGGATCCACCTCCATATCATAAAGTCCCGGATTTTCGCCATTACTTTTCGCCGTAAAGGCCCAGCGCTTCGTCCGGATCAAATGGCTCTGGCTGTCCCCACGCTTGCCCGCCAGGGTATAAGCAAACTCATGCACGTCCTGACCCGGATCCTTCAATACCGCCGCAAAGGATTTTCCCTGCACATGTTCGGGAATCTCAAAACCCGCCAAGTCCGCAAAAGTCGGAAAAAGATCCACCAACTGCACCAGCGATCCACTCACCGCCGGACTGATCCCCGGTGCATCGACGATCAACGGAACCCGCGCCACCTCTTCCGCCAGCCCTCCCTTACTCCAGCGCCCCTGGTTGCCCAGTGAATATCCGTGATCCGAGGTGAAGACCACCACCGTATTGTCACGCACCCCACTTGCATCCAGAGCTTCAAGCAGTCGGCCCACCTGGGCATCCATATAACTCGTCGCCGCGTAATAGGCAGCGAGAACCTTCTGCTTTTTATCGATTGCCGTGATGCCCTTCTTTTTCGATCCACGATCCTTACTCGGATCCACCTTGTGTGTCTCCATTTTCTCGAAGGGATACGACTCAAAATAGGACACCGGCGCCACTAGCGGAACATGCGGACGAACAAAACCCACCGCGAGAAAAAACGGTTTGTCACTGTGTTGTTTGAGCACCTCGATCGCCTTGTTGCAGGCAAGCTCATCCGCCTGCTCCGTTCCATCGGTCGAAGTTTTCACCGAGTAATAAGCCCAGCCAAAACCCAGGCTGTAATGTTTGTCCCGTTCAAACTTCAACTTCTCATTCGAGATATGTTCATGCTCACCGATGCTCCACTGCTCCGGAGCCTTGACCGAAAAACGTTCCGTCCATGACGCCGCATGATCCGGTCCGTGCACCCCCGCGGTGATATCCCCCGGCACCCGCATGTGATAAATTTTACTCACCCGCGCCGTGTAATATGCATTACGCTTGAATATCTGCGCCATCGAAGAACGATCCCCCAAGTTTTTTGTAAAACGATCCGTGGTCGCATCCGGATTGGTGATCACATCGATCCCCTGGGGAAACATGCCCGACATCATCGAAGCCCGCGACGCCCCACACACCCCATACTGACAATAAGCTCGGGTGAACCGAACTCCCTGTTTCGCCAGCCGGTCAATATTCGGCGTCTTGCATTGTTTGTTGCCATAACACCCCAACGACTCCGCCGTCAGATCATCCGAAATAATAAACAACACATTCGGCTTCGCCTCCGCCCCCAACAGCCCAAAAACCGATAACAACAAATAACCACAGATAATTTTTTTCATTCTTTATTGCCTGGTCTGAAATTTTTCTCTTCAATCATTCACCTCCCATGTCGCACCGCGGTCGCGAGACAAAGATGATCATTAATTCTCAACTCTCCACTAACAATTCTCAACTCCTTCCCCCTCCCCTATTCACGCCCCCCGTTTACACTCATCATTCCTTGCTCCTTGTTCGATATTGGATATTCCCCCCCTTCCCTATTCGCTCCATTAAATTCATCATCCAACACCTCTTCAAATCCTCACTCATCTCATCCACCCACTCTCATTTTTTCGTGCCTTTCGTGTCTTTCGTGGTTCCAACTCCCCTCTGCTATGAAAACCCTTGCCCTACTACTCTCAGCCCTACTCCTGATCAACCCGGCCTATTCCGCCGACACCGCCGACACCGCCGACACCAACGAAAAAAAAGCCACCAAGGGTGACAATGGCAAACGCGACAAAACCAGCCTACCCGGCATCCCCTTACCCTGTGACATTTCCGCATACACCTCCCTCAAGGTCACTTCCAAAGACGGCAGCAAATTCAACATGGGTTACATCGCCCCACTCGGCAAAGGCCCCTTCCCCACCATTCTATTTTTACACGGCGGCCTTGATACCGTCCGGGGTGGCCGGGGCTCACTGATGAAAGGCGCGGTGCAAACCCGCTTCCTGAAAAAAGGCTACCTCATCGCCCACGCCACCCGCAGAGTGATGCGCGGAGACAATTACGCTGATGTCACAGGCGCTGCCGATGACACCGTCGCCGCGATCAAAACCCTGCAAGCCGTCCCCCTCGTCGATAAAAACAGCTTCATCCTTTACGGCGGAAGCGCCGGAGCCAACCTCGCCATCCACGCCGCTTCGCTGACCGATGTCACCGCCATCGTCGCCGGCGAACCCGCCACCCTGCTGATGACCGGCATGTACAGCAAAGCCGGCGGATCCACCGGAGCCGTCTACAAAGACTTTAAAAAAGCCTATGACAGCGAAGCCCAAAAGATAACCCAGACGATCATCAAAAACCTCAACTGCCCGGTCCTCATGTTACACGGCGGCATCAGTCAGCTGAACACTCTGAACAAGGACTACATCATACCCGAGTTCAAAGCTGCCAACAAAACTTATATCAACATCGATTACCCCAACAACCCCCACGGCTTCTACTGGGGCAACGGCACCGACCTCAAGACCCTGGAAAAAGTCATCGAAGACTCCGATCAGTTCATCCGCAAGCAGATCAAGACACAACCCAGGGAAATTTAACATTTAGGATATAACATTTACCATTGCTCAAGCTCCACTTGCAAAACGCAGATTTTCATATAAAACTATCCCATCAGTGATATGAATGCCTCGCTAGATCAACGGTAGATCAACGGACTCTTAATCCGCAGGTTCTTGGTTCGAATCCAAGGCGGGGTACCA
>JASFYY010000015.1:0-58716 GCA_045046875.1 Verrucomicrobiota bacterium | reverse complement strand
CAGCAAGAGAATAATTGAGCTGATTTTACCGCTTGCTCAAGCATTCCCGGCTATTCAAACAGGCGGTCAAAAGGCAACCTCGCAAAGACCCCTTTTTCTTCCAAGGTATTGCGCAGCTTGAGATATTGTCTGTAGTCATTCCCAAAAACCGACTTGAGCGAAGCATGGGTCATGTCCTCCGACCAACTTTCAAGCAAGGCTTCAAAAGACGCTTTTTGCTGAGGGTATTCAACAATCGAATAATCCTCGATTTTGGCCATCTTGGCTGCCACCTCGATGGATTTATCCAATCCACCAAACTCATCTATCAACCCGATTTCCAGAGCGTCCTTGCCAATCCATACCCGTCCCTGGCCAATTTCATCAACTTGCTCAATGCTCATTGAGCGCCCCTTGGCCACCTTGCTGATGAAATCACTGTAAACATTTTCCACCGAGGCCTGAATCGCACCTTGCTCGAAGGCGTTCATAGCGCGGTAACCCGAACCGAGATCCGAGTGACGATTGGAGTTCACCGTATCCGTGCTGATGCCAAGTTTGTTGTTCAGTAAACCTTTGAAATTGGGCATCAAGCCAAACACCCCGATCGAGCCGGTGATGGTGCTTTCATCCGCCAGAATCCGATTGGCGCCGCAGGCGATATAATAGCCGCCGGAAGCTGCCAGATTTCCCATCGAAACCACTACCGGTTTGACCTTTTTCGCCAGTTCAACTTCACGCCAGATCACATCCGAAGCGAGTGCGCTGCCACCAGGAGAATTCACCCGCAGCACGATGATCTTCACCTTTTTATTCTCACGCGCTTTGACGATCGCCTTGGAAATGGTCTCGGCTCCCATCACTCCATAGCTGCTTTTCCCCAACGAAATGCCGCCACTGGCATAAACCACTGCTATCTGATTACTGCCGTTAGACTTCGTTTTTTTGTCATTCTTTTTTAACCCCCGCACGTATTTGGACATTCGCACCTTTCTCAGTTTGGCACTTTTTTTGGTTTCACTGAGCTCCTTGAGTTCGCTGATAAATTCATCGCGGTAACTCAATTGATCAACCAGGTGCAAATCCTTGGCATCTTTAGCCGAGCGCAATTTCAATTCATCCGCAATCTGATCAATCTGTTGAATCGTGATACCCCGGCCTTCGGCCATGCCTGCCGCCATCTTATCCCACAGGGAAGTCACATATTTACTTGTCTGCAATTTATTCTCTGGACTCATTTGTTCCAAAATAAACGGCTCCACCGCGCCCTTGAATTTTCCATGCCGGATCACCTGCACCTCGACATCCAATTTCTCCAAAGCTTGTTTGTAGAACATTTGCTGACTGCTCAGACCCTGCAGCTCCAAGCCGCCTGCCGGATTGAGGCTGATGGTATCCGCCACCGTAGCCAGAAAATAGGCTTTCTGCCCCATATAGTCGGCGTAAGCTTTCACCGGCTTGCCCGAAGCCTTGAACACTTCCAAAGCCCGTCGGATTTCATTCATGCTGGCAAAGCCGGCATTAGCCACTTTCATATCGAGGTAAATCCCAGTGATCCGATCATCTTCTGCGGCTTTTTCGAGACCTTGCAGAATGTCGTTCAGCCCGAGTTGCGGCACCGCATTAAACGTATTGAAGTCAAAATTAGCAAAAGGGTCTTTATTCCCCCGGTCGACGATGGATTCCTTGAAATCCAGATACAACCACGTTTTGTCTTTCAACGTCACCGGCGCTTGATCGACTCCCGATGCGATCATACCGATAATAGCGGCAAATACGACAAAGGTGATCGCGATCACCAAAAAAATTGTGACCATGAATCCTAGGATCGAGGCCATCGTCATTTTAAAAAATTGCTTCATATCATTTCAAGGTTGCTGAATGCAAAAGCTACTACACAAGATGGAAGTATGCTCGTAAATTTTCCCTGATTCCCGAGCTCTGCAGTAGGCTACGCGCCCGGCTTTTCAGCTATCACCATCAGGGTTTGAAAATGCGGGCTGCTTTTTTCACGATCAACCACAGCAGGGTCGATTTTGATAAAACCACTGCGTTTGAGAAATTGGGACAATTCCAGCTCGGAAAACCCTAACCAGACATCTGCGTAAAGCTCCTTGGCGTCTTCATACTGATGTTTGAGCAAATCGAGCACCACCACCCGTCCGCCAGGCCTCAATATGCGAAAAGCTCCCTGCAAAGCGCGTTCGGGTTTGCTGGTATGATGCAGCGATTGACTGAAAATAGCGATGTCCACCGACTCATCATCAATCGGGGGCTCCTCGATGTCACCCAAGCGGTATTCGAGATTTTTAAACCCATTCTCTTTGGCCACCGTCGATCCGAACTCAACCATTTTTTCCGAGCTGTCGATGGAAATCACCCGTTTGGCCCGCTGGGCGAGCAATTGGGAGAAAGTTCCTTCACCCGCACCCAAATCGGCAATTTCCAGCGGCGGCATCAATTTCAACATAGCCTCTGCCAGCGCCTTCCATGAGCGCCCCGGCACATACTGACGCCCAAATTTGCCCGCAAGCTGGTCAAAATAAGCACGTGCCTTGTCCTTGCGCTTGCGAATGGTCAAGTCCAACGCCGCATTGTCCTGCTCAATTTCGGCTATTTCCTCTTTGGCGCTCTCGACCAACGCCAGAATGCCTGCTGACGTGTCATCAAGCTCGGTTTTAAGCGCATAAATCACATTTTTTCCCGAGCGACGGTCATCGATCAATTGGGTCTGCCTCAACTGTGCCAAATGAGATGAAATCTTCGACTGCCCCATCGCCAGTACCTCCTGCAACTCAGCTACAGAGAGATCCTGCTGCGCCAAAAGGGACAGAATGCGTATTCGCGTGGGATCTGCGACCAATCGCAGGGATTTCAAAATTGACGGCATATAATTGTGTGCTAATATATCAACCCATCAGGATTTGTAAATACAATAAGGACAACAACTATGGCATCATCATACATTTTTTCATCTGAATCAGTCACCGAAGGTCACCCGGACAAAGTTTGCGACACCGTCAGTGACGCTATTCTCGACGCATGTTTTGAGCAGGATACCGCTTCGCGAGTGGCTTGCGAAACCATGGTGAAAGACAATATGGTCATTCTCGGCGGAGAAATCACCACCAATGCCAAATTTGATCACCGCGATGTGGTCAAAAAAGCGTTGGAGAACATCGGTTATTCACAATCTTACGCTGAAGGCACGGATTACAGCTACGAATGCTCTTTTGCTTCGGAAACCTTCCATTTTCAGAACTTGCTCGGCCAACAGTCGGTTGACATCAAAGTGGGTGTCGATGCCGCTGAAGCCGATGACAAAGGCCACGCCGAACAAGGCGCGGGTGACCAGGGCATCATGTTCGGCTATGCTTGTCAGGAAACCGAATCACTGATGCCGGCTCCGATCGCGCTCTCGCACAAACTCGGTCAGGAAATCACCCGATTGCGTAAAGACCGCGTTCACACCTGGTTGCGTCCCGACTCCAAAACCCAGGTATCGATGGAATATGTCGACGGCAAACCCAAACGCGTGACCGCTGTGGTGGTTTCCACCATGCACGCCCGCGAAATCAGCACCCCTGAATTACAGGAAGCGTTGAAAAAAGATCTCATTCTGCCCAATGTGCCTGCGGAGTGGATCGATGAAGACACCGAAATTTTGATCAACCCCACCGGCCTGTTTGTGATCGGTGGACCTGAAGGCGATTGTGGATTGACCGGACGCAAAATCATCGTTGATACCTACGGCGGCATGGGTCGTCACGGTGGCGGCGCTTTTTCTGGTAAAGATCCAAGTAAAGTGGATCGCTCGGCTGCTTACATGAGCCGTTGGGTTGCCAAAAATGTCGTTGCGGCAGGACTCGCTGACAGATGCGAACTGCAACTGGCCTACGCCATTGGCCACCCGCAGCCAGTCAGCGTTCGCGTCGATACCTTCGGCACCAACACCGTTGACGAATCCAAAATCGAAGCGGCGGTGCAGGAAGTTTTCTCCTTCAAGCCGGCGGACATCGTATCGCAGCTGAATCTGCTGCGTCCGATCTACCGTCACACCACCAACTACGGTCACTTCGGCCGCGAAGACAATCTGGACGCCCTCACTTGGGAGCGCACTGACAAAGCAGATGATCTCAAATCCGCTGTTTCTTAACCAACTGAATTTTTAATATCAAAGCTAATTTATATCATGAGCACAAACGAAGACTACAAAGTCGCTGACATCAGCCTGGCCGATTTCGGTCGCAAGGAAATTTCCATCGCCGAGCACGAAATGCCCGGTCTGATGGCTACCCGCAAAAAATACTCTGCAGAAAAACCCCTGCAAGGGGTTCGCATCATGGGCAGTCTGCACATGACCATCCAGACCGCTGTTTTGATCGAAACTCTGGTCGATCTCGGAGCCGATGTGCGCTGGTGTTCTTGCAATATTTTCTCAACTCAGGATCACGCAGCGGCAGCGATTGCCGTTTCCGGAGTTCCGGTATTTGCTTGGAAAGGCGAAACTCTGGAAGAATACTGGGACTGCACTCTCAGCGCACTGACTTGGCCTTGTGGAGCTGGTCCAGAGCTGATCGTTGACGACGGTGGCGATGCCACTTTGCTGATCCACAACGGAGCAGATCTCGAAAACGGCTCGGACTGGGTCAACAGCGAGTCCGGTTCACTGGAAGAGCAAGTGATCAAAAACCTGCTCAAAAAAGTGCAGGGCGACACTCCTGAGAAATGGAACAATTACCTCAAGGACTGGAAAGGTGTTTCCGAAGAAACCACCACTGGAGTCCATCGTCTCTACCAGATGTTTGAAGCCGGCACTTTGAAAGTTCCTGCGATCAACGTCAACGACTCGGTCACCAAATCCAAATTCGACAACCTCTACGGTTGCCGCGAATCCCTACTCGACGGCATCAAACGTGCCACCGACGTGATGATCGCTGGTAAAGTAGCCGTGGTTTGTGGTTATGGCGATGTAGGCAAAGGCTGCGCCCAGGCGCTGGTCGGCATGGGCGCCCAGGTGGTGGTCACCGAGATCGATCCGATCTGTGCTTTGCAGGCGGCGATGGAAGGCTTCCGCGTGATGCCCATCGAGGACACCTTGGGTTGGTCTGACATCTACGTCACCACCACAGGCAACAAAGACATCATCACACTCGACCACCTGACTCAAATGAAAGATCAGGCCATCGTATGTAACATTGGTCACTTTGACAATGAGATCCAGGTCGACGCCCTGAACAATCTCGAAGGCGTGGAAAAAATCGAAGTCAAATCACAGGTCGATCAATACACCTTCCCCGACGGACACCAGTTGTTCATGCTCGCCGAAGGCCGCTTGGTCAATCTCGGTTGCGCTACCGGTCACCCGAGTTTCGTGATGTCCAACAGCTTCACCAACCAGACTCTTGCTCAGATCGATTTGTGGAAAAACAAAGACACTTACAAACCCGGCGTTTACATCCTGCCTAAAAAGCTGGACGAAGAAGTGGCACGCCTGCATTTGGAAAAAATCGGCGTCAAGCTCACCACCTTGACCCAGGAACAAGCAGACTACATCAGCGTTCCTGTTGAAGGCCCTTACAAGCCAGAACACTACCGCTACTAAGCTGCGATCAGCTTAACAAAAATTAGAAACGAGCTCGGACGAAAGTCCGGGCTCGTTTTTTTGCGCCCAAAAATACGCAAACTTACCACAAGCTGAAGCACTCGTTTATTCCCACGTAGTGCGGGCTTCCAACCCGCACACCACTCTCTCGGCGAGTGCGGATACCCGCGCTACGTCGTTCCCCTATCACTTCACACCACTGAACATGCTTCTGAGCAATGCCGTTTCCCCAACTCCCAGAGCTCTTTCAATCTTCCAAAGCCCATACCTGTTGCTGCTCGATAGTCATGTTTAACCCAACGGCATGTATGTTAAAATCTATCTTGCGAGTAGGCTCAGGGTCTGTGGGCAGATGAAGGAAACAAATTCCATTCACATAAATTCCCATCTCATTGTGATAACGAATCAGGTCTATATCAACAGCTTGGGGCTCTTTCGTGTATTTAGATTTTTCATTCTTAAATCTTATCTGCAAATTTTCGGGTAGAGCAGGACGATCAATAAAGGGGATTGATACAACCTCCTGACGATTTAAAATCATACCCGGCAAGCTATTCCCTACTGTATCTACGACTGTGTTGTAGAAATTGCTGCCAATATTCAGATTCATAAATTGATAAACAAAGGGGTTACTGGTTTTAGGAAATCGAAGATCCGGGGGTATAGGTTCTTGCTCTGAGTATAAATCGGCAATCGATACTCTAAATCTTGTCGCCCATCGCCGATGTAATCCTGTTGCCACCATTTTTGCTTTTATATGATAGTGGAAATTTTGCGGAATGTTTTCAGAAGTATACTCCGTATGATAGTATGATCCTGGTGCTGTTTTGATTTCCAATTTTTCATCGATGGCAGGAGCGGGGAAAACCCTGCCTCCCATTCTGCGAGCACTATCAAAAATGCCCGTAATGGATTCACCTCGATTCGCTTTAGCTCTATCCAAAAGAGAACCTTCGGGCCATTTGACAGCTCCCTCTGTCCACTCCAAAAACTGTTTTATAACAGCATTATCGTAAATACAATTATCTCCAGCTTCCTCAACAATTCGCTGCATGAAATCTATCCTCCCCGTAACTGCAAGCACATTGTGTAAAGGGGGAATGTAAACCCATGGGATATCTTTCCCCTCAAAGTGGGAAAGGAACCTCTCCATGTCCTGTGCCGGCCCCTCCCCGGTGTTCATTTTGATTATTGTTCGCAAAAAATCAGTGAAAGCATCTTCCTGATAACCCGATTTAACCGCATGGTACAAAGCTGTTTCTGCAAAAGCCGGGTCATCTTTTCTATAGAAACAAGCGACTAGGATATGCCGATCCCATCTGACCCTGGAAGTTCCTATCTCGCCCCGAAGGTAAGCAACATCAAGACGATGCACTTTGGCATACGGCGCATCAAAATAACCTGGCTCCATTTCCACCTCTTCCACTTTTCCGCTAGGATTCACTAGCTGTGCTATGTAGGGCTCATTGATCGAAATCATATGAGTGAACTTTGCCCATGATTTCCATTCTCCTCTTTTAACAATGATACTGCCTTTCTCTATGCCCGCCCTTTCTGCGTTCGAACCTCTTGGTATGGCAAGTAATTTAATCCCAACCGCCGGGTTTGATAAATCAGCCGCCAAGCCATAACAATCCGCAGCCTCTAATCTAGAGTCTGCTACTTGCATCTTTTCCCGATACTCTGCACCACTGATCAGTTCGCGAAAAGGAGACCTGACAGACACACTCTTGGATTCCCCCGTTTTTTGCATTCTCTCCGCAAGCCACTTACGGTCCGCCGTTGACAATTTTTCGAGCACCAGAATTAACTTTTTTCCATCCCTCTCTCTTTTCACATAGACCTTACCGTCTCCACTGGAAATAAAATCAGCCTTTACTTTTTTTCCGCTCACATCAGTCCACTCTCTTGACAAAGCAGTATTCAAAACACACAAACCAAGAGCCAAGATGAAAAAGAAATCCTTCATTATATACAGCATTAACAAAGCCCCTCATCGATGACAATACAAAATCAGCGTTTCACGGGACCGAAAATGTTCAACATTGATATTTCGTAATTATTCAGGCCTTTTTAGGATTGATACGCCAAAATTTAAAATTAAAACACTGCTGATGCGGCCGTAGTTTACATATATTCTAACCGCGCCCACAGCTTTCGATGAATTCCAAACTCGCCTGCACGTTCCTCGCCACGCTGTATTGCGCAGCCCAATCACGAATTTCATGACGCTTTGGATCTGGGAAATCCGCTGCAAATTTTCCCAAAGCCATAGCCATGCCATCGACGTCACCCGGCTCGACGATGGCTCCCTGCTGTGAATGTTGCACCACATCGGCAAAGCCGTTGGCGGTGGTGGTGATCACCGGCAAGCCGTGAGCCGCCGCTTCAAGGCAAGCGTTGGAAAAGGGATCATACAAAGTTGGCAGAATAAATACATCAGCCGCTTCATAGCTGGGCGTAAGTCCATCGACCTCTCCGAGAAAATGAACCCCTTGTCCACTGACACCTCTCGGCGCTTTACCTTTGCCCGCCACTATAAAATGCGCCTGGGAGCTTTGCTTGAATTGCGCAAAAGCCTGCAAGGCAAAAACCAGACCTTTGCGCTCCCAACCGGAACCCGCAAAAAACAACACCATTTCATCCTCAGCCACTCCCCATTGTTGGCGTTTTTTCCTGCGCAGTTCCAAACGCTGCTCCGCACTCGATGATTCGGCGTCGTAGCCATTAGCGATCACCGTGATGTGGTCTTCAGGCTTGCCAAAAATCTCAATAATCTCCTTTTTCACCATTTGTGAGTTGGCCACGATCCGGACCCCCGACTGGGGGCAATACAGCGCCACTTCCAGCTCCAGCATCTGACGATGTTTTTTCTGTCGCCCGCGAAACCAGGATTTATAACCAGGCTCAAACAAAACGCGCCTTTGCAACCACGCGCGGTGAACCCCATCACCAGCCCGGTAAGCATCACAGTTCCACACCCGTTCAAAGCTGAATAGAAAGTCGCAATGCTGCTTGGGTTGGACCGCTTCCAAGGCGTCAGCGAAGTCCAGCGGCGACAAAGTGCGCCCTGCAGAAGCCAGCGACACCATTCCATAACGCGAGTCATCCCAGGCGGAACTCGGCCAACCACAGTCACTGAACAGAACCGCCTGATGCCCTTGCGCTCGCAAACCTTCGGCAAAACGGATCAAAAACCGTTCTGCGCCACCGGTGGGAGAATATCCCCGTCTGACCAGACCGATTTTCATTCGATTTTTCTGCGGTAGTGATTCATCTTGATTGCGACGGATCAAAGATTCCGCCATACACTGTCACTTTCCCGATTCAGTCACACAACGCAACTCAGCAAGCCAGCAAAAAACAAACAAATTCCGAATGGAAAGAATCCTTGCCATCCAGATCAAACGCATCGGCGACCTCATCCTGACCGCCCCGGCGATACGTCTGCTTCGGCGTCACCGCCCTGACGCGCACATCACCCTGGTCACCGCTGACGCAGCCGGGCAGCTGGCTTCATGTATTCCCGGCATCGACGAACATTTGAACTACCGTTCTGGCAAAGCCAATTCCGCCATCTGGGCAACTCTGCTGAGTGAGCACTACGATGTCTCCCTCGATTTTGATGGCACTGACCGATCCGTCGCCATGAGCCTGGTCGCCGGAGCGACCAAACGCTGCGCTTACACCAAACGCGCGGTGGGTTTTCCCCGTTCGACCATTTTCACTCACACCAATTCCGCTTCTCTCAAAAAGCTGCACACCATTGATCACATGTGCGCGCTGCTGGAAACGATGGATATTATTCCCGAAACCAGACCCGAACCCCTACAGCTGGAAATCCCCGCATCCATTCAAAAAAAATCACAACAAATCCTGCAGCAGCATGACTTTAGCCCTGATACTGAATTCGCTCTCATTCATCCCGGCACTGCCCGTTCGGAAAAATATTGGAGCCCCGCCGACTGGGCCACCGTCATTGATCACCTGGTCACTGGAAGGAATCTGCCCATCGTCATCACCGGCGGATCCGATGATGAAGAAATGGCCCACATCACCTCCATCCAATCATCCTGCAGCCGCGAAGCCCGCAATCAAATCGTTGACCTCTCCGGCACCATCAGCTTGGCTCAAACCGCTTACGTTATTTCACAAGCCCACATCACACTTGGAGTCGATACCGCTGCTATGCACCTCGCCTCCGCCTTCGAAAGACCCCAGATTGTTTTGTATGGCCCGACTAATCCTTACCACTGGCGACCGCTGAACCAACAAGCCCAAGTTATCCTCGCCGGTCATGATCAACCGCTGGGCGAAGAAGATTTTCAAATCAAAACACCGCAAACTTCTATGGACCTGATCACTCCGCAACAGGTGATCAAGGCAATCAAGCAACAGCTCGAACTCATTTGAATCTTAGCAA
Organism: Verrucomicrobiota bacterium; assembly: GCA_045046875.1. Lineage (GTDB taxonomy): Bacteria > Verrucomicrobiota > Verrucomicrobiia > Verrucomicrobiales > DEV007 > JAADHD01. Next base: position 48,709 of record JASFYY010000015.1, on the reverse strand, counting down.
ATGACAATAATTGAATAATCGTATCGCTAATAGAGAATAGTCTTATCGACTATCTTCCAGCAAACACGAAGCCGTGCTGTTTTCATAAACACCAGCCGCTCAAGCCAACAGCTCACCAATGACCTTACCATCAGTCAATGGAATCGGTCGCCCGTCCACGGAAGGGTAAGTCATGCCGCTGGACTTATAGCCCATCGCCGCAAAAATCGTGGCATGGATATCAGACGGAGCAACCGGCCGCTCGCTGGGATAAGCACCAATCGAGTCCGACTCACCTACCACCTGACCTCCCTGGATGCCACCACCTGCGAGCACCACACTATAACAGCCCGGCCAATGATCCCGACCCGCATCTTTATTGATTTTGGGCGTGCGACCAAATTCGCCCATCCACACCACCAAGGTGGAGTCAAGCATCCCCCGGTCTTCCAAATCATCCAACAGAGTGGCATAAGCCTGCTCCATCGGTGGAACCAAACGGTCTTTAAGAGAAGTAAAATTATCCTTATGAGTGTCCCAGGTAATGCTTGGTCCATTGACCGTAGTCACAAAACGAGTGCCTGATTCTACCAACCGCCGGGCTAACAAATGAGATTGCCCCCAGCGATGTCGCCCATAACGCTCACGCATGGCATCACTTTCTTTAGTCAGGTCAAATGCATCCGCAGCTTCCCCTGATTTCAGCATAGAGGCAGCTTTACGATTAAAAACCTCCATCTGCACTGCCGTAGATGAACTCACAGCTTGGGATCCTTCTGATAAATTCCTCAACAAACCTAAGCGCTCATTGAAACGCTGGGCAGACATATTGTCTGACAAGGCAACATTGCGCACCTTGAAATCCTTGGCATTAGGATCGGCATTCAAGACAAAAGGGTCGTAGCCCACACCCAGGCACCCGCCATACTGGCCCGGCGTCTCATACACCCGACTGTCACAGTGAGGATAGGGGGTGATGACGTAGGGCGGCACCGCCCCCGTATAACCATCACGCTGTGCCAACCAACCTACTAAAGTGCCCACACAGGGATCATCCGTTTTGCTCGGGTGTATCAGTGTACTATTGATCCGATAAGGACGCCCCACCGTTGACCAGTACATGCCCGCATTGTGACTGGTGTGTTTGTGGTGGACACTGCGCACAATGGCTAGTTTATCCATACGTTTGGCCATTTGCGGAAGCAGCTCGGAAATGTGAATTCCCGGCACGCTAGTTCTGATGGGTTTAAAAATACCCCGCACTTCGGACGGAGCATCAGGTTTCATATCCCACAGATCCGTATGACTCGGTGCCCCGCCGTTGAAAATCAAAATCACCGCTTTGGCTTTACCTGCAGGGCCGCCATTCGTAGCCGCTGCCTGTGAACATTGATTCATCAAAGCGCTCAAAGCCCCACCACTCATCATCCCCATCGCCGCACGACGGGTAAGGTTTGATGAAATCTGTTGGTTAAAACTCATTGAGCGCCCTGCTTGTTTTTTGCTACCTTCACTTGCTCGATCAATTCGTGCACCTTGCCAACGATGCGTTTCTCAATCGTATCAGAAAAAGGTCCCGGTTGCACCGTGGTGGTGAAATATTTCATCGAGTCCCCCCCTTCATAACCGCCTTCTTTCAAAACCCGTAAACTGGGCAGGTAAGCCCACACATCATTCGAATAACCCGCCACCCAAACCGCCGACGCGCCAGCTTCCCCGTTTTTCAGCTCTCTTTTCAAGCGCAAGGAATAGTCCACCATGGTCTCACCCGGCAGTGCGATTAAAGTGAGTCCCGTGCCAAATTGCAGCACTTGTATCGGTGCGTCATAATGCTCGCGAAGCTTGCCTTTGTCCTTCAGTTCTACCATCAGGCGCTCACCCCAGGCCTTGTCATATTTGTTTTTTGATTGAGTCAAGGCGATCACCTGCTCTTTACTCGGCGCTTTGGCATAATCCACCGTGACCGTTTCATACGCCGCACGCAAAGGTCCGCTCAAAGGGCGTGCCTGGGTGTCCAAGGCAGACTCAACGGCATTGGCAAGCGTGCGGCCATGTTGCTGGGCCAGATCCAACGTACGCCGGGGATAGGGGTTCTGATCGCCACCACAACCCATCATAAACAAAGCAAGCGTATCGGGATTAGCCTCTTGCAGATACTGCTGGGCAAAACCCGCGTAATCTCCACAAAATTTCTGGAAGCCCAGAGTGGTATTATGGCAAGCGTAACCAAACAAGACCGCTTTTAGTTTACCCCCAGCCTGTTCTACTTTTAATACAGGAACATCGTGATCAACCGGCCCGTCAGGATTAGGGAAATTTTTGAAACCCGTATCAGTCGGGGTTCTTCGGTTCATCGCAAAAGCCGCGCGAGCATGGCAGTAAGACAATTGAGCAGGCGCTAGATCAGCTAAGGCGTCTCCCACCAGAATAAGCAGGTCCTGTTGTAATTTAGTGACGTAAGCTACGGCAAGTTTTTGGCGCTCGGGCGCTTTGCCCATCAATCCGGATTGGGTCGTGCGCAACTCCGGTCCACAATGGGTGTGTGAACAATTGATCAACAGACTTTGCGCCGGCAGCTGGTATTTTTTAGCGACTTCGGCCTCCAACCAGTCTCGAACTGGTCGTGGCACGCTGATCAAATCGGTAGTGATCATCACCACTCGGTTACCCGACTTGTCCTCCACCGCCAACGCTTTGGCAAACAGGCCACTTGCCTGTCCTTCGGCCGGCTCGGTGCGTGCCGCGTAACCTTCCATGTACATCGGCCCCTTGGGAATAAGCGAAACAACAGCGGCACCCGCTTTCCACTGCATGGGCTCGACTCCCTTTTGAGCAAGTAGAGACGCGCTGGAAACCAACAAAATCACGACTGCTGCTCTCACCTTCATTTTCACTAAATATTGTGAATGAGCAAACAATGAGCAAAAGGGGGCAGTCATAGTGAAGTTCGACTCCTGCCAGAAGCAAATCGTTCAAACAGTGGCACCCCTGGCCACTGCCCATTGTTGAATAGAGCCAGAACCACCCTTACCCTAGTGCCATGAATTCAACCAGAATATTTCTGATCCTAGCAGCCTCTCTCACCTTGACCCTCACTTCTTGTGTGGCAAAACGAACGGTTAAAGACAGTAGTGGAAATACCATCTACAGCGACACCATTATCAAAAAGCCTTTCCAATCCGATACAAAAACCAACCAGCAAGTCTTCGACAAGGAAGACGAACTCGGCGCGTTGTGAGTCTGTCGGTATCAGCCGACTACTGATTCACTCGCATCGGCATCAAAACGTAGATGAAAGGCTCGTCGATTTTGATCACCCCTGGGCTCATGTCATCGATCAGATCAAAATAGATCTCGTCTTTATCCAAATTGCGCAGTGGAGCCATTAAAAACTCCGGATTAAATGCCACCGTAATGGTAGGCCCCGAGTATTTGATGTGCAAAGATTCGGTCGCTTCACCAATATCCGGCGAGTTCGCCATGATGTGAAGCTGGTCTTCTTCAAATTTCAAGCGCACTGAATTAGACTTTTCACTGGTCAGCAAAGCCACACGGCGCACCGACTCAAGCAATACCTCGCGCTCCAAAGTGACCCGCTCCTTGGTTTCACTCGGAATCACCTGGCGGTAGTTCGGGTAATTCCCCTCGATCAACTTACTCACCAGTAAATTGTCGCCCAGCTCAAATACCACCTGACTATCGGTCAGACGCACCCGCACATCGCCCTTATCACCTAACAGGCGCAACAACTCTTGCACCGCTTTGGTCGGAATGATGACATCGGTTTCGTTTCCTTCGGGGAAATCAATTTCCTGTTCGACCATCGCCAGACGTCGTCCGTCCGTCGCCACCATGGTGAGCGCGTTCGATTTGAAAGAGCAAAGGATACCATTGAGCACATAACGGGTCTCGTCAGTGGAAATGGCATAAGAAGTCTTGCGCAAAGCTTCTTTGAGAATTTTCTGGTCGATCACAAATTCTTTCGACTCTTCAAAACTCGGCAATGGTGGAAATTCGTCTCTATCCAATCCGAGGATTTTGAAAAAACTAGGACCACTGCGGATCGAAGCCACATTATCATCATCAACCTCGATGGAAACTTCCGAACTCGGCAGCTCGCGGATAATATTAACCAAACGGCGAGCCGGTAAAGTGGTCGCCCCACCCTTCTCGACTTCCGCCTTGGCAATGCCACTCACACCCACATCAAGGTCGGTCGTGGTCAGTCGCAACTGACCATTCTCCGCTTCAATGAGGACATTCGATAAAATTGGCAAAGTCGTACGGGCACTAACCACATGCTGAACCTGCTGCAAGCCTTCCAGGAAGGCGTCTCTTTCGATCTGAAATTTCATGACTTTTCGTTAACTCCGCGCCAATTTTAACCAATGGGGCTTGTTTACCCCGCACCCTATATGGGCAATAGGCGGAATTGCTGCAAAGTTTGGACGCAATTCGACAAAATGTCTATACCGATTTGTAAAAAAGCACACAGCCAGCCAGCCCTTGCAAAGAGCCGCTTCCGTCACGCACACAAACCGCACAGTTTAAACCTTGCCCTTGAAGCCAATGGAACGCCCATGATCCTCATGCCCGGCACGTTTTTTCATCGTCGATTCAGGCCTCCAGCGGCCGGAACTTGCCCCGCCACGGGTCAAACGACGTTTCAAAAATTCCACCGCTTTACGCAAACTGGAGGTTTTCTCCATTTTCGCTTTGATCGAGCGATCAGCGTGTAAAACCGTGCCGTGGTCACGACCACCAAATTCCTCACCAATTTCCTTGAGCGACAACCCTGTCAACTGACGGGTCAAATGCATCGCCACCTGGCGAGACAAAGCGATCCGTGCCAGACGACGACGACCAGTCAACTCCACCACCCGTAGGTCGTAGTGCTCGGCCACCGCAGACATGATGGCGTCCACCGTCACATCCTTGGCGTCCTCCTCACGAGTGAAGTCCATCAACAAATCCTCCAAGGCATCTTCATCGAGACATTCGCCGTTCAGGGATGTCACCGTTGCCACCCGCATCAGCGCACCTTCCATCAGGCGCACATTGCTGCGAATCCGCTCCGCGACAAACTCGATCACCCAGTCAGACACCTCCACACCCCAGTCATCCCGTTTTCTACGCAAAATCGCGATCCGGGTTTCGATCTCGGGTGGTTGCACCTCCACCGACAGACCCCACTGAAAACGCGTCACCAGGCGATCCTGTAGCGATTGGATCTCACCCGGCGGGCGGTCACTGGAAATCACAATCTGCTTATGACCATCCATCAGAGTATTGAAGGTATGGAAAAATTCCTCCTGCATCGCCTCTTTGCCTGCCAGAAAATGCACATCATCAATCAGCAAAATATCCGCCTTGCGGTATTTTTTACGAAAAGCACCCAGAGAATGATTCTGCAGTCCGGTTATGTAGTCATTGGCAAAAGCCTCTGCCGAAATATAAAGCACACTGGATTTAGGTCGACGACGCAAAGCCTCCCAACCAATCGCGTGCATCAGATGGGTTTTACCCAAACCCGAACAGGAATAAATAAACAGCGGCGAATATTTGGTCGCAGGCTTTTCCGCCACCGCCACCGCTGCCGCGTGTGACATGCGGTTGTTTTCTCCAACCACAAAATTGTCCAACGAATAACGATCAGACAAACCCGATTTTTTTCCGCGTCGTTGTAAATCCGACAGGGCTTGGCTGCCACCTCCTTCACCGACCTCATCCTCAGCTTGTTCTTGCTTCGATGATTTTTTATTTTTTGCCGCAGACTTTTTACCGCGCTTGGCAGGTGCCTCTTCCTCGGCTTCCAGTTCCTCCCCGGCCACCAACAACCGCACTGGCGGGCAGTCAATGATCGTCGCATTCAGGATCTCTTGCAGAACCTGTTCAAAATTCTCCTCAATCCACACTTGGAAGATCAAGTTGGGTGTCTCGATCCAGACCGCATCCTGATCGATTTTCTGCAGTTTGACATTTGAAAACCAACGCTCCACGGCGTTCTCCCCCAGACGTTTTTGCAGCCCGGAGAGCACCTGTTGCCAAAAACCCTGCCGCTGCTCTTCCCCTGCGATTTCAGAGGCGGCGATTGCTGTTTGATTAGTTTGCATAGGCAGCGCTCGATCAGCTAATCGACAAACCTTTCACTGCCGGGCACTCAAGACCCATTTTATCACTTATCATCAAAATCAACTCAACTCTATTATCTAAATTATTCATTATAAACAAGTTATGAAACATAACCTTAAAGGTGTCATTATTATATCGTCTCTAGCCGGGTCGGATCGAATGAAGTCTGCTTTTTGGAGCGGGGTTTGTGAATGGCAGGTTTGCTACTTTTTATGCTTCAAAATTTCTGCCAAATGTAATTTTACTCGATGTCCAACTGTCTGTCTTTTTAGTAGGCTGATTCACAAATTTCGACAAGTAAAAAACGCTCAAAAGCGATAATTTTTTTAATAATGAGCCCCACGTCTGATTCAGACCCCAATGCAAGCCAAAATTTTAAAATTTTAAAATTTTTTGTTATGCCTGGGTGCTTATAAAGGCACCCTAGTTTTTAGTGAGGCAAACAAGCTCTCGCAAAGCCTGCTGGCATCAGCATTGGCTAGTCCGACGATGCTCGCGGATGACCAAAAATCAGCCCGCAACCCAAAGTGAGCATCGTAGTTACCGGCCACAACCAGGCATGATTGAGCCAGGGACCGATTTCGCCATCTGGGTTCAAAGCCACTCCACCTAAGGATGCCGCCCATTCGGGAGTGATCATTTTAAAATTAATCATTACCGTGTAGAGATCAGCACGGAAATAGAGCACCGTCACAAAGGACAAAATGAAGCCCAGAGTCAAGCCTCGCAGACTGGCATGACGCCAGGGAACTATCGCCGCCAGAAACATCCCCAGCAAGGGGCCCGCCGTGTAAGACACCATGCCAAAAGCGAGGTTCACCACATTGATATCCCCCCGCATCCGGTCGAGGAAAATCGCAAACAAAGTCAGCAGAATACCCCAACCGATGACCAACATACGCGAAGCACGCAACAACTTTTGATGCTGCTCTTCGGACTCATCAGCACCGGTTTTGTGAAACAAGCTCAATGTCGTCTGTGACAAAGCCGCCAGGATGGAATCCAAACTGGAAATCGCCGCGGCAAAAACCCCGGCTAGAATCAAGCCGCGCAAACCAACCGGCAGAGTGGTAGTGATCCAGGTGGGAAAGACCAGGTCATGGTCTTCATGAAACAGCGCGGCCTCCGCCTCGCTAGGCGGATTCTGAATATAATAAACAAACAAACCCGCCCCCACCATCAGCATCAGCAAAGTGATGAACTGACCGACCGAACTCCAGATGATCGCTTTTTTGGCATCGGCCTCATTGCGACAACAAAACATGCGCTGGGCGTTCAACTGATCCACCCCGAAAGCCGACAAGTTCAAAAACGGCGCGGCCAGAATCGCCACCCACAGAGTGAATCCCGCTGCCGGATCAGTGGTCAAGTCCAACAGGGTGAACTTGCCCTGCGCCCCGGCTCCCGCTTCCCGTCCGGCCTCGACTCCGATATTCACATAATCCGACCAGCCCCCGTCCAAGCTCGATATGATCCAAATCAAAGCCACCCCGCCACCGAATACAAACAACATGAACTGCATCACATCCGTCCAGATCACCGTGCGCATGCCGCCCATCAAAGTCCAGCCGATCGCAAACAGACCAATGATGACGATACAGATGGCAAAATCGTATTCCGTGCCAAAGTTGGTCACCACCCGCAAAGCCAGTGCCGCCACCAGCACCCGCACGCTCTGCCCGAGGATGCTGCCTATCGAGAAAATGACCGTCGCCAGTCGTTTCACCCCGGATCCAATCCGGTTTTCCATGAAATCGTAGGGACTGTAAATCTCACGCTCATAAAAATAGCGCACAAAAAACATCCCCACCAGAAAACGCGCAATGATCGAACCCAGAGCCCACTGCAGGTAAGTGAAGTTACCGGTCGCCGCAAAAACCATGCCCGGCACCCCGATGAAAGTCACCCCGCTGATCTCGGTAGCGATGATCGATCCACTCACCGCCTGCCACGGCAGCGAACGTCCGCCAAGGAAAAAATCCCGAATGCTCGCCTGCTGGCCTTTCATCTTGTGACCCACCCAGGTGGTCAAAGCCAGATAGCCCGCCACCGTCAGCCAGTCCCAATAGGTAAAATACTCGTGAATTTCCATGATGTAGTGCGCGCGCAATCGAGATCTCAGTCGCAATATTTTGGCAAAACTTACCCTTCCTTCCTCCTCTCTGGCAAGGCATAGTTTGCCCATGACAAAGTTATACCAGCCTCCCCTCCTGAACTTTAAAACGTCACTTGCCGTCCTTTTGCTTAGCGGCTGCTGTATTTTTCAGGTTTTTGCCAAGCCCATCGAGATCAAATCCCGCCGCGAACTTTTTGTCGATCGCCACCTGATCGGCGAACTCAAAAATACCACGCTCAAATTACACCGACCACAGCTGATGCTCCCGATCAGTCCACCGCGTCCGCATGGTCACTACGCCACCGTACTACGCGCCAAAGACAAATTTCAATTTTACTACCGCGGTGATACCAAAAAGGACAATCACTGGAAAAAAGGCTGGGAACAATACCACGAAGGCGAAGTCACTCTTTACGCCGAGAGCAAAGACGGCATCCACTGGGTCAAACCCAAGCTCGGCATCTATCCCGATCACCCCTCCTTTCCCAAGGGCAATGTGGTGCTGATGAATGAATTCCTCACCAATCATAACTTCACCCCCTTCATCGATACCCGGCCCGGAGTCCCCGCGGCCGAAAAATACAAAGCCCTTGGCGGCCTCGCTTACCAGTCGCACAAGGAACACCTTGCGGTGCGGGACAAACGCGGACCGGGGGGGCTCAAAGCCTACGTCTCGCCCGACGGCATCCATTGGAAAAAACTACAAGACCAGCCTGTCATTCCCGAACAATGGGGCAAATACTTTGACTCCCAAAACTACGCCTTCTGGTCGGATTCCGAACAAGCCTACATCTGTTACTTCCGCCGTTTTATCAACGGCAAACGCGGCATCGCCCGCACCACCTCCAAGGATTTTGTCCACTGGACGCCCTACCAGGAGCTCCCCGTCAACCTCAGCGGCGAACACCTCTACACCGCCTGCACCCAACCCTACTTTCGCGCGCCCCACATTTACGTCGCCCTACCGACCCGCTTCATGGCCAAACGTGGCGCGGCCACCGACATCCTTTTCATGAGCACCCGCGGTGGCGCCTCTTATGATCGCGAGTTCACCCAATCCTTCATCCGACCCGGCCTCGGCCCCAGCGGGTGGGCCAATCGAGCCAATTACGCAGCGATCGGTATTCACCAGACCAGCGCCACACAAATGTCCCTCTTCCTCACCCTCGGGCGGCGATACACTCTGCGCCTCGACGGATTTGCTTCGGTCAATGCCTTGCTCGACGGCGGGGAAATGATCAGCAAAACCCTGACTTTTTCTGGCAATCAACTCGAAATCAATTATTCGACCAGCGCCGCCGGAGAGATCCGGGTGGAAATACAAAACACTGACGGAAAAGTCCTGCCCGGATTTTCCCTCGATGATTGTGATCCCATCTGGGGTGATCACATCAATCGCACCGTCACCTGGAACGAGAGCGACGACCTCTCCAGCTTGGCAGGCAAGGCAATCCAACTTCGTTTTGTTATGCATGACGCCGATCTATTCGCCCTCAAATTCAATCACCCAGACAATTAAATTTCAGCAAAGTGCGGGAAACCATTGAAAGCCCGACTGCCCTTTTGTATAATGACTAACATGGAATCCCCATCCGAAACCAAACTAGAGCAACTTGCTCACTTGTTGCAGCAACGCCTGGACATCATCGCCGACAGTCGCCTCGCCAAACACGATCCGGTGCAGCACCTGGAACAATTGAAAAATGCCTCCCAGGGCATTTTTGATCTGCAGCAAGAATTGGAAAACCAAATCCCCGCGCGCCTGCAACACTTCCTCGAACAAAGCAGCTACAACAAAGCCCTCGCTTTCATCCGCGGAATGTAGGGAACAGCGAAGCGCTCTCCCCCGTGGCATGGATTGGCAATCCGTGGATCCCCCACCCCCACGCAATGCCATTACGTCCCACTTTCTCCCCACTCCACCCCACCTCTACAAACAACTTGTAGGCCGATCGCTCCGAGCTATTAACGTAAAAGCTCGCTAATTGGGAAAAGTCAGCTCTTCGGTATATTTTTTGATCATCATCAGGCCATCGAGAAGGACTTGTGCAAACAAGAGAAAGAACTTTCCTCGCTCAAACGCAGCATCGTCCTTTATAACGTGACAAATACCGAACTTGAAGGGTTGTGCCAGAGTAGATCGAAAACCAAACATGGTAAGCAACAAGCAGAAGCGCAATGGTCGCCGCCAGGTGGCGGCGGGGATGGCCTTTGATGAATATGGTTTCCCTCTAGGTCGGGAGATATTTGAGGAAAACATGGCCACAACCAAAGATGTGAGCTGGATAGCAAAATAGGAGGGGAAACTGCAAAATAGGGGGAGGGAAACTAATTCTGCCATCGCCAAGCGGTGGTATTATGACAGATGAATGCGAGACGTTTCAGCTCTGGGGTTTTGGTAGCTTGTCTTTGTACAACTAGTTATTTCCGGGTAAGTGCTCCAGTCGCAGTCTTGGCGGGAGAAGCGGGCGCGCAACCGGCCAAAGCCGATGGAGCCCGTCTGCACCGAGAGTCGCTGCGAAGGCAGGTGGAGCTGTTCAATCCGGAGGCGATGCGTCTGGCTATTGCAGACTTATCGAGGGAGTTCCCTGAGAGATACGCTGATGCGGCGAAACTCCTGCGAAAGCTGGATGTCGTTGCAAAAGGCCTGCCCGGACTGGGGGATGCTTGCATGGTCGGCGAACCGGATGCCATCAAGCGGGCGGAAGAGCTTCTGGCCTTTCAAAAAAGCATCTTGCTCGGCAGCCCTGCGCTTGACTTCAAAGACATCCTTCTGATTCGCCGTGGCCTAGGTGCCGGGGCACGCCATAAAATGGGACGAGGCATCGGGATGCCTAGCGGGAATTTCTCCACTATGAGCGACACCCAGCGCAAGGGCTGGGACAATGAAATCGTAGTATTGGAAGATTTCCTCCAAGGGAATGCTGTTCTGCGCACTGTTTACAAACCCAAGCACGGGGGGCTGGTATCGGATGTGGATCTTCATGTCTCGGGCGAGAGGCTGATGTTTTCAGCGGTCAACGAGCGGGGAGTGTGGCGACTTTTTGAGAAACCGGTCTCCGGCGGCACCCTGACCCAGCTCTCACCCGACGATGGCGACGATATTGACCACTACGACGCCTGCTACCTGCCGAATGGTGAAGTGGCGTTCACCTCAACAGCCACTTTCCTCGGTATGCCCTGCATCGACGGCCAGCCCCGTATGGCCAGTATTTACCGGCTCAATCCGCAGAACAAAAAAATCGATCAACTTTGTTTCGAGCAGGACAGCGACTGGTGCCCAACGGTCATGAATGACGGTCGGATCATGTACCTGCGTTGGGAATACGCCGATATGGTACATTCCAACAACCGTATTGTCATGAGCATGAATCCCGACGGCACTTCGCAGAAATCTTACTATGGGAGTAATTCCTATTTTCCCAACTCCTTCTTTTACGCTCGTCCTATTCCCGGCGATGCGTCGCGGATTGTCGGTATTGCCACGGGTCACCATGGTTTGTCCCGCTCGGGACGGATGCTAGTGCTCGACCCGCAGCTGGGCACGAGGGAGGCTGAGGGCGTTGTGCGAGAAATCCCGAGACGCGGCAAGAAGGTTGTCGCCGAAGTCAAGGATCGGCTGGTGGACGGTGTATGGCCGCAGATCCTCCACCCTTTTCCCTTGGCCGAAAAAAGCAGCCACCGGGGAGCTGGTAAGTATTTTCTAGTCTCGATGAAACCCAAAGCCGACAGCCTGTGGGGCATCTATCTGGTGGACATTTTCGACAACATCACTCTGATTAAAGAGATGGAGGGGCAAGGTTTGTTCGAACCTGTGCCGTTACGCAGGAGGGAAGAGGCTCCGATCATCGCCGATAGGGTCGATCCCGAAAAAACAACGGCCACTGTTTACATTCAGGATATCTACCATGGCCCCGGGCTCGACGGGGTTCCCCGAGGCGAAGTGAAAACCTTGCGAGTGGGTTCCTACCATTTCTCCCCCCACGGCAGTGGTGGCTTGATCGGGACTTTGGGGATGGATGGCCCCTGGGACATCAAGCGGGTGCTGGGCACGGTGCCTGTGTTCAAAGACGGTTCCACCACTTTCGAAATACCCGCCAATACGCCGGTTTTCCTCCAGCCTTTGGACAAGGACGGCCAGGCTCTGCAGACCATGCGCTCTTGGTTCGTGGGTCGTCCAGGCGAGCGGGTTTCCTGTGTCGGGTGCCACGAGAGTAGCCGGGATGCCCCGCAACCAAAAATGTCGCTCGCTTCAACCGCTCAGCCCTATTCGATCTCTCCCTGGTTGGGGGAGGCGCGACCCTTCAGCTTTCGCCATGAGATCCAGCCGATTCTAGAGCGTAAATGCAACTCCTGCCACGATGGCAAAGTGCCGGCGGGTCGCTATGAAAGCCGGCGTCTGGAATACCGGAACAAAACGATCCCCCATTTCAACGCGGAGCTGATAGACGATTGGGATATGACATACTCTGGCCGGGCGGGTGCCAACTATGCGGGGCGCTTCAGCAAAGCCTATGGGGAGTTGCATCGCTTTGTGCGCAGAGCCGGTATCGAGAGCGATATGCGGGTTCTGACTGCCAAGGAATTTAGTGCCGATACCACGGAGCTGGTGCAGCTGCTCAGGAAGGGACACCATGGAGTGAAGCTGGACGACGATGAGTGGTCGCGGCTGATCTGCTGGATCGATTTCAACGCCCCTTACCATGGTTACCGCAAAGATGTTGTGGGGGGGGTGCCAAAAAAACACAAGGTGGTGCAAAATTCGATAGCGCGTGCCAATGAACTCAGCCGGAAGTACGCCGGGGTGGTTTCGTTCCATCATTACCAAGCGCCCGAGCCGGTAAAACCCGAGCCGGTCATGCCTGATCAAAGTAAGCAAAGCGAGTTACGCAGGAAGGGCGTTTTATTAGCCTCGTTCAAACCATCAAAAGAGCGCAAAGCGGCGCAATCTATTGACCTGGGGCAGGGGCAAAAAATCAAACTGGTCTATATTCCGGCGGGATCATTTAATATGGGCTCCGGTGAAGGGGCCTTGGACGAGCTGCCGATGAGCCAGGTAAAAATTCTCAAAGGATTTTTCATGGCGGAAGCCGAAGTGAGCAATGCCCAGATGCGTTGTTTTGACAGTGCCCACGATAGCCGGGATGAGTCGTGGAAGGGTTACCAGTTTGGCATGCGTGGTTACGACATGAACAAACCTGAAATGCCGGCGGTAAGGCTTAGTTGGGAAAAAGCCATGGCTTTCTGCCGCTGGCTGTCCGAAAAGACGGGCAGGAAGGTGACTTTGCCGACGGAAGCCCAGTGGGAGTGGGCTTGTCACGCGACCAAGCCGGGGCCTTTCTGGTATGGTGCCATGGGGAGTGATTTCGCGGCTTACGCTAATCTGGCTGATCGCCGGATCAGCGAGCTGGTAATAGAGACAGCTTCCGATCCCCGCTCCGACACCAAATCGGTAATCATTGAAAATCCCGGTAAGTCGATGGACTACATACCAAAAGATGCAACTGTGGACGACGGGCATTTGTTACCCCGATTGACCATGGCCTACCAATCCAACCCCTGGGGGCTTTATGACATGCACGGCAATGTCGCCGAATGGACTCGCTCCCGTTTCGAGGCCTATCCCTATGCCGAGGATGGACGCAATGACATCGACGGAGATCGGACAACCAAGCGGGTGGTAAGGGGTGGCTCCTGGCACGACCGCCCCTATCGAGCCACCGCCAGCTATCGCCTCACCTATCCCCAGTATCAGCGGGTTTTCAATGTCGGGTTCAGGGTGATTATCGAGCAGTGAGTCCGGGAGCCGGTGGAGTGGTGAGTGTACCATCTTTGCTGGATCAAGAGAAAAGGGCCGTAACAATTTAGTCAATTTCTGATTTTATCACTGGCCACATGAGTCTCCAGTCGACCTCAAGGTTCTTATAGACCAACGCTTGCCCCGCATCAGGCACGCTGGATTTTCTCGTTCGGATCACCCATCCGTCTACCTGTGGCAAGCGTGTGCTCACCATACTGTGCGTTCCCAACAACCGACGGATGCTCTGCCAATTCCTCATGCCTTCGCTTTCTTCCTGACGCAGGTGCACCCAGTTCAAATAATGATAGGCTAAGACACTGATGAAAAAATGCCCCCCCATTCGCTTTTCGATTTGATCGACCAACACCCCGCCGACTGCTTTTTGAAAATATGCTCGTTGCTTATCAGAAAGTTACAGCTTTGCATTGGTGGGATCTGGCAAGTTTTTCGTGATTTTTGGACGATAAAAGAAGTTTGAGTTAGCGTATGTTTAAAGATCATAAGAACTCTTATTATTCTTAACTCTAGCAATAGCCTGAACTAACTGAGTTCCCTCAATTGGCTCAATGCGATGCTTGCGTGCAAAAGCCCGCGCATCTGAAGTAAAACTGGAAGTCGCGATCACGATGCCTTGCGCTGCTGATTCAGCCGTCATCGCTCCAAGCAATTCACGCACCACCGGCAAACCGACTTTTTGAATTTCCACCGCTTATACTGGACGAGGGTCAATTCGCCCTTTTTACGAAGGCTGAGATCTACCCCACCACCTGTCCAGCCACTTCTTGATCTCCGGTGCCTTGACGTTGTCATTATAAACCCAGCCTTCGTTCCCCGTATTATGCGTGGGTCAATGTAGATACACTTCACCTTACTCGCATACTTCGGCAGCAGCGCTTTGAGCGTATGCAAATTATCTCCTTGCACGATCAAGTTGTCCTCGTCCCCATCTATCCAGAGAAAGCTTTGCATCCGTCTCCAGCAAACGAAAGGGAACGTCCTTGTGGTGTTTGATAACGGCACCTTTACCGATCCAGTTGAGTGTGGGCATAGGGAAATTAGAGAATAATTGGCGGTGAGACTAACATTTGCCCCGCTGACAATCAAACAGCTTGTAGAGCGGCCGCTCCGGTTGCCCATAGCCTAACCATCAAACATCCCGAAAAAACAGATCATAAACGATCCATAAAAACCCCGCATCGATGATGATGTGACAGACCCACGGGCCAAGGATGGTATTGTATTTCTGATACATCAAACTCCAGATCAAACCGCCGACACCCACCGAGAAGCCGACAAACAGCGCAAAACTGAGCGGGAAAAATTGGCTAACCACCACAATGTGATGAGCTGAAAAAGCCAACGCAGCTAGGATGTGTGCCCAAGTCCGCGGCATCAGGCGGCGCAAAGTGCCGTAAGCGAACCAGCGCCAGTAACACTCCTCGATCAGGGAATTGAACAGCGAGATGAAAATGGAGAACTCAATGTAGTGTTTCAACATGCCGAGGTCTTCGACTTTGTCTTTGATGCTGCCACCCGAGGCGCGCACGATGTCACCGAGCGGGGTAAGCATCAGCGCGAACATACTGGCGACCACGGTGACTCCGATCAACACTCCGGGGATGAGCGTATGAAAGCGGGTTTTCCAGGTCGGAGCGGGTCGGCTGAGAGATTCTTTAAGGATGAAAATCGTCGCGATGATCGGCCATGCGATCAGGTGAATTTTGACCAGGGCAAAACAGGCTTTACCAAACCAGGTGCCGGGGAAAAATACGAAGTAGATCAGTGATGCGAGTAGTGGCACCACCAAAGCCGGCAGCACCGCCGCCCACAAACGAGATTTTGACGGCTCGGTGCGCGAGGGCTGCGGGTGTTGCAGGAAATAAGCTGAAGTTGATTCGGGCATTTTTTATCACCACAACCGAAGCGTAGTGTAGATAGACGGAGTCATAGGGCACAGATGTATGAAAAGGGAAGAGAATAATATGTTAAGTCATCATAGATACCCTTGCTTGCCATATATTTCTAATTGATATTTCTGTATTAAAAATTGATTTAAATGATGATTTGGAAGTGTGACGCAAATAGACAGGCTCTCACCACAGAGACCGGAGAGAGGTAGGAAAAAATAGAAAGGGTGAAAGAACTCATTAACCGAGAAGGTGATTGATTGTGCAATTGAGGTGCACCGAAGCTAAGGGGCCGGGATTATTCAAATCCGCTTATCAGCACTGCTTGGCTTATCAACTGAGCAACAATCAAATCGACTTCAAACTAGAACATCCGATGCCGGTCGAATAAGGTGCAGGACAAAAAAGTTCACCATTGCTTATTGAAAGCCACCTTATCACCCATCAACATCATTTCGCCCTTTTAGGGCTGGCAATAAATCCGATCTAACCCCAGCGCTTCGCACTGGGCTATCACATTTTGTCCTTACAGGACAGTTTGCTTTCATCTCCTTTGCACCAACGGTGCTCAATGCTATAGCCCAGTGCGAAGCGCTGGGTTAAAAATCCAATTCTTCCAGCCCTGCAAGGGCGCAACGCACAGCGGTCAGCAGATTAACTTTTTTGTCTTACACCCGATCGAATACAAGCAGGTGAATTAGATTACGGCTACCGCTTGGATTTGTTGGTTGAAGACTGCCTGATTTTAAAATTGAAGGCAGCCGAACAAGTTCGAGGAATTCACCTTACTCAAATTCTGACTTACATGAAACTGGCGAAGGTGAACACAGGGCTCTTGATCAACTTTAACGTTGGGCGTTTGGCGTTTGGTGGACGGAATTCAGCGGTTTAAGATATAGGAAGAGGGGAAATACAGATGAGATTTTGAATTTATCCCATTAAAAAACTCTTCCTACCTATGCCTCCGTCTATCTCCACTTCGTTTCGGTTGTGGTTCAATCTTTTCCTCTTTGTGCTTCACGTAGCCACCGGCGCCGGGTCGAGCGGCAGGTTTTCTACCGCGCTCGGCGGCATCAATTCCGGGTTCGGTTTTTGCGAGCTGAGACCCAATTTGCCCAGCAACGCTTTATCCTTACTCGACTGTGGATTCTCTGCCGTGAGCAGTTTGTCACCGTAGAAGATAGAGTTGGCTCCGGCAAAAAAGCACAGCGCTTGCGCCTCGTCATTCAGACCGGTGCGGCCAGCCGAAAGACGCACCCGTGATTTTGGCACGGCGATGCGGGCCAAGGCGATCATTCGGATGAGATCAAAAGAATCGATAGGCGGCTTATCTTCAAGTGGGGTGCCCGGCATCGGCATCAGCGCATTAATCGGCACACTTTCGGGTGGCGGATTAAAATTGCTCAATACTTCCAACATACGCAGACGATCCGTTTCGCTTTCACCCATGCCGAGGATACCGCCGCAACAGACCGACATGCCGACGTCCTGCACACAACGAATGGTATCGAGCCGATCTTGGAAGGTGTGACTGGTGACGATCTCGGGATAGTGCTCAGGGGAGGTGTCGATGTTGTGGTTGTAGGCGGTCACACCAGCTTCACGTAGTTTGCGAGCTTCGACTTCACCAAGTTCGCCGAGGGTGACACAGACTTCCATTCCCAGAGTGCTGACGTGGCGCACGATCTCCAGCACGGTTTCAAATTTTTCGGTGCCGTCCTGTACGCCTTTCCAAGCGGCGCCCATGCAAAAGCGGGTGCTGCCGTTTTCCTTGGCGGCCACCGCACTTTCCATCACTTCTTTTTTTTCCATCAACATCTCACGAGTGAGATCGGTATCGTAACGGGAAGACTGGGCACAGTAAGAGCAATCCTCGGAACACCCGCCGGTTTTGATCGAGAGCAGGGTGCAGAGTTGCACTTCATTGTCCGGCCAGTTTTCTTCGTGCACTTCACGCGCTTTTTTCAAAAGTTCAAAAAAGGGCAGTTGATAGAGAGATTGCAGTTCGTCGAGTTGCATGGATATATCGATTAGTGAGTGTGTGAATCGTCGCGACTATCGCGGATAAAAGCTGAAAAGCAAGGTGATGAACTACGGATATCTGGTGTTCAGAAAGTCGATTTCTAACGCGTCCATTTGCCGTAGCTACTGGATAAAAAAGGCAAAACTTGTTTATAAACCTCGGAATAATCGGTTTTTCCAATTGCCCCGACCATTTTGACCCCAGTGGATTTTTTAAACGCTGCTGAAAAACTCTCGCCGCTGTGGCAACCCCAGCTTTTGGCAAAAGAGCGTTTGGCAAAAACGTTGCGGTTGATCCCCGTCAGCATGTCCTGATGCAGAAAAGACTTCGAGGCTCCCAGCACTTCATTGCTGTAATCAAAGACAAAGCAGTATTTATTCGAGTGGCCAAAATACTCAAACCCGCCGACTTTGAGCCGTGAACGATTCTGACCACTGTTGACATAACGGATGACATCATCACCGCTATTGAACCAGATCAGGCGGATTTTGTATTTATCCCGCACGCTCTCGATGAAGGAAATCAGAGGTTGGCCGTCCTCGGTGGCACGGCTGATATAACCGGGTCGATACACCATCCAGGTGATGTTGACCGGCCCTTTGTAATAACGCTGCAATTGGTCAATACGGATCCGTGAAGCGCGGACAAAGTTACCCCACCACTGGTCGTGACGCTGGTTTTTGATCCGGTATTTCTCCCATTTGTCCAACGCCGGGCCACCGGTGACGATGATGTATTCGTCGCGGGGATCAGGCAATTTGTCTTTAGCTTCGACAGTGCCCACACCCAATACCACGCTAAAAACTAGCGCAAAATAGGCAAAACGACTGTGAGTAAAAAATGGCATAATCAGCAGAGAATGAATCTCGATTTATCTAGAGAAACAAACACTTTTCCCTGTAAACGCAAGGCTGCGATTGAAAATTACAAGGACTTCAGGCTGTTGAGGTGATGAGCGGAAGCGTCTGCTTGGCGATTTGCAGGCTTTCTTGGGTAGCAATCGCCAAAATACGCACTTTGGAACCGGCTGCTGTCAGTTCGGCATCCAGGACGGGTTGCTGATTAAGCTCCAAGTCTAGCACGCAGCCCAGACACTCCAATCCCTGACAAACTTTTTCTCTCAGATAGGATGAATTTTCGCCAATGCCAGCAGTGAATATCAAGGCATCGAGGCCACCCATATTGACGGCTAGCGAAGCGATGGAGGCGCGAATGCTGTCGGTAAATATATCGAGAGCAAGCTGCGCTCTGGAATTACCCTGCTGTGCTGCTTTGTGCACTTGTTGAAAATCGGAAGAAACTCCAGAGACCCCGAGCAGCCCTGATTGACGATTTAAGCAATCACTGATTTGCTCTGGCCTCTGCAAATCAGAGTCAAGCAGGTGAAGTAGGATGCCAGGGTCAATGCTGCCGCTGCGACTGCCCATCATCAAACCATCCATCGGGGTGTAACTCATGGTAGTAGCGACGGCTTCGCCATCTTGCACCGCACTCGCCGAACATCCACTGCCAATATGACAGATCACCAAGCGCCGGTGTTGTATCGGTTGGAGCGCTTGTTTCAACATCTGTACAGCGCGAGTGGCGCAGTAGGAGTGGCTGATGCCGTGAAACCCAAACCGCCGGATTCCCCATTTTTCGTACCAATGCCAAGGCAGCGGCAAGATTTTGGCGCGCTCGGGTAAGTTGGAAAAAAATCCTGTGTCAAAAACAGCTATTTGTGGAATATCGGGCAGCTCTCCGTGCAAACGCTTGATCATAGAGACCGCTTTCGGGTTATGTAGGGGGGCGAGCGAAGAGAGACTTTCGAGGGTTTGCAATACCTCTTGATTCACAACGACAGCTTCGTTGAAACAGGTTCCGCCATGCACCACCCGGTGCGCGATGGCTTCGATCGAACAGCTAGCGAAATTTTCAACCTGAGCTTGAAGCGTATCAAAAATCGGTCGTATTTGATACGTTTGATCGCTATGCACAGACAGGTTGCCTGCGTATAAACTTTGCAGGTCATCGCAGCCAAACAGTTCGAACTTCAGCGTACTCGAGCCGCTGTTGATCACTAACAGGGTTTTTATTTCTCCTGCCATTGCCAGTTGCGGATTTGCGGCATATCCACACCGTGTAAGCGGATATACTCCTTGTGTGAAGTGAGTTCGTTTTGCACGAATTGTTTTAAATAAGCTGCATGCGATTTTAATTTGGGAACACGATCGATGACATCGCCGACCAAATGAAACCGGTCAATCTCATTCAATACCGCCATGTCAAAAGGGGTCGTCGTGGTACCTTCTTCTTTGTAGCCCCTTACGTGAAGATGCTCATGGTTGTTACGCCTATAAGTGAGGCGATGGATCAACCAGGGGTACCCGTGGTAGCAAAAAATGACCGGCACATCAGTGGCAAAAAGAATATCAAAGTCCTTATCGCTCAATCCATGGGGATGCTCACTTTGCGGTTGCAGCGTCATTAAGTTGACGACATTAATCACCCGGATTTTTAAATCCGGAACGTGCTGGCGTAACAACATGACCGCAGCAAGGGTTTCGATGGTAGGCACGTCTCCACAGCAAGCCATAATCACATCAGGGTCGCCGCCCTTGTCGTTACTCGCCCATTTCCAAATGCCAGCGCCGGTGGTGCAGTGTTTGATCGCGGCATCCATGTCCAACCATTGTGGTTGCGACTGCTTGCCGGCGACAATGACATTGATGTAGTTGCGACTACGCAAACAGTGGTCGGTGACACAAAGCAGGGTATTGGCATCAGGTGGAAAATAAACGCGGACCACTTCGGATTTTTTGTTCACCACATGATCGATGAAACCCGGGTCTTGATGACTGAAACCATTGTGATCTTGCCTCCATACGTGTGAGGTGAGCAGATAGTTGAGCGAGGCGATGGGTCTCCTCCAGGGGATCTCGCTGCGTGTCACCTTGAGCCACTTGGCATGTTGGTTGACCATTGAATCCACAATGTGAATGAAAGCTTCGTAACAGGAGAACAATCCATGACGCCCGGTCAGTAGATAACCTTCCAGCCAACCTTGGCAGGTGTGTTCACTGAGAATTTCCATCACGCGCCCGTCCAAGGCCAGATGAGCATCGGGATCGTCGTCTTCGGGCAGACGCTCGGCGTTCCACGCGCGTCCAGTGACGGCAAACAAAGCTCCCAGGCGATTGGACGCGGTTTCATCAGGGCCGACAACACGAAAATTCTTTTCGGCGGAGTTGCGCTGCATGATTTCTGCGAGAAACTTTCCCATCACCCTGATGGATTCATCGAAGGAGCCGCCAGGGCGATCCACCGTGACGGCCAGGTCCCGGAAATCCGGCATTTTTAAATCCTTCAACAAAGCGCCACCATTCGCGTGAGGGTTGGAGCCCATGCGCTTGATGCCGCTAGGAGCCAAGGCCGCCAACTCAGGTAATAGACGACCTTTTTCATCAAACAATTCTTCGGGACGGTAACTGTGCATCCATTTTTCTAGCAACTGCAGATGGGATTTGTTTTCCACCACTTGAGCGAAGGGCACTTGATGCGAACGCCAGTAATTTTCAGCGCGCAAATCATCGACGTATTCGGGACCGGTCCAACCCTTGGGCGAACGCATTACGATCATCGGCCAAACGGGGCGCTGGGTCTCGCCTTCTTCGCGCGCCTTTTTCTGAATCGTGCGAATTTCTTCAAACACGGTTTCCAATGTTTTTGCCATCAAGTGATGCATCGTTTGCGGATCACTGCCTTCGACAAAATGGGGTTTGTAGCCGTAACCAAGGAAGAGGTTTTCTAATTCTTCATGTGGGATGCGGGCGAGTATGGTGGGGTTGGCTATTTTATATCCGTTGAGATGTAAAATAGGCAGCACCACCCCATCCGTGACAGGGTTAAGAAATTTGTTAGAATGCCAGGCTGTCGCCAGTGGACCAGTTTCCGCTTCGCCGTCGCCGACTACGCAAGCTGTGATCAAATCAGGATTATCAAAAACAGCCCCGAATGCGTGGGACAGCACATAACCCAGCTCTCCGCCTTCGTGGATCGATCCAGGAGTTTCGGGGGCAACATGACTGGGGATACCTCCGGGAAAAGAAAACTGTTTGAAGAGTTTTTGCATGCCCTCTTCATCTTGAGAGATTTCTGGATAAAACTCACTGTAAGTGCCTTCCAAATAAGTGTTAGCTACCAAACCGGGGCCCCCGTGTCCCGGGCCTGCCAAGTAGATAATGTTGTGCTGATCTTTTTTGATCAGGCGATTGAGATGAGCATAGATAAAATTAAGACCCGGGGTGGTTCCCCAGTGACCAAGCAATCGGGGTTTCACGTGCTCAGGGGTGAGCGGCTCTTTGAGCAGAGGGTTATCCAAAAGATAAATCTGCCCGACAGAGAGATAGTTGGCGGCACGCCAATAGGCGTGGATCAAATCAACCTCGGACTGAGAGAGGGGCGAATCCTCGTCGAGGGGGGTTTTGCTATTGCTTATTTGTGACATGATTTTGCTTTAAAAAAAGGCCGGGGCGGAAGTTCGCGGACTGAAGCGTTGCCGCACTGTATAGCTATCTAGAACTAGAACACGCGCTTTCCTCTATTTTTACAAACATCGAAAGGTAAATTTATCGACACCAAAGATTCAGGATCTGTGATTAGATAGAAAGTGAAACTTTTCAAAATGAGAATTCCGTAGTATTTGAAAGCAATGCCTACTGAAGCGAATATAAGGTTGTGTGATATCGGGGAGGATGAGTTGATCGCTCATCTGATCGCGGATTTGCGCATGGATGACAGCGTGCTTTGCGGACCGGGCGATGACTGTGCGGTGCTGACGGGCTCTTCTCCTGAGTGGCTCGATTTGTTAAAAACCGATGTCGTCGTCGAGCACGTTCATTTTGCCAGTGATGCCGACCCAGAGCAGGTGGGCTGGAAAGCTTTGGCCCGTCCGCTAAGCGATATCGCTGCGATGGGAGGATTGCCTACGGCTGCGGTGGTGACGATTGTGACTCCCGACCACTTGCCCTTGAGTCAGGCTGTAGGCTGGTATAGAGGCATGCAAAAAGTAGCGCAGACTTATGGATTCAGCGTGGTGGGTGGGGAAAGCTCGTCGAGTCCGGCGAACCATGCGGTGATCTCTGTATCGATGACAGGGCGAGTGGAGCCGGATCGTTGTATTTATCGTTCGGGTGCGAAACAGGGGGATGCCATCTTGGTGACCGGGCGCTTGGGCGGCTCTTTGCCTTCGGGCAGGCATTTGAATTTCCAGCCTCGTTTGACGGAATCCAGGTGGTTGGGAGAATTTTTCAAAATCAACGCGATGATGGATTTGAGCGATGGGCTGGCGAAAGATCTGCCGAGAATGATGAAACTCAGTGAGCTGGGTTATCACGTCGATGTGGATCGCCTGCCTTGTCACCATGGGGCGGATGCTCAGGCAGCGATGGGCGACGGCGAAGACTACGAACTGCTGTTCACTATCACTCAAGCGCAAGTGCCGGATCTGCTCTCGGCGTGGAAGCAGCAGTTTGCGAATCAGCTTGATTTGACGGTAATCGGCGAAGTGGTCGCCGCTGCGCAGTCTGGCGATCAACTGTCGGGGGGGTGGGATCATTTTGACAATGAAGGATCTTCGTCCACATCTAAGTAATGGAAAAAAAAGTCACATCAGCTGAAGAGACGATGGGTTTTGCTCAGCAGCTAGCAAAACCCTTGCAAGCTGGTGCAGTGATCGGCTTGGTGGGGAATCTCGGCGCTGGTAAAACTCATTTTGTCAAAGGTCTGGCACAAGGCCTGGGCAGTGACTCACCCGTCTCAAGCCCGACGTTCACTTTGGTGCACGAATATTCTGATGGGGTCTGTCCCCTTTATCATTTTGACTTCTACCGGATGGATCAGGCGCAGGAGATCGAAAACATTGGCTGGGATGAATACCTCGACGAAGCGGGTATCGTGGTGGTCGAGTGGGCGGACCGTTTTCCCGAGTTGATGCCACCACACACCCAGTGGTGGCAGATCAGTATCGGTGACGGCGATGCACGCACGCTCCAGCTACTCAACCAAGCCCCGCAAGCCACTGCTAACCATGAGTGATATGATTTTAGCCATCGAAACCTCAACCAAACAAGCCAGTCTGGCTCTGTTACAAAAACAAAGCGGCGAGGTACTGTGGCAGGCACAGTTCGAATCCGACCGCTTGCACAATGCCAAAATTTTTGATCCAGTGGCCGAAGCTTTGGAAATCTGCCGAGGCGAATTGAATCGCATCGTGGTGGGGCTCGGCCCTGGCAATTACAGCGGAATCCGCGTCGGCATTTCGGTAGCCAACGGCCTGGCGCTGGCACTCGATATGCCGGTGATCGGTCTGGCTTCAATTGCCGTTTTAGCAGAAGAAGCCGATTTTGTCGTCTGTGGCGACGCCCGGCGTTCTTCCTATTATCTCGCCCGGATTCAACAACATCGTTTGCAAGCTGAACCGGATTTGATGGATCATTCATCCTGGTTAGTACAGATGGAGGAACTGCGGCAGCAAGGTTTGGAAATTTACAGCACCGAAGAAGCCCTGTGCGATGATCCTCAATCCCCGATCCAATTACGCACACCGCAAGCAACAGCCCTTGCCCGCCAGGTAGCTGCTATGGATAATGACGAATGGGATGAGCTCACTCAGCAAGCCTTGCAGCCGGTCTACCTGCGCGCGCCCTACATCACGCAGCCCAAACAGCGCCCCGGGGATATCAAAACGAAGTGAACTTCTGTAAATATCAAATGCTGAACGACTCGATTAACCTTGCAATTTATCCAATAGATGGATAAATTGCAAGGATGTTAGCGCGTTTTGCTCATAAAGAAGTATTTGATGCCCTCGAAAGACAAGCCGCAGTTGCTTTGCTCGGTCCACGACAAGTAGGAAAAACAACCCTCGCTTATTGGTTCGTAAAAGAGAGGAATGCTCTGTACCTGGATCTTGAAAATCCGGATGACCGGAGAAAACTTGATAATCCCTCGGTTTTTTTGGGGAACTACAAAGACCGCTTGGTCATTCTGGATGAAATCCACCGCATGCCCAACCTGTTTCCAATTCTACGGGGTGTCATCGACCAAGGGCGCCGTCAAGGTTTACGAAATGGACGTTTTCTGCTGTTGGGGTCGGCATCTCTGGATCTTCTCAAACAAGCAGGTGAAAGCCTTGCTGGAAGAATCCGATATGTAGAGCTGTCAGGATTTTTGATAAACGAAATCGAGCCATCTAATGAGGATCGACAAAAACTCTGGGTGCGGGGAGGGTTTCCAGATAATTATCTGGCAAACTCAGATGAGGACAGTTTTTTGTTACGCAAGGATCTCCTGCAAACATATCTCGACCGTGATGTGCTAATGTTCAGCCCCCGCATCCCAGCGGAAACATTATTCCGTCTATGGACTATGCTGGCACACAACCAATCGCAGTTGTTAAACGCAGCCGCACTTGGAAAATCATTACAGACCAGCACCCAAAGCGTCACTCGTTATTTGGATTTGCTGGTTGACCTGTTGTTGGTAAGAAGGCTCACCCCATTTGCCGTCAATACCAAAAAACGCCTAGTCAAAGCACCCAAAGTATACATTCGTGACTCAGGGCTCTTACACGCTTTGCTCAATATTTCGGATTTTAGTGAGCTTTGCGGTCACCCGGTAGTTGGTTCAAGCTGGGAGGGGTTTGTGGTCGAAAACCTCCTCGGTGTCAGTCCACATCGCACCCAAGCCGGATTTTACCGAACCAGCGCTGGCGCAGAAATTGATTTGATATTAGAACTACCCGGGGGAGACAAATGGGCAATTGAAATCAAGCAAAGTTCGGCCCCCAAAGTATCTCGCGGTTTTTATTCCGCCATCGCCGATTTGCAGCCACAAAAAGCCTTTGTCGTGCATGCTGGGGATGAAGAATATCCCATCACTGATGAAGTGACAGCTATTCCCCTGTCCAAAATCATTAATAAACTACTTTCACTGCGACGCTGATTTTCTCCCTTTCCGGCTTGTGATATGAGGCTACAGTAGAAGCTTTCTTCCTCGACGACCCGTGGTATTCAGTTCACACATCTTCATCTTTTATTTCCTGCCGCTGGCGCTGTTGCTGTATTACGCATCGCCGCGCGGGATGAAGAGCCTCACCCTGACCTTGGTCAGTTACGTCTTCTACGGTTGGTGGAACCCCTGGTTCATGTTGTTGATGCTGATCTCGACGATGATCGACTACGGCTGTGGCAAAATGATCAGCGCTGAGGGAGCGAGCCAGAGCCAACGCAAAACCGGCATGATCCTCTCGGTGATCTCCAACCTGTCGATCCTGGTTTTTTTCAAATACGCCGCTTTTGGTGCCGATGGCATCAGCACTCTGGGCCAGTGGTTTGGTTTTGGAGCCATAGCCGCTCCGGATTTCCTCTACCAAGTGGTGCTGCCGGTAGGAATCTCCTTCTACACCTTCCAGTCGATGAGCTACAGCATCGACCTCTACCGGGGACACGCCAAACAAGCCGATTCCTTTATCGACTTCGCCTGCTATGTGTCAATGTTTCCCCAACTCGTCGCCGGCCCGATCGTGCGTTACGGCAGCGTGGCGGAGCAGCTGCGCTCACGGGTGCATAATATTGAAGGTTTTGTCGGTGGCCTCACCCGCTTCAATTACGGCTTCACCAAAAAAATCCTGCTCGCCAATCCGATGGGCGGCATCGCCGACGCCTGTTTTAATGCAGGAGACGGCGTTTTGACGACCCCCATCGCCTGGTTCGGAGTGATCGCTTATGCCTTCCAGATCTACTTCGATTTTTCCGGATACTCCGACATGGCGATCGGCCTCGGGCGCATGTTCGGTTTTCGTTTTCCGGAAAATTTCAACTCCCCCTACCGCTCAAAAAGCATCACCGAATTCTGGCGCCGCTGGCACATCTCGCTATCGAGTTTTTTGCGTGACTACCTCTACATTCCGCTGGGCGGCAATCGCGGCAGCTCTGGGCGCACCTATGTCAATCTGATGATGGTGATGCTGATCGGCGGCCTGTGGCACGGCGCGCAGTGGACCTTTGTGGTGTGGGGAGCCATCCACGGCGGCATGCTGATGCTGGAACGCCTGATGGGCAAAGACAGCTTTTACAAACGTCTGCCCAATGCGATGCGCATGGCTCTCACCTTTGTTGTATTGCTCATCACCTGGGTGTTTTTCCGTGCCGCTAATCTGAACGTGGCACTGGCTTATCTCGCAACGATGTTTGGTCAAAGTGGTGACGCTCCGGCGGCAGGCATCCTCACCGGTGAACTGCTGCGTCCGATGAATTTCCTTTTCCTCGCCCTCGCCATCATCGTCACCTGGGTGACTCCACGCACCGCCAACTGGCTGGAAAAACTGACCGCTGGCAAGATTGCCCTGGGGCTGTTGTTATTTGCTTTCAGTCTGGCGATGATGTTCACCCAAGGGTTCAACCCGTTTTTGTATTTTCAGTTCTAAGGACGACCCATGAGCAAGAAAATGAAAAATCCGTATGAAGAGTGGGGCGCGCACCCGGAAGAAGTGTGTGTGAATAAACGCACCGCATGGATTTTCACGGTGCTCTTCATCGCCGTCATCGTGCTGCCTCCAAGCTTGAGGAACATCCACAACCGCTTCTGCAAAACAGAAAAACAATGGATTCCTCTGGTAGAATTTTTCCATCACCCCAACCCGATAAGTGTAGAACTCCTGGCCAACAAAAAACGCGGCAATCCTGGCATCGAACGCAAACAGCCTAATCTACAGGATCATTTACGCTCCTTTGAAAGCAAACTCGAAAAAGCCGAGTATGCGATCGCCATCCGACGCTGGATGCAGGGCAAACTGACCGCTGGTTTGAAAGAGGGCAATAGCAAAAGTGTCCTAGGCAAAGGGGGGCGTTTGTATTACCAGGCGGCCATCGACAGTCTGGTCGGTTATGGGCCCTTACAAGCAGAGCCCGACAGCGTGATGAAAAATCCTGATCGCTCGATCTGGACTCCACCGCTACAAGTGATAGAAAATTTCGCCGCTCAGCTCAAACAACGTGACATCGAATTGTTACTCGTCCCGGTACCGGTCAAACCGATGATCTATCCCGAAGACATCGGTCTCGGCACTTGGCAAAAGCCCGCCTTGCACAAAGACCAGCAGGCTCTCTACGATCAATTGCGGAAATCCGACGTTGAAGTGCTGGACTTGTCCCAACTCTTTTGGTCACTCAAGGATGACGGTGACGTGTTTTTGAAACAGGACACCCACTGGACCCAGAGCACCATGCAAAAAGCCGCTGCCGAAGTGGCCGCAAAGATAAGATCTAAATCATGGTTTGCTGGAGTGAAACGCGATTTAAAAACCTCTCAACAAAAACTGACAAGGGAACACGAGGGTGATCTGGTCGAAATGTTAAAACTATTCAATCCAGAGAAAATCTTCCAACCAGAAACTCAAACCCTCACCGTGATCAAAGAGGCCGCAGGCGGAAAGACGCTGACTAACGATAGCCAGTCCCCCATCGTCTTATTAGGCGATAGTTTTGTCAATATCTACGACGATGCCCGTACCGGTTTCGGAGATCCTAATTGGAAATCAAAAGATGAAGATGACAGTGAACCTCTCATTGGCGCTGGTTTCGCCCAACACTTAGCCGCTGAATTACAAACCACTCTCAATAGCTACACCTCCAACGGAGGCGGTGCGACCCAGGTGCGCAAAGATTTTGCCCAACGACCTGACAACGAAGTGCGCACCAAAAAACTGGTGGTCTGGGTACTGGCTTCACGCGACCTGTTGCTGTCAGAAACACCCGGAACACTTGCCGGAATTCGCTGGCGCGACGTCGAATTCAGTAAACGCATTTCCACAACACCCAGCCAGCCAGCCAGCCAAACGGCCAAGCCACTGGTTATCGAAGCCACCCTCAAAGAACGCACCGCCCTGCAGGATCCACAATCCACTCCCTACAAAGAAGCCATCTACAGTGCAATTTTTACCCTCGACAAAAAAGCCGCAGACAAGTTGGAGATCGAGGACAATGAAGTGCCGGCTTACCTGTGGGGTTTCCGTAAACGCACCGTTGTGGCGAGCGGTCGACTCGAAGCCGGCAAAAAATACCGTCTCACTCTGGTGCCCTGGGCTTCTAAAACCAAATTGCAAAGTGTGCAGAAAATGGACGACTTGTTTGTGCTGTCCGATTGGTGGTTTGTGGAAAAGGCAGAAGCCATAGAATGATCCACAACCATTTCTCCCATGGAAACTCCAACTGAATATAAGACCCCCAAAGGCGGGTTTCCAGCCGCACTGAATTGGCGTGACCTGGCGGGATTCCTCTTCGCTTTCTCACCCGCCATCGTGTTGCTGATCATGGTCCAACAACACGCCGTCAATGTCCCCGTATGGGATGACTGGGAAATGGTGCCACTGATCGAAAAGGCCGAGCAAGGGAAGCTCACCTTCCAGGACCTCTACGCCCCACACATTTCCCACCGGATTTTTTTCCCCCGGCTCATTGTCCTAGGCCTGACAAAGGTCGGCGATGGCGACCTGCGCTGGTTGATCGGCGTCACCTTTGTTTTTGGATTAACTGCCGGGCTCGGCATCTGGCAACTGGCCCGGCAAACGGTATTTAAAAACAGCCGGACAGCCTGGGGTATTCTGCTGCTCGCCAATTTACTTATTTTTTCTCCCTTGCAGTGGCAAAACTGGCTTTGGGCCATTCAGCTCGCTTTCATGCTTCCGATGACCTGCATCATCTGGGCGCTGGTGATCTGCGGAAAAACCCACTGGCTCTGGTGGAAACGCGCACTTGCCTGCATCGCCCTGGCTGTTGTCAGCACTCATAGTTTTGGACACGGCATCTTCATCTGGCCCGCCGTATTTGGGCTGGTTTTATTGTCTCCACATTTTTCTAAAACCCGCTGGCAGCGCTGGGCCTTTCTCGCTATTTGGGTCTTCGTCGCCGCAACCGTGATTGGCTGTTATTTTGGGCTCGACTTCAAAAATGCTTCGGATGCAAGCCACGCCTATTTTCAGAAACCGGGTGATGACCCTCCTATGGTCAGATCTCTCGAAATCGCGAAGGATCAACCGCAAAAAGTCTGGCAATTTTTCACCACCATGGTCGGCAACCCCTTCGCTCGTGTTTATGCAAGTGATCCCTTATTACTCGCTCCTAAAATAGGGGTCGCCTTACTTGCTCTGTTTGCACTATGCATTGCTCTGGTGCTCCTCCAATCGCGAAAAAAAGAATTCTGGCAGCAAGCCGTGCCTTGGCTCGCACTCGCAGGCACCGTGCTCTGCGCACAAGCCGCCATAACTATTTCCCGTGTCGGTCTAGGCGGCATGAACCGCGCCACCGTCACCCGCTACATCAGTATTTCGCTCTACTTGGTTATCTCCATTCTGTTTTTGATCGCCCTGATCTGGCAATCCACTGATACACAATGGTGGCAGTCACGCCGCAAAACACTTGCCGGCATTGTCATCTCTGCACTGATCGGCATGCAATTATGGCCTTGGGTGTATGGCAAACAGATGATGCGCTTATGGCAATGGTCGCGTTACGAAGAACAAGCCTCGCTGATGTTCACCAACCATTGGGACGCGCTCAACCCCCACCGCACCGATGCCACTGTCGGCTACCCGCGCCATCACGCCAATACCCTCAATCGACTCGGCTATCTGAAACCTGCCTTGGTCGAAACACTTGAACTGAAACAATTCAAACCCAAAACAAAACCAATGTCCCTTTCAAGGGCTCGGGTAGAAAACTTCACCAGCGATGAAACAGGGAAAATCTCTATCAGTGGCTTCACTCGTTTGGGCAAAAAACCCTACCGCCCGGTTGACGGAATCCTATTAACTTGGGAAACAAAAAACCAACAGCCTATGATATTCACCTTGATCGAATCCGGAGACTGCCCCGCCCCTCCCCAATATCATTTTGACCTCGAATTCACCGGCCGTTCCTCACTCGACCCTCAAGATTTTTTCCGCTGGGGCTGCTCTTTCTCCCGCCAGCAAATTCCGGAAAAAGGACCTGTCACCGTGAAAGCCTGGGCCTTCGACGTAACCAAAAAGAAAGCCTACGCGATCGAAGGCTCATGGGATCTACTTCCGGATGGCCGCATCGCAGCCAAACCCTGACACCACCTGCTTTCAGCTTAACACAATCAGGTTAGGGGAAGCTTGCACCGTCCACCACTTGAAGTATCACTTCTTCCCGCCCAAGGTTTTTTTCATTTTTTCGTAATCTTTGCGGTTATAATTGATGATCTTTTTAGCATCGATTTCTGCGAACACGACCTTCGCTTCGTCGATGCGTTTGAGCTTCAACAAGGTCTTGATTTTTTTCACTTGAAAGGACGTGCCCGCAATGGATGCTTTTCTCGGATGGGTTTTTTCACCCTGTTTGGCAAGTTCGATCGACCGATCCCAATAAGGAAGTGCGGCTTCAGCTTTGCCATTTTGTTGTTGAATTTCGGCCAATTCCATCCACGCATATCCAAGGCGCGGAGCCTTCTCCGCCATCGCTGGTCCGATTTCGATAATCTTAGCTCGCGGGATCAGATTCTTTTGTGCCACCAATCTGAAAAAAGAATAAGACACCCCGTAATTGCCATTCATCCAACCTGGCGCTGATGCGAGTTTCTCAAGAAATTCTATTCTCTCAGGCTGTTTTTTAAGGAATTTTTTAGCATCAGAACTCAGTATCACCCCACAATCCGCCAAATAGCCTGCGACCTTTTTTTTCTGCGCTTTGTCCGTCAAAGCGTCACTCCACTCAAAAAGCAAGTCGAGTTGATCACTCTGGGTGTAAGCGAAGACCATGTGCCCCATGTGATGCTTGCCAGTTGAAACACTTGAGCTGAACTTCACCTTGGAAAAAACCACACCCCAGGCAGGCAGTAATTTTTTCACTGTGTCGGCAGCATACTTCTGCTCTGTAGCAATCTTGTTGGGCAAGTGCGCCAGGTCTTTAATAAAACGATCACGGTAATAACTGTTACGGGATGTAAGTGATGCCAACTGTTTCAATAAATCTGAGTAAGACTGGATTTTTCCTTGCTGCAAAAGGCCGGATTGCTCGGCCTTGATCAAAGCGATTTTCTGTCGCTGCCCTCGATCATTGCGCGATTCGAAAAGGGTCGATATTTTTATTTTCGCCACCTCCTCGCTGATTATTTTATTCACCACCTTGCTCGACGCAGTATTCTGGCTCAACCAGTACAATACCTGCTCTTTCAATAACTGGTTTTCTATCTTGAGTGATACAAATTCTTCCGCTGCCGCCTTCAACCGTTGATCTCGGGCATCGCTATTTTTAGGATCGGGTGTCTTTGCCAACAGCGTTCTGGCCAGCAATCTATTCGAAGGACGTTCGATGGATTTTAAAAAATCCTCTGCATGGGTGCTCAACGATTCATCCCAAACCAGTTTGCCGTAATTTCCTCCTAACTTGTCCGTTTGCTTGCGTAACATCCGGGCGGCAGCGGCATGTTCTCCTTCAGCTACCAACATCAGCAAAGCTTGAGTGAAATCGGAAAAAGAGCTCTCCGCTTTGCTCAAGATCTGATGCGCCTGCCCTTTGTTCCCCGCAGCGAATTGCAAACGAGACATCAATAATACCGCGTCATCATCGGGGCGACTGCGCAACCTCTGTGGAGCCCTGCCTGAAAAATACCTGATCTGATAAGCTGCTGCCAGGTTTTCTGACATTTCATTCCAGCGGGGAATTTCCCGTCGCTTCAGCCAAAGCGGTATGGCTTTTTGCAGCACCGTATCCAGCACTGGAGTGCCCCCTTTCAGACTCTCCGTCAACAGTTCAATCGAAGTTGTCAGCATGGCATCATTCGGCAGTGGCACTCGCGATTTTTCAAACAAATAGGCCAGCATGAACAAACGCACGGATCGCGACAGTGTTTCATCCTGCATCATCGGCAGGTAATAATCCGTAACTTCTTGAGGCATCAAGTTAGTCTTTTTTTCTGCCCCGTCTTGCCCTGCCTGCTTCATCGCCAACTGCAAACGAGCCGCCATTTCCACTTCTTTAGCCAACCCGGGGTATTGGGCCGTCGCCGCCGGCAGGCTGGCCCAATTCAATACCTCTTCCATCACTTTTTCCGAACGGTTGAACAGCATGTGGAAAAATACCGGCCCAGCCAATACCAACGGTGACTCTTCATTCAACGCAGACCCGAGTCGGGCAAAAATTTCACCAAAACGATTCATACCCGGATCACTGTCACTAGGCTTCCACTCTTCATTCAAAGCCCGCGCGATGCTATTACTGGTATTCCACACTATCGGGGTCACCTCTGGTAGATCCTTCATTCGCAGGATTTTCGCCTCAAATTCAAGCGCTTTTTCCGCCGACAGACTACGGGCGACATTCATCAATAACCTTTGCGAGAAAGTTTCCCCTCGATAGTAAGTCTGCCTCCAGACCCCTGTGCCCCTGGCCTCTTCAGCCAAAAACAAGGTTTTCGCAAAAATCCGCACCGCTTTGGCCGTATCATTCGCCACCGTCTTTTTAATCAATTTAGTGGAATAATCATCCAGGTTATAATAGTCGATACCCAGATCCGCTATTTTCTTGGCAGCCATAAACTCAAGTGTTGCGTCACCCGCCGCCTCACTGGCTTTGACCTGCAGCCAATCCCAGGTTGCTTTCACCTTGTCGTCCGCCCCCCCTGTTATATCCGCCGCTTTGATCACATCGGTCGCTAACAAAGCCATTTCCAATTGACGCTCCGGCGACAACGCCCTGATCTGTTTTTCATGCCTGGCAAAAACTTCAGCTGCCGCCAGACTTTGTTTTTTCTCCCAACTCGCTAAAATCAATTGCAGCCCTACCGGTTTTGGCTCTGGCAAACTTTCGATCCATTGTTGATATGGCTCCCTGTCTTTTTCATTCAAGCTGCGGAGCTGAGACCACAAGCTACCTAATAATGTAGCAGAATCAGAATTTCGTAACTGACCATAACCTTTTGTCGGCAGCACACGCATATCCTCCAACGAATCCATCAGGGGAGACACCTTCAATAATACCAGTCCCTTGTTCGTATCCTTAGAAAAATAATCATTCCGCTGAAACACATTGAACAATTCATACATCGAATTGGATGCGCCCATACCTTGTTCTCCGACAAAATCAATCGCCACAAATACCATCTCCGGATAATTGCCGCACTGATTCAGAAAGTGCTCCATCATCTGCACTTTCTGATTATGCTGGCCGTTTCTACCGCTGCTGGCTTGATAGTGTCTCTCCAGTAAAGCTTTACGCCCTTTGACAGGCCCTAGCATTTTTTCAGCTAACTTTTCCAAGACCTTTTTGGTGCGCTGCGAACGCTCTTCTTTTGCACCCAAGGAAAGAAAATTCGGCAATACATTGGCTAACATATAAAAATTCTCCTTGCTATCATCGATAAGCTGATTGATCAACGGAGCCAGATCAAATTTTAGATCCCGTGTACGATATGCCGTCGAGATAGGCTTGAGCGCCACCTGAAGCCCGCCCCACCGTGTCGTCACTTTTTTCATGCCGTCTATGCTGTTACCAAACTTTTCAGGATCACAAAAATACAAGTCCGCATATGCACGCAAGCCTTTTGCCAACTTCTCGCGCTCTTTATCCTTTTCTATCTCCGGCAGGATATCTTTGTAAATCATATCCCGGTCACCTTTTTTCCAAGCTTCGTTCACCAACCACTCGATTGGCCCCCGCACCTGAAGGTGGGTCCTGGTATCCCTATCGCCATAGGCATGCGAACCAACAGGACCAATCGAATAATCATTACCAATCAATGTGATCTCCTTCATCCGGCCAAGCACCTCGCGCGCCTGATCACTTATTTTTTTGTGATTCACTCCCTCCTCTGCCCGTGTCACATTCAACCAGGCAAAACCCAAAGGCGCGAGCCCTGGTTTCTCTGACTGCAACATTTCCTGACAAAACCTGTCGTGCAATTGACGCCGTCGTTTGAGTGCAGCTTTGAATTTTTTCTCATCAAAATCCCTTCTCTTTTTCAGCGTCTGCAAATCCCACCGCACCGTCAAAGCCGTCAGGCCAGGCGAGCCATTATTATAAGACTCTCTTGCCAAAAAACCGCGAATGTTCTCCCACCACTGACCTTGATCATTCTTTGATTCTTTGATGTTCTGCAAAATCAGCAAGGCGCTTTCTGCCATATCAAAACGTTCCTCATCGCTTTCAACTTGATACAGGGAATTACTGATAGATTGCAAAACCGCTTGCAGACTATTTTGGTTTTTGATCTTAGCCAGATGATCCAAAGTCGCTTCAGGGTCTTTAATCGCCAATAATTGTATCAAGCGAATTCGCAAATTATCATCGTTCGGACGTTCCTGCAGCACCGCTTGATAAACCTTGACCGCCTCTTCATCGACTCCCAGTATTTCGCAAAGCGCTCCATACTGCACCCGCTCGACCAAACCTGCATCCTTAGCCGGTATCGCCTCTTGCAGAATCTCATCTTTCAAACTGGATGCATCGATCACTTTGCGCAGCTCCTTGATCTCGTAATCATTATATGAAGCTCCCTGACCAAGAATGCCCGCCGCGATGGGTTTTAGCTGTTTGGCCGCGGTTCGAATCGCAGCGTCACGTTTGCCCCTTTTCATCATCTGGTCGATCTTGGCAGACAAAGCCGATGGGGTCATCGCTTGACCAAGTGTGGTGGTGCCGGCCCTGCCTGCATTTTGCTTTTGACTAACCACTAGCGTCATCTGACTGGCCTCTTTTTCCAAACCTAATGCCCTCAATGTTTCTGCCATCTGCCGCATCTGGTAGGATTGCTTGATTTTCATCGAGGCCAATACCCGTTTGATCGCCGCCCTGCCGCTTTTTTGCGCCAAAGAATCTTTTTCTGCGCTCAGCCCCAGATTAATCAAAGCCCCATCGATCACTCTGGATCTAAGCGGCAAGGTAGATAATTGGCGCGCTTTACCCAATAAATCGACGATTAAGTCCGTCGTTTCCTTGTCTTGTTTGTTTTCCAATAACAAAGCCGCTGCCACCATCAAAGCGCTCGCAGTGGGCGGATCGCTTTTGATCAATTCCTCAACCGTTTTTCCCACCAGATCCTTGTCTCCAACAAACTGCGCGGCCAATGCCCGTAGGATCGGATCTTTCACGCCAGGTGCCCAGGCCTTGATCTGCGCCAGTTTCTTCTTATCCGCCCAATCCGCAGTCCTCGAATAAGAAACCGAGGATCGGATCGCTCCCGGAAAAAAACTAATAGCCGTCTGCGAGACATCATACATTCCCCCCGGAGGGATACTCAGCGCTTCGAATTGCATATTCTGTTGCATTGAAGCCAGTAGTATTTTCGATTGCTGTTTGATCGCTGCCGACACCGCTTGTTTCTTTTTTTTATGGTAATCCTGCATTTCTTTTTCCAGCGCACTGAGTAGTGGACTGATATCGTCGTCTTCCACCATCAATCCCAGCATACTGACACTCGCCCAGCTCCCCCAGACGTCCGAGGTCCGTGCCGTGATTTCCGGCTGCCACTGAACCGCTAATTCTCGCAAACGCGTTCTCTGCTCATCCGTGATGATTTTTTCACCTCCTCGTTGATACGCTCCCTGCTTGGCAGCGTTCATCACCGTCCATTGAAAAACCTGCATCGGAACCTGATCAATTTTTTCCGCCGCTGCAATCCCCTTTTTAAACATCACACGGGCGCGTTCTTTTTCTTCCTCGTTTTTCCAGTTATTCTGCACCAACTTTAATGCCGCGAAAAAAGCCAGGGCTGGATTTTTTTCGAGATAAAAATCCACCGTTGCCTCCCTCTGATCAAAATCCAAAACAACCCCCTCCCAATTTTGCATGCCCAAGGCACGCAAAACTTCATTTTTCGGATCTTCCCTCAGCCATTCGGAAAAGATCTTCCCACGCTCGTTTTCACCCGCTTTTTCCGCTACTGCGATACGCCTTTGCCACTCCACCAACAGGGGAGAAATTCCGTAATCCTTAAGCACCGCTTCGATCCTCTTATTACCTTCTGCCCCGGCCTTTTGATTGATTTTGGTCAAATGAGCCAGTGAATAAAAACGCACCTGTTCCAGCTTCATTGGAGGCATCACATGCTGACCATTAACATAACCGCCCCATTGCCAACCGTTATTCCTATTGCTAAAACCATAGATCCGCCCCTCTCCGCGTCCGCGCCGGTAATGATAGGCGAAGTCATTATAGTTTTTCACCTCCATCAACTTGAGAGCTTCTTCTGGATAACCCAGCAACTTGTTATCATCGTCCTGTATTTTTTTCTGCGCCGCCGACTGCTGGTAATACACACTGGCGTAAGGATCGGCATTATTACTGGCATTTTTTCGCGCGGGTAATTCCACCTTATAAGAGAGCAGACTCTCAAAAGCATCCATAGCCATTTCATATTGCTCACTTTCCTCCAGAGCCACGGCATAGAGATACTGCAGACGGTAGTCTTGCGGACGCTCGGCTAAAAAACGCTTGAGAAAATCCGCCGCCCGCTCCCACTCGCCTCCCTGAATGATAGAATAAAAAACTTCCTCCAACAGCTCGGGCTCCGCTTTGACATCCTTGCCACTGCCCTTGGCCTGTTGCATGATCTCAAAACCTTTTTCATAGTCCGCCGTCAAAAAATACAAGCGCGCCAGACGCTTGTGGGTGCGCCCGCTTTTGTCGAATTCCATCGCGGTGCGTAACGATTGACGCGCATTTTCGATTTTCCCCTCCTGCTCATCGATGCTCGCCAACTGATGCAGCAAAGCAACATCCTTGGGTTGCAAACGAGCAGCCTCCAATATCGCCTGACGCCGTTCTTCATAACGATCTCCAACCCGGTAGATCTCCGCCAAGGCCAACAGCGGCACGATGGATTGACGATTCTGACGCTTGCGCTCCTGAAAACGCTCAATCAATAGTGAGGTGCCGCCATTCTCAGCGGCAATCCTCCCCAGCTTGCCCACCCAGACCATCTTCTGCAAAGCATCTTCCGCCTCGTCATACAAACGCCAGTATATCTGCACCGCATCCCTTGTTTTTCCCGTCTCAACAAAAGTCTCGGCCAGCTTGACCCTTACTGCCTTGTTGTCCTCAAAACGCCGTGAAGCCAAACGCAGGACTTTCAGAGACTCTTCCACCTTGCCGGATTCCAATAAAGTCTTCACCTCCCGCATCCACGGCGAAGCACTGCCGGGAGACAGTTTTTTCCATTCCCCGATCCACTGCAAAGTTTTATCCAAATCCCCGCTGCGCTGATACAAATCAACCAATTGCTGCACATTCGAAGTTTTGCGCCCACCAGGCAGTTCTATCTGCTGCCGCACAACTTCCGCCGCACTGGCCCAGTCTTTACGCAAAAAATGCAAGCGAGCCTGTTGCGCCAAGGCAAATACCCGACCCTCTCCCTGCACCTTGAGCAACAGCTCATCCGCAGCCTTAAAGTCACCCAGATGGTTGTGCAGTTCAGCCAACAGACACAACTCCTGCGGACTGAGAGCCTGCTCGTTTTTTAGCATCTCCTGCAAGCGCTGCTTGGCATCTTCCGAACGGCGCAGCAATTGCAAAGCCTGCTCGGTCGCATCGACCAACTCACTGGCCGAATTCGCCAGCAGCACCCGCCGCCGCACCCACGGAAAAGCTTCCTCGGTCACTTTTG
Organism: Verrucomicrobiota bacterium; assembly: GCA_045046875.1. Lineage (GTDB taxonomy): Bacteria > Verrucomicrobiota > Verrucomicrobiia > Verrucomicrobiales > DEV007 > JAADHD01. The sequence goes on along the minus strand of JASFYY010000015.1, from coordinate 10,094 downwards.
CCCGCAAAGCCGCATCAATCAATTGAGCGAGGTAAAGGTCGTCGCCCTTCAACTCATCATAACGCGCTTGCAAAACCTGGTAAGCACTCGGGAATTGCCCCCGGGCAATCAAAGCCTTCGCTGTGCGAATCACCTGCACCGCATCCCCCTCGGCTGCCAGTTTTTTCCAAATCAGCAAAGCTTGCTCTTTGTGCTTGGACTCAAACAAAAAACCAGCATAGGCCTCGCGCGCTGCCAGGCTTTGCGGAAACGCAACGAGCATTTTTTTATAAACCGCAAGCGTCTCTTGTTCCAAACGGAAAGTCTGCAGCAATCTCGCTGCGCGCAAATAGGCATACTCATCTCGCTGAGACTTAGCCAAATACAGAGCAACGCTTTTTCCCGCACTCTCTGCATCTTCCGCCGCCCACTGCAACTGAGCGAGGCGCAGCAGCCTTTCTGGATCATCTGACGAAATCTCCAGCAAAGCCTGCATTTGTTTCACCGCCTCCTCATGACGCTTCATCTGTGCCAGAGCCGCAATAAATGCCTCGCGCACCGACAAGTCGCCCGGGGTCAGTTGCAAAATTTCCCGCCAGGCCTCGATCGCCGCTTTTTCATCCCCCAGCTCACCCAACAATCCCGCCCGCCGCTGACGCAGAGCGATGCGCTTGCCTTCTTTTTTTAATAATTCGGAGAAATAAGACTGCAAACCATCAATATCATCTTCACGCCGGAACATGCGGTCAATCTGACTGAGGATCTCACGCTCAATCCAAGTGCCATGCCCGGTTTGCGCCAATGACTCCCCATAAGTCGCCAAAGCCTCTTCACGCGAACCCGCCCGCTGTTGCAGATCGCCGGTCAACAGTTTGCGCTGTATTTTCTGATAGGGGTCTCGAGTGCTTTCGCTCAGCTCTTTAGCCACCACAATGGCCTCATCATACAGGCCCTCATCACTGAGCAGCTCGATCACGTCCTCCCGCAGTTCAGCATCATCGACATGGTCCGCCATCAGAGCCTGCCATACCTTGAGCGCCTCTTCGTTTTTGCCGTCTTTAGCCAGCAGACGCCCCTTCAGCTTCTTAATAGTCACCTCCAGCTCTGCTTTCGGCCCAGTCGCCAACGCTTTTGCCAAATCGGCCAAAGCCGTCTCAAAATCCAAAGTCCGGGCTTCGGCTTTGGCTTTTTCCAACCAAGCCTCCGCATTAGAGCCATCCTGCTGCAAGGCTTTCTCAAACACCTTCAAAGCCTTGTCGTCCTCACCTTGTTTGGCATAAAAAAAAGCCAGCAAAAGGTGATCCCCCGTCGCTGCGCTATCCGCTTGTGATTTCGTCAGCAAAAACGCCTGCAAACTCTCCACCGTTCCTCCCTCCAGCCACGAACCATAAAACCGATCATACAAATAACCGGAATTCGGACGCCTCACCAACACCTTGTGGTATTTTAAAGTTTTGCTCGAAACACTCGGCTCCTGCTCTTGTGCGCAGAGTTCGGAGACAACTAACAAAACCACCAGAGTCACAAATATATTTACTACTTTCATCAGACTGATATCCTAAGCGATACCAAAGCGACAAAGCACGCAAAAAATTCCGCGATTTTACTAAGTGTTACTGCAATTAGCGGGATTCTATTAATCACCGACAAATATAATCAACTGAGTAATAGCATGAAATTAAATCTTAGAATTTTTTTACTAGCTGCAATTGTGGCAATCACCACATTCACTGTGCTTAAATTCAATACAAACCATTCACAGGGCAGGGTTAAATTTATTGATGGCCTGCCAATCAAGCCCTCAAAAGAAGCTTATGTGAACACAACTGATTTAGAATATTTGGACAAAATTGCCAAATTTGAAACCCGCAGAGGTGGAGATTTAATTGATGCTGAAATTGCTATCGTGCTTCTTGAGGAGCTTCCTGAAAACAAAAATATTCAGAATTACGCCACTGATATATTCAAAGCATGGGACATCGGGAGAGAGCACAATGGCCGGGGCATTCTCTATGTGCTCGAGCGCAAAAACGGGCTACTTAAAATCGAAACCAGTTACGAATTGGAAGGCTTATTTCCCGATGCGTTTATCGCCTCTTATCAGCAAACCATCAAAAACTATTTTGAAAAGGATCAACTCGGAGACGTCATCAGTCATCTGGTTATGGAAATGGCTCAACGCGCCCTAGAGCCTGACTATAAAATGTCGGCCTACCAAAGCCCGCAAGCGGCTGGCGAGTATCTTTCCGGAGGAGGTGGCATCACGGGGAATGGATACCTTATTAATCGAATTGAAACCAACCTAGAAGCTACCTACAAACATAAGGATGAGCTCTCTAAATACCAAGCGACCAAAACTCCAGAAATGGCAGTGGAAAAGTTTTTAGAGATGCTTGAAAACGGAATAGCCAGCCCTCACGTCGGACTGTTAACCGAAGGCTCTAGGTATATGCTCATGGAATACAAACGTTCCGCTAACGCCCAAAAGAACAGATACCGCTCTTATGAAAAATCCATGCCTTACAAGGTGGTTTCACAGGGCAATTATGCTTTTGCTCGTTTTGATAAAATCCATTGTAGACCCATACACCTAAGAAAAGACAAAGAAGGACTGTGGTACGTGGATGAAACCAAAAACTGGGCTTATGCCGATGGGTTCCACAGTAAGGGGGGGCGATATTACATACAGGCCTTTTTGGATCGCTCCCCTTGGAGCTGGGCCGTTAATTACCCCGAAGCAGTTATTCTTCAGGGACTTGATCGCGGCAGACCAGCCCCCTTCCCCCTCGATCGAAGCCTGAAAAAACACATCGAAAAATTAGAGGCAAATATTAAGGCACATCCCGATGCTGCAGAAAACTATTTCAAATTAGCTGAGATACTATTTTTCGAAAATTATTGGATCAAGGATGCTCTCTCGACCATTCATAAAGGCTTGGAATTGGATCCCTACAATGAGCGTTATTTAAGGATGGCTATTTTCTTCGGATCAAAAATGCCCGATTACCGCTTCTACGATGATTATCTGGCTCGGCTGGGGGAAATAAACCCTGATGATTCCGTGCTGGAATGGTTTGTAAAATGTTACAAAAAAAACGGTACTTCCTGCAGCTATTATTGAGATCGGTATGACCTCTTTTATTTCCCCTGATTATCACCTCAAACCAAAGCTCTACGGATCCCCCCTCATGATATCCATCGCTGAAATCCTTGCCCACGTGCAGAGGGGTCCTTGAAAACAAAGAACCCTATTATTCGGGGAAAAGAATTGGTGAAGGTAGAATTCTCTGACCCCTAAGAAGTGCATCCCGACAGCGACGTAACCCCTTACACTCCCTTAGTTACTTTTTGCAGTTTTCTATGGCAAGTTATAGATCCTGACAGCAGTTGTCGCAAGGCTGCCACACGGCGTGCAAGCCCTTTGTGTTGAAAGCGGACGGGAGAGTGGTCTCCTCCGCCACAGGCGCCTATTGTGAGGTGCGTGCGGATAAGTGTTCGTTTATTTAAGCAGGTGGCTGACGAGTTAGCGCACAGACTTGTCAAACGTCAGCCCGATACATCTAAGTATAAGGGGATGGGACAACTCCTAGTCGTTGACGGCACGAGCGTTAGCATGCCTGACACTCCTGAAAATCAAAAAATATCCACAGCAGCGCTCTCAGAAGCCTGGCCTAGGATTCCCTATCATGAAATTGGTCGGTCTATTTGACTACATTCAGGTGCTTGGATTGCTGCTGCCAGAGGGACGTGGCGCATTCATGAATGCGTTATTGTGGCGCATGCTTTTCAATCACTTTCTTCCAGGTGACACTGTTCTTACTGACCGTGGCTTCTGTTCTTATGCCACTGCGAGTGAACTTATGAGAAGAGGCGTGAATTTTGTTATGCGCAATCATCAAGCGCGCAAGAGCGATTTTCGAACAGGCAAGCGTCTGGGAAGAAATGATCACCTTATTACATGGCTACGCCCTCAGCAACACCCTCTCTGGATGAGTCTTGAGGAGTTCAAGTCAATGCCTCGGAAAATTTTGCTGTGTGAGATCAAATACACTATTATTGAAAAAGGTTTTCGACCGCGTGAGGTTATTTTGGTGACTTCACATCTAGATGCACAGCTCATCACCACTGAAGAGCTGGCAGATGTGTATTTAGAACGCTGGAGAGTAGAGCTTTTCTTTGATGATATTAAAACCACCTCTACTGGTATTAGAAATAAGTTGAGAATTTTTAATGCAACCTTGTCAAGTTACAGTGGTTTGATTATTAATCATCTGTTACCGATTTTTTCAAAATCGATATTCAACTCAAACAAAACAATAAATGACACTCAACTCGGACAAGCAACAAGTCTTAAGGAGCCTGACCACCATCGCTATATTCCTGGCTTCCATTTTTTCTGCAAATATTTCACAGGCTCAATCTTATCCGGAGATTTTTTTCATTCTTGATGGCTCAGGCAGTATGTGGGGGAAGGTGGGGGGTAAAGTAAAAATTGATGTTGCCAAAGAAGTCATGGCGGAGTTGGTTCCTTCACTAGACCCCTCTGTAAAAATTGGCCTGATGGCCTATGGGCATAGACGTAAAGGAGATTGCTCCGATATCGAAGTGCTTATTCCTCCGGGTAGCAATGACCGCACGGCTCTGCTTAAGCAGGTACAAGACATTGTCCCGAAAGGGAAAACTCCCATATCTGATGCAGTTGTCGCAGCGGCGGAATTATTAAAGACCAAAGAAATCGAGACCACGATTGTTCTGGTGAGTGATGGTATCGAAACTTGTGCTACTGATCCTTGTGATGTGGTGCGAAAGTTGAAACAAACCGGGATTAAGTTTGTGCTGCATGTGGTAGGTTTGGGCGTTGACTCGAAAGCAAAGGAACAGTTGGACTGCATGGCCAAGGCAGGTGGCGGGAAATACTTTGACGCAGGCGACAAAGCTCAATTGTTAGGCGCTTTGAAAACCGTTCAGGAAGAGGTGAAAGTAAAGCTCGAGGAAGCCAAAACACAAAAGAAAACTGCCGCAACAGGTTTGCCGAAAATCATTCTTAAACAGCCGGAGACGGCCGTGAAAGGTATGGCAGGGTTTCGAATAGTGAAAGCCGATGGTTCACCACTCAAAGAAGCCGGGCAGCAGCCAGCACTGTCGAATCACCCGCTTCCTCCGGGAAAATATACAGTGGAGTACCTTTTTGCGACACCAAATTATGGCGCATCCACAGTGACTAAATTGGGTCAGGTAGAATTGGAGATGGGCCAGACCAAGGAGCTGAATCTGGGGTCGATCGCCTTCAATGTTCCGAAAGAATTGAGCAAATCTGGAGCGTCTTATGCCAAATCGGTTCTTATTGTGGAAGCTGGATCGGGTGAAACAGTGGTAACTGTGAATAATGCCGGCAACGGAGCGTATAACTTAGTGCCCAAAGCTGTGCTTCCAGGAATCTATGATGTTATGTTTCATTATTCCTGGAGCCCGGACCCCACAACAGTAGCTCGTAACGTAGTGGTTGAAGCTGGAAAAGAGACCACTATCACGTTGAGCAGTGCCTTCTCTTTCACCAAACCGAAAAATACGGCTCTTGAAGCTTACGACCTTATTCCAATTGACTCTGGAATTGCCGCAAATAGTGATGAAGATGAATCCAAAATTAGGATCAAAGCAGTGCTCCAAGGGCGCCCGCGATTTGGAAGTAAAGACCCGCTCTATTATTTCTACATTGTGCCACCAGGAAAATACAAGCTTAACGCTACGATTAAAGGTATGGCGGAACCTTTGACGATTGCTCCCGAATTGGAAATTAAAGTGGGAGAGAGTCTGGAATTTGATTCAGGCCTGTAACAGTATTTTTCATTAGTTTAGCAGAAAATGCGATGAAACAAGCCCACGCTACCATTTGGTTGAGCTTTGTATTGGTCTTTGCGCTTGCTATGGTTTTCGTGCCCTCAGAAGCCAAGGACGATAACCTGCGCCAAAAAATGGTGCGAATGGAGGATCATGGGGGTGAAATCGTTTTTAGAGGCACGGGCAAAAAGACGTCCGCTAACTTTTCTCTAAAGCTTCGTTTTTCAGGTTTCTACGTCTGGCGCAATCCGGTGTTGTCTTCGATCTTACAGGCAAAGATGAAGGAAAAACCGTCGCCGTCGGATCTCATTGCGGATCATTGGTATATTTATCCTATCAATACAACGCTTAGCTATAATGGACGGCTCAAGCGTGTCAAAGAATCCAGTAATCCCAAAAGCACCAGCACTTCGGTAACTTGGCATGACCTCTCCTACAATCAACATTTGCCTCTTCCAGAACAGGATCAGTGGCCTGAGAATACTAGGACTTCAGTTGGGCCCAACCAGCCGTCCTACTCTCCCGTGAGCATCCATGTGATCGATCATCGAGCCATCGGGGGCGGCTTAAAACTGGAAATCCAGCTTCTCAGCACGGCGTTCCAGAATGGGTTGGCTCAATGGCAGGGGCATCAGGCTCCCAAGACTGAAAAGGGAGGACGTACCACCGCCCAATATTTTCGTGATTGCTCCCTCACCGAGACGACAACAGGCCTGGCCAGCCTTGCTTGGGCGTTTCACCTCAACACCAGTAAGCTTCCCGCTGATATGAGTCGAATTTCCGTGGGTGGATCTCCGTCAGGCAAACCTGCCAGATCTTACTCTTCTTTTGATTTTATCGTCAATGAGGAAGTGAAATTGCCCGAAGACTTTGGTTTGGAGAATCTCAGCTTCAGCGATTATTTTGAAAAAATTCTTCCTACGGGCAGCGACAAAAATGCCCATTGCAGCACGCCCGAGACTGAAATGTTGGTCTCTTGCAAGTTCCAGATTGGGGCCAAACAAGAGATTGCCGCTACGATTGAACCGTATGATAAAAATGAAGCTACCTGGATGCCAAAACCCGAATTGGATCAGCGCCTCTACCGCATCAAGCTCAACAAACCTGGTCATGAGAGCGTTGAGGCCATTCGGGTAAAGCTGGTTGAGACGTCTCAACATCCCGGCATCGCCACGAATGCTGGGAATCACATTCTCGCCATGAACGAACAATGTCGTGATTGCAAGTCCTTCGCTATCGAGCCAATCACGGTGCTGACTCGTTTTCCTTCCTCTCAACATGAGGATAGTGTTCCTATTTCTCGTGGTTATGACCACTATTCCAAGTGTCCTCTTGATTCGTTGCCCGATCTTTATTTCCGTGAGGATGCTGGCAACAAAGCTGACGCCTGGAAGTTGGACGAAGACAAAGTTACCGGTGAACTCAAATACGATATTGGGCAAACCTTGTTGTTGGAAAAGGTAGAAAAAGATGAATACCACGTGCAGCTTATGGTCAAAGACGGGGCGGCTTCCGGGAAATTGAAAGCGGAGGTGAAAATCGCGGGGAATTGGTTTCCTATCACTGCGATTGGAAAAACAGCTAACGAAAACAAGGAGCATCTACAGATTCCCCTCGACAAAGACAATAACGGGATAGCTGATGCCTGGAGTCATAATGGTCATGATCCAGCTGCCGACAACGACGCCATCCCGCTACCAGAGAGAGAAGGCGATGGTCTTTGCAATTTTGAGGAGTACCGAGGAATATACTCAAAAGGTTTGTTTGAGCGCCTTGATCCGAATTTAATCGATATTTTTGTACATGATTATTCCGGCCGAATGAGCAATGCACTTGACGCAGTAAAAAAGCAATTTGCTGAAATGGGGATTCAGCTTTGGGTGCTGTACCGAGACGAGATGTATCACGAAATGGTGAATTGGCAAAAAACTGAGCACCGCCAGGGTTTGCAATTCACTATTGTGATGATGGAGACAAATGCAAATAGTTTGAAAATCATGTTAGGTGACTCAGTGGATTGGGCCAGAATTGCAGGCAAAGCTTCCTCAATTGGCCCTCCGCGTGATCAAGACAATACGGTGATTATCGATAATTTTGATGAGAATGGCGCCCAAAATACGATTGCTCACGAAATTGGGCACAAATTATCGATAAGGCACCATGGCGATACAGATTTCGGAATTTTGGACCCGTTGATCGGTAGCAAAGTTTACATTGCGACTCCTCACGGTCAACACAGTGGTAATAGTCAGTGTGTGATGCAATATCGTGCAGCCACGAAATTTGCATCAAGCAAATTGCAGGTGGTTCCCGGTATTTTCAATTCATCTCTGCTTCAGGATTTGCCAGACAATAATGGGATCTCCGGTTTTCGATTTGAGTTTTGCCGCAGTCGAGAGGGAACAGGCATCAATACGGCAAATACTTGGAGTGGGGATGCTCTGTATGGACGCTGTCTGCACCGATTAAATGTCAAAAGTTATTGAGATAAAATGAAATTAACCCTAGCTACATTGTTTTTTTCACTGCTTCTGTTTTTGATTGCATGCGGTCCCAAAGAAAAAAAAGAGCAGGAAACAAAATCCCATAGCGCGAGTGCGGTGATTGCGATTACTCTGTCAACTTGTGGACAGGCCTATCTGGAAATCGGAAGTGGTGCCCCCTTATGGATCGAAGCCCGAATTCGTAATTCCTTAAGCGAAGGTGATTTGAATCTTGCATTGTTTAGAGATGTCATTCCGATCTTGGTCACTTCTGAGGGGAGTGCGACGCCTACAAAATTAAAATTGGTGAAACCGTGGTCAGATTTGCTGGCTGCGTCCAAAGAAACAACCGCGATTTGGAAAATTGAAGGCTCTCTCGCACCAGGTGATTATCGAGTGCAGTTTCTGGTACCGGAGGTCGATCACCCTCAGATTCGCCGGATCAAGGTGCTCAGCTGCCGGGTGTCAGTAAAGGTAGAGCCCGCGACTGTGGACATGGTAGCGCACCTGTCCAGACAGTTTCTACTCGAGACCGAGGGGCCAAAGGCGATAGTGGAATCGGTAGAGGTTTTAGCTCGAACAAGACCTGATAATATCAGTCTACAACTTGAACTAGCCGAATTATACCAACAATTGAATCGACCAAAGGATCAACTGAAAATATTGGTGTATTCTGCTCACCAAATGGCGGGGAAAAAACCTGGGGAATCGATTTCTTTACAAGACTTGCCATGCTGGATGCCTGGAAAAATTGAAGAGGTGTCCGCAAAAGTGAATGGCGAGGATTTGCCTTTGATCAAATAGGATAAGTAACTCCTAGGTAATTGCTTTTTCACCCCCCTTGTCCTTTCGCTACCAAGCTGGGGTTGGAGGGGGTCAGTAGCAAACCTAAAGTGGGTTTTAGCTGACAGGATTGAATTTTATCCTCACTTAGATACGATACCCCAATTATCAGCGGCAAGGTAATAAAGTGCATGATCCGGGGCATCAGGTAGATCGACGTCAAATACCATTACAACAGATGCAATCTCGCCTTCTGCTTCATGTATGTATGTAAGTGCAACATCAGCCAGTTTTTTCCTTTGCTCTTTGTTTAATCCACGATGAACTGCGATTCCAACCGCTTGACAACGGGATGGGGGGTGTAAAAGCAAAAGCGTTGCCACCCGCATGGGAAATATTGAGTTCGATATCCCGCAAGTTCGCGGAGGCGTCGATTTCTATCCCAGCGCTTTGGAAAAAGGTATCCGTAGTGAACAAGCTCTAAACCTTGCCATGGCGGAAATGTACGTCCAAGGAGTGTCTACCCGCAAAGTCTCTAAAATTGTTGAGGAACTCTGCGGTCAGTCCTTGAAACCAAAGGTTTCATTAATCTCCCTGCTCATTTTCTTATGCTTTCTCCTAACACCCTCCGTGGTTTTCCTAATTCCTACTGCCACGCTGGAAGGACGCCCCATTTGCAATCGTTGTGCAATCGTTGTGCAATCCAGGCAATGCGAACATTTGTAAAAGGGGTCAATAATTGAATTTGATAATTCTCAAAATCAGAGGACACCACCTCCCCCGATTTTTTTCCCTGTATAGTAATATCTTCGCTTTCAAGGACTGACTCCCATACGCGTATAGCCCATCTATTCAATACCATCGACACTTTCAGAGGATGTTTATTACCCCTGACTTTTACCTCTGAACGTCATCAGCAGAGCCCACCCACATGATATCCATCGCTGAAATCCTTGCCAATTCTCTCGGAGCCTTCCAGCGCACCGTTTTTTTTGTCACTAAATCACCATA
>JASFYY010000014.1:0-13470 GCA_045046875.1 Verrucomicrobiota bacterium | reverse complement strand
ATATACCACCACCACCCGCACCACCACGGTGAACCAGTTGTTCGAGCGTTTCGAGGATACGATGCAGGGCTTTGATGCTGAAATCGGAGTGCTCACCCCATGGTTGGAGCGCTATGTCGCCTTGCGTTGGTTCGCGGGTTATTACAATTTTAACAACAGTTACGGCAGTGATATCGGCGGCTTGAAGGGCAGAGCGGAAATACGCTTTTCGCAAAAATTGGCGATTGATGCCACCTATTATGCAGACGAGGAGATCACCGGTAGCAACTGGTTGTTTGGTATTCGTATGACGATTCCGATTTTCATGGAAAATCTGGCCGACGGACGCAGTCCTTTCCAAGGATCGTTCTCAGGTATGTTTGACGGGGTGAATATGAGTAATCGCAATCGCGAAAGCGCGATTCTGCGGGGAGGATCGGCTTCGACTTATCCGAGCAGCTATGCACTTAGTCCTTTTGCGGCGATGGCACCCACGCCATCTTTTGCGTCGGCTTCCAGAAAAGGCAGTACGGTAAGAGATCGTATGACCGAGCAGACGCTGCGGTTGTCAAGCGGGGCGCGTACTAGTCAGTCGGGTTTTATCGAGGATCCGAACAAACGTAAAGTGAGTACGGAAACAAAAACCAAGACCCGCGTCGTGGTGATTGATGATTCGATTGTCTTTGTGGACAACTTACGCGGCACGCTGGGGGGACCGGGAACCTTTGAGAATCCGCTTAGTGGGATTCAAGGCGGGGTGAATCGGGCGAGCACCCTGTTTGGCAATCGTGGGGATGTGTTTGTGACGGGTAGGGGAACGACTTACACCGAGAATGTGGTGGATGCGGGATCGAGTGTTAAAATTTGGGGTGGAGGCAGAGGTCTTCCTGCGAATGGTGGGCGTCGATTCACTAATGGCTCACAACCGGTGTTGAATGGGGGATTCCAGGTGGCAAATATTCCGCAGTTTTCGCTTAGCGGCTTTTCGATTGTCAATGGCTTTGCAGGAGGGATTGGGGTTTCCACAGCTGATGTGGCTAATGTCACACTTGATGCGAATACCATTGCAGGGACTGGTGCTGAAGGGGTTAGGCTGTTTTTTGATAGTCTCAACAATGCAGCCTTTAGTGTGACTAATAATGTGTTGAGCAACAATGCGAGTGATGGCTTAGAGATTGCCATTGATGCGAACTTAACGGATCCCGGCTACGTTGCTGGTACGATCTCGGGCAATACATTTATGGGAAATGGGGCGAATGGATTTAGCGTGCAGGTGGATTCTGATGTTGGTAGTGTAATTGATCTGGGCATTCGGAATAACGTCAGTTCGGGGAATGCAAACAATGGAGGTCAGTTAGATATAAATTCATCTGGCGATGTTGGGGATCCAAATAATCCAGTGATCAACGTGATGATATCTGGAAATCAATTTACGGGTAATATTGAGGGGTTTGATTTACAGGTTGATTCAGACAACAACGCGGTGCAGAACATTGTGGCTCAAGGAAACAATTTTTCGGGAAATACATCAAATGGCTTCAGGCTTGTTGCAGATATGGACGACGCCATGTTCAGCGCTACTTTTATCAGCAATGCTTTCCTTAATAACGGCAGTCGAGGGCTTGATATCAATATCGATGCAGATGGAGAGGATACGGCCGAATTTGGCATCAAACTTGTCGGGAATCGGTTCGAATCGAATCAAAGTGATGGTTTCAGGCTTGACCTCCGAGCTGACGATGGGGACATAGTGACGGTGGATTTTGAGGCTACAGGTAATACTTTCCTGAATAACCTGGGTCGAGGAGCTGACGTGCACTTGAGTTTTGATGGCATTGATGATGATCTGGTGGTTAACGGGATTTTCTCTAATAACATAGTGTCAGGCAATACTGGCGACGGGTTGAACTTACGAATTGATTCTGATGACATTGACACGGCTAGCGGTAGTTTTGACATGTCAGGCAACCAATTTTTGAGTAACGGGGGGGATTCCATAGCTATCAGCGTGGATCTTGATGGGGATGATGTGACATTTTCCAGTACGCTTGATAATATCAGCACTGGGGCAGGAGGTTTCTCGTTGCGCGACAATGGGACGTCTGATGCGAATGGCTTTATTTTGCTGAATGGTGCCATTATTAACTTCCCGAACCCGGGCGATGTTCCCTAGGCGGATCTGTGGATGCCATAAACGGTTTTTTAGTCTCGTGCTTGCGGGATAGGGGGAGTCGCCTATATTTTGCTTGAATGAATCTTCAACCGGCTAAAAACAAGGGGCTGATTGATTGGTTTTACCAACCGGTTGACGCTGCCACTCTTGGTTTGTTTCGCTTGTTGTGGGGGGCTTTGATGGTGGCCGAAGCGGTGACCCGTTTTCCCAAGGTCACCGGCGTATATTCTGCGACTTTTTTTCATTTCAAGTATCCTATCTTCACTTGGGTAAATGGCTTTCCCGAGCATTGGATGGGGTATGTGGAAGTAACGGTCCTGTCGCTCGCGGCTATCGGGGTTTGTCTGGGCGTATTCTTTCGCTTTTCAAGCATCGTTTTTTCTTTGGTTTACACGCACTTATTCTTGATTGATACGGTATATTACAATAATCATTTTTACCTAACTTGCATGATGTCTTTTTTGTTGGCATTTACAGGAGCTGACAAAACGTATAGTTTGCGTTCCTATTTTTCGCGTGATGATGAGGGCTATGCGTTGCCACAGGTCGTGCCTTTTTGGAATTATATCCAAATTCGCGCCTTGTTGTGTATCCTCTACTTTTATGGAGCGATTGCCAAAATGAACGTCGACTGGCTCAACGCTGACCCAGTGAAATATTGGTTCAAGACCTCCACCGGCGTCCGTCCGCCGCTGACGTGGGTGATACGACAAGAGTGGTTTGCCTGGCTTGCGGCTTATGGTGGAATAGTGATTGATCTTGGAGCTCCTTTTCTTTTGCTGTGGAGGCGAACACGGCCTTATGCGATCGCAGTCCTAGTGGTGTTCCATTTGATGAATAGTCGTATTTTCAAGATTGGGTTTTTCCCTTATATTGGCATTGTTTCTACTTTGATTTTTTTACACCCAGCAACCGGTCGGTGGATTTGGGGTGGATTTCAGAAATTTATTGCTGGAGTCAGCAGGGTACGTTCGCCTGAATTGAATGCACTGGGAGGAAGACGTTCAAATAATATGGCCCTGTGGTTGCTGCTGGTATTTTTTTCCATCCAAATGGCATTTCCGTTACGAGCTTATTTTTTTGGTCATAATCCAGCTTGGACAGAGGTGAGTCATAAGTTCTCTTGGCGGATGATGCTTCGCAGTAAGGAGGCTTACATCAAATTCAAATTCAGCCACCCTGAAGCGGAAGCCTGGCTCAATGAACATCCGGACTTGCGGCCGACACTTGCACCTGAGCATGTATCGGCGATGTCAAAACATCCATGGATGATTCTTCAATATGCCCATGAACTGGATCAGGTGTTAGCAAGAAACGGCATGCCTGATACCAAGATCACGGTGATATCCGTGGTGTCTCTGAATGATCGGCCATATAGGGTGATGATCGATCCTACGACAGATTTGACCGAGATGGACTATCCCCTCTGGGGGGTGCCAGATTGGATCGTTCCTTTGGGGCCGAGAGCAAAGGGAGAAAGTCGCCCATTGACCAAGGAGGCACGTATGGCATCCATTGCGGCAGCTGTGGAGTTATACGTAGATACCTATCCCGGCAAGATCACGAAGGAGGAGTTGTTAGAAGGGCTTGTACCGGTAGCGCAATCACCTCCGGTGTCGACTGCAAAACCCGGGAGGGTGATTATCAAGGATTGATAGGTGAGGTAGAACAGATTTCCATATCTGTTTTATTGGAGGAGGACAGATTTGAAAATCTATCCTACGACCCACTGGCTTGCCAGCCATAGCCTTCGGCGAAGGCTGGTAAGCGAAGAGGGATTTGAATTGCATCATTTCCTTGCAGGATAATGATGCTCTGCAAAACAGGCTTCGCAAAATAAGATCATCTGTTTCGCTAGGGCTCATCAGATCGGCAGTCCCGACCTGCGTTCGACGGGAGCAATGCCCAATTACAGCTGGCTTGCCAGCCATAGCCTTGGCGAAGGCTGGTACGCGAAGAGGGATTTGAACCCCCGACCGCCTCGGTGTAAACGAGATGCTCTACCGCTGAGCTATTCGCGCATGATCTGGGCGGATCTTACTCTGCTTTTGCCTGGCTTCAAGAGAAATTGCTCAAAATGGGCCGAGATGTTGTTTTTGTGTAGGGTGACGGGGATAAATGAGGCCTTAACATGGAAATTGAAAGTTTTTCGCTGGATATCCCCGTAGGTGTCCGACCCTGGCGGCTAAGGTGTTGGGGAGTTGGCTTTGGAGGGCTTTGTCGTTTTGCCGGGGGTTTATGCGGTGGACGTGGGCTGGTGCTGGCGATATAGGAAGAGGGCAAGGCAGTGGTATTAATTTATGAAAATTATTCATACAGCAGATTGGCATTTGGGCCAGAATTTCTATGGGCGGGATCGCTTGCAGGAGCAGCGGGTCTTTGTTGATTTTCTGTTGCAGTGCATTGAGGCGAAGAAGGTTGATCTGCTGATCATTGCGGGAGACATTTTTGATACGGCTAATCCCCCGCGGGCGGCGGAGCAGCTTTATTTTGATTTCATCACGCGTTTGTTTGCTTTGCAGCATTGTGAACTGGTGATCGTAGGCGGAAATCACGATTCGGCGCTGCACCTGGAGGCGTCTAGTCCGGTGCTGGCCCACTTGCGCACTCATGTGATAGGAAAAGTGCCGGAGAATTTGTCCGATGCGATCCTGCATTTTGAAAAGGATGGCCGGCGACTCTGTGTGGCGGCGGTTCCTTTTTTGCGGGATCGGGATGTGCGGCGTGCGGTGGAGGGAGAGAGTTACGATGCGATGGAGGCACGCACCAAGGCGGGCATTGTCGAAGTTTACCGAGAGATGGCCGAGCTGGTCAGCAAAGAAAAGCTGCCGGATGAAGTGGTGATTGCAACCGGGCATCTGACGGCTGTTGGTGGGGATTTCTCGGACGGTGAGCGCAGCATTCATATTGGTAAGCTGGGTAGCATCGGAGCGGATCAGTTCAGCGAAGGTTTTGACTACGTGGCTTTGGGGCATTTGCATCACCCGCAGCAGGTGGGCGGCAATGAGAATATTCGTTATTCAGGCAGCCCGATTCCGTTGAGTTTTTCCGAGTCGGAAAATAAGCAACTACGGTTGCTGACGATAACAAAAGATCATCAGCTGCAGCAAGAGGAGGTCATGGTTCCTCTCGCGCGGCGCTTGTTAAGTTTGGAGGGTAGCCTTGATCAAGTGTCGGCAGCTATTTCAGCGCTTAAGATTGGAAAAAATGAGCTCTGTCCTTGGATTGAAGTTACCTTGAGCGAGGGGGATATCAGCCCGGCGATTAATGATCAGATTCGGGAGATTGCCGATGAGGCCGGGGCAGAGGTGTTGAAGGTTGGTAGAAAAAAACAAGCGGCGTCTTTTGACCCAATCAGTGGAGAGGTGACGGTCACGATCAATGAATGGGAGCCGTCGCAGGTGTTTGATAAACGGATTGAGGATTACCAGGGGGATGTCGGGAAAGAGGTGCTCAAGCAGTGTTTTAATCATGTGCTGAATGAGGTGCAGGAAGGGGGGGATTCATGAAGATATTAAAAGTCACTTTACTGAATCTGAACTCGCTCAAGGGTGAGAACAGCATTGATTTTGAGAACGGCTTGCTTGGTGAGGCGGGTATATTTGCCATCACCGGGCCGACAGGGTCGGGCAAGAGTACGATTCTGGATGCGATCACCTTGGCGCTTTTTGGCAAAGCGGCGCGTTATGAAAACGAAAAACCCGAAGAGATGATGACTCGTGGCACGGGTGAGTGTTCTGCTGAGGTGTTGTTCGAGTGTAAGGAAGGGCGCTATCGGGCCAAGTGGCAACTTGCCCGAGCACATAAAAAACCGGACGGAAAAGTGCAGTCCATGAAACGGGAAATTTCCGAGCACGGTTCGGGGGATATTTTAGCGGAGAAAGTCAGAGAAGCCGACGACTTGGTGGAGGAGCTGACCGGGCTGAATTACATGCGTTTTTTGCGTTCTGTTTTGTTAGCGCAAGGGCATTTCAAGGAGTTCCTCGATGCGAGTGACAAGGATCGCGGGGAGTTGTTGGAGAAGATCACCGGCACGGAGATCTATTCTGATATTGGTAAAAAGGCCTATCAGATTCAGTCTGAAAAGAATGCGGAGATTACTTTGGCTCGGCAGCTTATGGAGGGACTTGAGCTCAAAAGTGAGGATGAGTTGGGAATTTTGCGACAAGAGAAAAAAGAGAAAAAGAAAATTTTGTCAGACTTGGAAGCTGCGCAGACAGAGTTGACTGGCAAGATCAAGGCTTCGGAAGATTTCATCAAACAGGGGCAGTCATTGGTGGGATTGCAGCAAGGTTTGGCGCAGTGGAAGGTAGAGGAGAGTGCTTTTGAGGTCGAGCGTGGACGTTTGCTTCGACATGAAGCGACTTTGTCTTTTCACGCGGCGTGGTTACAGCTTGAGAGTCATAAAAACGAGCGGGAAAAATTGCGCCAGCAAGTGGGGCGTCTGGCAGAGGAAAATAAACAACAACAAGAGCATGCGGGAGGTTTACTTGTTGCGACGGCTGATTTTGTTAAATTGGAGCTGGAGACTAGGCGGGCAGGGCTGACTGAATTGGAACTAAGCCAGGAAAAAAACAGTGAGTTAAAGGTTCAGCTGGATGACTGGTTGCAGTCTCATGTTGATGACAAAAACCTTGATAAAGTTTTGCAGGCGATTAGGCCTTTGGGAGAGTCTATCCGCTCAGGGGAGCGGGAGCGGTCAAGTTTGCAAGGGCGCTTGCAGCAGCTGGTTCAAGAAGCACGACAGGCTGAGGGAAACCTGGCAGAGAGAGCGTCAGCGCAAGATACGGCAAAAGCAGCGGTAAAAATCGCCGGAGAGCAGGCTGAGAAAGCCAGGTCTGACTTCGAGCAATTGTCTGATGGGTATGGTATTCAGCATTGGAGGGGTTTGGTGGCTGAGCAACGGACAAGGGGTGAGCAGGCGCGGCATGTAAAAATACTGCGTGAGCAATGGGTAGGGAAAAATGAGCAATATGAACAGCTGAAGCAGGGGCTTCCGGAATTAAGTGAGGCACATCAGCAGGCGCGTTTGAAGTATGAGCAGCAGCAGGAGAGGCTTGAGAATGAGCAGGCGGTGTTGGAGGATAAAGAGCGGATTTTTCAACAAGCTTTGAAGATAGCGTCGTTCGATGAGCACCGTGCGGATCTGAAAGAAGGGGAAGCGTGCCCGCTTTGTGGGGCGCAGGATCACCCTTATGGGGGAGAGATCGGGCATAGTGAAAATCTTGATCGCAAGGCGCGGGACGATCAAAATAATGTATTGGCACAGGCGAGTGCAGAGTTGGATGAGCAATCGAAAAAGGCGATTGAAGCTGGCAAGGATTTCAAATACGGGCAAGAGCGCCTGGATGATTTGCAGCAGGCATTACAGCAAGAAGTGGTCCGTTTTGAGGCGGGAGCTAAAGCGCTGGCTTATGAGGGAGGGATTGATACGCAGGAAATTTTCGAGCAATGGATGGCGGTGCTGGAGGAAGCAGGCGGCGCGGTGGGGAAAAAGCTCAGTCAACTTGAGCAGCTGGACGAAGGCCAGAGGAAGTCAGTGGAATTTAGCAAAAAACAACAAGCCGACTTGCGGGTAATGGCGACGGAGGTGCAAAGTTTGCAGCAGGCAAAAAGTAAGCTGGCGCAAGAGCAACAAAACCTGGGTGAAGGAATCACTTTGTGTGAAGGGGAAATAGCGAAGCAGGTTGAGCGCTTTAATCAAGAGCTGGGGAAATTTGCTGAGCCGATTTCATTAGCAGGTGAAACCAAGGATCGTGCAGATGTTCTCGAAGAGCGGTATTCTGTGTATCAAGCGCAGGTCAAGCAGCGTGAAACTTGTCAGCAGGACGGTGAGGAACTAAAACGGCAGCTGTTGTCACTGACCGATGAGATCAAGCGGCTGGAGGACGAGCTTAAAATTTGGCGTAGCGAATTGGGCAAGCTGGAATTGGTTGGGCAGAGCCGTGGTGTGGATGGCCAGATCTCCGGGGATGGCGCGGAGCGGAGAAAACGTTGTGAAGAAGCCGGGGATGCGGTCAATCGCAGCGCTCATTTGTTGGAGCAAAAGCGCAAGGATGAGCAAGGGCGCAAGGAAGCGGTTCTAGCTGATACGGCAGCGCTTGAAACAGCTTTACAAGGTTCGGCATTTTCTAGTATAGGGGAATTAATAACGGCTCGTTTGGAGCAAGAGCAGCTGAGCGAGCTCATGCAGAAGGCGGAGGATTTGGCTCATCGCCGAACCCGTCTGCAAGCCCAGATAGAGCAAATCGAAAAAGAACTGAGAAAGTTAGAGCAACTGAGTCGTGTGGATGAGGATGAAATCACGGTTTTGAAAAGTGAGCTTGCTGATCAGAATGAACAGCAGGCTCAACTGAACCAGGGAATAGGAGAAATTGATTTATTGTTGCAACAAGACAAAGAAGCCCGCGCTTCCCAGGTCGGCCAAATAGAAAAAATCGAGCGATTGACTGAAGATGCGAGGTCATGGGTGGAATTGAATAGCCTGATTGGTTCGGCTACAGGTGATACCTTTTCGAAATATGCGCAGGGCTTGACCCTGACGCAGTTATTAAGCCTGGCTAACCGTCATTTGGTCGACCTTAATGATCGCTATCAGATTCAGCGCGCTTCGGATAGTGATTTAGGTTTGGTGATCGTCGACTTGTATCAAGGCGACGCGGTGCGCCCTACCCGCAGTCTTTCCGGGGGTGAATCGTTTTTGATCAGTCTGGCGTTGGCGCTGGGGCTTTCTGATTTAGCAGGCAGTGAAACCCGGATTGAGAGTCTTTTTATCGATGAAGGTTTTGGTACGCTTGATACGGATACCTTGGATATCGCCCTCGCAGCTTTGGAGAATTTGCGTTTGTCCAATCGCACCATTGGTATCATTTCTCATGTGGACGCACTCAAACAACGCATTGGTGCGCAGATACAGGTTAGCAAGTCGAGCAACGGTTATGGGGATTTGCGGATTGTTGGGTGATGCGAAGGCAGCCGGAGCGATCGCTCCTGTTGTCCAGTAATAAGGAGATCGCAAATCAGAACTTTGGTGATATATTTTCTCCAGCTAAATAAAGGGCTTGCTCAGTGCCTCTCAGTGCCTCTCAGTGTTCATCAGTGGGTATAATGTTTTTAAACCACTGATAAACACTGATTTTTTATAGGATGACGTCTTTTACGATGGGTTGTGTGATTTGTGTTGATGACACATTTTTTGTTTATTAGTTGGCGGGAGTTTGCTCTTGTTCGGCGGGTGGGAAAACCCGCGCTGCTTTGTTTATCTTGCAGGATCGAATCCTGAGTATTCGATGCCGGCCAGTTCGGCGAGGGATTTATCCCAGCTGGCGAGGTCGTCCTTGTTGAGCTGATTCAAGTGGTTGTGGCCGCAGGCGCGGGCCATGACTTGCATCAGTTCGGTGGTGGCGGCGAAATAATTGCCCAGTTGTTGTGCTGCCGCTTCGACTTTGAGTTTTTTGCGCAGCTCGGGTTTCTGGGTGGCGATTCCGGCGGGGCAGAGGTTGGTATTGCAGATGCGGGCTCCAATGCAGCCGATGGCTTGCATCGCGGAATTGGCCACCGCTACTCCGTCGGCGCCCAAGGCGAGGGCTTTGATGAAGTCGTTGTGGGTGCGCAGGCCACCGGTGATGATGAGGGTGACCCGTCCACTGGCACCGGCTTTGTCGAGATGGTGGCGGGCGCGTGCCAGGGCCGGGATGGTCGGTACGGAAATGTGGTTGCGGAACAACAGGGGAGCGGCTCCGGTGCCGCCGCCACGGCCATCGAGGATGATGTAATCGGCTCCGCCGGCGAGCGCGAAGTCGATATCGCGTTCGATGTGTTGGGCGCTGAGTTTGTAACCGATGGGAATGCCTCCGCTGATCTCCCGCACCCGGTCGGCGAAATTTTTAAAATCATCGACGCTGCTGAGATCAGTAAAAGTAGGTGGTGAAACGGCAGACTGGCCCTCGGGGATACCGCGCACTTCCGAGATACGTCCGACGTTTTTATTGCCGGGCAGGTGACCGCCGGTGCCGGTTTTGGCTCCCTGTCCGCACTTGAAATGGAAGGCCTGCACCCGACTCAGTAGTGATTCTTCGTAGCCGAATTTGGCTGAGGCGAGTTCATAAAAATAACGGCTGTTGGCTTGTTGTTCATCGGGCAGCATGCCGCCTTCACCCGAACAAATTCCGGTTCCGGCGAGTTCAGCGCCTTTGGCCATGGCGGTTTTGGCTTCTTCTGAAAGTGCGCCGAAGCTCATGTCACTGACAAACAAGGGGATGTCCAATTGCAGGGGCTTTTTGGCTTCGGGGCCGATGATGAGCTCGGTGCCGACACGGACGTCTTCCATCAGTGGTTTGCGCGCGAGTTGGGCGACCATCATTTGGATGCCATCCCAATCGGGTAATTCAAAGCGCGGCACACCCATGGCGTCCATGGGGCCGTGGTGACCCAGTTTGCTCAGCCCTTCCTTGGCGAGTTGATGAATGAAAGCAACGCTGGGTTCCTCCGGTGTGGGTGTGGCCTCGGGCATGGCGTCGGGGTCGGCAGCGACTTCGAGGGCGAATTCCTTACCGATTTGATCGTCAGGGACGTTGGCATGGGAACCGTCGCAGAAGGGAGCATTGGCCGTTTGTTTGCATTGGCAAAGGTAGGCGTCGCCGTCTTCTTCGGCGACAAAAGCCTTGGGGACAAAGTCGGTGCCTTTGTGCGAGCCGTCACAGAAGGGTTGATTGGCCGATTTACCGCAGGTGCAGTAATAATATTCTTGCCCGGCTTTGAGCTCGACGGGAATGGGTTTGTTAGCGGCGATGGTTGGTTTGTTCATGACGGAATTTTATTTGCAGAAAATTTGAATGGCCTTACTGAGGTCGGCAGCGAGTTTGTTATCGGTGATGCCTTTGTCTGGAGAGAAGTTATCATAGAAAGAAGGCAGGCTGAAGTCGGCTTTCAAATCGGCGCCCATTCTGGGGAAAGTGGCTTTGGCTGCTTCGAGCACGGTGACTCCGCCGCGCGCTCCTGGCGAAGTGGCTAGTAACAGCATGGCTTTGTCCACCCAAACCTTGGCATCGATGCGCGAAGTCCAATCGTAGAGATTTTTAAAAGCGGCGCTGTAGGTGCCATTGTGTTCTGCAAGGGACAATACGATGCCGTCATGAGCGAGGATCAAGTCTTTGAATGTGTGAGCGGCGGCGGGGATGCCCTGGTTCTCCTCTTCGTCCGAGCTGTAAATCGGGAGATCAAATTGACGCAAATCAAGTTCAGTCACTTCGCCGTCAGTGATTTGAGCGGCAGCGTGATTGGCGAGTTGACGATTGATGGAGGTGGAGCTGGTTGATGCTGCAAAAGCGAGTATTTTCATGACAGAGAAGTATTATTGATCGAGATCAGTGGGTGAGTATTTTGATTTGGAATTCGAGTAAGTCGTTGACCAGGTGTCCGGCGAGGCGGTGGAAAAACTTGCCTGATCCGTAGAGGATTCCCCATTGGGTACGGTCGATTGAAAAGCTGGCTTGCGCAGCAGGTTGCCCTTCGGGGGTCAGACCGACGGCGGCTTCGAATTCAATCGGGTGGGTTTGTCCTCGCAGGGTTAATTCGCCAGTGATGGCGAGGTTGCAAGCTCCCGGTGAGCTGTTGTTCAGAGGCGATGAGTTTTTTAGCGTAAAAGTGGCCTTGGGATGGTTTTTGACGTCGAAAAAATCATCACTATGCAGATGGTCGATCAAAATGTCGTGAAGATCGCTGTTTTTTAAGTCGCTGCATGCCATCTGTTGCAAATCGATGACGAACTCGCCGCTTGTCAGCTTGCCGTCGCAAAACTCGAGATGACCGGATTCGATCGGTGCGGTGCCCCAATGTTTGTTCAGCAAGTTGCGCCCCAGCCATTCGAGGCTGGATTCTTCCAGGTTGATAGCATGCCTTCCGTCAGTCAGCTGTGCTGTATCAGGCAAGGGCTTGCCTGTCACGATGGGCAGGCCCGCTTGTCGGGCCGCCTGGAAGCCGCCTGCCAGAATTTGCACATCCGTATAACCGGCCTGCTGCATTTTTTCCACCGCAACGGCGGCTTCCATGCTGTCATCGTTGGCGCCATAAACCAGAGTAGTCAACGAGGGATTGGGCGCGGTTTTTTCAAGCTGATCGATGAAAGAAACTTCGAAGACGCAGTTGTTAAGTGCTGCTGCTAGGTGAACTGCCTCATAATCATCAGGCAAACGTAAGTCGAGCAGTTGGAAGTCGCTGAGTTCGGAGAGTTCGTTGGGATGCATGCTGAAGGTTTGTTAATTGATGAGCTTGGCGAATGATGAACGACCTGACCAAAGAAGGAAAGCAGAAAGTAGGGTGATGAGGATGACGGGTGGGTCGGTCAGTCCATGGCCTCCGGTGAGGAATGTATGGAATGCCAGAATGTTGATCACGATGGGGCCGAGGAAGAGCAGGCCGAGATTGCGGGTTTTGGGAATGGCGATCAGTAGGGCTCCGATGATTTCGATTACCTTGACAAAGGTCAGGTAACCTGCGCCGTACATCGCGCCCATGAAAGCCGCAGCGGGTGTGCCCTCCGGTAATGGTGGCATGGGGATGAAGTGGAGGAAAAAGTTCGCGGCAAATATGAGGAATAACAGACCCAGCAGGCCTCCGGCGATGTTGTCGATTTTGTTTTTCATAGAGTGTTTGTTTTTGTTCTTTGTGATTGGTGGCAAGGGGCTTAGCTGAGGCGGAAGAGTAATAATTGGGTGTCAGACGTCGCTTTGATTGAAAATTCGTCAGCGGCGTTTTCGATGGCCAGGCCGTCACCGGTGGTGAGGGATTCGCCGAGCACCGAGATGTCACCGGAGATCACTTGGATCCAGGCGTGCGGACTTGAGGTGGATGCGGGCACGGAGATGATTTGATTTTGGTCGAGCTTGCCTAAATAGATTTCAGCATCCTGACGAATGGCAGTGGAGCCGTCCCGGCCGTCGGCAGAAAATAATAAGGTCAGTTGATTTGCCTTGGTCAGTTCGCCCAGGGGTTTTTCGGCGTAACGAGGTTCCCCGTCGCGTTGGTTAGGTTGTAACCAGATTTGATAGAGATGGGTGAGGTTTTCTTGCGAGGGATTGAACTCGCTGTGCTGGATGCCGCTACCAGCGCTCATGTATTGTAGATTGCCGGCTTCGATAATCGTGCCGTTGCCCATGCTATCACGATGCTCCAATTGTCCCTCGATGATGTAAGTGAAGATCTCCATGTTGTCGTGGGGGTGTTTTGGAAAACCTCCGCCCGGCTGGATGGTGTCGTTGTTCATCACCCTTAATGATTTGAAACCCATGTGATCGGGGTCGAAGTATTCGGCAAAGGAA
>JASFYY010000013.1:0-38844 GCA_045046875.1 Verrucomicrobiota bacterium | reverse complement strand
AAATGGAGCCAGCTAACGGGCTCGAACCGTTGACCTGCTGATTACAAATCAGCTGCTCTACCAACTGAGCTAAGCTGGCCGCTTGATCGATCCTCGATTTGAGAATCGGCAGCACTTGGCTAGACTAGCGACTTTATCCCGCTCTGCAAGCGGGAAAATGAATGCAGGGCTAAAATAAATAAAGCCCTGACACTCTCCGTTTTTTTGTCACCCACACTTCAACCGGTCAGATACAGCGGGTTCAGGATTTTTCATCCTTCTTGCCACCCATCTTTTCGGACAGCGTCTGCATCAAGTAATAGAACAATGGAACCGTTGTGAAACTCAAAGCCGTAGCCACCAGCATTCCGGAAAACACTGTGGTTCCGAGAACTTGACGACTTGCCGAGCCAGCTCCAGAAGCAACCAGCAAAGGAATCACCCCGAGAATAAAAGAAAACGCCGTCATCAACACCGCCCGGAAACGCAGCCGGGTGGCGTTCATCGCCGCATCGAAGATGCTCTTACCCTCCTCGCGTTCCACTTTGGCAAATTCCACGATCAAAATCGCGCTCTTGGTCGCCAGTCCGATCAACAGCACAATACCAATTTGCATATACACATCATTATCCATCCCCCGCAACATCATGCCAGCCACCGCACCCAACAGAGCCGTCGGAACCGACAGCACCACGGAAACCGGTAGCGACCAGCTTTCATACTGAGCCGCCAGCACCAGATAAACCAGTACCACCGCAAAAACGAAAATCATGGTGGTGCCACCCGCCTGTTTTTCCTGATAGGAGAGTTCCGACCAGTTGTAACCCATACTAGCTGGCAACTTTTTGACCGCCATATCCTCCATAATGCCCAAAGCCTGCCCGGAACTGAATCCATCCGCTGCCCCACCGAGAATCTTCACCGCAGGATACAAATTGAAGCGGGTGATCGTTTGCGGGCCGAGAATCTCCTTCACTTCCGCCACCGACCCAATCGGAATCATCTCGCCCTCAGCCCCTCTCAATTCCAGTCGCTGGATATCAGCTGGCGTCGCACGATACTCACCATCCGCCTGAGCATACACTTTGAACACCCTACCGAAGAGTGTGAAATCGTTTACGTAGGCAGATCCAAGATACATCTGCAGAGTATCGAACACCGCCTGCACCGAAGTTCCGGTTTTCATGACTTGCTCACGATCAATATCCACAAACAGCTGCGGCACATTCGCGCGAAAAGGAGTGCCCAAGCCCTTCAGTCCTGACTGGGAATTGCCTTCCACAATGATTTCACTAGCCACGGTTTGCAGCATCTCCATTCCGGATCCTCCACGATCCTGCAACATAAACGTAAACCCACCAGTCAAACCAATCCCAGGCAGGGAAGGCACCGGCAACACCTGAATCTTCGCACCCTGGATCTTGTCAAACTCGCCCTGCAGATGCCCCATTATCCCATTATAACTCAACTCCTTGGTCGTCCTCTCATCCCACGGAGTCATTGAAAAAACACAAAATGCCGTATTGGTACTCGCCGCCCCATCCGTCAATGAATAACCCGCCACACTAAGGAAATGTTTTTTTCCGGGCGCTTCGTTCATGACTCCATCCATCTCCTTCAACACTTCCTGGGTTCGTTGAATCGATGCCCCGTCAGCCAACATCACACTGACTAGGCAGTAACCTTCATCTTCCTGCGGAACAAAACCGGTCGGCAACTTGCCCATGCCAGACATTGCCAACCAAGTCAGACCAATGAAAATCAGCACTGCAAGAAAGGCTTTGCGAATAGCGAAGCGTGTAATATTCAAATAGCCATTAGTGGTTTTATCTAAGGTCGTATTGAACAACTTAAAAAAACCGCGAGGCTCATTTTTCTGCTTGCGAAGCAGCAATCCGCACATGGCCGGACTGAGAGTCAGCGCATTGATCGAGCTGAAAACCGTAGCCACTGAAATCGTCACCGCAAACTGCTTGAACAACATCCCCGTGATACCGGGCATAAAAATCGTCGGCACAAAAACCGCTAATAACACCAGAGTGGTCGCAATCACCGGCCCTGATATCTCAAGCATGGCTTTGCTCGTCGCCTCCTTGGGGCTCAACCCGTCCTCCACATGCCGGGTCGCATTCTCAACTACCACGATCGCATCATCCACCACAATACCGATCACCAGAACCAAGCCAAACAAAGTCAGCTGGTTAATCGAAAACCCAAGCGCAGCAAGTGCGGCAAAGGTCCCAATGAGCGCCACCGGAATCGTCAAAGCCGGCACGATCGTCGCGCGAAAATTTTGCAGGAAAATATACACGGTGAAAATCACCAGCACCAGAGTGATCGCCAAGGTCTCCATCACCTCGGCAATGGAAGCGTGGATAATATCAGTCGAATCATTGATGATTCGGTACTCCATTCCCTTGGGAAAACCTTTGGCCAATTCCTCCATCTTGGCTTTCACTCCATCGTCCACTGCAATCATGTTGGAACCGGGAATCTGGTAAATAGCAATCGTTGCCGAAGGCTGT
The DNA here is from genome assembly GCA_045046875.1 of Verrucomicrobiota bacterium. Classification (GTDB taxonomy): domain Bacteria; phylum Verrucomicrobiota; class Verrucomicrobiia; order Verrucomicrobiales; family DEV007; genus JAADHD01. The sequence continues at coordinate 36,340 of JASFYY010000013.1, read as the reverse complement.
CCATCCATGAAAGACAAGAAATTATAAGAATCCGAACCCAATTCGACCCGGCCTATATCCTTGAAGCGAATGACTCGGCCGTCCGAGCTGGTCTTGACCACAATCTCGGCAAATTCCTCAGCCTCGACCAATCGACCGCGTGTGCTGATCACATACTCAAAAGCCGTTCCTTTTGGCGCAGGAGACGCACCCACCTTACCTGCAGCCACTTGCACATTCTGCTCACGAATCGCCTGAACCACATCCCCTGGAACTAAAGAATAAGCCCTTAATTTATCAGGATCAAGCCACATCCGCATGCTGTAATCCCCCACCCCATACACCATCACATCACCCACATCCTTCACCCGGGCCAACTCATCCTTAATGCGCAAGTTAACATAATTACTTAGATACTGGTCAGTATACTCTCCTCCTGGTGAAAAAATCCCCATGTACAAAACCACATCGGTGGATTTTTTACTCACCGTCACCCCCTGACGCTTGACTTCTTCCGGCAACTTAGCCTCCGCCACCGACACTCGATTCTGCACCAATACATTGGCAATATCCAAATCCGTGCCTGGCTCGAAAGTCACCGTCAAAGTCATACTGCCATCATTGGCATTCACACTCGACATGTAGATCATGCCTTCCACCCCGTTGACCTCCTGCTCGATGGGTGTGGCAACGGTATCTGACACCGTCTGCGCATTGGCCCCCGGATAAATGGCGCTCACTGTGATCGTCGGCGGCGCAAGGTCCGGGTAACGGGCAATCGGCAACGAAACCAGAGCGACTAGACCTACGATCACTATCAGGATCGAAATGACCGAAGCAAAAATAGGGCGTTGAATGAAAAACAAACTGAACATGAAAAAATCGGGTAGGTAGCTTTACTTGAATCTTACTTTCCTTCTTCTCCAGGCGCCTGAGACTTTTCTGGCTCAGCTTTTTTTTGCTCCTCATCCGGTTTCTTATCTTCTTTCCCGTCTGCTGCCTTTTTCTGATCAGAATCAGCTGCTTCCTTAGGATTCACCTCAATCCCCTCCCTCGCCCGTTGCAAGCCCTGCACCACCACCCGCTCGTTAGCTTCCAGACCTTTTTTGATAATCTTCGTTTCACCCACCACATCAGAGGCCGTGACATTTCTACGTTCCACCATGTTTTCCTCATTCACCACCAACACAAAATCTCCCTGCATGTCCCGTTGAATCGCCTGACGCGGCACCAGAATAGCTGCTTTAACCTCCTCAGGAATCATCACCCTGACAAAAAGCCCCGAAACGAGTTCGGCGCCGCTATTATCAAACTTGCCACGCAGTTGAATTGTACCTGTATTGGCATCCACTGTATTATCCACAAAATCAATAACCCCATCTTGTGAGTATTCTTCGCCATTGCCCAGGCGCAGGCGAACATGGCCATGGTTCTTCACCTTTTTGGGTTCTTCATCAGCGACCTTTTCCCGCTTGCCCAAATACGGTAAAATAATGCGCTCGTTCACCTCAAAATAGGCATAAATGACACTGTCATTGATGATCGTCGTCAGCAAAGTGGCATCTGCCGACCCTACCAGGTTACCAATGTCCACCAAAGCACGCGAAGTCCGGCCCGGTTCTGGAGCGGTGATCTTAGTGTAACTCAGATCGATCTTGGCATTGTCCAAAGCCGCCTGCGCCACCTTCACTGCCGCTGCCGCTGCTTTTTCATTGGCCCGTGCTTTTTCCACATCCAATTTTGAAATCGCATTGGTCTTCCCCGCTCTTTCCTTCATCGCCCGATCAGTGGTGGAAATTTGTAAAGCCGCCTGAGCACTTGCCAGATCACCCTCGGATGCTTCAACCGCAGCCTCGAACGATTCCGGTTCGATGGTGAAGAGCAGATCACCCTTTTTCACCGCCTGCCCCTGCTCAAATTCTCTTTTTTCCAGGAATCCCTTAACGCGGGCACGAATCTCAACCGTTCGATACGGGCTCGTACGTCCGGGAAACTCCATATAAGTCGTCACATCCCGCTGCTCCGGCTGCTGAACCGTCACATCCGGTGGCGGAGCCGGCTTGAATTCATTTTTACCGCCTCCACAGCCAGTCAAGGCAGCAGTGATCAACAGCACCCCGAACTTCAAGCCTCCCAAAATAATCAAACTTCTCATCGATGAGCAGATTAGCGGGCGACATAAAACAAAGCAAGCCGCCTTTTCAGCCAATTGCAGTGGATCAAACACCCATTAGAAAATCTTTGCTTTTTTATAATGGCACTCTCCCCTACTACCCTCTAATCTGTCAGCGAACTCATAAACAGAGGGAAACACTATAATGATGAACATCTTTACAGAATGGTGGGGAGGCCTGGATCTGACTCTACAGATTTTTTATGCACTCGGTATTTTCTCAGGCAGCATCCTGCTGATGCAAACCGCACTGATGGTTCTAGGTATCGGCGACGGTGCACTGGACATGGATACCGACTTCGACCTCGACCATGATGGCGGTGGTCACATCCTTTCAGTCCGTAGCATCACGGGTTTCCTCTTCGCTTTTGGCTGGACGGGGGCCCTTTGCCTGCAATCCGGCCTCGGCATAGGCCTGACTATTCTTGCCGCGATAGCCGCCGGAACGGCCATGCTATTTTTACTCTTCGGATTGATGCGCCTGATCAACAGCCTGCGCCAAGACGGCACGATCAACTACCGCAACGCCATCGACCAGATCGGCACCGTCTATCTCCCCATACCTGCCGGGGGACAGCAAGCCGGAAAAATCGAAGTCGTGGTGCAAGGACGACTCTCCGTCATGGAAGCTTTCCACAAAGGAGAACACAAACTCGAAAACGGCAGCAAAGTCAAAGTCGTCGACGTCATCGGTGAAAACGGACTGCTGGTAGAACCTCTTTCTTGATCACTCTAACAACAAACCTAACATTAACCCCTAACTCAAACTAACTATGGACACATCCACCCTATCTCTCATTCTCCCCGGCGGCATTATATTGTTCGTCATTGTCGCCCTCTATTCGATGATCAAGCGCTATAAAAAGTGCCCGCCAGACCAAGTTCTGGTGATCTACGGTAAAACCAGCGGCAAAGGGCGCAGTGCGCGCTGTTATCATGGCGGCGGCGCTTTTGTCTGGCCAATTATACAAAGCTTCAGCTACCTCGACCTGACCCCGATTCCGATCGACATTCGACTCGAGGGCGCGCTATCGCAACAGAACATCCGCGTCAACACCCCATCCACCTTCACCGTTGGTATCTCCACCGAAACGGGCGTGATGGAAAACGCTGCCGAACGTTTGCTCGGCCTGGACCTTGGTCGAGTGCAAGAGCTCGCCAAAGACATCATCTTCGGTCAGATGCGTGTGGTGATCGCCACCATGCCGATTGAGGAAATCAACGCTGACCGAGACAAATTGATCGAAAAGATCTATTCCGGGGTTGAAGTCGAACTGAAAAAAGTCGGCCTGCGTCTGATCAACGTCAACATTCAGGACATCACAGATGAATCTGGATACATCGACGCGCTAGGTAAAGAAGCTGCCGCCCATGCCATCAACGAAGCCAAAGTCAAAGTAGCGGAAAAACTCCGTGATGGTGAAATTGGTAAAGCCAACGCCGAGCAAAGCCAGCGTGTGCAAGTGGCCGCCGCTCACGCGGGTGCCGTCGAAGGGGAAAACACCGCCGCCGTGACCGTGGCCCAGTCCAACGCCCTGCGTCGTGAAGCCGAAGCCGAATCCGAACGTAAGGGTTCTGCTGCCGAACAAGTCAAACAAGCGGACGCGTTGCGTGAGGCTTATTCCTCTGAAGAACTAGCCGAACGCGAACGTGCCAATCGCGAAAAAGCCACCCAGTATGCCAACATCGTGGTTCCTGCCGAGGTTGAGAAACAAAAAATTGAAACCCTCGCTGAAGCCGAAGCGGAACGGGTGCGGCGAACCCGCCGAGGTGAAGCCGATGGTATCCGCCTGGTGAAACAAGCGGAAGCTGATGGGGTGAAAGCCAACTTGGTCGCCAAAGCCGAAGCGATGAAAGTCGAAGCCGAAGGTATCCAGGCTCAACTGGACGCGAAAGCGGAAGGTATCAAGAACCTCTACAGCGCCGCCGGCAACGATCCGGATTTCGCCAGCTTGATGATGATCATGGAACAACTGCCCGCCTTGGTTGCCGAGCAGGTCAAAGCCATCTCCAACCTCAAGATCGACAAGATCACCGTTTGGGACAGTGGCAATGGCGGCAAGGATGGAAAAGGCGGCAACGCTACTTCCGACTTTGTTTCCAGCTTGGTCAAATCACTTCCACCCCTGCATGAGCTAACTGAAAACGTAGGCGTCAAGCTTCCCGAGTATCTCGGATCTTTGGAAAAAACCACCGATGTGGTGAAAAAGTCCGCTAAGCCTAAAGCCGGCGGAAATGATTCCGGCGGACAAGCACCGGCACCGGCCAAACAAGCTGCCAAAAGGAAACGTCCGGAAAAGGTCATCCATTTGGAAAATGGTGAAGTATCCCAGACACCACCAGACTTACCTCCACTGGGTTAAGCAAACTTGATGGCTTGCCAAAGCCAAATTACTGAAATCGCGGCGCTTGTTCTCACCAACAAGCGCCGCTTTTTTTACTGAGATTTCCAATCCTCTGTTCCAGCAGCCCACTGCTTCACAAAGGGGCGCGGGTTTTCCTACCCGACATACCCTCTCGGCGATTAGACCAGCTGAAGAGTTTACCCGGAGGCAAATAATCAATCCTGCTATTTTTTCTCCCTCTGATCCAACTTCCTCACCCTTACACTCTGATACTCGACCTTTGTATCTTTGTCAGGATCCACATACCCGCCCAAGGCCAATCGTGTTAGCTCCCCATTATGGTGACCATCCATTTTGATTTCCTTGTCGCTTAATTTTTTTCCATCCACACTAACCTGCCAAAAATTCTCGTGGCATTCTAGATTCACAAGGTGGGGTTCATGGCGTTTGATTTTTTTGAACCAATCTGTCCGGTAACGCCATCGCCGTGCGCCTACATAAAACTGGTTTTTATTCATCGAGCCAAAAACCAGAGCGTCCCAGTGAGTTCCGCTCCAACTAAGCTTACTTAACCAGAGCCCGTGCCCTCCAGCACTCGGAATTCCTTTTGCTGGCCCAACGCTCGCTTCCACTTCATAATTTTCACCAACATACAAAGCATGCTCGATGGCATAACGAAAGCTCTTCGAGCTTGCTTCCAATGCCCCGCTCTCAAGTTTTTCCCAACTGCCCTCCGCCGCCCGCCACAATTCCGGGGAATCCGTCGGCCAAAGGGTCACCCAATCCCCGGCATCCCATTTTTCCTCCAACTTCAAAAGAGCTATCCTTTTTCTTAATAATTTCTGCTCATCTTCACCAATCCCTTCTTGGCTCAAATACACCTCATACTCGTCAATCGCCGAGCCATACAGCTTCTGCTCTCTGAAAACCCGTGCCGACTTAATCCGCCTATCGAATTGATCAATCTGAGCACAAAAAGCGAAATCTTCGCGATCCAACTTCCAGTGTCGATCTAACGCCTTCCGCCATGGTCGTCCTGCTAGTTTTTTCCAGACCCTGGTTAATTCATCATAATCCTCCATCCGGTACGCCAATACCGCCATTTCAGTCCAATTGTAATGCCTCCCCGCATCATCCACACAAGCCTTCGCCTGTCCTTCATGCATCCCCATCAGGCTCTCATAGACCCAGTCCTGTTGATAATAAGCTTCAAAATTGTCCGACTCCTTCGCCAAGCTGATTATCACATCTCGATAGAAACCCGGCAAAGCTGTCACATACTGACCATTTTCTAGACAATGATCTCCAAACTGCCGCATCATCTTAGTGCTGCCGCCCCACCTTGGGTGAATGCCCCACAAATAAGATTTCAACGCTCTGGGATAATCCACTTGCGCCTGCATCGCCCGATCCAACCACAGGCGCATCTCTGTCAACGAGTCGTCACTGCTGCCCATGCTCACCCTTATCATCTCCGCAGCAGCAAAAGGAAACTCTGGCGCCAACTCCCAAGCCTGGGTTAATTCATCTCGCGCCATCACCAAATGTTCGCGAAAACCCTTCCAACCCGCCTCCGTCACCTTGTTAGAATAAGAGCTGCCACGGCTTTTCCATGCCAATTCAATCTCTTTGATCCCCTTCATCCAATGCGCCGTCCACTGAGGCATCCCTGTTCGCTTAAACACAGCAGCTATCTTGTCACCCTGTCGTTCGCTGAACTTTTCCCCGCTCATCGTTCTCAGCAACTGATGCAGCAACCACAAGTTCTCACCCTCAAAACAACCTGCCTGGCAGGCTTTCTCCAAGCGCCGCAAAGCTTCGCCATCAAGCGCCTCCATCTGCTTTTCTTTTTTGCCATAGTCCACTCGTGCCATCTTCTCGATCTGAGCCATGAACGCCCACAGCGGATTAAAATCAGATTTGCCCAACTCTTTAGTTGCCCGGCTCAAAACACCGTTTTTTGATCCCCCGACATCACAAGATCTCGATACCATGTAGAGCAGCATAGGGTCATCGCACTCCAGTCGCCACAGATCCGCCGCCATGATCTGCCACTGCTCTTCAGTGCGCATATCCCACTTTCCCAACCAAATCGAAACAAAAGCATCCATCACATCGCGCCCCTCTTTTTCCCACGGCTTACCCCGCAAGCGAGGCTCCATCGGCTTCAACAGATTTTCCTCAAACCAGCCCATCCAAAGGTAATAATTATCGTCCACAGACTTTGCCTGCTCCTTGATCACCAGAGGTGCCATGTCGGGCGCTTCCACCACAATCCCTTGCTCGGTGATTTGAAACTTCTGCTCGATTTCACGAAACACTCCCAATGCCGATACCACAATGATGGCTAATACCGCAATCACCCCTGTTGTCAGGCCAAATATCGCCGAAGCTCGACGTCCCCTCTTTGCTGACAACACCGCAACAAAACCCATAACCATGGCAATCAAGCCAGCAAAAACCGAAAGCCCCGCCACCACCAAACTCGCCACCGACATCGTTTTTTCTTCCTGATACAAAAGGAAGATCGAAGCCGCTAAAGCGAGAATCGCTACTCCTCCAACACAAGCGGCTAGCATTCCCAGCATTCCTCCTGAAGCCGCATCTTGACCATTCGTCTTTTCTCCGGAATTAGGTAAAGGCGGCACTGAATAATTTTTCATTTTCAAGCCATATCTTAATTTGAAGTGCGCATAAGACAATACCTTTCAACACCTTCATTGTTTCTTCTGCCTTCGTATCGGGTCCTGTTATAGCAATTTGCTGGCAGATACCTTTTTCTACCCTACTATGACAACCGTCTATGAAACGTTATACCCGGACAAAATTTTCCCAAAGAGATGGACTCAACAAAACTCTCTACCTTGTTCAATTCCTCCTGATCGTCATTCTCCCCGCCGGATTTGTCGGACTCGCGGCGTTCAAGATTCAGCAAGACGGCCTTTTCCAGCTAGACGTCGCATGGACGGATTTTGCTTTCATCGGACTACTTGCAAACATCGGTTTCTATATCTTTCGCATGTTTTCTCATTTCCCTTACACCTTTCCATCGGAACGAATTCCGGCATTGAAGGCAGTCTTGGAGATACTTCTTCATTTTGCCCTGATCATCTTCTTCACCCGATCCCAATCACTTGTGGACGCTCTGAGTATTTTTGGATTAATCGTCATCCAAGCCAGCGCCCTTTATACCCTCTACATCATCACCGTCCTTGGACTGGGTCAATTATTTCGTTACGTATTTCTACGTAAAAAAGACCGTGACCTGACGAGCTTTATTACGGTTTACATCCTACTCGCACTGATAACCCTGCCCGTATTCGCCATCGGCCTGATTATTGTATTTATACTCTGCACCGGCGTCGTAATATCTCTGATCTACAGCATTCCGCTTTACATAAAAGATGCCACAGGAGCATTCGCCTTATTGTTACTCCTGCAATATTTCATCGCCCTCGTCACAGTGTATACCCAAACGGGCAGAGTGAATGCCGTTTTCATCTCGGATCAGCAAAACGAACAACTCAACTCAACTCAGAACCTTTCCAGCTAAACCCCGGCCTGATCTGCTCGGCGCTTGGAGTCAGACCCTTTTCGTCCCGCCTGGGGCCAGACCCTTTTTATTTTTCTGATTGTCTGCAACTCAACTCAAAAAAATCCCACCCCCTTCTTCACTCACGTCCATTCGAGTGAAATAACTCTTCGCTTTCCCCACATCCCCCACACTCATCAAGCGATGTTGTTATACACCGCCTGCACATCCTCATCCTCCTCCAGCTTGTCGATCAGATTTTCAATTTCCTCCAATTGCGCTTCGCTGAACTCGACCGGCGAGTTAGGGATCCGCTGCAAACTCGCCTTCTTAATAGTCACCCCCAGGGTCTGCGCTGCTTCGCTGAGACTACCAAATGATTTGTAGTCACCATAGGCAAAAGCTCTGTCATCGATCACTTCAAATTCCTCCAGTCCGGCATCGATCAACTCCAACTCGACTTCTTCAAAATCAACACCTTCGGTTTGTTCCATTTCAATCACCGCCTTACGCGAAAAAAGAAAATCAAAAGCTCCGTTATTGACCACTTCACCGCCGTTTTTGTTAAAATACGTCTTCACGTTGGCTACCGAACGATTAGTATTATCAGTCGCACACTCGATGAATAACAACACCCCGTGCGGTCCTTTGCCTTCGTAATTCACTTCGAGAATATCCTTGGCATCCTTACCGCTCGCCCTCTTGATCGCCGCATCGATATTATCCTTAGGCATGTTCTGACCACGCGCATTTAGGATCGCCGCCCGCAGTTTAGAGTTGCTCTCCGGATCCGCACCGCCCTCTTTGGCTGCCATGGTGATCACCTTGCCCAGCTTGGGAAAAACCCGCGACATGGTGCCCCAACGTTTTTCCTTCGATTTCCGACGATATTCAAATGCCCTGCCCATAATATGTGATCTGTTAAGTCAAAACCCGATAACTATATATTCTATAGCTAAAGCGATTGAGCCCGACCATAGCCCCAAATTCAAGAATGCTCAAAAAATCACTTGATCCCCGGCTATTCCCGAATACCCTATAGAGAATTAGGTGTTTAGCAAATGAGCTCACAAACCACAGTCACATTAACAAAAAACGATCCCTTGCCAGTTAGCTGCACTCAAGTTGCGCCCATTGCCCGCCCTTTTCCCGAGCTCGACCTGGCTGCTCTGGATCGTGAACTCAGCGCAAAAACCGCCCAGCAACGTGTTGAATGGGCAGTCGAACGTTTTCCTCAACGTATCACGTTGTCTTCCAGCTTCGGAGCCCAGGCAGCCGTATCGCTGCATCTGGCCACCACTGCCCAACCCAACATCCCCGTGATTCTGGTTGATACCGGTTATCTTTTTCCCGAAACCTACAATTTCATCGATGAACTGACCGAAAAATTGTCACTCAACCTGAAAATTTACCGCCAACAGGAGCTCAGCCCCGCTTGGCAGGAGGCACGCTACGGTAAATTGTGGGAACACGGAGTGAAAGGGCTCGAGCAATACAACCAAATGAACAAAGTCGAGCCCATGCAACGCGCATTCGACGAACTTGGAGCAGACGTCTGGCTCGCCGGCCTGCGCCGCAGTCAGAGTGAATCAAGACAGAATCTGCCGGTCATCACGATCAGCAAATCACGGCTCAAAATCCACCCGATCGTCGATTGGACCGATCGCGACGTTTACGATTATCTCAAAAAACACGACCTGCCTTATCATCCGCTGTGGCATGAAGGTTATGTCTCCCTCGGGGACTGGCACACTTCGCGTAAATTGACCGATGGCATGAGCGCCGAAGAAACACGCTTTTTTGGTCTCAAACGCGAGTGCGGGCTGCACGACGATGCCGACTATGTCATCTGAGCTGTATTTCTACGCTTGAGTCTTCGCCATCTTCCGCTAAATCTTACGACTTGCTCACATCCCATCATGCCATCCCATAAACACACTCCAGAAAACATCCATCCGGAATTCGACCGGATGCTGGATCGTCAGGCCAAAGAAACCCTGTTGCAGCAAAAAGGCTGCGTGGTGTGGTTGTATGGTTTGAGCGGCTCGGGAAAAAGCACTCTCGCCAATCAACTCGAACGCCGCCTGCATGCCGAAGGTCTATTGGTCAAATTGCTCGACGGTGACAATGTACGCTCAGGGCTCAACAACAACCTCGGTTTTTCCGATCAAGACCGCCAGGAAAACATCCGCCGCGTCGCCGAGGTCGCCAAACTTTTCTGTGCCAACGGCACCGTCACCCTGGCATCTTTCATCACTCCCAAAAGAGACCTACGTGAACTCGCCGGAGATATCATCGGGGCGGATGACTTCATCGAGATCTATGTGAAATGCTCTTTTGAAACCTGCGCCGAACGCGACGTCAAAGGACTCTACGCCAAAGCCAAATCCGGTGACCTCAAACAATTCACCGGCAAGGATTCCTCATTTGAAGAACCACAAGCCCCACGACCCGACCTCACCCTCGACACCGATGCAGAGAGCGAAAGTGAGTCACTGGAAAAACTTTATCAGTGGGTCAGCCAACACATTTCAAAATAATCTAACTTTCAAACACACACTCAATAGAAAAAATGAATTCCTACCGAGTCAGTCACCTCAAACAACTGGAGTCCGAAGCGATTTACATCCTGCGGGAAACCGCCGCCCAGTTTGAAAAACCCGGCCTGCTTTTTTCCGGCGGCAAAGATTCCATCGTCATGGCGCATCTGGCGCGCAAAGCTTTCTGGCCCTCGCGCCTGCCTTTTCCGCTGTTGCATGTCGATACCGGCCACAACTTCCCCGAAACGCTGGAATTTCGTGATCGTTATGTCAATGAAATCAGCGCCGACCTCACCGTAGCTCTGGTTCAGGATTCTATCGATCAAGGTAAAGTGGTAGAGGAAAAAGGCATCCACGCCAGCCGTAACAAACTGCAAACCGTGACCCTGCTCGACGCCATCGAAGACTGCGGTTTTGATGCCTGTCTCGGTGGTGGTAGAAGGGATGAAGAAAAAGCCCGTGCCAAAGAACGCTTTTTCTCCCACCGCGACGACTTCGGTCAGTGGGATCCGAAAAACCAACGCCCCGAGCTGTGGAATATATTCAATGGCCGCAAACACCACGGCGAACACTTCCGCGTTTTCCCGCTCAGCAACTGGACCGAGATGGATATCTGGCAGTACCTGAAACTCGAAAATATCGACCTGCCCAATCTCTACTTCGCCCATGATCGCGAAGTGGTGAAAAGGAGCGGCACTCTACTAGCCGTCTCCGATGTGGTGCAAGCCCAACCGGACGAAACCACCGAAACCCTGCAAGTTCGCTTCCGCACCATCGGCGACATGACCTGCACTGGAGCCGTCGAATCCGACGCCGACACGCTGGACAAAGTCATCCAGGAAGTGGCCACCGCCCGCCAAACCGAACGCGGCACCCGCTCTGACGACAAACGCTCGGAGACCGCCATGGAAGATCGTAAACGCGAAGGTTACTTTTAGGTTTCCTCCAACCTCGCTATTTTTATTTGCTAACACAAAAAATAATCACAACCAATTTTGACAATGGACGAACCAATTGATACCAAAGGCTACCTCGACATGGACCTGCTGCGCTTCACAACAGCGGGCAGCGTGGACGACGGCAAAAGCACCCTGATCGGCAGACTGCTCTACGACAGCAAGAACCTCTTCGAGGACCAACTGGAGGCCGTGGAGGAATCCAGCCGCCAACGCGGAGACGAACACGTCAACCTCGCCCTGCTGACTGACGGACTAAAAGCCGAACGCGAACAAGGCATCACCATCGACGTCGCCTATCGTTATTTTGCCACCCCCAAACGCAAATTCATCATCGCCGATACACCGGGCCACATCCAATACACCCGCAACATGGTCACCGGCGCCTCCACCGCCAACCTGGCCATCATCCTCGTCGATGCGCGTCACGGCGTGATCGAGCAAACTTGCCGCCACGCCTTCATCGCTGACTTGTTGCGCATCCGCCATGTGGTGGTCGCCGTTAACAAAATGGATCTTGTTGATCACAGCGAAGAAGCTTTCAACAAAATCGTGAACCAGTTCAAAGAGTTCGCCTCGCGCTTGGACAACATTGTCGATATGACCTTCATCCCCATCAGCGCACTGAATGGTGACAATGTGGTGGATGCCTCGGAGAACATGCCTTGGTATGAAGGCACTACTCTGCTCTATCATTTGGAAACCGTCTATATCGGCTCGGACCAAAATCACGTCGAAGCCCGTTTCCCGGTGCAATGGGTGATCCGTCCCCACTCGGAAAAATACCACGACTTCCGTGGTTACGGCGGACGTGTGGCCGGCGGCGTATTCAAACCCGGTGATGACGTGGTGGTGCAACCCTCCGGCTTCACCACCAAGATCAAAAGCATCGAGTCTCTGGACGGGCCGCTTGAAGAAGCCTACGCCCCGCTCTCCACCACCATCACCCTGGAGGATGAGATCGACATCAGTCGCGGCGACATGATCGTCAAAGCCAACAACCCGCCGCACAAGGGTCAGGAGATCGAAGCGATGATCTGTTGGTTCTCCGAAGCAAAAAGTCTGACCGGACGCAGCAAGTTTATTCTGCGCCATACCACCAAAGAAGTTAAAGCCGTGGTGCAGGAGGTGCGATATAAAATCAACATCAACACCCTGCACAAAATCGAGGATGACCTTGAGCTCACGCTCAATGACATCGGGCGTATCAAACTACGCACCTCCGGCCCGCTGTTCTACGACAGCTACAAAAAAAACCGCGTGACCGGCAGCTTCATTCTCATCGACGAACAAAGCAATGAGACGGTGGCCGCAGGCATGATCCTTTGAACCCCTTAGTCAAATCAGGTAGCCGAAGCGGCTGCCCTACAACTTTGTAGGGCGGGCGCTCCGCTTGCCCACTAGCAGCGGGAGTTCAGTTTCATACAAAGTTTCACAAAAAAAGCGGACTCCTTCCGGAGCCCGCTTTTTTAATAACTTCTAAAAGCTTATTTAGCTTTAGGAGCTTCTTCTTTTTTAGCATCTGCTTTTTTAGCGTCCGCTTTAGGAGCATCTGCTTTTTTAGCGTCCGCTTTGTGATCAGCGTGAGCGTCTTTTTTAGCGGCTTCTTCTTTTGCTGGAGCAGAACCTTTGTCTTCTGCACCACCATCTGCTTTGTCAGCAGGTTTGCAGCTCACGCCAACAAATGCGATTCCGAAAGCAGCAGTCATAGCCAACACTGAATTGAGAGATTTAAGTTTCATGATTATCTTATTTGGTTTGTTTGTTTTTTGCGCCAAAACGCGCCTTTGCGGTGATTTAACCTATTTAAGTCGTTCTGCAAAGCACAAAATACAGCTTTTCACCTCATTTTTACAGCGAACAAAGTTTCCATTATCCGCAATGTGGAAGCTATGCTATGATCACGCCCCGCCAAATACGGGCGGGAGACTAAGGGAAATCCAGTAAAAATCGTTACATTATGAGTCAAACAGCGCAGAGCCTCTATGAGAAAGTGTGGAACGCCCACGCGGTACGCACCCTCTCCAACGGACAAACCCAGCTCTTGATCGGCACCCACCTCATTCACGAGGTGACCAGCCCGCAAGCCTTCGGCATGCTGCGCGATTTGAACCTGAAGGTGAAATACCCCGAACGCACTTTTGCCACCGTGGACCACATCGTGCCGACGGATAACCAGCAAATGCCTTTCGCCGATCCGCTCGCCGAAGCGATGATCAAAGAACTCGACAACAATGCCAAGGAATTTGGCATCACCTATTTTGACCTGCCCAGCGGCAAACAGGGCGTGGTTCACGTCGTTGGCCCCGAAGAGGGCATCACCCAGCCCGGCACCACCATCGCCTGTGGAGATTCACACACCGCGACACACGGTGCTTTTGGCGCCATCGCTTTTGGTATCGGCACCACCCAGGTGCGTGACGTGCTCGCTACCCAGACCATGGCAATGGAGAAAATGAAAGTCCGCCGCATCAATGTGGACGGCGACTTGCCGGTCGGCGTTTATGCCAAGGACGTCATCCTGCACATCATCAAACTGCTCGGCGCCAAAGGCGGTATCGGTTACGCCTACGAATACGGCGGCTCGATCATCGACGGTTTTTCAATGGAAGAGCGCATGACGGTCTGCAACATGTCCATCGAAGGCGGCGCTCGCTGCGGTTACGTCAATCCTGATGAGAAAACTTTCGCCTACCTCAAAGGCCGCCCCTACAGCCCACAGGGTGATGACTGGGACGAGGCGGTCGAGCGCTGGCAATCCTTCACCTCCGATGCCGATTGTCAATACGACGACGTGATCAATATCAGAGCCGAAGATATCGCCCCATCGGTGACTTGGGGCATCAGCCCGGACCAAGGTGTGTTCATCAACGAATGTGTGCCCGATCCTGCAGATGCTGACAGCGACGCACAAAAAGTATCAATTGAAGACGCGCTGGAATACATGAAACTCGAAGCCGGCACGCCGGTCAAAGGCATCCCGGTCAATGTAGCTTTCATCGGCTCTTGCACCAACGGAAGGCTCAGTGATTTCCAGGAAGCCGCACGATTGCTGAAAGGCCATCACGTCGCAGCAGGCGTGAAAGCCATCGCCGTTCCCGGATCACAAATCGTCGCCAAACAATGTGAGGACGAAGGTTTGCATCTCATCTTCGAAGAAGCAGGCTTCCAGTGGCGTAAAGCCGGCTGTTCGATGTGCCTGGCAATGAACCCGGACAAATTGCAAGGCGACCAACTTTGCGCCAGCAGCTCCAACCGCAACTTCAAAGGCCGACAGGGCAGCATCACCGGACGCACCGTGCTGATGTCTCCCGTGATGGTCGCTGCAGCGGCCGTCGCCGGCGAAATCGCCGACGCACGTGAGGTGTTCTCCATGAATGCCAACTAACCCGACGATAATATTTAATCTGTAACTTTTACTTTTAGAAAAATGGCTCTCGAAAAAATCACACAAGTCAGCGGGCAGGGCGTTTATGTCCCAGGCTCGGACATCGACACCGACCGCATCATCCCCGCACGTTTCATGAAATGTGTCACCTTTGACGGACTCGGAGAATACCTGTTCTACGATGTGCGTTACAACGAAGACGGCAGCAAAAAAGGTCATCCCTTGGACGACCCTCGCTTTTCCGCTGCCAGCATCTTGTTGAGTGGAGAAAACTTCGGCTGCGGCAGTTCGCGCGAGCACGCTCCCCAGGCGCTCAACCGTTTTGGCATCAAAGCGGTGATCGCACAATCCTTCGCCGAGATCTTTTTTGGCAACTGCACCACCCTCGGCATGCCCTGTGCGATCGCTTCCAGCGATGACATCAAAACCCTAGCCGCAGCGATCGACGCGGATCCCGGTCTCGAAATCACCATTGATGTGGAAAACAGCCAAATCAATTACGGTGACGGCCAGTCCATTGCCGCCAGTATTCCCAACACCGCCAGTGATGCCCTCATCAGCGGACGCTGGGATCCCATTGCCGAGTTGCTCGAAGGAGCCGACAAAACCGCTGCAACCATGACGACCGCAGGCTATTAGCCGGCCAATCAATAATAAGACGGCAATTTAACCGCTCTAGCCGGCTTGGGCGGCTTCTCTGCAGGCGATGCGCCCGTTGCCCCCTGCCCCGCAGCGGGGCTCACGGCTGAGGTGCCCTCACCCTCGTATTTTGCCATTTGTGGTGCCAAAACCGATATCGGCATCCAGCCCTGCATCCCATTGATCAATGAAACCTTGCTAAATGGCTGGGCATTTTTCATCATGCTGACCGTCATTCCTTTGCTGAGATACAAATAAGGCAGGCTTTTTTTACCCCCCATGGAATTTGGAGAGTTCTTCAAATAAAACGGAGCCCGGTTCATCGTCACCGTATAAATAGGATACTCCTTACTCTCACTCGGTGACATCGATGGCATACTGGGTAATTCGGTATTGGCACAAGAGCCAAGCACCAGCGTCAGCAACAACAAGCCCAATCGACCCACCCCTCCCTCGCCGGAGACCTCTGAAATTTTTATTAATACATTCTTCACCCCGCCATTTTCCACCTCACTGCACCCAACCGCAATACAAACCTTGCGCTTTTGTCCGGATGCCTGCATGGTTCGCCGCTCAGTGCCCAGTTCTGCGAGGCCTGAAAGTGAATCTAAAACCAGGTATTCCATGATCCAAAACAAACGAGTTGCCGTCACCATGCCGAGCTATTACGCCGAGAAAACGCTCAAAAAGACCGTCGATGATATTCCCCGCGACGTGGTGGACAACATCATCCTCAACGACGACTGCTCCAAGGATCGCACCGTAGAGATCGGCAGGGAGCTCGGCATCGAAGTTCACCAAAATGAAAAAAATCTCAACTACGGCGGCAATGTCAAACAATGCCTGCAACGAGCGCTGGACACCGGGGCTGACATCATCGTGCTGTTGCACCCCGACTACCAGTACACCCCCAAACTGATCCTGCCAATGGCCTCAATGCTGGCACAAAGCCCCTACGATTTGTGTCTTGGTTCGCGCATCTCCGGACGCGGCGCTCTAAGCGGCGGCATGCCGGTATGGAAATACCTCTCCAACTTTGCCATCACCAGTTTCATGGATCTCTGCCTCGGACGCCGCCACACCGAATACCACACCGGTTACCGCGCCTACTCACGGCATCTGCTCGAGACCATCGACTTCCACGCCCTCAGCAATGATTTCATTTTTGATAACGAACTGCTGATCGCCGCTGTCGAAGCCGACATGCAAACCTGCGAAATCACCTGCCCCACCGTGTATGAAGAGGACAGCAGCTCGATCAATTTTTCCCGCTCATTACAATATGGCATCCTCTGTTGCGTGATCTCCGCCAAAGCCTTCGGTCGCCGCTGGATGAAAAAACTAGGCTAGAAGAAAGCTGCTTGTCGCGACGCAGCTGGCGAAGGCGGATAGACGTTTAGACTTTTAGATTGTAGATAGGGGAGATGAATGATTCCATCCCTCAGCGCTTGCAGCAGATCATTGATTTCTATGAGCAGCTGCCCGATGACGAAAAACGGGAAGCTCTGATCAACGAAGCCGGACAAGCGCAGCAATACGCCCCGCAAGAAGGTGAGACCTTCGAAGTCGAAGACCTGCGCAAAGACAACGAGTGCTCCGACACCGTAGGCATCTTTGTCAAAACCAGCAATACCGGCAAAATCGAATTCAAAATCAGTCTCGGCACACAAGTGCAAACCTTGACCCGGGCCCTGACCTCCATCCTCTGCAAAGGTCTCAAAGACTGTTCCACCGAAGAGATCCTCGCGCTGCCCGAATCCTTCATCCCACGCATCATCGGCAGCGAACTCCACCGCCTGCGCAGCCGCACGATTTATTACATGCTCAGGAGGTTGAAGGAAGCGGTGGAGAATACGAAAAATTCCCGCTTGGGTAACAACATTTAGAATCACCAAGCCCCTTAATTTTCCCTATATTTCTTTCAACACCTGTGCCAGTTCTGCCAAGCTGATAGCATCAGTTTCTTGAGTAACAGGGAAGCGATCTGACCCAGCATAAACCACAAAGCTGCGATCAGGGTTTATATCCTCAAGCGCATTGTGAAAACCCTTTTCCAGCTTTACGCTCAAACCACTTTTAATCTCAATAGCCCATTTTTCACCGCTGGGAAATTCTAGTATCAAGTCAATTTCTGCGCCCGCAGATGTTCTGTAAAAACTGGCTTTGGTTCTTTCTGAGGCAACGGATAAAAGGGTTTCAATGACAAAACCTTCCCAACTTGCTCCAAACACAGGATGTCCGGAAAGCTGATTATAATCGCAAAGACCCAGCAATGCGTGGGTGATACCACTATCACGCACATAAATACGTGGTGCTTTGACAAGGCGTTTTTTTGTATTGGCATGCAAAGGCGGCAACCGCCGGACAAGTAAAAGATCAGTTAAAAGATCAATATAGCTGCTTACTGTTGGCGCAGAAATAGAGAGACTTCCAGCTAACTTCGATGCATTCAAAAACTGCCCCTGACTATGGGCCAGCATGATCCATAACCGCTCAAGCGTTTCTGCGGCTATACGAGGACCAAATTGTGGCACATCCCTTTCCAAATAGGTACGAATAAAATTGCGTCTATAAACATAACTATCTTCATCATTCGCAGCCAGATAACTGTCAGGAAACCCGCCGCGCACCCATAGTTTGCTCGGATCCGGATTCTCTCCGACATTAGTTTCCAAAATATTCAAAGGCACCATATCAATATACTCAATCCGGCCAGCAAGCGATTCACCGGATTGGCGCAAGAGATCAATTGACGCAGATCCTAAGATGAGAAAACGTCCTGTGCGCAAACCCTTGCGGCGCCCTTGGTCAATCAGACCGCGCAAGGTTTGAAATATTTCCGGCATGCGATGGATCTCATCAAGAATAACCAGCTTATCTTCATTCTGAGTCAGAAATAACACCGTATTATTAAGCTTTTCTCGATCTTCAATCGCTTCAAGGTCGAGATACACAGATTTTCTACCTTCAGCTATATCATAAGCCAAAGTTGTTTTGCCAACTTGTCGTGGCCCGATAAGGGCTACAGCGGCTTGCCGAGTAAGCGCTTGGAGCGTTTTTTCATATACTGCCCTCTTAATCATCCTTGCATATTAAAATGCATGCTTTTAATATGCAAGGATGATTACTGTTATTATTGCCAGATTATACCCGAAAATACCTGATTTTTGAAACAGATTAAAGAGCGCGCGAGGAAGTATGACCTTTTTTGTAAAAATCTCATAACTTATGGTCGCTACTCAGGTATTTGGATCAATGCTTTGTTCGCTCTTGGTGAAAAGGCAGGCGTCGATTACCGAGAGCACCTCCTCCAAAAATTTTCGGGATGCTTCACCCGCCCGTTTGATGCTTCGTGCTCGATAATCGATAGACTTCATCTGTTCACACCTCACAAATCCAGTTAGTCCTGAATCAACAGGAGCAGGCACATGAAAAGCCGTGCCGCGACCTGTGTTCGTTATCGGGCAGCAAAATGCCAGACCTCCCCTCGGTTGAACTGATCTACACTTACCATGAGCCCTGGTCGTCGCCATCTCTGCTCATGGCCAGCTTGGGGGTCAAAGGAGATCACAACAAAATCGCCTTGTGCCGGAACATAGGAAGACTCTACCAGACCTCCCTGCCCTGTGGTTTACCCCAATCACATTCGCCTTCAAAAACATCCGGTGAGCTCGATCCTCGATCCGATGGCGACCGCACACGGGACGGGAGTCCTGTGCTGGAATAACGGTGATCAAAGACTGATTTTCCACTTCGTCTTTCTCGACCTCTTTGCTGACGGTGGCCTTATCCCTCAATTCGCCACCACGTTCACCAGCCTACCCGGCACGACAATCACCTTCCGCACCGTCTTACCATCAATGTGTTCTTTCACCTTATCCCGATCCAAAGCCAGTTTCTCCACTTCCTCCTTATCAGCATCCTTACTGATGGTTATCCTATCTCGCAGCTTGCCATTCACCTGCACAACTATTTCAATTTCGTCTTCGATCAAGTAATCCTCGTTCCACTGTGGCCAGTCGATTTGGGAAAGTTCACCAGACACACTCTGCGGAAACTTTTCGGCCAGCAAAGCATGCAACTCCTCCGTCACATGCGGAGCGAAAGGGTTCAACACACTCAACAGGGTCTCCACCGCAGACAGCGGCAATACCTCGAGTTTGTTCAACTCATTGGTGCAAACCATCATCTGCGAAATCGCCGTGTTAAAACTCAGGCTCTCGATATCCTCACTGACTTTTTTGATCGTCTGGTGCAACACCTTGAGCGTTTTTTTATCACAGTCCGCTTGCGCCAACTTGTCCTGCATGCTCCAGCTCCCCTCTTGATCCATCTCCATCACCAGGCGCCACACACGACCAAGGAAACGGTACACGCCCTCCACCCCTTTCATCGACCAGGGCTTGACCTGCTCCAAGGGGCCCATGAACATCTCATACAAACGCAGGCTGTCCGCGCCATAACCTTCCACCACGTCATCGGGGTTCACCACATTACCACGGCTCTTGGACATCTTGACCCCGTCCTCGCCCATGATCAGCCCTTGATTCACCAATCTCTGAAACGGTTCAATCGTCGAAACCTGACCGAGATCGTGCAAGACCTTGTGCCAAAAACGCGCATACAACAGATGCAATACCGCGTGCTCGGTGCCGCCGATATAAAGATCGACATTCATCCAATAATTCTCCGCTTCTTCGGACACAAAACGCTCCTTGTTTTTAGCATCACAGTATCTCAAGTAATACCAACACGAACCCGCCCACTGCGGCATGGTATTGGTTTCGCGTTTCAAGCCTTCTCCGCAATTCACCCACTCCGTCGCTTTTGACAACAGTGGTTCGGGTGTACCGCTGGGCTTGTAATTCTCCAGCTCCGGTGCCAACAAGGGCAGTTCGCTCTCGGCAAGCGCTTCGTGTTTGCCATCCCGCCAGACGATCGGAAAAGGTTCGCCCCAGTAACGTTGACGCGAAAATAACCAGTCGCGCAATTTGTAATTCACCGTCTTGCGTCCCAATTCTTTTTCCTCCAACCAGGCACAGATTTTCTCCTTGGCCTCAGCCGTCGGCAAGCCCTCAAACATCGGCGAGTTGATCGCGATGCCCTCGCCTGAAAAACAATCGCCTTCATTTTTTTCGTCGGACGTATTTTTCACCACCTCGACGATTGGGATGTCATACTGCTGGGCAAATTCGAAATCCCGTTCATCGTGTGCGGGTACCGCCATGATCGCTCCGGTGCCGTAACTCATCAGCACATAATCAGCGATCCACACTGGGATCTTTTCATCATTAACCGGATTCACCGCATAACCACCCGTGAACACCCCGCTCTTCTCTTTCGCCAACTCGGTGCGCTCCAAATCCGACTTAACCGAACACTTCACCCGATAATCCGCTATCGCCTGCTTTTGCTCATCACCAGCGATTTCATCCACCAGTGGATGCTCCGGTGCCAGCACCATGTAGGTCGCCCCATAAAGCGTATCCGGGCGGGTGGTGAAAACCGTCACCGACTGATCTCCAATCTGAAAAGCCACCTCAGCGCCCTCGCTGCGGCCGATCCAGTTTTTCTGCAACAACTTGATCCCCTCCGGCCAATCCAAATCGTCCAATTCATCAATCAAACGCTGGGCGTAAGCCGTGATCCTCAGCATCCACTGACGCAACGGGCGACGCTCGACCGTGTGCCCTTTGGCTCGCCATTCCTCCACCTCTTCATTCGCCAATACCGTACCAAGATCCGGCGACCAGTTCACCGGCGTCTCCGCCACGTAGGCCAAACGACGATCATCAATCTCATCGCGGCTCAAACCCTGTTCTTCCAACTCGCTCACCGGGCGGGCTTTTTGCGTCTTTTCGTCAAAATAACTGTTATAAAGCTGGAGAAAAATCCACTGCGTCCACTTCACATAATCCGGGTCCGTGGTATTGATCTCACGATCCCAGTCGTAGGCAAAACCCAAAGACTTCAGCTGGCGGCGAAAATTATCTATATTGTTAGCAGTATTGATGCGCGGATGCTCACCTGTTTTGATCGCGTGCTGCTCGGCCGGCAGACCAAAAGCGTCCCAGCCCATCGGATGCAATACATTAAAACCACTGCGTGCCTTAAAACGCCCAATGATATCCGTCGCGGTGTAACCCTCCGGATGCCCCACATGCAAACCCGAGCCACTCGGGTAAGGGTACATATCGAGCACAAAATACTTGGGTTTTGACGGATCAAAACCCGCATCACCCGGATTGGCCACCGCGAAAGTCTTGTTTTTGTCCCACAGCGCCTGCCACTTGGGTTCAAACTCGTCAAAAGGAAATTGTTTGCGTCGTTCCGTCATCTTTATCAATCACTGTTGTGAGCCGCCATTCATAGTGGACAAATCCTCCTGCCGCAAGCCTTTGTCTCGCTTCACTCCTGCTCTAAACAGACCACATAGGCTAAAACAAAGCGTAGGGCAGATTTTCATATCTGCCTCATCCGCCGCATCCTCTTGCCAGATAGGGTAATCTCCTCGACAAAAACTTCCGATCCCGTCGCCTTTACCTCTTCTGCCGTCAATTTCTTGCCCCTCCCTTCACTTGCCCGCCAATTTGACTATAGGGAGGCACCCCATGACTATAGGGAGGCACCCCATGCAAAAGTTTTGTTGTGTGCGGCTGTAACCCTCACGGAAAGCGTAAGAGAAATGGTAAAAACGCTTTTCTTCTGCCTCCCTGCGGTCTTATGATAAGTTCAATTCCACCACCAATGGCTTTGTTAAAAAGATTCGAGCTCTGGCTACTACTGATCCTCATCGCAGGCGGGCTCTACTATGTCCTCAACTTGCAACCTCTCGACAAAAGCGCCGGCCGCAAACCCATCACCCTCGCCCAAACCCATCCTGAACAAAAACCAAGCAAGCAAGCCCAGCCACGGTTTTCGCTACAAAAAACTACTCTCAGCCGGGACGGCGATCATTTTCTCGCTCAAATCGAAATCGAATGCCAAAAGGACAGCGACCAAACCCTCCTGCTCAACCCTCCCGACACCCAACTGCTCGCCGCGGGTGCCCGCGAGGTGCCGGTATTTTTCCTGCCCTTCCATAGCCCCACACCCATCCCCGAATCGAAAGGCAAAACCTTCACCTTGCGCTACTGGCTCACCGCCGACGATCTCAAGGGGCCGCTGACATTAAAAATCGCCCATTCCACGCTGCTCATCAAAACAGCGGCGTTCAAAATAGATGACCTGCCCGACCAACAAAGTCGTTCATACACCAGCAGCCAGTGGGCCGGCAAACCTAACTCTCCCTAGCCATGACACCCAAGACCTCTGCGCCCTACCTACTGATCAATAACAACAACTCGCGCACCAAATTTGCGCTGGCCAATCGCGACGAACTGCTCGAACACCGCGTCACCGATACCCGCACGCTCACCGCAAAAACCCTGCTCAACGAATTACAGGGCTGGCAATTCGAAAAAATCATCCTCGCTTCCGTGGTGCCGGAAAAAGCCCGGCTCATCCGTGATGCCCTTTCCCAGCAATACCCGCTGCTCGACATCAATCACCAGATCCAACTCGGCATCACTGTGGACTTCCCCAACCCTGCCAGCATCGGCGCCGACCGCCTCGCTAACGCCGCCGCCGTCGTTGCACTGCATCACAGCACCCCGGCAGTGGTGGTCGATTTTGGTACCGCGGTCACCTTCGACATCATCTCAGCCGACCGCGCTTACATCGGTGGCGTGATCGCACCCGGCCTCGATGTCATGACCGACTACATGCACCAGCGCACCGCCCTCTTACCCAAAATCGACCTCGCCGAACCGCCCGCCGCCATCGGCAAATCCACTGTCGACGCCATGCTCTCCGGCGCGGTGCACGGCTACCGCGGACTGGTGCAGGAGATTCTGGTCCAAGTCGAAAAAGAACTGCCCTCCGGCAAATCACCGATGATCGTAGCCACCGGCGGATACGCCGAACTGATCGCTGCCGGACTGCCGCAAATCCAAACCGTCGAAAGCTACCTCACCCTGGAAGGTTTGCGCATCATCGGCAACCTCAATTTTAAACACCCGCACGTTCAGTAAAAGGACCGCAGCCCTTAAAAAAATCAGTGTTCATCAGTGCCCTCAGTGGTTAAACCTCAAATTAATATTTAACCACTGATTCACACGGATAGACACTGAGATATGTTTGAATTACGATAGTGATTGAATCACATCGGCAACCTCAATTTCACTTCCTGATTTTTCCTAACATGACTCATCCTCTCACGATCGGCATCGACTTCGGCGGCACCAGTATCAAATGCGCACTCACCCGTGGCCCCGAGCGCCTCGGAGATATCATCCGCCTGTCCACTCACGAACTGGGTTCTCCCGATGCCGCGATCAGTGCCATGGTTGACGCGGTGCAGCAGCTACGCAGTCTAAGCACCGAAGAGGTGCAAGCCATCGGCCTAGGCATCCCCGGTGCCGTCGATATCGAAAAAGGAGTGACTTACAACCTCACCAATGTTCCCGGTTGGTTTGGCGTCGCCGCCGGATCATTGATCACCGAACAAGTCAGGCTGCCCGTCACCATGGACAACGACGCCAACTGCATGGCCTACGCCGAGTGGAAATTCGGTGCCGCCAAGGGCCTGCGCAACGTCATCGCCGTCACCCTCGGCACCGGAGTCGGCGGCGCGCTGATCCTCGATGGACGCCTCTATCGCGGTAGCCAGTTTGTCGCCGGCGAGATCGGACAGATGAGCATCGATTACAGAGGCGTGGACGGCCCTTATGGAAACCACGGGGCGCTTGAGCGCTACGTCGGCCACCAACAGATCCACGAAATCGCCGTGCGCCGCTTCCGCAATGCCGGACGCCGTCCCGACGATTCACCCGAATTGGCCTCACTCGAAACCCTGGTCAAAGCCGCCTCCGATGGAGACAAAATCGCTGCCCAGGTCTGGCAGGATGTCGCGCTCTACCTCGGCACCACCCTGGCCAGCACCATCTACCTGCTCAACCCCGACGCCATCGTCATCGGCGGCGGAGTCGCCCACGCCGGCGACGTGTTATTTGATCCACTAAAAGAACAACTGCGCACCACTCTCAGCGCTGAATTCTGGACCGATCTCAAGATCATCCCCGCCCAACTCGGCAACGACGCCGGCATCATCGGCAGCAGCGCCCTAGCTGCGGATGCACTTGAAAAATAATGACCGCCTGAGATATTGGCTCAATCCCCTAAGCCTCGTCATCAAAGCGTATCGATTGATCGATGAAGATCATGTGCCACAGCTCAAGGATAACCAGTGACATAACCTGCTTCAAGCTGACGAAGTCCTGCCCCTGCATGCCGTCAACCAAATTGCGGATCACTTTGGGATCGAAATAACCGCGCTTTTTCACCTGCTCTTCATTCAAGGTCAACTCGATCAGCTCCTTGATCTTCGGGTTGGTGAAAAAATATTCCATCGGCAGGAAAAACGGATTTTTGGGACGGTTGGCCACTTCCGATGGCAACATCTTCGCCGCGAGCTGACGCTCGATGATCTTGTCCTTGAACCACTTCGCTTTTAAATGCGGTGGCATTTGAAAAGCCAGATCGATCAGCTCATGATCGAGAAAAGGCAGCCGGATTTCCAATGAGTGCGCCATGGTGTTTTTATCCTGCCGAATCAGTGCCCAGTCCTGTAACCACTCGTCATATTGCAATTTGAGCAAACGATCGAGGAACGGCCCCTTCTCATCTGGAGTCGCCGCGATCCAATCGCTCGACGCGCGCAACTGCTCATGACTTCCATAAGCAGCACGGCGATCATCCTCACTCCACAAAGTTTTTAAAGCAAAATAGTTTTCCCGCATCGGCCTTTTGTAATAAGGGCCCATAAATTCCACCAAACGCTGCTTGCCACTCTCTCCGAGGTAAGCCGGAAAAGCGAAAAACTTATTCAGCAAACCCACCGGTAGCATTTTCAACGAAGGCATCGCCAAACCCGAATGCATAAACCCCGGCACGGTCTTTCTATAAAGTTCAACCAACTGGGTGATCTTGTGAAAAGAATAACCGGCGAACATCTCATCCGCTCCCTCACCACCCAGCACCACTTTAAAATCCTGCGAACAACTGGCCGCCAAACGGTCAAAGGCAATGATCAAAGCATCACCCACCGGACGATCCATCTGCCAAATAATCTCCGGCAGACGATCAAAGTCGTCGGGCACCACGTCGATCTCATGATGAGTGGTACCCAGCAATTTCGCGGTCGCCGCCGCGTCTTTGGTTTCATCAATCGGCGAGTCAAAACCCAGCGAAAAGGTATGCAGATCAGAATTAAATTCCTTGGCCGCCGCCGTGATGATCGAAGAATCCACCCCCGCACTCAAATAGGCCGCCACCGGCACATCACTGCGCATCGTCAGCTTCACTGCATCGCGAAACTTGTGATCGAGCTGCTCCAGATACTCACCGTCGGAAGCGTAATCGCGATCCTGTTTCAAAGGCGGCTGCCAGTAGCGCTTGACCGCCACCTCGCCCGAGGCCTTCAAGGTCAGCGTATGCCCCGCCGGCAAGGTATAAATATCCTTGAACATCGTCTCCGGCTCCGGCACGTAGCGCAGAGTCAGATAGGGATCGATCGCATTGAGATTCGCCGCCCGTTCAACATGCGGACAGGCCACAATCGCTTTGATCTCCGAAGCAAAAACAAATTTTCCCTGCTGGTTCCAGTAATAAAACGGCTTCTGCCCGCAGCGATCACGAGCGAAAAAGGTATCGCCGCTTTTGCGATTGTGAACCGCAAAAGCAAACATGCCATTGAGCTTCTGCACCACCTGCTCGCCCCACTCTTCAAAACCGTGTACCAGCACTTCGGTATCCGAATGAGTCTTGAACACATGCCCGCAAGCCTTGAGCTGCTCGCGCAATTCAACATAATTGTAGATCTCACCATTCTGGACAACCACCAGATCATCGTCCTCATTGTAGATCGGCTGATCACCGCCTTCCAAGTCAATGATCGAAAGCCGGCGGTTGCCAAAAGCAAACCGGTCCGCTTCAAAAAAACCTTCCCCGTCCGGCCCACGATGCCGCAATATCTTCCCCATGCGACGCAGGTAGTCGGGATCATTAAAACCGGAGAATCCAAAAATAGCACACATAACTCAAAAGCGGTTCACTGAAGACGCCCTCCCCGCAGCAAAATTGTAAGACGAGCGCACCGCTTGCCCCATCTCCGAACAGCCCATTTCAAATTTCGACTTAGCTTTCACTTGCATCGACCGTCTGTTTGAGAATTTCATCCGCCGCATTCGCCCCCATACGCATCGCAGAGTGCATGTTAGGGTAACAAAAGCCGCCTTGGCGCCCCACCGACTGCACATTCAGCAGCGAGGCGACGAAGTTCTGCACGCTCTCCAGATGAGGCTCAAAACCCAAATCAAACACTGGATAACCATGCCGGGTTCGCAACACATGGGTCTCGACGATTTCCTCTTTTGTGCAAATGCCTTCGTCCTCGAGATCAGCTGCGATTTTATCAATGAACGACTGCTCCCCATTCCATTTTTCATCCCCCACCTCACAAGTGGTCTCGACAATCAATACCGTGTGATCCGCCGGCCTCACCGTCAGCCCTGCGTTTTTAGGTTCTCCCACCCGGTGGAAACAACGACTGCGGTAATAGATATAAAGTGAATTGATCGCTTTTTCTTTTTTCACCAACAAACCATAAACCGCGATCGGCTTGGTGCGTAATTGATCCGCTGCCTCACGCACCTCATCCGGAGCCAGCTCACCCGCCGCTTTGACAAAATCATGAATTGGTATTGTCGAGATCACTTGATCACATCTGATCTCATGCTGCTTGCTACCTCCCCCGTCCTGCACCTCACGATAAGTGATCGAAGCGATGCGATCCCCCTCGCGGTGGATTTTACTCACCTCGGCATTGGTGATCACCCGGCAACCCAGCTTTTCAATCTCACCCGCGAGACAGCGAGCCATGCCTTCAGCGCCATTGCGCGAATAATGCAAAGTTTCCTCCGCCAACGCACTCTCCACCGCACCTCCATCCTTTTCCTTGATCCCGAACTTGCCGAGCATTTTCTTGATCACATCCACCGCCGACAAGCGCGGCATTTTGGTGGTGATAAAAGTCGCCGACAATTCAGTGGTCGGGAAACCCCAGTAATTCTCGGTGAAATCTTTGAAGAAAAAACGATACAGCGGTTTGCCGTAAAGTTGAATCAAAGCCTCTTCCGCGTTTTGCGGCTCCTTGGGATTGATCTTGTTGAGCAATTGATAAAAAAGCAAACCCACTGAACAGCGAATCAACATAACCTTCGGCATGCCTTTCACCATATCGCCAAACTGCAGCGGGTAACGATAAAAAGCTCCCGCCCATTTGATCGTCGCATTCAATGGCACCTCGATGCGCTCCTCGCCCATGATGCCCTTGATGGTTTCAAAGATCTCTTTATCAAAAGCGTGCAACATGTGGCAACCGAGATCATAAAAATTCTCGCCGCGTTTGTGCCCGCGTGCCAAACCACCGGTCACTTCCTCTTTCTCCAACAGGGTGACCTTTTTGCCTGCCTTGGCCAAGGTCAAGGCCGCATACATGCCGCAGGGACCACCACCCAGGACGACCATCTCATTCGCAGCCGATGAGCCGGCATGCGCTTCGTCAGCGGACGCATTCTCGACTCCCTCGGGTGACTCCACGTTTTGAGCGGGGTTTAAATTTCAGCCTGACGCTGAAGCAAACGGTGCAACAAAATATCGGGAAACTCAACGTCATCCACTTTCACCACTTCATCCTTGGCGATGTCGCGTTTCAAAACCGCCTTCTTTCCAGGTTCACCTTCCAACCACGCAAGCGGTATATGATTATCGGCTCTGGCCGCTTCACAAGTTCGGATCAAACCATAACATTCAGCTCCGCCAATACTGTGCTCGACTTCCTGCCCTGTTTTCAGATCAGTTTTTGCGTAAGCGTAGACATCGGCCACCTGACCATGATCCGGCACCAGAATCGCCTTTTTATTCAAACAAACCTTGGCAATTGCCCTGGGCGTTTCCAAGTGACACAAATGATACGGACGAGAAAAAAGATAATAAGGGCCATCTCCCAGTTTATAATACTCAAGGTAAGGCTTTTGGAATTCCGCATCGCAGCGCCCCACCACATAAACCCCGCCACCGGGTTCGGCGCCGAGAATATAGTCAACCCGCCCCTGTCCTTGGTAAGCGTCAAAATCGAACAAACCATCCATCACCTCGCTCACCTCCTTACAAGCAGGTCCCTCCATGCCATCGACAAAAGGCACCAAGCCGGTTGCATTACAAACCAGAGCCATCTCTACGTTCAACTTGCTCCCGTCGGTATAAGCGCAGCACTGCACCGCACTCAAATTACGTTTTTCCGCTTCAAACCGAATAGAGTCCGGAGTGGCGTAACGATCGAGAAATCCTTTGATGTTACCCGCCTGTACGATTTCAAATCCCCACATTTCAATCTCATCGATCATCACCATGAGAACTCCATGCTGGTCTCCAGCATCACTCGTCACGATAACCCCTTTCTTCGCCGCCTCGGCATTCAACAGAGGGCCATACACAAGATCCACCTCTGCATTCATCAGAATGACATGCATGCTCCCCTCTATCGCCGCCAGACAATACTCCGCCGCCTCGGCAATCGCGTTGGTGGCCTCCACAAACGCATCGAGCTTGAGCTCATCATTACGCTTCAGCAAACTCAAAGCATCCGTCGAAATCAAAACCTGCTTTTCAGTCAAAACCGGAATTTCCTTGCCATCGAACTCAACTGCTTCCAAACCGATCAACTTGGCGGCATCCCGAGCCACTTCCAAGTCGATATCTGCAATGAAGCCTAAAACCATGCCAGGTGTGATGCTGACCTGCCAGGCAATACCTCGCCCCATAGCTCCTAAGCCTACCAACCCCACCCGCAGGGGATTATCCTCTCTTTGACGTAATTGTTTTAACATGGGTTTTTAATAAAAAATCAAACTCTCGTCATGCGAAGCCCTACCAGACACGAAAGTCCATGCAGAGCCCCAAATGATCTAATCTATTTATGGTTGGCTAAAGGCCAATTGCAAGGAATAATCTATGGAACACACCAGCTTTTTCGATGCCTTTCCCACATCTGCGAGTTGCCATTTAATCCATCTGAACCAGTTTTCTGTTGCTCCACAGCACGCTTCGGGTGATCAGATGGCAGCTCAATTCTATAATACATGGCTCAGTCGTCGCCTTTCCAACCCTATATTCTCCTCGCCAGCCTTGTCGCGCTGCTATTCACCACAGCTGCCCCCCTTGGCGCCGCGGAGCTCAAATCACCGCAGCAAGCTCTCGCACAAGACATCGCCCGCTACCAAAATGTGCCCGAATCCGTATTGCGACTCCGGCGCGCCGCCTGCGCGATCTGTCACAGCGTACCCGACCCTTTAGTCATGCCTCGAGCTGCCTGGGCCCGGGTGATCCAAGACATGGCCGGACATTTGCGCGACCAAAAAGTCCCGCTCACCAACCAACAAACCGCAGAATTGCGCCATTTCTACGAAAGTTTCAGCATGGAGCGCATTCCACGCCTGCCCGACGATTTCCTACCCTCAAAATTGCTATTCGAAGCCCAGCCTGTCGGCAATCCCCCCGTCAGTGATCGCCCGCACATCACCAACGTCAACATCACCGACCTCGACCAGGACGGGCATGCCGATGTGATTGTCTGCGACGAATTGATTGGCACCGTATCGTGGCTGCCTTATAAAAACGGCGGCAACCCCTCTTCTTCCCCTATATCCGATACAGAAGAAATCGAGCTCGCCATGGTGCTCGCTCCAGTGCACTCGGAGGTATTTGACTTCGATGGAGACGGCGATCTCGACATTGCCATCGCCTCGATGGGCCACATGAACCCTAATGACCTACTGATCGGCGAGGCGATTCTATTGATCAATGACGGCCAGCAGAATTTCGAAAAACGCGTGCTCATTTCCGGCACCCCGCGCATCTCCGATATGCAGCCTGCTGATCTCGACGGCGATGGCGACATCGATTTTGGCCTCGCCATGTTTGGCTGGCGCACCACCGGCGCCGCCGCCTGGCTGGAGCAAATCACCCCGGAGAAATTCGAACTGCACATTATTTCCCAGATCAACGGCGTGATGCACATGGAAATCGTCGACCTCGACCAGGACGGACGCCTCGACCTGGTCGCCTTGGTCAGTCAACAACACGAAATGATCCTGCGCTTCATGAACCAGGGGCAAGGCAAGTTCGAACCCTTCCTGGTCGGCCAACCCAAACACCCGACCTTCGGCTCCTCCGGATTCCAGATTGTTGATATGGATCAAGACGGCGATCCCGACATCCTCTATTCCAACGGCGACCTGATGGACACCGACCCCTCACCCAAGCCCTACCACGGCATCCAGTGGCTCGAAAACGACGGCAAGCTCAACTTCACCTTCCACGACATCACCCGCTACCACAGCTGTTATCGCGCCGTCGCGGCCGACATGGACGGGGACGGGGACCTTGACGTGGTCGGCTCCAGCCTCTACTTCGACTGGAAAGAACACGATTTGCCCAGTCTGATCTGGCTGGAAAATGACGGCAAACAAAACTTCACCCGTCGCCGCATCGCTTACTCCCCTAGTAATCTAGCCACCATCGATATCGGCGATATCGATGGAGATCAACGCCCCGACATCATCGGCGGCGGCATGCACGTGCCCGGCCCGCTCGGCAGAGTCGGACGGCTCACCGTATGGAAAAACAAAGGCGCTGCCAAGGATCAATAATACCTGGGCTGGCGCCGGTCGTGCTGATAATACTGTCCTGAATTCTGTGGCGGATGATCATGTCCATACCCGTTATCATACTGCTGCTGCCTGCGCTGCTGCTCATTATAATACCGCCGCTCACGGTCATCGCGAGCGCTACCAATCAAGCCTCCGCCCAATGCCCCGGCTGCCGCGCCAATCGCAGCACCTTCCAATCCACGCCCGTTGTGATCGCCGATCAGTGCACCTGCTCCAGCTCCAATCAAGCCGCCTATCACCGCTCCGTTTTTAGTATTGGGAGCGTATTGACTGCAAGAAGTAGAAGAAAGGCCAATCGCCGCCACGGCTGTCAGCAAAAAAAGGTTCGTTGGTTTCATAGCTTTTTGATTTGATTATCGATTATAGTTCCAGCGTTACAGCTTCGACGTATTGTCTTCGCAATTATTCACTTCTTCAATAAAAAAGTGTGAAACAAGTTTGCCCTGAAAGGGCAAAATGAGATAGCCCAGAGTGAAACTCTGGGACTGGAGCGCCATTGACATCTTGCCCTGAAAGGGCAAAATGATAGTTCAGCGTGGATAGGTAAGAAGTTTTTCAAAAAACGATTAATTGCCCCACCCTACACCTATTTTTACAGACCCCACTTTTTATCCCTCGTCCGCTCCCTGCAAATTGATCACTTTCACCTCACGCACCGCGAGATCTACCCAATAAGTAATCGCCAAACTCCCTACTACTTTGATTTCAAGCTCATGGCCAGCTTCATCACGGTCTTGAAAATCCCCTTTTTGAAAAGGGTCATCCGCCAAGTCCCGTATAAACTGCAGCACCAACTTATGTGTATTTCCACTTGGCAGCGCCTCTATCAGCACCTTCTCATGCACATACACGGCATAAGGCGACATGATCAGCGGTCTTGCAAGCGAGTCTCGAATTCATCTGGACTCAACCAATTGGATGCCTTCCCATCCTCGATCCGGTTCTGCATTTCATTTAGGTAATCCGGATCCTGCCGATTTCGCAAATGCACCAAATAAGCCGCCAACTGCCCCTTTTCCTCAAAGCTTAGATCTTCAGCCTCCTTCTTTAGCTGTTCAACGGTCATGCGACTAATCTATCTCAAATGCAAAAACAAAGCAAACACAAGCCGCTCAAAAAAGTGTGGAACAGGTCTTGTAAGCCGGATTCTGTTCTTCCCCCACCCCGGCGAACCGAAGTGAAAAAAGTACGATCATTTATCTAAAACCACCGACCCGAAAGCCAGCAGCCTTCCCCGCCGAAGCAGGGTGCGACTAATACCCGGACTCATTCCCGTCCGCCGAAGCTTCCGGAAGCCGGGCAGGCGGCCCGTTTGTCCTGTTATGTCTTGCACCGCATGGGGTTTATCGTGCCTCCCCGGTTACCCAAAGGAGCGGTGAGCTCTTACCTCGCCTTTTCACCCTTACTCCTTTTCGCCGAAGCCAAAAAAAGCGGTTTGTTTTCTGCGACACTTTCCGTCGACGGGAGCTTTCGCTGCCCGCCTCCCCTGGTTTCTCAGGGCGACGCTGCCTTATGGTGTCCGGACTTTCCTCTGAATCCAACAGCCGAAGCCGCGAAAACAGCGATCGTCACCGACCTGTTCCACCCTGCGACTCTATAGGCGAAGTCAGTCCAGGTAAAGGGAGTCAATTCACAAAAAATGCATCCATAATGTAATAAGCTATCATCGCCACCGAAACCATCAGCTTCGCCACCAGCCCCGCGCCGCCACCGATCAAAGTGCCCCAGGTCGATTTGGTCGCCAGATTGAGCTGCTTTTTAGCAAAAATCATTTCAAACAAAAAAGCCCCCAGCAGCGGCCCGATGATGAGACCAATGAAACCAAAAAAAATCCCCACGATCCCGCCCAGGATCGCCCCGCCAATGCCCCACTTGCTAGCACCGAACCACTTCGCCCCGATCGCCCCACTGACCCAATCCACCAGAATCGAAACAGCGAACAACAAGGTCAGCACCACAAAACTCAACCATGACAAACCACTCTCACTCTGCCCAAACAAAAAATAATGCGCCACCGCCCCCATCAAGATGAAAAACGAACCGGGCAGGATCGGCAGAAAAGTACCCACCAATCCCCCGAACATCAAAGTTACCACCGTGAACCATTTGACCGTTACGATAAAAATTTCCATCACCTTGCGTCTAAAAATACCCTCATCGTAAAACAAATCTCCAACTTTGTTTCCACCGCAAACCCGCTGGCAAACAACTAAAACCCACGCCCATCAATCCTTCCAATTGATCTTCTCTGCCACCGGCCCCCTTTTACCCTCTGGCCAGTGACTTTCCTCACCGGGTTTCCCCTTTTCCTCCGCATCACTGCCCTCTGGCCAGCCGAGATAAAATATTCCCAAACACTGGTCACGCTCAGGATCGAGTTCAATAAATTTCACCATTTCCGGCGTATAGACAATCGGCGGAGTTGACCAAAATGCCCCCAGGCCAATCGCCGAGGCCGTCAAATGCATGTTCTGCACCGCACAAGCCACCGCCTCGATTTCCTCCACCTCGGGAATTTTCTCCGAGTCCTGACGTTTCATCCCCAACACAATCGCCACATCAGCCCGCAAAGGATTGAGCCCCAGCTTCTCCAGTTTGTCCTCGCGAAAATTCTCCTCCGTCGTTTTCAGCACATACAAACGGCGCAAATAAGCCGCCAGATCCTCCCGCGACTCACCGGTGAAAACTGTAAAGCGCCAGGGTTCGGTCAAACCATGACTCGGCGCCCAATTGGCATTTTCCAAAATTGCAGCAATGAAACGCTTGTCCACCGCACGGGTATTCATCTGCTCAGGCTTGATCGTACGCCGACGACGGATCAAGGCCGACGACGCCGCAAGGCGCAAAGAGGTAGGGTCAAGTGGAACTTCCGGAGTATCTTCAGGCATAGTCCTTAGACTTGGACTGCGCCAAGATCACTGTCAAGCCACATCACGCGGAACCAGGATCCGTCATGGGGCACCGCATTTTTGAAATCACCCCCTCTCTAGAATTTTTCCACCCTCCTTCACCATCCCGTGCATCCCCGTCATCCATGTTTGTTGATGAAATCAGCAACTCGCCTTGGATCCGGATAATCAAAATGAGGCCCCTTTAGCCGGGTCCCTTCTTTTGCTTCAATAAGTTCAACACTCAATCCACAGCTCCTTGTTCTGATACTGACATCACACAAGTCGAGATAATAGTTAGCACCTTCATATTTTGTTACCCTCAATTTTAATCTAACACAGAATAGTAAATTCCAAATATTGCCTCAATCCTGTTTTCATTGTACTTCGCACAACGTTCAGAGACAGATGATTCCTGGAACGAAACCCTGCCGCTTTTGCGGCCAAATTGTGACGTAATCAAAACTAGAATGCAAGAGAACTAAAGGCGAGGAAGAAATTACCTACTCTCGTTTGTTCTGCGACTTGCTTCTTGGAGCTTCGATTGTGCATAATCCCTAACATAACCTTCCGCCGTCTTCACTTCAAGATCCTTTACCATGAATTCAGATACCTGAGTGCGATTCACTTCAGTAATTCCGACGGGATGCTTTAAAATGCCTTACCACAATTCATTCGCTTTCATAAGTGCCTTCTTCTTATTTTCTTCCGATATAAACCCATGACGAGTAAGGTCATGAAGTGTGAAGGCGTACCAGAATCGCGATAAATCATCGCCATATTCGTCGACGTCGAGTAAAGCAGGTATGGCCTCACCTGCTTTGGCACTGCAAAGTTGATGAAGTGGTTTGAAATCATCGGTGGAGAGTTTCGTTAACTGGTCAGCAATAAACTCCAACTTCCATAGCGCCTCCTCATCCTTGTTTCCTCCACCGAGCTTTTTGTATTCCTCATAGAAGCCATCGCGCGCGATAAAAAAGTGGTTGCAGGCATATTGCCAAAACATTTCTTTAGCGCGGTTCATATTTATTTGGCACAACGTCAAGTCACACCGCATCCCTGAACAGGAGTGTGCGTTGATGAAGGGTTTGATGTTTAAAATTAAGGTGAGTCATAACTGCCGGTGGGTGGCGGCTTGGTCTACGCCGTTTTGCTGTGCATCTTTATTAGACCTGAACTCCACGGATGTTTTTCGATATTCTGTTGAGGATGAAAATAAGAAAGTAACTAATAGCGTATAGAGCTGCCGACCAGAATATTAGGACAAAGATGAATAGGGTTGATCCATGTAAGTTGTTCGGGAATACCTTTGTGGGAAGTGTGAGTATGTCTGAAACTACTAGCCAGCGTAATTGGGTAGGATTGGGATCAGGTGAAGAAAAGCTGCTCCAACTGCTACATACTATCATCAAGAGAAATATCGAAGCCGTGCTAAATACAAGAAGCGCTATGCGTGATGAAGTTACGATGGACGTTTTCATTTTTTAGGCACAACGTGGAGGCTAACCAGACACTGGGAGCAAGCGTTGCTTCTGTATTTGATGGTTGGGATTTCGGTGAGCCATAACTGTAGGTGGGTAGTGGCTTGGCTACGCCGTTTGTTGTGCCCAAGTTAAGTTTTGGTTTGATGGTCAAAAGTATAATCAGAAATACGACGGAATCGGTCAATTCTATTAACTCGATCCGTTCCAGATTCGTTAGGTTCAATCCAAAGGTCGAGGTGGAGAAAAACTCCACCTTTCATGATAATCCACCGATCAAGTAATTTTAAATTCCGTCCGTTTGCTGTAGGGACTCCAAGTATTTTCCGAGCTTTATCTGAAGTCATTCCTATAGAAATATCAGACCATTGATCAGGAAAGGGAGCAAAGATCAGAGAATACCCAGACGGCCCAATCAAATAGCCTCCCACTATTATTCCAAGTAAAAAAATTACCAATATGTAAATTCGCCTCTTCATTTTCCAGGCACAACGTTTGAATGTAGTCGATCCTCTGCCAGAGTGCGAGGGTGGCTTACACGAAAGAGTAACGAGTTAAAAATGAAATCACAACTCAAAACGGGCAGAGG